>NZ_FNLF01000002.1:674513-1349026 GCF_900103175.1 Tsukamurella pulmonis
ACACCGCGGCCTTCTTCAACATGACCAACCGGCTCGCGTCGGCGATCGACATGCGCCCGAACCCGGAGTACCACTCCGCCGCACGCTGATTCATTCGCCGGGCAGAGCGGCGGTGAAGTAGCCGATGGCGCCGGAGAGGAGTTGCGCGTTCTCGGGCACCGCGTCCTGCACGCCGTAGGTCCGGCCCAGCTCGACGGGATCGCCCGCGCGCACCACGGTCCACCCCTGCGCCGTGAGGTACTCCGCCGGGTCCGACCGGTCCTCGTCGGCCACGAACAGCGAGGTCACGTCGAAGTCGCCGAGGGGATTGCCGGACTGCGAGTACTTCTCGGTGATGGACCGGAAGCCGTCGAGGTCGAGCGGTCCGATCTGCCCCTCGACGGCCACCCGGCTGCCCGGCGCCGACAGGTCCACGATCCGCTCGAACAGCAGGGACTGCGCCGCAGCGGGCAGGTACGGGAGCAGGCCCTCGACGAGCCAGACCGTCGGTGCGGCACCGTCGAACCCGGCGGAGCGCAGCGCGGACGGCCAGTCCTCGCGCAGGTCGACGGGGACGTGCTGCAGCCCGGCGGCCGGGCGCGCGCCGTGCGCGGCGAGAGCCTCCTCCTTGAACGCCAGCACCTCCGGCTGATCGAGCTCGTAGACGACCGTGCCCTCCGGCAGGTCGAGCCGGTAGGCCCGCGAATCGAGCCCGGCCGCGAGGATGACCACCTGCCGCAGCCCGGCGGCGACGGCGGAATCGACGGCCTCGTCGAAGTACCGGGTGCGCACACCGAGGTGCCGCGTCGCCGCCATCGGGTTGCCGGGCCCGTCGCCCGCGTCCGCGAGCGCCACCGCGCGGGGATCGCCCGCCGCCGCGAGGAAGACTCTCGCGTACGGGTCCCGGGCGAGGGCGTCGGAGCGCTCGGTCTCCACCGCTCTGGCCGCGGCGACCAGCAGCGCGGTGAAGCCCACGCTGGTGGTGATGGTCCAGGTGTCGCCGTCCGTGCGTGCACTGCCCGCCATATGCGTTCCTTTCGCAAGTAGTTCGTCTACGAAAGTACCGTGCGGTGGTGACGCGGGCAAGAACGTGTTTCAGGAGTGGGCGAGTTCCCGTCGCGCGAGGTGGTGGGCCGGGTCGCCGAACAGCTGGGAGGACGAATGCGCACGCTTGAAGTACAGGTGCGCGTCGTGCTCCCAGGTGATGCCGATGCCACCGTGCAGCTGGATCATCTCGGCGGCCACCGTCGAGAACGCCTCCGAGCAGTAGGTCTTGGCGGTCGCGACGGCGAGCGCCGCCTCCGCGTCGTCCCGGTCCAGCGCGTCACCCGCGGCGAGGGCGGCCGAGCGGGCCGATTCGACGAGCACGTACATGTCCGCCATTCGGTGCTTGAGCGCCTGGAACGAGCCGATCGGCCGGCCGAACTGCACGCGGGAGCCGGCGTACTCGACGGTGATCTCCAGGGCCCTGGCCGCAGCCCCGGCCTGCTCGGCAGCGAGGACCGCGCAGGCCGCATCGAGGGCGCGCGCGAGTCCCGCAGCGTCCCCGATCCGGCGGGTCGGGGCGCCGTCGACGACGATCTCGGCGAACCGGCGGGTGGGATCCATCGACGGGGTGTGCCGGCGGGAGATCGCGGCGGGATCGACGAGGTGCAGCTCGTCCTCGGCGATGACCAGGAGGTCGTCCGCGAGATCACCGTCGAGCACGAGGCGTGCCGTCCCGGAGAGCGTTCCGCCGGACGTGGTGATCGGTCGGTCGTCGAAGTCCTCGCCCGCGAAGGCGACGGCGGCGATCCGCTCGCCGCTCGCGAGGCCGGCCAGCAGCTCGGTCTCTCCCGTGCCGGCGAGCAGGGTCGTCGCGAGCACGGACGAGCCGAGGTAGGGCGACGGGATCAGGTGCCGGCCGAGCTGTTCGGCCACGACCTGCAGCGCGCGGACGCCGGCCCCAAGCCCGTCCTGCGCCTCCGGCACCGCCAGCGCGGCGATGCCGACCTGATCGCACAACACGGACCACAGGTCGCGGTCGTAGCCGGCAGGGGAGTCGATCGCGGCGCGCAGGGCCGAGGCGCTCCAGCGGCGGTCGATGACGCTGCGGACCGCGCCCGCCAGGTCGTCCAGTTCCGAGCTCATCGCGCCGCCTTCCGGACCGCGTCCAGCACGCTCGCGCGGTGTTCGGCCTGGGTTCCCCATGCCGACTGCAGCGCGCGGACCTTGGTGATCCACAGCCCCAGGTCGTACTCGGCGGTGTAGCCGATGGCGCCGTGCACCTGCAGCGCGGTGCGGGCGGCGAGGTACGCCGCGTCGGCGGCGGCGACGCGCGCGGCGGCCACGTCGCGAACGGGGTCGAGGTCCACGCCGCGGGAGTCGTTGCCCGACAGGGCGACCGCCGCCCCGCTGAGCAGGGGCGCGGCCAGCTCCAGCCGCGTCGCCACGTCGGCGAGGAGGTGCTTGATCGCCTGGTACTCGCCGATCACCTTCCCGTACTGCGCGCGGGCCTTCGCGTACTCGACGGTGTCGTCCAGCAGGCGGCGCCCCGCGCCGAGGAGCTGTGCGGCGACGGCGAACGCGCCCAGGAGCTCGCCGCGGTCGCGGTCGACCGGCGCCCCTCCGGTCGACGGCGGGGCGTCGAACAGTCGCCGGGTCGGGTCCACCGAACCGTGTGCGAGGGTCGACGGCGCCGCCGCCTCCGCGATCGCGCCGTCGAGGCCAACGACGAAACGCAGGTCCGCGACATCGGCGTCGAGCAGGAACGGGGTGCGGGGCGGGAGGGCGACGGTGCCGATGGCCCCGCCCGCGAGGGCTTCGAGCTGAGCGGGGTCGTCGAGCAGCGCCGGCAGCACCGCGATCGACTCGACGACCGGGCCGGGCACGCCGTGGTAGCCCAGGGCCTGGAAGGCGACGGCGAGGTCGGTGGCGTCGGCGCCGACGCCACCGTGCTCCTCGGGAACGGCCAGGCCGGTCACGCCGAGGTCGGCGAGCGCCGCCCAGACCTTCCGGCCGGGTCCGTGCTCGCCCTCGGCCCACGCGCGGGCGGCGGCGACGACGCCGGCCCGCGAGAGCAGGTCGTCGAGCGACTGTGCGAAGGCCTGGTTCTCCTGCGACGGTGCGAATCTCATCGGGCTCCCCGGGGTAGGCCGAGGAGTCGCTCGGCGATGGTGTTGCGCTGGATCTGGTCGGTGCCGCCGTAGATCGGTCCGGCCAGCGAGAACAGGTAGCCGGCGGGCCAGCGGCCCGCGTCGGGAGCGGCGTCGCCGGTGAGCTCGGCCAGGGGTCCGAGCAGATCGAGCGCGGTCTCGTGCAGTTCCACGTCGAGGTGGCTCCAGAACAGCTTGTTCACGCTCGACTCCGGCCCGAGCTCGCCGCCGTCCTGCAGGCGGGTGACGGTGCCGAAGGTGTAGAGCTGGTAGGCGCGGGCGCCGATCCAGGCGTCCGCGACGCGGTGCGCCGCGGCGGTGCCGGTCGCGCCGTCCTCGCGTTCCCACAGGTCGACGAGGGCGTCCGCGGCGGAGAGGAACCGGCCGGGGCTGCGCAGGGAGAGCCCGCGTTCGTTGTTGGCGGTCGTCATGGCGACCCGCCAGCCCTGTCCCGGCTCGCCGATCACGTCGGCGTCGGGGACGAAGACCTCGTCGAGGAAGATCTCCGCGAAGCCGGGCTCGCCGTCGAGCTGGGGGATCGGGCGCACGGTGACACCGGGCGCGCGCAGGTCGAACATGAGATACGTCAGGCCCTTGTGCCGCTCGGACCCCGGCTCACTGCGGAACAGGCCGAAGGCGCCGTCGGCGAACGCGGCGCGCGAGCTCCACGTCTTCTGCCCCGAGAGCTTCCATCCGCCGTCGACGCGGGTCGCGGTCGAGCGCAGGGAGGCGATGTCGCTGCCCGCCTCCGGCTCCGACCAGGCCTGCGCCCAGACCCGTTCGGACCGGGCCATCGCGGGCAGGATCCGCGCGCGCTGCTCGTCGGTGCCGTGGCTGAAGAGCGTGGGCGCCAGCATGAACAGGCCGTTCTGGTTCACGCGCAGCGGTGCCCCGGCGGCGTAGTACTCCTCCTCGAAGACCACCCACTGCAGCAGGCTCGCGTCCCGCCCGCCGAACTCCGCGGGCCAGGAGACGGCGGCGTAGCCGGCGTCGGCGAGCGTCGCCTCCCACACGCGGTGCGCGGCGAAGCCCTCGGCGGTGTCGAACGAGGGGAGAGGCTCGGCCGGCGTGTTCGCGGCGAGCCAGGCGCGCACCTCGTCGCGGAAGGCGACGGTCGCATCGTCGAACTCGAGATCCACCGGCCTACTCCGCCTTCCGTGCGGCGCCGTCGTCGGTCGCGCTGCGCGCTCCGGACGCCATCGACTTGGCGCTCTGCCCACCCAGCGAATCGCCGCCCGAGACCTCGGCGTTGTGCGCGTGCGCGAAGTGGTGCAGGCCGAAGACCGAGTCCATACCCGCGCGCATACCCATGAGATCCTCGCACTGGTTGACGGCCTTCTTCGTCAGCGCCAGACCGAAACTCGGCATGTCGGCGATCCGCTCGGCGAGGGCGAGCGTCTCCTCCTCGAGCTCTCCGCGGGGCACCACGCGATTGACCATGCCCCACTCCTTGGCCTGCTGCGCCGAGAACCGGTCGCCCGTGAACAGGAACTCCTTGGCCGCGCGCGGGCCCATGACCCACGGGTGCGCGAAGTACTCGACGCCCGGGATCCCCATGCGCACCACGGGGTCCGAGAAGAAGGCATCGTCGGAGGCGACGATGAGGTCGCAGCTCCACGCCAGCATCAGCGCACCGGCGATGCACGCCCCCTGCACCGAGGCGATCACGGGCTTGGGAATCTCCCGCCACCGCCGGCACATCCCGAGGTAGACCTCGGACTCGCGGGCGAAGCGCTGGTCGCCGCCGTCGCGGCCCACGTGGTCCCACCACAGGACGGCCTTGTTCTCGAAGTGCTGATCCACGTCGCGACCCGGCGTGCCGATGTCGTGCCCGGCGGAGAAGTGCTTCCCGTTGCCCGCGAGCACGATCACCTTGACGGCCGGATCCTCCACCGCGCGCACGAAAGCGGCGTCGAGGGCGTAGGTCATCGCCGAGTTCTGGGCGTTGCGGTACTCGGGCCGGTTCATGGTGACCACGGCGACGGGGCCGCGCACCTCGTAGGTCACCACCTCCTGCTCGGTGGTCGCATCGGCGCTGGGCGTGCTGTCGGTCATCGTTTCTCTCCTGCTGCAGGGTCGGGCTCGCCGCGCAGGACGCGCTTGAGCACCTTTCCGGTCGCGTTGCGCGGTAGCTCGCTCACGAACTCCACGCTGCGGGGGACTTTGAAGTTGGCCAGGAACTCCCGGCAGTGGCCGATGACCGCTTCCTCGGTCAGGGCGGTGCCGGGGGTGAGGACGACGAAGGCCTTGCCCACCTCGCCGAGGCGCGGCTCGGGCACGCCGACGACGGCGCTCTCGGCGACGCCGGGGATCCGGGCGATCACCTGCTCGATCTCCGCCGGGTAGACGTTGAAACCGCCGTTGGTGAACATGTCCTTGATGCGGTCGGTGATGCGCAGGTTCCCGGCCTCGTCCATCGAGCCGGCGTCGCCGGTGTGGAACCAGCCGTCGGCGTCGAAGGCCTTGGCGGTCGCCTCGGGATCCTCGAAGTACTCGGCGATCACGTTGGGACCGCGCACCAGGATCTCGCCGTCGTCCGCGATCCGCACCTCCATGTCGCGCACGGCTCGGCCGGAGGTCGTGGCGATCACCTCCGGGTCGTCGTCGGCCCGGCACATCGTGACGACAGGCGCCTCGGAGAGGCCGTAGGCGGTGAGCACGCGGTCGTACAGTTCCGTGCGCATTCGCTCGATCAGCACGACGGGGATCGTGGCGGCGCCCGTGGTGGCGGCGCGCAGGCTCGACAGGTCGTACTGCGCGCGGTCCGGGTGATCGAGCATCATCTGGTGCACGGTGGGGACGCCGGGCAGGACCGAGATCCGTTCCCGCTGGATGAGTTCGAAGGCCTCGCGCACGTCGAAGGTCTGCGCCGGATAGATCGCCGCGCCGCTCTGCAGAGCGGCGAGGATCCCGGCTTTGAAGCCGAAGATGTGGAAGAACGGGCTCAGGATCAGGTACCGATCGGCGTCGGTGACGCCGACCAGCTCGGCCCAGTTCGCGGCGTTCGCGAGGGTCTGGGCGTGCGTGCTCATCGCGCCCTTGCTGCGACCCGAGGTGCCCGAGGTGAAGAAGATGTCCGACGGGTCGCCGGGCGCCACCGCGACGGCGGCGTCGTCGAGCGCGGCGTCGGTGACCTGCGCGCCCCGGGCGGGGATCCCGTCCCACTCGGGGAGCCGGAGGACGGAGACGATGTCGTCCGGCAGGCCGCCGGCCGTCTCGACGACGAGCTCGAGCCGGTCGACGCCGAGGAACGGGCCGGCGACGATGAAGGCCCGGGCGCGGGTGCGCGCGAGCAGGTCGACGATCTCGGGGCCGGTGTACCGCGTATTGACGGGGACCAGGACGGCGCCGATGTAGGCGGCGCCGAGGGCGGCCTCGATCCACTCGTGCCCGTTCGGCGCGCAGACCGCGACCCGGTCGCCCCGTCGTATCCCTTCGGCGAGCAGTGCCCGGGCGACGTCGCGGGCGCGGCTGTGCAGATCGGCGTAGCTGATCCGCAGATCGCCGTCGACCACGGCGGTGTGCGCCGCGAACCGTTCCGCGACGTCGCGCAGAGCCGCTGCAATGGTGCGTGACATGCGCAAACCCTTCTGCCTAGCAAGTGCTTGGTAGAACACGTTACAGTGCGAGTCGAGTCTGTGTAACCTGATTCCACCAAGCACTTGCTTGGTGGAATGGCGAAGGGAGTGCCGTGGCCACGGCGAGCGGTGAGACGGACGCGGAATTCCGGGCACGGATCCGCGACTGGCTCGCGACCAACCTGTCCGGCGAGTTCGCCGCGCTCCGCGGCGCGGGCGGCCCCGGCCGGGAGCACGAGTTCTTCGACGAGCGCGTCGCCTGGGAGCGACATCTGGCCGCGGCGGGCCTGAACTGCATCGGCTGGCCGGCCGAGAACGGCGGCGGCGGGGCGAGCATCGCGCAGCAGGTGATCTTCCACGAGGAGTACGCGCGTGCGGGAGCACCGGCGAAGGTCTCGCATCTGGGCCAGGAACTGCTGGGGCCCACGCTCATCGCCTTCGGCACCGAGGAGCAGAAGGCGCGGTTCCTCCCCGCGATCCGCGACGTCCGTGAACTGTGGTGCCAGGGCTACTCCGAGCCAGGTGCCGGCTCCGACCTCGCCAATGTCAGTACCACCGCGCGCCTCGAGGGCGACGAATGGGTCGTCTCCGGGCAGAAGGTCTGGACCTCCCTCGCGCACGTCGCCGACTGGTGCTTCGTCGTCGCCCGTACCGAGCCCGGATCGGCCCGCCACAGGGGCCTGTCCTACCTGCTCGTCCCCATGGACCAGCCGGGCGTCGAGGTGCGGCCGATCGTGCAGCTCACCGGCACATCGGAGTTCAACGAGGTCTTCTTCGACGGTGCGCGGACCGCCGCCGCTAACGTCGTCGGCGAGCCCGGCGAGGGGTGGCGCGTCGCGATGGGGACGCTCGCCTTCGAGCGCGGCGTCGCCACCCTCGGCCAGCAGATCGGCTTCCGTCGCGAAGTGCAGGCCCTCACCGATCTCGCCCTCGACACCGGCGCCGCCGAGCGTCCCGAGGTCGCCGACGCCCTGCGTCGCGCGTGGACCGAGCTCGACGTGATGCGCGCGCACGCCCTGCGCACCCTCGGCTCGGCCGAGACCGGCACCGCCGAGGTCGCGAAGCTGCTGTGGGCCAACTGGCACCGTCGGCTCGGCGAGATCGCGATGACGGTCCGCGGCGCCGCCGGACTGCTCGCCGACGGCACCGGATCGGGCGCCTCCGGCAGCGTCGACCTCGACGACTGGCAGCGCCTGTACCTGTTCACCCGAGCCGACACGATCTACGGCGGCTCCAACGAGATCCAGCGCAACATCCTCGCCGAGCGCGTGCTCGGCCTGCCGAGAGAGGCCCGCCCATGAGCGCCATTCCCGCACCCCCGTACCCGCAGGGCCGCAACCTGGTCGAGGACAAGGTCGTCGTCGTCACCGCGGCCGCCGGTACCGGCATCGGTTCCGCGACCGCGCGGCGCTGCCTCGAGGAGGGCGCCCGCGTCGTGATCTCCGACTGGCACGAGCGCCGGTTGGGCGAGAAGCGCGACGAGCTCGCCGCGGAGTTCGGTGACCGGGTGCACGCGATCACCTGCGACGTCACCGTCGAGGAGCAGGTGCAGGCCCTGCTCGACGGTGCCGCGGAGCGGTACGGGCGGATCGACGTGCTGGTCAACAACGCCGGCCTCGGCGGCAGCGTCGCCGTGCAGGACATGACCGACGAGCAGTGGTCCCGCGTGCTGGACGTGACGCTGACCGGCACCTTCCGCGCCACGCGCGCTGCGATCAACCGGTTCATCGCGCAGGGCGGGGGCGGCGTCATCGTCAACAACGCCTCGGTGATCGGCTGGCGGGCGCAGGCCGAGCAGGCCCACTACGCCGCCGCGAAGGCGGGCGTCATGGCGCTGACCCGGTGCTCGGCCGTCGACGCCGCGCCGCACGGGATCCGGATCAACGCCGTCTCCCCGAGCATCGCCATGCACGCCTTCCTCGCGAAGGTCACCTCCGACGAACTGCTCGACGAGCTCTCGCGCCGCGAGGTCTTCGGCCGCGCCGCCGAGCCCTGGGAGGTCGCCAACGTGATCGCCTTCCTGGCTTCCGATTACAGTTCGTACATGACCGGTGAGGTGGTCTCCGTGAGCAGTCAGCATGCCTAAGCCGGACCCGTCCGCGCGTCGCGCGGAGGTCCTGGCCCTGAGCGCGAAGCTGTTCGCCGAGAACGGCTATCGCGCGACGACGGTGCGCGACATCGCCGACGCCGCGGGCATCCTGTCCGGCAGCCTCTATCACCACTTCGACTCCAAGGAGTCGATGCTCGACGAGATCCTGCGCGAGTTCCTCGAGCGGCTCTTCGGCGAGTACCGCGCCGTGCTCGCCGGTGCCGATGCGCCGCGGGAGCAGCTGCGCGGCTGCGTCATCGCCTCCTTCGCCGCGATCGACGCGAGCCCCGACGCCGTCGCGATCTACCAGGCGGAGGCGCGCGGGCTCGCCCAGCAGGAGCGCTTCGGCTACATCGCCGACTTTCTCCAGGAGTTCCGCTCCATGTGGCGCGGCATCATCACCCGTGGCATCGAAACCGGTGACTTCCGTGCCGATCTCGATGTCGACGTCACCTATCGCTTCCTCCGTGACACCGTCTGGGTCGCGGTCCGCTGGTACCGCCCGGGCGGGCAGCTTTCCGTGGACACGGTGGCAGACCAGTACCTCACGATCCTCGAGCACGGGATCGCCAGTCTCGACAAGGAGCAGTCATGACCGATCTCGCCCCCGGCGCGTACATCCTCGACGCGGTACGGACCCCCACCGGCAAGCGCGGCGGCTCCCTGGCGGAGGTGCACTCCGCCGATCTCGGTGCGCACGTCCTGCGCGCGTCCGTCCTGCGCTCGGGCGTCGACCCGGACCTCGTCGACGACGTCATCATGGGGTGCTGCGACACCATCGGCCCGCAGTCGGGCAACATCGCCCGCACCTCGTGGCTCGCCGCGGGCCTGCCCGAACAGGTCCCCGGCGTCACCGTCGATCGCCAGTGCGGCTCGAGCCAGCAGTCGGTCCACTTCGCGGCGCAGGCCGTCCTCTCCGGGACCGCGGACGCGGTGGTCGCCGCCGGCGTGCAGAACATGAGTGCGATCCCGATCAGCGCAGCCATGATCGCCGGGCGCGAGTACGGCTTCGACGATCCCTTCTCCGGCTCGGTGGGCTGGCGCGAGCGCTACGGCGATGTCGAGGTCTCCCAGTTCGCCAGCGCCGACATGATCGCCTCCAAGTGGGGCGTCTCCCGCGCCCGCATGGAGGAGTTCGCGCTCGCGAGCCACGAGCGGGCGATCGCGGCCATCGACGAGGGCCGGTTCGAGGCCGAGATCGCCCCGGTCGAAGGCTTCGCGGTCGACGAGACGCCGCGCCGGGGAACGACTCTGGAGAAGATGGCCGGCCTCGCCCCGCTCGCCGAGGGCTCGGCGATCACTGCCGCGGTCGCGAGCCAGATCGCCGACGGCGCGGCCGCCGTGATGGTCGCCTCGGGCGAGTTCGCCCAGCGCCACGGGCTGCGGCCGCGGGCGCGGATCCACCACATCTCGGTGCGCGCCGCGGACCCGGTGTGGATGCTCACCGGGCCGATCCCCGCCACGCAGTACGCGCTGCAGAAGACCGGACTCGCGGTGGGCGACATCGATCTCTTCGAGTGCAACGAGGCCTTCGCGTCGATCCCGTTGGCCTGGATGGACGAGCTGGGCATCCCGCACGAGAAGGTGAACGTCAACGGCGGTGGCATCGCGCTGGGGCATCCGCTCGGCGCCACCGGTGCCAAGCTCATGACCACCCTGCTGCACGAGCTCGAGCGCCGTGGTGGTCGGTACGGGCTGCAGACGATGTGCGAGGGCGGCGGAACGGCCAACGTGACGATCATCGAGCGCCTCTGAGGGCGGAGACTCTCCCGAGACCAGGCGGAAGGCGCACGTCGCGACGCGACGTGCGCCTTCTGTCGTGTCGGGGTGACGTCGGTTCGTCATCATGAACCCGCACCGACGGGAGGGTTGTGTTGCCGCTGTAGCGATTGCAGCGTAGTTGCATGGTCTGTTCGCGATCGCACGGGAGTGGGCGCGCGGGAAGTTACCACACGTTCTCATTGCGATGCATGCATTCAAGCAGGTGAAAATGTGTAGATTTCATGTCGGAGGCGTGTCTGGGGCGTGATGACCGCTGAACCCTGGGCGAGATATGTGTTCTAAGTCGCAAAATCGACCCTGAATTCAGATTTGGCTTGGCAAATTCTCAGGGACGTGGTTGTCTTTGCGTACTCAATCAGAGACCGTTCGAAGAGGAGTCGAAGAGTGCGTCGAATCAAGTTCGGCATGGCGGCCGCAGTCGCCGCAGCGTGCGCCGTCTCGGTGCTGTCCGTGGGCCCGGCCTCCGCGCAGATCACCCCGCAGAACCCGTCCGGCCCCGTCAAGGGCGCCAAGCAGACCATCAAGTCGGGGGAGGGTGTGAACGCGCAGATCTCGCTCTTCGACCTCAAGGCGAAGCTGTTCCCGCCGCTGGCCGGCGACAACAAGTCGCGCCTGGCCTACGTCGACGGCAAGGCCGAGGGCCTGATCACCAAGGCGCCGGGCGAGATCGAGTCGGCGACAGTCGAGGTCGGCTACGTCGTGGCCTGTGGCGTCAAGGACGGCGGTTTCGAGTCCTGGATCGGAAGCAACCAGACCATCGGCGCGGGCGGTGCGCTCGCGGGCAGCATCCCGGCCGCCGGCGCGGCCATCGTCGGAGTCGGCGGCTCCCTCGGGCTGACGCAGAACCAGGTCATCAAGACGGCGCCGGGCGCCATCGTCTACCTGCCGGTCGGCACCAAGACGATCTCGAAGCCCAAGCCGGGCGAGAACTTCGGCATCCGCTTCGGTGAGAAGCGCGTGAGCATCGAGGGTTGCATCGGCAGCGTCGACGCCGTCGCCTACTCGACGCTGACCGTCTCGTCGCGTGCTTTCGACGACATGAAGACCGTTTACAGCGAGGTCATGCGCTTCGCGTGAGCCGCGAATCGATCATGACCTGAGGCCGGAGAGCGCGTCCAAGCGCTCTTCGGCCTCGCGCGTGATCCGCTCGATGAGCTCCGCCACCGTCGGCAGGTCTTCGATGATCCCGGCGACCTGCCCCGAGGCCAGGACGCCCGCGTCGGTATTGCCCTCGACGAGCCCGGCGCGCAACAGCATCGGGGTGTTCGCCGACATCATGAGCTGACTCCAGGTGCGATCGCCGCCCCGCTTGAGCGCCAGGCCCTCGCTGACGAGCCCCTTCCAGGAGACGCCCGTGAGCGCTTGGAAGCGCAGGGTGTTCACGGCGGCGTGCGCCAACGTCGCCACGCCGTGCGAGCGCTCGAGCGCGTCGACCAGTGCCGTCCGCAGCACCCGGTGCGGCATCCCGTCGACCTTGGTCGTGACGACGGTGTCGCCGAGGCCGCGCTGCAGGTACTCCGCCTTCACCGATTCGGGGACGCGGCTGTCCCGGGTGAGCAGGAATCGGGTTCCCATCGCCACGCCCGAGGCGCCGTACGCCAGCGCTGCGGCGAGCCCGCGGCCGTCGAAGAAGCCGCCGGCGGCGATCACGGGAATGTCCACCGCGTCGAGCACCGACGGCAGCAGCAGCGTGGTGGCGACGCCACCGGTGTGACCGCCGCCCTCGCCGCCCTGCACCACCACCGCGTCGGCTCCCCAGGAAGCGACCTTCTCCGCGTGTCGAGCGGCGCCGACGGACGGGATCACCACGAGCCCGGCGTCTTTGAGCTGCGCGATCATCTCCTTGCGGGGCGCCAGCGCGAACGATGCGACCGCGACCCCCTCACGGATGAGCAGCTCGACCCGCTGCTGCGCGTCCTCGGCGTCGGCGCGCAGGTTCACCCCGAAGGGCTTGTCGGTGCGCTCCTTGGTCCTGCGGATCGCGTCCTCGAGCTCCGAGTAGGTCATCGTCGCCGACGCGAGGATGCCGAGGCCGCCGGCGTTCGCGGTGGCCGAGGTCAGGTGGGCGCCGGAGACCCATCCCATGCCGGTCTGCACCACGGGGTGCTCGACGTCGACCAGTTCGGTGAAGGGCGTCCGCAGCGTCATGCCGGAACCTCCTTGCTGCGCAGGCCCTTCGGATCCACCACGGTGCGGATGATCTCCAGCTCCTCCGCGGTGGGCAGGCGGGTCTCGGGGACGTCGGCGCCCGCGAGCGCGAACCCGGTGGCCTCGCGCACCGCGTCCTCGTCGACCCCCGGATGCACGGAGAGCAGCGTCATCGCGCCGTCCTCGCCGAAGCCGAGCACCGCGAGATCGGTGACCACGCGGTACACGTCGTGATACCGCGCGGCGGAGGGCCCGGCGGCGCGCGCACGGTCGTGTCCGACGCCGCTGACGACGTCGACGGAGTCGACGAAGACCCGCGTCGAGTGCTTCGGGATCCAGTACGAGGTGCGGTTGTTCACCGTATTGCCCGGTCCGCCGCGCACGCCCAGCAACTGGCGCGACGGTGCCCTGTGCTCGCCGATCGCCGAGATGTTCTGGTTGCCGTACCGGTCGATCTGGCTGGCGCCCATGATCACGTGGCGCTGACCGTTCGGCACCACGACGTCGAGCACCTTCTTGAAGGGTTGCCAGCCCTCGATCCCCGCCGACGGGTCCGCCGCATCCGCGATGAGGTACGCCTCGCCGTCGGAGAGCAGCAGGTCGGGGGAGGAGGTGAGGCGGGCGAGCCGGCCGCCCAGCGACGGGATCAATCCCATCGGGCTGGCGGTGATCTCGCCGTCGCCGCGGAACAGGTCGGCGATCGCGGTCACGCAGACCTCGGCGCGGGTGATGTCGGTCATTTCGTCTCCTCCGCGGCCCAGGCGGCCACCTGAGCCTGGTAGTGCGCTTCGTCGCCACTGAGGAAGCGCTCGGTGAACGCGGCCCACGCGACGGGGTCCTTCGCGCTGGCGGCGTAGTGCCGCTGGAACTTCTCATCCCGGCCGTAGTCGGGAACCGCGGTGGTGAAGTGCGCGCCGTTCGGCGTCTCCACGACACCGGTCACAGCGCCGCGGTTGAGGAGCAGCGACTGGACGGGGCCGCCCGCCACGAGTTCCTCGGTGGGGACGATCTTCTCGCAGGAGACGTAGCAGCGGTCGGCGGCGAGGGCGAAGTCGTCGTCGAAGTAGGGATCCGGCCCCAGGTACTGGGCGTTGCCGCGCGCGTCGGCCCGGTTCATGTGCACCAGCGAGGCGTCCAGGCGCAGAGCGGGCACGGCCACCAGTTCCTCGCCGTCCGAGTAGGGCGAGAAGACGGTGCGCAGATCGGGATTGACGTCCATCACCGAGGAGCCGAGCCCCGCGCGGATCGGCAGGAAGGGCAGGCGCTGCACCGCGGCCTTGAGGCCCGCGGCGAACATGCCCTCGTCCCACTCGGCGACCTCGATGGCGCCGGATTGCCGGGCGCGTGCGAAGTTCGGATCGATGGGAACGGTGTCGAGGGTGACGAAGCCGAAGACCAGCTTCCGGATCTTCCCGGCCGCGGCCAGCAGGCCCACGTCGGGCCCGCCGTAGGAGACCACGGTGAGGTCCTTGAGGTCCGAGCGCAGGATCGCGCGGACCAGGGCCATCGGCTTGCGCCGCGAGCCCCACCCGCCGATGCCCAGCGTCATGCCGTCCTCGAGTTCGGCGACCACCTGCTCGGCGGTCATGGTCTTGTCGGTCATGCGTTCTCCTGCTGTGCGTCCTGCGCCTCGGCGGCCTCGTTCACGGTGCGGCCGGTCGAGACGAATTCCCGGCGGTGCTCGTCCGAGTACCCCGCGAGGTTGAGTTCGAAGGTGAAGCCCTGCTCGAACCGGTAGCTGGTGTGCACGTTCACCGGGTCGATCCCGTTGATCGCCTCCTTGGCCTTCCGGATCACACGGGTGTCCTTGGCGGCGATGGCCCGGGCCACTTCGACGGCCGCCTCGTCCAGCTCGCCGCGCGGCACCACGCGGTACACCGACCCGAAGTGGTGCAGCTGCTGGGCGGTCACGGTGCCGGCGGTGAAGTACAGCGTGCGCATCAGGTGCTGCGGCACGAGGCGGGCCAGATGCGTTGCGGCGCCCAGCGCCCCGCGATCGACCTCGGGCAGTCCGAACGTGGCGTCGTCGGAGGCCACCACCACGTCCGCGTTGCCGACGAGACCGATGCCGCCGCCCAGGCAGAAGCCGTTCACCGCCACGATCACGGGGACCGCGCAGTCGTACACGGCGGAGAAGGCCGCGGCGCAGCCCGCGTTCGCGCCGATCAGCGCGCCGTAGCCGTCACCCGCCGCCTGCGCCGCGTCGATCTCCTTGATGTCGACGCCCGCGTTGAAGCCGCGCCCCTGCGCGCGCACCACGACGACGTGGCACGACGGGTCGCGGCCGGCCTCGGTGATCGCGGTCGCGAGGTCGAACCAGCCCTGCACAGTGAGGGCGTTGACGGGGGGCGCGTCGACGGTGATCGTGTGGATCCCGGGCTCGTCGACGGTGGTCTTGATCGGTGAAGGCACACCGACTCCTTCGAGGTAGACAGGTAGAACGTGATCTAAACCTAGCAATTGCTTGGTACGCTACCACCGAAGCCCGGTCGGCCGGAATGGGAAGTGGTGAATCTTGTGGCGAACGCACCTGCGGGGCGCGATCTCGGACTCGACGGCGCGGTGGTGCTGGTCACCGGCGGCGTCCGGGGGATCGGCGCGGGCATCGCCCGCACTTTCCTCCGGCAGGGCGCCACGGTGGTGGTGTGCGCCCGGCGGGAGCCCGAGAGTCCGGTCGGGATCGACGGTGCCGTCGCCGAGTTCGTCGCCGCCGACGTCCGCGAGCCGGAGCAGGTCGACGGCCTGATCGCGGGCATCGTTGCGCGGCACGGAAGGCTCGACGTGCTGGTGAACAATGCGGGCGGCGCGCCCTTCTCGGACGCGGCCACCGCCTCGCCCCGATTCCACGAGAAGGTCGTCGGGCTGAACCTGCTGGCCCCGCTCCTGGTCGCGCAGCGTGCGAACGCCGTGATGCAGGAGGCGGGGGGCGGGTCGATCGTCAACGTCTCGAGCGTCAGCGCCACGCGTCCGTCGCCCGGGACCGCCGCCTACGGGGCAGCGAAGGCCGGTCTCGATTCCCTTACCGCGAGCCTCGCGGTGGAGTGGGCCCCGGCGGTGCGGGTGAACGCGCTCGACGTGGGCATGGTGCGCACCGAGGCGGCGGAGCAGCACTACGGCGACGACGCCGGGATCGCGGCGATCGGCGCGACGGTCCCCCTCGGCCGCTTGGCCGATCCCGAGGAGGTCGGGGCGTGCGCCGCCTTCCTCGCCTCCCCGCTCGCGTCCTACGTCAGCGGCGCGACCCTTCTCGTCCACGGCGGCGGTGAACGCCCCGCCTTCCTCGCTGCGGCGAACGCGCAGCGCGACACGAACTAGACCGAACCACGAATCAGGAGAACAACAATGACAGGAATCGTCGACGGTCGCGTCGTCATCGTCACCGGAGCCGGGCGCGGCATCGGACGCGCCCACGCGCTCGCCTTCGCGGCGGAGGGCGCCGCGGTCGTGGTGAACGACTACGGTGTCGGGCTCGACGGTGCGGACGCCTCGTCGGGCCCCGCACAGCAGGTGGTGGATGAGATCCGCGCCGCGGGCGGCCGCGCGATCGCGGACGCCTCCGACGTCGCGGACTGGGACGGCGCGCAGGCGCTGGTTCGCAGCGCGATCGACGAGTTCGGTCGGCTGGACGTGCTGGTCAACAACGCGGGCTTCCTGCGCGACCGGATGCTGGTGAACATGTCCGAGACGGAGTGGGACGCCGTGACCCGCGTGCACCTCAAGGGGCACTTCGCGATGCTGCGGCACGCGGCCGCGTACTGGCGCGACGAGTCCAAGGCGGGCCGGCAGCCGCAGGCGCGGGTGATCAACACCAGTTCCGGCGCCGGCCTGCTCGGCAGCGTCGGGCAGGGCAACTACGCGGCCGCCAAGGCGGGCATCGCCGAGATGACGATCCAGGCCGCCGCGGAGATGGGCCGGTACGGGATCACGGTGAACGCGATCGCCCCCGCCGCACGCACGCGGATGACGGAGGTGACCTTCGCCGACGACATGGCGGCGCCGGACGACGGCTTCGATGCGATGGCGCCCGAGAACATCTCGCCGCTCGTGGTGTGGTTGGGCAGTGTCGAGTCCGCGGACGTCACCGGTCGCGTCTTCGAGGTCGAGGGCGGCAAGGTCTCCCTCGCGCAGGGTTGGCGGCACGGGCCGCAGCGCGACAAGGGTGCGCGATGGGAGCCCGCGGAACTGGGCGCGGTGGTGCACGGTCTCGTCGCCGAGGCGCCGGACCCGGAGCCCGTGTACGGAGCCTGACCCGGAGACGACGATGCCGGCCGCGCGGGAGGGGAACTCCGCGCGGCCGGCCGCGTCTCGGCGAGGGGTGGGCCGAGTCGATGGGTCAGGGCCGGGCGCTCAGCCGGCCCGACTCCTGGAAGAAGCGCACCAGGTCGGTGGCCGTCGTCGCCATCGACCGCGGTGCGTAGCCGAGCTCGTTGCGGGCCTTGGAGATGTCGACCAGCGGTGAGGCGAACAGCGGCCCGAGCGCCGCCTTCGAGAGCACGTCCGATCCGAGCCGGGCGCCGATCGGCTCGAGCACGGGCATGACCGCGGCGAGGGCGCCGATCGGCACCACCACCCGCGGGCCGGAGCGGCCGGCGGCCTGTGCCGCGAGCCGCATCGCGTCCACGATCGGGGCGAATTCTCCACCGAGGAGGTAGTTCTCGCCTGTACGCCCCTTCTCCGCGGCGAGCATCACGCCCGTCGCGACGTCCCGCACGTCGACCAGGTCGAAGCCGGCCTTGGAGACGAAGGCGGGCATCCGGCCGCGGGCGGCGGTGCAGGCGAGGCGGTTCAGCCGCGAGAGGGCGGCGCCGTGGTCGGCCGGGCCCCACACGCCGGTGGGGTTGCAGATGGTGGCGTCGAGACCGTCGTCGATGACCGTGCGGAGCTCCTGCTCCCCGGCCCACTTGGACCGGTCGTAGACGGGGATCTCGGGCCGTTCCGAGCGCGGGGCCGTCTCGTCGATGACGTCGACGAGGTCCTGATCGAAGGCGTGGATCGAGCTCAGGTGCACCATCTTGCGTACGCCCGCATCGAGGGCGGCGCGTGCGACAACCCGGACGCCCCGGGTGTTCAGGCGCCACGCGGTCTCGTCCTGCATCCGCAGCGTGATCATGGCGACCAGGTGATAGACCACCTCCACGCCGTCCAGCGCGCTGCGCATCTCGTCGGGCTCGAGCACGCTCGCCCGCACCCACCGCACCCCGGCCGGGGACTGCGGCGAGGTCGTTCGGTCGATGGCGACCACCTCGTGGCCCTGATCGACCAACTGCTGCAGGAGGTTCCCGCCGACGAAGCCGGCCGCGCCGGTCACTGCTACACGCATCGGCTCAGATCCGCTCGATGATGGTGCCGGTGGCCATCGCGCCGCCGCAGCACATCGCGATGAGCGCGGTCGACGCGTCGCGCCGCTCCAGCTCGTGCAGCGCGGTGGTGATCAGGCGAGCGCCGGTGGAACCCACCGGGTGGCCGAGCGCGATGGCGCCGCCGTTGACGTTGACCTTGTCCGGATCGGGGCCGATCACCTGCTGCCACGAGAGCACGACCGAGGCGAAGGCCTCGTTGACCTCGAAGAGGTCGATGTCGCTCAACGCGCGGCCGGAACGTTCGAGGACGCGCTCGGTGGCACGGATCGGGCCGTCCAGGTGGTAGTAGGGCTCGCCGCCGACGAGGGCCTGGGAGACGATGCGCGCTCGTGGGGTCAGGCCGAGCGCGGCCGCGTGATCGGAGTCCATGAGCAGGACGGCGGCGGCACCGTCGGAGACCTGCGAGGAGGTTCCGGCGGTGTGCCGGCCTCCGTCGAGCATGGGCTTGAGCTTGGCGAGACCCTCCGGCGTGCTCTCGCGCGGACCCTGATCGCGCGCGACCTCGATGGTCTCGCCCGTCGGCGCACCGTCGACCATCGCGGGCGCCTTGAGCGGTACGACCTCCCGGTCGAACCGGCCCTCCGCCCAGGCCTGCAGTGCCTTGCGCTGCGAGGCGAGGCCGAAGGCGTCGATGTCCTCGCGGCTCAGGCCGCGGCGCTCGGCGATCCGCTCGGCGGCGAGGAACTGGTTGGGCATGTCGATGGTCCACGACGGCGGGCGCGAGTTGCCGAGGCCCTCCGGTCGGTTCGCGCCCAGCGGGATGCGGCTCATGGATTCGACGCCGCAGGAGATGCCCGCCGAGATCGCGTCCGTGGCGATGAGACCGGCGATGAGGCCGGTCGCCTGCTGCGCGGAGCCGCACTGCGCGTCGATGGTGGTGGCGCCGGTGAGTTCGGGCAGGCCCGCGTTGAGCCAGGCCGTGCGGGTGATGTTGCCCGCCTGCTCGCCCGCCTGGGTGACGTTGCCGCCGATGATCTGCTCGATCTGCGCGGGCTCGACCCCGGCGTGCTCGAGGAGGGCCGTGACGGTGCCGCCGAGGAGTTCGGCGGGATGCAGGCCGCTGAGCCAGCCGCCCCGCTTGCCGATGGGGCTGCGGACGGCGTCGACGATGACGGGGATGCCCATATCGATCGTTCCTCACATTTCTCGGCTCTCCCGAACAGGTAGAGCACGTTCTCGATTGTGGCGCGCAGCTCCGGCTCTGTCGAGCCTCGTGCGGTGGCGCCGCGGCTGGTTCGTCCCTGTGTAACTGCTGTGGGCGCAGCGTCCTTCGCAATCTAGCTCACGAGCGGAGCGTCTGTGCTTCAATGAGTAGAACATGTTTCAGATACGCCTGGCCAGAGACCGGGTGAAGACGCTTGAGGAGGCGGCGTGAGCGTGCACTTCCCCGCGGGGTTCGATTTCACCAGCCCCGACCTGTGGTCGGAGCGACGGCCGGAGACCGAGTTCGCCGAGCTGCGGCGATCGGCCCCGGTGTGGTGGCAGGACATCCTGCCCGGCACCACCGGATTCGATGACGGCGGGTTCTGGGTGGTGTCCAAGCTGGAGGACATCAAGGCGATCTCGCGCAACCCGAAACAGTACTCCAACTGGGAGAACGGCGCGATCGTGCGCTTCGGCCCCGAGATCGAGCGCGAGCAGATCGACATGCAGCGCATGCTGCTGTTGAACATGGATCCGCCGCAGCACACGAAGACGCGGCGCATCATCTCCCGCGGGTTCACTCCGAAGGCGGTCGCCTCGCTGCACGACGCGCTGGCCGGGCGGGCCGAGCAGATCGTGCACGAGGCCCGCAAGACGGGCGGAGGCGACTTCGTCGAGCAGGTCGCGTCCGAACTCCCCTTGCAGGCGATCGCCGAGCTGCTCGGTGTGCCCCAGGAGGACCGGCGCAAGCTCTTCGACTGGTCCAACTCGATGATGGCCTACGACGATCCGGAGTTCGAGGGCAACTACCTCGACGCGATGACGCAGTTCACGGGCTACTCGTGGAACCTGGCGGAGGAGCGTCGCAAGTGTCCGATGGATGACATCGTGACCTCTCTGATCCAGGCCGACATCGACGGCGAGTCGCTGGGCAGCGACGAGTTCGCCTTCTTCGTGCTCCTGCTCGCCGTCGCCGGCAACGAGACCACGCGCAACGCGATCAGCCACGGTATGAAGGCCTTCGTGGACTACCCCGAGCAGTGGGAGATCTATAAGGAGCAGCGGCCGCGCACGGCCCCCGACGAGATCGTCCGCTGGGCGACACCCGTCTCGGTGTTCCAGCGCACCGCGCTCGAGGACGTCCAGCTCGGCGAGCAGACGATCAAGAAGGGCCAGCGCGTCGCGCTGTTCTACGCCTCGGCCAACTTCGACGAGGACGCCTTCGAGGATCCCTACACCTTCAACATCCTGCGCGACCCGAACCCGCACGTCGGCTTCGGCGGCTCGGGCACCCACCACTGCGTGGGCGCCAACCTCGCCCGCCTGGAGATGGACTTGATGTTCAAGGCGATCGCGGACGTGATGCCGAACCTGCGTGAGCTCGAGCCCCCGCAGCGCCTGCGCTCCGGCTGGCTCAACGGCATCAAGCACTGGAAGGTCGCGTACGAGTAGCCGATCGCCCGAGGATTCCGCATCCTGCTGCCCTCCGAAGCCGAATCAGGCTTCGGAGCGCATTTCATTGCGGATCTCCCGGAAAACGGATCGCCCCGGGTGCCGCATGCGGACTACGGTGGCGCCGGTGAGCACACCCGAATCCCATGAGGAAGGGGTCGCCGGTCCCGCCGTCGGCCCCGCGCAGCGCGCCGACGTGCGCTGATCGAGCCGACTGCGGCGACCGGAGACGATGCCCCGTTTCCCTCGCCCCAGGAGTTCTTCGTGCCTCGGCTCGTCCTGTTCCTCGCCCTCGCCGTCTTCGCGATGGGTACCTCCGAATTCATGCTCTCCGGCGTCCTGCCCGCTCTCGCCGACGATCTCGCGGTCACCACGTCCGCCGCGGGCGGCCTCGTCTCCGCCTACGCGCTGGGCATGGTCGTCGGTGCACCGGCCACCGCCGCCCTCGCGCGACGGTGGCCCCCGCGCGCGGCCCTGCTCGTGTTCCTCGCGGTGTTCGCGGCGGTCCACGCCGTCGGTGCGCTCACCGCGTCCCTGCCGGTGCTGCTCGTGACCCGGGTACTGGCGGCGGTCGCCAACGCCGGCTTCCTCGCCGTCGCCTTCACGGTGGCGACGGCCGCCGTGGGCCCCGACCGCCGCGCCCGCGCCCTGTCGGTTCTGCTGGCCGGCACCACGATCGCCATGGTCGCGGGCGTCCCGGCCGGTGCCGTCGTGGGCGCGGCGGCGGGGTGGCGAACCCTGTTCTGGGCGGTCGCGGTGCTCTGCCTGCCGCCGTTCGTTGCGATCCTCGCCGTGGCGCCGGGGGATCGATCCGAGGCCGCCGGCGGCCGCCCGTCGTTGCGTGGGGAGATCCGCGCGCTCCGGAACCCGAGGGCGGCAGTGCTGCTCGCTCTGACCGCGCTGGTGAACGCGGGAACCTTCGGGATGCTGACGTATCTCGCCGTCCCGGTGCAGGAGACGCTCTCACCTTCGTGGATTCCCGGAGTGCTGCTGCTCTTCGGAGTCGGGGCGTGCCTCGGTGTTGCCCTCGTCGGGCGGATCGCTGACGCACGCCCGTGGGCGCTTCTCGCCACGGCCGCCCCGACTCTGGTGGGCGCGTGGGCGGCGCTCGCGACCGGTGGCCGGGCACCGCTCGTTCTGCTGACGGCCGTGCCTGCGGCAGGCCTGCTCGCGTTCGCCGTCGGCGGGACCTTGATCGCGCTCGTGATCGACTCGGCCGCAGGGCGGACGCCCACCATGGCGGGCGCCTACGCCACCGCGGCGCTCAACGTCGGCGCGGTGGCCGGTCCGGTGGGCGCCGGTGCCGCGCTCGAACGCGTCGGTGGGGGCGCGGGGCCCGCGTGGTTCGCCGCGTCCGCTGTCGCGGTGGCGCTGGTCCTGGGTGGGCTTCTACGTCGGGCGGGACGATAGCGATGCGCGGGCTACTCGCGTTCGGGAGTGGCTACTGCGGCTTGTCCGCGCCCACCAGCCACATGGAGAAGTACTGCGAGCCGCCGCCGTAGGCGTGGCCGAGGGCGGTGCGGGCGCCGTCGACCTGGTAGTCCCCGGCCCGGCCCATGACCTGCTTGGCGGCCTCGGCGAACCGGATCATGCCGGAGGCGCCGATCGGGTTGGACGAGAGCACGCCGCCCGACGGATTGACCGGCAGCTCGCCGCCGATCTCGGTGCCGCCGGATTCGGTGAGCTTCCAGCCCTGGCCTTCGGGCACGAAGCCGAGGTTCTCGAGCCACATCGGCTCGAACCAGGAGAACGGCACGTAGATCTCCGCGGCGTCGACCTGACTCAGCGGATCGGTGATGCCGGCGTCGCGCCAGAGGGCGGCCGCGGCGTCCTGGCCGGCGCGCGGGCTCACGTGCTCGCGGCCGGCGTAGGCCAGCGGCTCGGTGCGCATGGCGGTCGCGAGGACCCAGCCGACGCGGTTGCCGGTGGCGGCCTCCGAGGCGGCGGCCGCCTCCTCGTCGCCGAGCACGATGGCGCACGCGCCGTCGGACGACGGGCAGGTCTCGTCGAATCGGATCGGGTCCCACAGCATCTGCGACGCCTGCACCGATTCGAGGGTGATGTCGGGCTGGTGCAGGTGGGCGAGCGGATTGCGCGCGCCGTTGCGTCGGTCCTTCACGGCGACCATCGCACCGACGTGCTCGGGGGCGCCCGAGCGCCGGATGTAGGAGCGTACGTGCGGGGCGAAGTAGCCGCCCGCTCCCGCACCGACGGGGACCGTGAACGGAACCGGGATCGACAGCGCCCACATGGCGTTCGACTCCGACTGCTTCTCCCAGGCGACGGTGAGCACCCGCTTGTGCACACCGGATTTCACCAGGGCGGCGGCGACGGCGGCGGTCGAACCGCCCACCGAGCCCGCCGTGTGCACGCGCAGCAGCGGCTTGCCGACGGCGCCCAGGGCGTCGGCGAGGAACAGCTCGGGCATCATGACGCCCTCGAACATGTCCGGCGCCTTGCCGATCACGATCGCGTCGATGTCGGCCATCGTGGTGCCGGCGTCGAGCAGCGCGGCGTCGACGGCCTCGCGGATCATGCCGGCCATCGAGACGTCCGTGCGCTTGGCGCGGTGACGGGTCTGTCCCGTTCCGAGTACGGCGGTGGGCTTACCCATCACTTGGCCTCCATCACTGCGATCAGGTTCTGCTGCAGGGCGTGCCCGCTCGTGGCGTGGGCGAGGACGCGCTCGGCGTCGCCGTTCCACACGGCGCGCGCCGCCTCACCGATCCGCGCCAGGCCGGCGGAGAACATCGGATTACCCACGAGCGCACCGCCGGACGGGTTGATCCGTACATCGTCCCCGAGGCCGATCGCATTGCGCAGAATCAGCTCCTGGTGCGTGAACGGCGCGTGCAGCTCGGCGAGGCGCACGCCGTCGGCACCCGCGGCGCGGGCAGCGGCCGTCGTCGACGGGGACTGTGTCAGGTCGCGCGATCCCAAGGCGGGCGAATCGATCCGGTGCTCGAGCCCGGTGATGAACGCCGGGTTCTCACGGATCTCGCGGGCGCGTTCCGCCGAGGCCAGGACGGCGACCGCGGCGCCGTCGGTGACGGGCGCGATGTCGTGCCGGCGCAGCGGATCCGCCCAGAGCGGTTCGGCCAGTAGCTTGTCGGCGTCGACGGTGCGCGAGACCTGCGCGCCCGGATTCGCTGTGGCATCGCCCAGGCTGCGTGCGGCGACGGCGGCCATGTCGGCCTCGGTCCACGCGCCCGAGTCGATGCCGGCGCGGGCCTGCAGCGCGGCGACGGACACCGAATCGGGCCAGAGCGGCGCGACGGTGTACGGGTCGAGCTGCATGGTGAGAGTGCGGCGCAGGACCCCGGCGGAGGACTTGCCGAAGCCGTAGACGAGCGCGGTGTCGACCTCGCCCGTGCGGATCTTCACCCACGCCTCGTACAGGGCCCAGGCGGCGTCCATCTCCACGTGCGACTCGTTGATCGGCGGCACGGCGCCGATGGAGTCGATCGCGGCGATGAACGAGAAGGCCCGCCCGGCAAGGTAGTCCGACGAGCCGGAGCACCAGAATCCGATGTCGGACTTGGTGAGGCCGGTCTGCGCGAACGCATCGGCGAACAGCGGGATCAGCATCTCCACGCCGTTGGTGGTGGTCTGGGCGGCGCGCAGCGACGGAGTGGCGGCGTAGCCGACGACGGCGACGGAGCCGTCGGGATCGGTGCAGGTGCGTGTGCTCACAGGTGCTTCTCGTAACTGGAGTAGGGGGCGTCCGGGTCGCCGGTCGGCTCGAAGTGGGAGATGTTGCCGGGGCTCTCGGTCCATTCCTCGCGCGGCTTCCACACGGCGCGCACGCGCATGCCCATGCGCACCTCGGAGGGGTCGCAGCCGAGCACGAGATGCAGGAACGGGATGTCGGCACCGTCGATCAGCACGTAGGCGGCGACGTACGGGGGCTTGATCCGCTGGCCCTGGAAGGGCACGTTGACCACGCAGAAGGTGGTGACGACGCCGGTGTCCGGGAGGTCGACCTCGTCCGTGGTGGGGATGCCGTCGATCGGGCAGGCGTTGCGGGGCGGGACGTAGACATTGCCGCACTTCCCGCAGCGCTGGCCCAGCAACCGCCCTTCGGCGAGGGCCCGCAGGTACCGCGTCTCGGGTTCGGACGCCGAGTGCTCGAGCCGCAGTTCCACGGGGGTGGTGAGGATCTCGATCGGCTCGCCGGCAGGCTCCGCGACGTCGGGGACGCCGCCGCCCTCGCCGGGCACGAAGTGCGTGATGTCGCCGATCGCGCCGGTCGTCTCGGCCGCCCAGCGGGCGTGCACCCGCATCCCGGTCGCCATGTCGGCGCTGCTCGCGACATTGACGGCGTGCAGCAGCGCCGTGTCGGCACCGTCGAGCCGGATGAGGGCGTAGGCGAACGGCCGGTCGAAGGGCTGCCCGTCGACGGGGTGCTGGTTCCAGCTCCAGGAGGTCACCGTGCCGGTGTCGGAGACGGGGACCACCTCGGTGAGGGCGGCGGTGGTGTCGGGATCGAACTCGAGCGGGGGCACGTGCACCCGTCCGGCCGCGTCCCGGGTGCCGACGATGCGGCGCGCGCGGAGGTTCGTCATGAACGCGCCCAGGACCGGCCCGAGCGACCGGGTGTAGTCGAAGGACAGGTGCATCGGCGCCGAGAGGGTCTGCGGTTCAGCGGTCACCTCACGAGTGAAACATGTTCTAACTTTTTGGCGCAAGGGTATCCCGGAAACGGCGCGATGCCTTTACCGTGAAGAAAGTTCGTACCGCGTTCCGCGCCGGTATCCCCGTCACGATCCACGAGGTGTTCCATGGACGATCTGCACCGCGAGCCGCTCGCCGGCGACATCCTGCTCGGTTCGCTGGGCGCCTACTCCGACCGGACGGCCGTGCACGTCACCGGGCCCGAGGGGGACAGCACGCTCACCTACGCCCAGGTGCGCGACGAGGTGAGCCGGTACGCCCAGGCCTACGCGTCGTTCGGCCTGGGCGTCGGCAGCCCGGTCGCGATGCTCTCGGGCAATCGGCACGAGGTGCTGATCGCCCAGTCCACCAATCTGATCACCGGCGTCCGGTTCGCCGCGCTGCACCCGATGGGCTCGCTCGACGATCACGTCTACGTCATGGAGGACGCGGGAATCGAGACGCTCATCTACGACCCGCAGCTCTACGAACAGCGCGCCGCGGACCTGCGGGAACGCGTGCCCGGCCTGAAGACCCTGCTCTCGCTCGGCCCCACGGAGCACGGGGTCGACCTGACCGCCGTCGCGGCCGGGTTCGAGCCCGGACCGCTCGCCGCGCACACCGCGGACCCGTCGTCGACCGCCAGCCTGGCCTACACCGGCGGTACCACGGGCAAGAGCAAGGGCGTCATGCTCAGCTACTCCGGCGGCGCCTCCCTGCTGCGCATCCAGCGCACGGAATGGGAATGGCCGCAGGAGATCCGGTTCCTGGTGTGCGCGCCGCTCAGCCACGCGGGCGGTGCCTTCTGGAACCCGACGTCGATGTCCGGCGGTTCGATGGTGGTGCTGCCCCGGTTCGAGCCCGAGGCGGTGCTGGCGGCCATCGAGAAGTACCGCATCACCGCGACGATGCTGGTGCCCACCATGATCTACGCCCTGCTCGATCACCCGAAGTTCGACGACTACGACCTCTCCAGCCTGGAGACCGTCTTCTACGGCGCCTCCGCGATCTCGCCGACCCGGCTCACCGAGGCCATCGAGCGCATCGGCCCCAAGTTCTTCCAGTTCTACGGCCAGGCCGAGTGCCCCATGACCATCTCCGTGCTCCGCCGCGCCGACCACGACCCGTCGAAGCCGGAGCGGCTGGCGAGCTGCGGCAAGCCCGTCCCGTGGGTGAACGTCGCCCTGCTCGACGACGCCGGGCGCCCTGTCGAACCCGGTGCGCCGGGGGAGATCTGCGTGCGCGGGCCGCTGGTCATGCAGGGCTACCTGAACAAGCCCGAGCAGACCGCCGAGGCCACCGCGCACGGCTGGCTGCACACCGGCGACGTGGGCCGGTTCGACGACGAGGGCTACCTCTACATCGTCGACAGGAAGAAGGACATGGTGGTGACCGGCGGCTTCAACGTCTTCCCCCGCGAGGTCGAGGACGTGATCTCGACGCACCCGTCCGTCGCCTCGGTCGCGGTGATCGGCGTGCCCGATGAGAAGTGGGGCGAGGCGGTCAAAGCGGTCGTGGTCCCCCGCGCCGGCGCAAGCGTCGACGTCGAGGAACTGCGCGCGCTGGTCCGCGATCGGAAGGGGGCCGTCTACACGCCCAAGACCGTCGACCTCGTCGAATCGATCCCCGTGAGCCCCCTCGGCAAGCCCGACAAGAAGGCGCTGCGCGCCCAGTACGCCTGACCACCCGACGCAACAGCAGGAGAGCCCTGATCCTTCAGCCGAGGATCAGGGCTCTCCTGCTGTCGAGTCACAGCGGGCGCTCGCGCGGGAGGCTCAGCGGCCCTCGAAGGCGGGGGTGCGCTTCTCGGCGAAGGCGCGCGGGCCCTCCTTGGCATCGCGGGAGAGGAAGACGGGCAGGCCCTCCTTCGCGTCGATCGCGAAGGCCTCCTCCTCGTGCATGCCCTCGGTCGCGCGCATGGTGCGCAGCATCGCCTGCACGGCCAGCGGGCCGTTCGCGTTGATCAGGTCGGCCAACTCCAGGGCCTTGTCTAGCGCGGTGCCGTCGGGCACGACGTGGCCGATCAGGCCGTACTCCTTGGCCTCGGCCGCGGTGATGTGCCGACCGGTGAGCAGTAGATCCGCCGCCACCGTGTAGGGGATCTGCCGCGGCAGCCGGACGGCCGAGCCGCCCATCGGGTAGAGGCTCCACTTGGCCTCGGACACACCGAACTTCGCGCTCTCGCCCGCGACGCGGATGTCGGTGCCCTGCAGGATCTCCGTGCCACCGGCGATGGCGGCGCCCTCGACCGCGGCGATGAGCGGCTTGCCGGGGCGGCGGCCCTTGATCAGTCCCGGGATCCGGGCCGGATCGAAGGCGCTGCCCTCCTTCATCGCCTCGCCCGGGTTCGACTTCGCCATGTTCTTCAGGTCCGCGCCGGCGCAGAAGGCGCCGCCCGCGCCGGTGAGGACGGCGCTGCGGATCTCCGGATCGTCGTCGATCCGGTCCCAGGCGTCGCTGAGGATCTGCAGCATCTCCCCGGTGAGCGCGTTCTTGCGTTCCGGCCGGTTCATCGTGATGAGCAGGGTGTGACCGCGCTGCTCGACGAGGGCGTGTGGGGCGTTGTCGGACATGGCGAAAGCTCCTCGGTCCAGGATCCCCGGAGAAATGGGGGTCGGCAATTGCGGCAATCCGCTGCCACCGAACAGTAACAGGTTCTAGTTTGGAGGAAAGAAGTCTTCAGGAGGTTTCATGCGCACACCCCTGTGCGAGGACCTGGGCATCGAGTACCCGGTCATCGCCTTCACCCCGTCGGAGCACGTGGCCGCAGCGGTCTCCCGGGCCGGCGGCCTCGGCGTCCTCGGCTGCGTCCGGTTCAACGACCCCGACGAGCTCGACGCCGTCCTCGACTGGATGGACGCCAACACCGACGGCCGGCCCTACGGCGTCGACATCGTGATGCCCAACAAGGTGCCCACCGAGGGCAGCGCGGGCGATCTCACCGAGCTCATCCCCGCCGAGCACCGCGCCTTCGTGGAGCGCACCCTGCGGGAGCTCGGGGTGCCGGAGCTGCCCGACGGTGCCGCCGGTGCGGGGGTGCTCGGCTGGCTGCACTCGGTGGCCCGATCGCACGTCGACGTCGCACTCAAGCACCGGATCTCGTTGATCGCCAACGCCCTCGGCTCGCCGCCGAAGGACGTCATCGACGCCGCGCACGAGCACGGCGTCAAGGTCGCCGCGCTCGCCGGCCGCGCCAAGCACGCCCGCGCCCACGTCGACAACGGCGTCGACATCGTCATCGCGCAGGGCTACGAGGCGGGCGGCCACACCGGCGAGATCGGCTCGATGGTGCTGCTCCCGGAGATCGTCGACGAGGTGGGTGAGGACGCGACCGTCGTCGCCGCGGGCGGCATCGGCTCCGGCCGGCAGATCGCCGCGGCGCTGACCCTCGGTGCCGAGGGGGTGTGGATGGGCTCGTACTGGCTCACCACCACCGAGTACCTCGAGACGCACACGAAGTCGCAGACCATGCAGGAGGCCCTGGTCTCCGCGACGAGCGCCGACACGGTGCGCACCCGGATCTTCTCCGGCAAGCCCGCCCGCCTGCTCAAGACCCGGTGGACGGAGGCGTGGGAGCAGCCCGGCGCACCGTCGGCGCTGCCCATGCCCCTGCAGAACCTGCTGGTGGGGGAGGCGCACAGCCGGATCCACGCCTCGGGTGACCCCTCGGTGGTGGCGATGCCCGTCGGCCAGATCGTGGGCAGGATGAACGCGGTGCGGCCCGTCGCCGAGATCATGGCGGAGCTGGTCGGCGAGTTCTCCGATGCCGTCGACCGCCTGAACCTGGCACGCTGATCACATGGGAACGAATCAGCGCGGCGCGATCCAGATGTCCGAGGCGGAGATCGAGGACTTCCTCGAGCGCAGCCGGACGGCCACCATCGCCACTCTCGGCGCGAGCGGGGCGCCGCACCTGGTCGCCATGTGGTACGCCGTCATCGACGGTGACCTGTGGATCGAGACCAAGTCCAAGTCGCAGAAGGTGGTGAACCTGCGCCGCAATCCGGTCATGAGCGCGTCGATCGAGGCCGGGGACTCCTACGACCAGTTGCGCGGCGTGACCATCGAGGGCGCTGCGGAGATCGTGGAGGACGAGGCGACGGTGCGCGCGGTCTGCGAGCAGGTCTACGAGCGCTATTTCGGCCCGTACACCGAGGATCTCAAGCCGGCGATCGACGCGATGATGAACAAGCGGGTCGCGGTGCGCCTGCGCGGTGACCGCGTGCGCAGCTGGGATCACCGCAAGCTCGGGATGCCCGCGATGCCCGTGAGTGGGAGCACGGCGGCGTTCCTGTAGGCGCGACGATGCTCGAAACGCACTCGGACGACGATGCGGACCTGGTCGAGCTCAGCCCGTGCGTCGGGGGGCTCGTGCGCACCTGGTCGGCCGACGGTGCCGCCCGCCTCTGGTCCGTGCCCGACGACGCCTGGCTCCGCGAGGTGCAGGCGGCCGGCCGGATCGGCCGCGTCTCGCGCAAGGAGGGGCGCTATCGCGAGGCGGCGCGCCTGTCGGAGGCCGACGGTGCGCTGCTGGTGCGGCCGCGGGCCCCGCTGCGGGGCGCCGACGGGGCCCTGACCATGCAGGAGCAGTCGGTCGCGCTGGCCGCGCAGAAGCGGCCCTCGCGGTCGACCTTCGAGGACTTCCGGGAGGTGCTCGTGCGCGCGGTCGAGCACTGCGCCGCCACCGACGAGTACCTCGTCGTGGAGCGGGGCGCGCACGATGCCGGCCGCGAACCCTTCTGCCTCTTCGTCGTTCTGCCCGCCGACGGTGCGCCGGGCGGCGTCGTCACCGTCGTCGAGACCGCGCCGCCGCCGGGCGATTCCGAGCTGTGGGCCCCGTTCATCGACGAGTGGGAGCGGACGGCGACGATCAGCGCACCGTCGAGCCCCGAGACGGTGGCGACGGCCCCGACGGTGATGATCGAGGCGATCAGCCGGTGGGACCTCGACCCGTGGGATCTCGCCTTCACCTTCGGGCGGCGCTGACGCTCAGCCCCGCGCCGCCTCCATCAGGGCGCGCAGGGTGCTCTCGTCCCGGACGCCGCTGAACAGCACCGTCGTGACCGGGGAGTCGCGCCAGAGCTGCATCCGTTCGGCGATCCGGTCGATCGGCCCGAGCAGGGCGATGGAGTCGGCGAGCTCGTCGGGGACGGCGGCGATGGCGCCCGCGCGGTCGCCGGCGAGGAACTTCTCCTGGACCGCGACGGCGGCGTCCGCGAAGCCGAGCCGACCGATGAGGTCGAGGTGGAAGTTGGTCGACTTGTGGCCCATGCCGCCGATGTAGAAGGCGAGCGGGATCTTGGCCCGGGTCAGAGCCGCGTCGAGATCGTCGGAGACGATCACCGAGACCGTGGCGGCGATCTCGAAGCCGGCGGAGCGACCCGCGAGGAATTCGCCGAAGACCGTCTCCACCTGTTGCGGATCGACGAAGAGTGGCAGCCAGCCGTCGGCGATCTCGGTCGAGAGCGCCACGTTCTTCGGGCCCTCCGCGCCGAGGAAGACCGGGATCCGCGGTCGCACCGGCAGGGCGATGGACTTGAGCGGCTTGCCCAGGCCGGTACCGCCGGGCAGGGGGAGCGGGTAGTGCGGTCCGGCGCTGGTGACCGGCTCCTCCCGGGCGATCACCTGCCGCACGATGTCCACGTACTCGCGGGTGCGGGCGAGCGGCTTGGGGAACGGATTGCCGTACCAGCCCTCGGCGACCTGGGGGCCGGAGGCGCCGAGGCCGAGCACCATGCGACCGCCGGAGAGGCCGTCGATGGTGAGGGCGTGCATCGCGGTCGCGGTGGGGGTGCGCGCGGGGATCTGCGCCACGGCGGTGCCCAGCTTGATCCGCTTCGTCCGCGCCCCGTACCAGGCCAGGGTCGAGAAGGCGTCCGAGCCGTAGGCCTCGGCGGTGAAGACGTAGTCGTAGCCGAGTTCGTCCGCGGCGACCACCGCGGCGGTGTGGTCCTCCGGCCCACGGGTCCAGTAGCCGAGGTTGATGCCCAGATTGAGATGGTTGACCATTCCCCGAATCTAGAACAAGTTCTAGGGTTTGGGTTACAGTTCGGTATGGCTTCGCCCACGCAGATCGACAGCACCCTGCCCGCGCGCGTCACCGACGAGCTGATCGAGCGCCTCACCGCGCAGGTGGTGGCCGACGGCAGTCGCGAACCGTTCACCATGACCGAGGTGTTCACGGGAGCGGCCATCGGCTCACTCCCGCAGTCGACCCCCGGCGACGTGATCGCGGCCTTCGCCACCGCGCGCGAGGCGCAGCGGCACTGGGCGCAGCGTCCGCTCGAGGAGCGGCTCGCGGTCTTCCGGCGCCTGCACGAGCTGATCCTGGAGAACAACGAGCTGCTGGTCGACCTCATCCAGAGCGGCACCGGCAAGAACCGCCGCATGGCCTTCGAGGAGTCCTGCGACGTGCCGATGGTGATCAGCCACTACCTCAAGGCCGCACCGGGACTGCTCCGCTCGCGGCGCCGCGGCGGCCCGATCCCGGTGCTCAGCAACTCCGTCGAGCTGCACCGCCCCAAGGGTGTCATCGGTGTCATCGCCCCGTGGAACTTCCCGTTCGCGATGGCCCTCTCGGATGCGATCCCCGCTCTCATCGCGGGCAACGGCGTGGTGCTCAAGCCGGACAACAAGACCGCCCTCGCGGCGCTCTACGGCGTCGAGCTGTTGCGCCGCGCCGGCGCGCCGGAGGGGCTCTTCCAGGTGGTCTGCGGGCAGGGACCGGACGTGGGCCCCGCCCTCATCGACGAGTCCGACTTCGTCATGTTCACGGGATCGAGTGCCACGGGCACCACCGTGGGGGAGCGGGCCGGGCGCAACCTGATCGGCTGCAGCCTCGAACTCGGCGGCAAGAACCCGATGATCGTGCTCGACGACGTGGACCTCGACGAGGCGATCACGTCGGCGATCTTCGCCGTCTTCGCCAACGCGGGCCAGGCGTGCATGCACATCGAGCGGATGTACGTGCACGAGCGCATCTTCGACGAGTTCTCCCGCCGGTTCGTCGCCGCCGCGGGCGCGCTCAAGCTGGGCGCCACCTACGACTACGAACCCGACATGGGCTCGCTCGCCTCGCCCGATCAGCTGCGCCGCGTCTCGGCGCACGTCGAGGACGCGCGCGCCAAGGGCGCCACCGTGCTGTGCGGCGGTCGCGAGCGCACGGACGTCGGCCCCGCCTTCTACGCGCCGACGGTGCTCACCGGTGTCACCCCGGACATGCAGCTCGCGACGGCCGAGACCTTCGGCCCCGTCGTCGCCCTGTTCCGGTACGCGGACGACGAGGAGGCCATCCGCCTCGCCAACGACACCCACTACGGGCTCAACGCCAGTGTGTGGGGCAAGGACCTGCGCCGGGCCGCGCGGATCGGCGCACAGCTCGAGGCGGGGAACGTCAACATCAACGACGGCTTCGCGGCGTCCTTCGCCAGTAAGGGCACCCCGTCCGGCGGGTGGAAGGCCTCCGGCGTGGGTGTGCGGCACGGCGATGCGGGGCTGCTCAAGTACACGGACACCACCAACCTGGCGACGATGAAGAAGCAGGTCTACGGGGCTCGGCCGGGGCAGAGCTACGACCAGTACGCGCAGCAGACGCTCCAGGTGCTGCGCTGGATGCGCAAGCTGCGCATCCGCTGATCGCGTCGCCACCGGGGCGATCCGAAGGCACCACCGCGACTACGCTGGCCGGGTGCACGACGGCAGCGCCACCGACCACGCGGCGATGATCGGCGTCCTCGGACCGGTCGTCGCCGGCGGTCGCGCCGTGCCGGGCGTCCGTGCCCGGCGGCTCCTCGTCGCGCTCGTCCTCGCGGACGGACGCCCGGTCAGTGCCGACCGTCTCGTCGACGACGTCTGGGGTGACGCGCCGCCCAAGGCGCCGCACGCCGCGCTGCACACCCAGATCTCCCGCGTCCGTGCGCTCATCCGGCCCGCCGCGCTCGACGCGGTCGCGGGCGGCTACCGGCTCACGGCGGACACCGATCTCGCGCGCGCCGAGGCGGCGCTGCGGCGACCGGGCGACGAGGGGCGCGCCCTCGCGCTGTGGCGGGGCGCTCCCGGTGAGGATCTCGACGACGGTGGCCCCGCGCACGAGCTCGCGCGCCGGGCGGGCGCCGCGTTCGATCGACTCGAGGCGCGGTCGGCCACCGCGGCGTTGGCAGCGGGTGAGATCGACACGGCGCGCGCGATCGCCGAGCGCCGCATCGCCGCCGATCCTCTCGATGAACCCGCCCGGATCCTGCTGATGCGGGCCCTCGCCCGCGACGGCCGGACGGCCGAGGCCCTCGCGGCCTACGCCGAGTTGCGCCGCGTCTCCATCACCGAACTGGGCACCGAGCCCGGCGAGGAGGCGGCTCGGCTGCACCGCGAACTCCTGACGGACGGCGCCCCCGCGTCGTCGGCACCGTCGCGCGCCGCCGCGGTGGGCCTGCCCGCCGAGGTCACACCGCTGATCGGCCGCGACGCGGAGCGCGCCGAGCTGGTGCGGCTCCTGGGGGAGTCCCGGGTGGTCACCGTCCTCGGGCCGGGTGGAGTCGGCAAGACCCGCATCGCCGAAGCGGTCGGCCTCGCCGTGGCGGAGGCGGGCACCCCGGTCTATTACGTGCCGCTCGCCGCCGTCCGCTCCGCCGACGGTGTGCTGCCGGCGGTCTCGCGCGTACTCGGTCTCGCGGAGGCGGACCTGGGCGCGGACGGGATGCCGCGCAGGGCGATCCGCGATCTCGGCGCCCGGGTGGTGGAGGCGTTGGGACGCCGGCGCTGCCTCGTCGTGCTGGACAACTGCGAGCAGGTCGTCGACGCCTGTGCGGAGGTGGTGGGGGACCTCGTCGCGGGTGCTCCCGGCGTCACCGTGCTCGCGACCAGCCGTGCGCCGTTGCGGATCCGGGCGGAGCGGGTGCACCCGCTGCCCGTGCTGGCGACCGCCGGATCCACCTCCGCCGCGGTCGAACTGTTCGCCCAGCGCGCCCGCGCCGTCCGGCCCGACGTGCCCCTGCCCGGCGGCGCCGTCGCGGAACTGTGCCGACGCCTGGACGGGCTGCCGCTGGCGATCGAGCTCGCCGCGGCCCGGGTGCGCACGTTGAGCGTGGAGGAGATCACCGACCGACTGGAGCAGCGGTTCGCGCTGCTGCGCTCCGCCGACCGCTCGGCGCCGGACCGGCACCGCACTCTGCATGCCGTGATCGAATGGAGTTGGGAGCTCCTCGAATCCGACGCTCAGCGGACGCTGCGGCGCCTGTGCCGCTTCCCCGCGGGCTTCGACACCGCCGCTGCCGCCGCGGTCACCGGACTGGACCCGATCGCGCTCGACGATGCGCTGGAATCCCTCGTCAACCAGTCCCTGCTCCACGTCACGGAGAGCGGCGGTCGCACCCGCTACCGGATGCTGGAGACGGTGCGCGAGTTCGGCGAGGAGCGGCTCGCCGAGGCACCGCGATCGATCGACGGGACCGGCGAGGGCACCGGCGTGGATCGGGCGATGGCGTCGTGGGCGGCGGCGCTGTCGGCGCAGATGTGGCGCGAGTACCGATCCGTCGGTGGGCACGGGGTGATCGGTCGGCTCGCGGACGATCTCGAGAACCTTGCTTTCGTGCTCCGCGGTGCCGTCAGCGCGCTGACGGCCGGCGATCGCGACGCGATGTGGACGGTGATCCGCGTCTTCCCCTTGCTCGCGGGGCTGTGGTCGATGCGCAGCCTGCACGCGCAGGTGCAGGAGCTGGGCATCCGGATCGTGCACGCCCTGCCCGATCCGCGCCCGGCGCTCGTGGCCGGCCTCGGCGACGAGGATCGCGAGCTGTGGCAGGCGACGGTGCTCGCCGCGTGCGCGGCGCCCGGGGCCGACCCGAAGGCGCGGCACGTGGTGCGGGGCCGCACCATGATCCGTCGCCTGCACCGCCCCGAGCGGACGCTGCTCGACCCGGCCGAGTACTTCAGCGCCCTCTTCCTGCAGCGCTCCGTCTTCGGCCTGCTGCGGCTCGTGCTCGCCGGGGTGGACGCGCCCGTCGACGACGTGCGCCTGCACGCCCTCGCCGCTCGGATGAACCTGCGGGAGAACCGCGGCGATCTCGTGGGCGCTCTGGAGGACTCGGCGGCCATCGGCGCGCTCGGCGGCGCGGGCGACGCGTGGACGGAGGCGATGCTGGCGATGAGCACCGCGAGCATCCTCGGCCAGCAGGCACGGTGGGAGGAGGCGCAGCGCCGCTACCGGACGGCCGCCGAGAAGCTGACCTCGATCGGCGCCGAGGAGGACGCGAGGCAGGCGACCGCGTACCTCGTGGCGAGCCTGAGCTCGCTCGGCCGCCTCGACGAGGCGCAGGCCCTGCACCGCACGCTGCAGGGCGACTGGGAACCCGTCGATCCGGACCCGGACGGCGGACCCGAGGCGGTCGCCGCGATGATGATCGGCACCGCCGAGCTGGCGCGGCTGCGGGGCGTGCCCGACGCCGCGCTCTACCGGCGGGCCGGCGAACTGCTGGTGCGACGGATCCCCAACGGCAGCAGGGATCCCGGTGGCGAGATGCTGGTGGCGATCGCTCTGCTCGGTGTCGTGGCGTGCGGGGAGCCGGAGTCGGGGCGCGAGCTGGTGGCGGCGCTGACCGCGGGGGACGAGGCGATGTTCGGGGTCACCGGATACTGGGATCTGCCGCAGGCGGCGACCATGGCGCTGGCCGTCGGCGCGTACCTGGTGGCGACGGACCCGGGCTCCGCCGAGGCGGCGATCTTCGTGGCCCTGGCGCGCAGACTCGGTGCGCGCCAGGACTACCCGGTGATGCACGAGACCGTGCGCCGTCTCGCTGATCCGCCGGAGGGTGCTCCGGCGGGCCAGTGGCGCGCCCGGGGCGAGGAGGTGGCCGGGCTCCCGCGCTCCCGCGCGGTCCGCCTCCTGCGCGAGAGCACCGCCGCGCTGCGCCGGAGGGCGTAGCGCGGCGGTGCCGGGGACGGAGCGCCGTCAGCGGGCGTTGCGGATGTAGGCCCGCACGGCGAGGGGCGCGAAGATCGCGATGATCACCAGCGCGCCGGCCAGGCTCCACACCACGTGCACGCCCGCGTGACCGGAGTTGCACAGCTCGCGGATCGCGGAGACCAGGTGGCTGATCGGGTTCACGTTCACGAAGGCCTGCAACCAGCCCGGCATCGTCTCGACCGGGACGAAGGCGTTGGACAGGAAGGTCAGCGGGAACATGATCATCATCGACACCCCCTGCACCGAGGTGGCCTTGCTCATCAGGCAGCCCATGAGCGCGAAGATCCACGACACGGCGAAGCTGCAGAACAGGATCAGCGCGGTGGAGGCGAGGACGCCCACCGGGTCCGGGCGCCAGCCCATCGCGATTCCCACGACGAACGTGATGATCGTGGCGATGAGGTAGCGCACGACGTCCGCGAGCAGGGCACCGGCGAGCGGGCTGATCCGGGCGATCGGCAGCGCCCGGAACCGGTCGAAGACGCCCTTGTTCATGTCCTCGCGCAGTTGGGTGCCCGTGACGATCGATGCGACGATCACGGTCTGCACGAGGATGCCGGGGATGATGACCGGCAGATAGCTGTGCACGTCGCCGCTGATCGCGCCGCCGAAGATGTAGGCGAACATGAGCGTGAACACGACGGGCTGGAGTACCACGTCGAAGAGCTGCTCCGGGTTGTGCCGGATCTTGAGCACACCGCGCCAGCCCATGGTGAAGGACTGCCGGACGGTGTCGGCGAGGCCGATGTGGTTCGGGGCCGCGCGGTCGGGTGTGCGGCCCGGGGCGCGGGTCAGGGTGGTGGTCATGACGCCTCCTGGGCGGGATCGGTGGCGGCCGCGCCGTTCTCCGGGTGGCCGGTGAGGGTGAGGAAGACCTCGTCGAGGCTGGGCTTGGAGACCGTGATCTCCTCGATGGCGACGCCCTGCTCACGCAGCGCGATGAGCAGGTCCGGCACGAGGTCGGGACGCCGCAGCGGAGCGGTGACGCGGGCCGCCTCCGGGCTGAGCGCCGCCGGCTCGTCCAGTACGGCGTCGACGGTGCGCGCGACGGCGGGTGCATCGGCGCGGTCGGCCGGGGTGAGCTGCAGCGTGGAGGAGCCGACGGAGGCCTTGAGCTCGTCGGCGGTGCCGTCGGCGATGACGAGGCCGTGGTCGATCACCGCGATCCGGTCGGCCAGCTGATCGGCCTCGTCGAGGTACTGCGTGGTGAGCAGCACCGTCGAGCCCTGGGCGACGAGATCGCGGATGGTGTCCCACATCTGCGAGCGGGTGCGCGGATCGAGGCCCGTCGTCGGCTCGTCGAGGAACAGCAGCGGCGGGGTGTCGATCAGGCTGGCGGCCAGGTCGAGCCGCCGCCGCATGCCGCCCGAGAACTCCTTGAGCGGCCGGTTGGCCGCATCCTCCAGCCCGAAGGCGTGCAGCAGCTCCTCGGCGCGATCGCGCGAGGCCGGGCGGCTCTTGCCCAGCAGCCGGCCGAAGAGCACGAGGTTCTGCCGCGCGGTGAGATCCTCGTCGACCGAGGCGTACTGCCCCGTCACGCCGATGAGCGAGCGCACCGTGGTGGACTCCGCCACCACGTCGTGCCCGAAGACGCGGGCACTGCCGGCGTCGGGGCGCAGCAGCGTGGCGAGCATGCTGATGGTGGTGGTCTTGCCCGCGCCGTTGGGGCCGAGCACGCCGTAGACGGTGCCGGTGGGCACCTGCAGGTCGACGCCGTTGACCGCGCGGGTCGCACCGAAGTGCTTGACCAGGCCGCGGGCGTCGATCGCGAGGTCGGTGGGGGAGGACGGGCTCGCGCCGGTCCTCATCTGTGTGATCGTCATGGGCATGACGATGCATCGCCCCGCTGTCGTGGGACTGTCGTCGCGCTGACGCGGACTGTCGTCGCCGGTCGGCCGGTATCTGTCAGGGGTGTGCGCCACAATGACGGGGTGCTGTTCGCCGAGGTCGTCGCCGTGTCCACCGAGGTAGCGGGCACGCGCTCGCGTACCGCGAAGATCACGGCGTTGGCCGCGGTCATCCGCGCCGCCGGGCCCGCCGACGTGCGTCCGGTCGTCGCCTGGCTCTCGGGCGAGCTCCTGCAGGGGCGACTGGGTACCGGCTGGCGCACGCTCGCGCGCACCGCCCCGGCGCTCACGCCCGCGGCGGAACCGGAGTTGACGATCGAGGAGGTCATCACCGCGCTCGATGAGTTGGCCGGCACCTCCGGCGCGGGCTCCGTCGCCCGGCGGGACGCCGTCCTCACCGCGCTGTTCGGGCGCGCGACAGCGGCGGAGCAGCGCTTCCTCGTCGGGCTCATCACGGGCGAGGTCCGGCAGGGCGCGCTCGCGGGGGTTGTCACCGACGCGGTGGCCCGCGCCGCAGAGGTCCCGCTGGAGACGGTGCGTCGCGCGGCGATGCTCTCCGGCTCGCTGCCGGACACCGCCGCGGCCGCCCTGCGCGGCGGCGCCGACGAGCTCGCGGGCTTCGGCCTCGAGGTGCTGCGGGGCGTCTCCCCGATGCTGGCCTCCCCGGCGGAGGACGTCGCTTCCGCGCTGGCCGACCTGGGGCCGGACGTGAGCGTCGAGTACAAGCTCGACGGTGCCACCTGCGGTTTGTGACTCATGTAGTCGGGGCGGGGCTGACCTGCGAGTATGTCAGAGTTTGCGTCGGCCGTGACGTGCCGTCGCGAGGCTACTGCACGTAGAAACCTTGCTCGCGCAGGCGGCGTTTCCGGAGGGCACGCGCGGAGAGCTCCCGGCGCAACGTGGCGGCGTCGCGGGGGTCCCCGTCCCGTCGGCTCTGGGCCGTTTTCAGCGCGTGGTGCCGGTCGCATAGCAACTGGAGGTTCGAGGGCCGGTTGTCGCCGCCGTCGGCGATCTCCGTGATGTGGTCGACCTGGTGCGCCGGTGCGCCGCACTCGCGGCACACGTGCCAGTCGCGCTCGCGGATGTGGTCCTTCTCGGCCGTCGTGAGCGGCTTGATCCGGCGGCGTCGGGCGCGCTGGTTGGCGTCGAGGTTCTCCACCACGGGGTGCTGCTCGCACCGGTAGTCACGGCCTCGGTGCTCGACGGCGCGCCGGGGGCACCCCTGCGCCATGTTCTCGGGGTTGCGCCAACTACAGGTCTTTGGTGCCCGGCCGGTCACTGGGCCACCGCCTCGGATCGGTCGACGAGCCACGCGCTGAGCCGAGCAACGGCCTCGTCGTGGTCGAGCTGCTCGTCCCAACGCACGAGGGCGGTGAGGCCGTTGGCGGGGTCGCCGTCGGCGTCGATCGCGTTGCCGTGCTCGTCGGCGAGGAACACCTCGGTGTGCTGGGCGGTGTAGAAGTCGGCGCACAGCACCGCGTAGTGCTGGCCGTCGTCGGCCCGGTAGAGCTTGGTCACCGGGCACCACCAATCGAGATCCGCGACGTGCTGCATCGTCATGCTCCTGTCTTCGTGAGGATGAACCCGACACCGGCCGCGCCGGTACCGCCTGCGCCGTGCGGGGCTAGGTAGGCGCCGCCTTCGCCGCCACCGGCACCACCACCGCCGGGGAATCCGCCGTTACCGCCCTTGCCGCCGCCGGGGTTGCCGACGTTCCCGCCACCGCCGCGACCACCGCCACCGCCGGAGCCGCCGCACTTGGTCTTGGTGGTCGTGGGGACGTTCTGGCCGTTCTGCCCGGCGCCGCCTGTGCCGGTGCCGGGGTTGCCGCCGGTGGCGAGGGCTGTGCTCGTGCCTGCGGTCGGCGGTGTCGAGTTGTCTTGGTTGGCGCCGTCGCCGCCGTCGCCGGGTGCGGACGTGGTGTAGGCGTATCCGATGTCGCCCGGCTGCGCGATGCCGTTGCGGCCCGGAGCCGCGACGACGAGGCTGCCGAACGAGGACGGCGTCCCGTTGCTCGCGCCGATCGTGATGGTCACGGACGAGGGGACGTCGGCGGGGTCGAGGCGCTCGGCGAGGAACCCGCCGCCGCGACCGCCCTTGCGGGTGCCGTTGCCGGGCTGCCCGTTCTCGCCCGCGCCGATCATGACGGGGATGCACTCGGTGAGGTTCGCGGGCTTGTTCCAGGTTGTCGTGCTCGTGACGGTCTGAACGGTGTAGCCGTTCTCGATGGCGACCTTGATCGCGGCGATGGTGTCCTGTGCCTGCTGCGCGTTGCTGCCGCTCGGTGTGCCGGTGCCGCGCCACCCGTTCACGAGGCCCTGCACGACGTTGGTGATGTCGCCGAGAGCGTTGTTCGCCGAGCTCTGCGCCGTGACCGCCTTCGTGTCGGCCGTGATCGCGGTCGCGTTGGCGGTGTCGGCGGTCTGGCGAAGGCCCGCGACGTCGTCGAAGAGGTCCGCGAGGCCCGCGCCGACGACGGGGATACCCCGGATCGCCTGCACGATCTTCTCCAGGATCTGCTGCGCGAAGTTGCGCACGCCGTCGAGCGCGCCCTTCAGGCCGTCGTCGAGCGTGGGGAAGATCCCGGACCCGACGGTGCCGCCGGAGAGGATCGTCTTCAACTGCCCGGCCCAGGACTGGAGGTCGGCGATCGTGGTGCCGACCTTGCCAGTGAGCCGGTCGAAGAAGTCGCCGATCTTCGCGACCACGGCGGCGATCCCGCTGCCGAGGTCGCCAAGCGCGGAGACCAGGCCCGCGACCATGCGCTGGGGCAGGTTGCCGTACTTCGTGACGCTCAGGTCATCCCAGTTGATCGTGCCGCCGGTGACCGTGGCGGCCACCTCGACCTGCACGCGGATCTTCGTCGCCCCGGCCGGGACGGTGTACGTGCCGAGCAGACCGGTCCACGCCTGCGCGCCGGACGGGCTGTCGATCTGGGCGATGACCTTCTCCTCGACGACCGACTCGGTGTCGTCGTAGGCCACGGCCGAGAGCTTGAACGCGCCGGTGCCCCCACCGGTGAGCATCGACCAGGTGACGAAGCCGCCGATGTCGAACTTCTGCTCCGGCGCGCAGAGCACGACGTTCGAGAGCAGCACGCGGCGCGTGCCGTTGCCGGTCGTCTGCGCCGACCCGGCCGACGTGCGGCCGATGGTGGGGTTGAAGGTCCAACCCTCGGTCTCTTCGATCGGCATGGTGCCGTCGAAACCGCCGTTCTCCAGCAGGTTCGGGCTGGCCTCGCCGATGTGCGAGAGCGGGATGAGGGGCAGGCGCCACGGCTCGATGATGCCGGTCGCGAACCGGCGGATCGTCCCCACCACGGTCTGGATCGCGTTGAGGGCCGGATCGGTGCCGACGTACTCGCCCGCGATGGCCGCGCGCAGGTCGTCGAAGTCGAACATCTCCTGCCAGTGCTCCAGGTCGAACCCGAACATCGCGGCGATCTGACCGGCGATCTTCAGGACCTCGTCGGGCGAGCTGATGTCCCGCTTCAGTGCGAGCTGGCCGCCCGCGTCGAGTAGCTCCCCCGGCGTGCGCGGGTTGGCGGCGTGGACGTCGAACGGAGCCATGTGCGGGGATGCCTAACTACGCGATGGACCTCCCCGGTCCCGGGCGGGTGCCCGGCGCTTGCGTCCATGATCCCACGCCCGGTCAAAACTCCGCTCAGGCATGGAACCCGAAACCCCTTGTGGTGCTTCGCTTGGCGTCATTCCTGACGTCTCCCCGCGTGGGGCCGGACCCGATGAACGGCGGCGGGTTACGGCGTGTCCGCGTGGTCCGGTCGCGCAGGTGATCGCCGCGCACGATCACGAGCGGGCGGGGCGCGTCCTCGTCGTCGTCCATGCCGAGATCCGTCTCAACGGGCATCGAATCGGAGCCGAGCTCGTACGTCGGCCCGTCGTCGAGGTGGTCGGCGTCGGGGTCCTCCCCGGAATCCCCGACGCCGACCGTGACCGCGAGGACCTCGCGGCCAAGAATCTCCAGGCCGAACCTCATACGGCCACCCCGCCTCGCGCGGCCGTCATCGCGGCGCGGATCGCCGCCGTGGCGGCCTCCGCGTCGTGGCGCCGTTGCTCCCGGCGTAGACGGGCGTCTCGTAGCTCGATCTCGTCCAGCTCGTCGGCGATCCGTGCGCGGGTGGCCTCGTCTACGCGGAGGGCTTCCTCTGCGCGGGCCGCCTCCCGGGCGGCGCGGAGCTCCGGCGTGGGGTCCGGGTCGCAGAACCCCCACCCGCTGGCGAAGTCGACACGCGCCCACCAACCGCTGGTGGGCCACGGCTCCGCGCGGCGGGAGGCGTGGCCGGTGCCGCACGGCTGCCGTATGAACTCGGCCTCGTCGAGCAACTCCGGTGGCACGGGGTCAGCGGCGCTCATCCGGTAGTGCGCGCGATAGCAGTCCTCCCGGAGGCACCGGATGCACTCGACGCCGCCGGGCACCGTGTCGCCGTCGACTACGCGGGTCGTGACGTGCACCGTGCGCGCCGTGAGCTCGTGGCCGCGTCGGCACGCCGCCGGAACGCGCACGAGCGGGTCAACAATCGGGAACGGCCCCGCCGCGACGTGCGCGTGGTCGCGAGCCTGTGCCATGAGTGCCTCCTGTTCGTCCTGCCGGTTCTGCTCTGCCAGCTCGCCCCGCTCGCGCTCCTGCTGGGGGCGGATCTTCGCGGCCTCGCGGGTCGCGCGCTTCGCTGCCCGCGCGGTTGCGCTCTCGGCCGTCTGGGCCTTGCGCTCACGGGCGCGCACTGCGGCGATCTCCGCGCGCGACTTGATGCCCTGCGCCCGCCGGGCGGCCCGGTCCTTCTCCCGCTGGGTGGCCCGCCGTGCGTCGATGTAGGTGGCCCACTCGTCCGGGGTCATCGACTCCCGTTTGCGTTCGACGGCGCGGCGCTGCGCCTCCGCTGCGCAGGCGCGGCACCGGTACTGCCGGAACGAACCGTCCGCGTTGCGGTTGATCCGCGTGTTCAGCTCGGTGAACTCGTGGCCGTGCTTGCAGTGCGTCGGCCGCTCCCGCGTGGTGCCGAGCGTGGTCATGCGGCGACGGCGCGCGGGACGTAGCTGAAGAACCGCCGGTGCGGCCAGAGGCGCCGCTCGATCTCGGCACGGTGCTCGACCCGGCGTAGCGCGGCATGGGGCCACACGAACTCGCTCGGCGCGAACGGCCGGAACCCGTCGCTGTCCTCGCCCGCGAAGGGATTGAGCACCCCACCGCGCTCCAGGTCATCCGGGCTCAACCCCAACGTCTCCAGGACCGACTCCAGCTCGTCCTCGAAGGCGGGGAGCGGGGCCGCCGGTGCGGTGCGGGTGGCCCGCTCGGGGCGGGGCGGCGCCTCGTGCTGCGCGCGCTTGATCCGACGCCCCATTACGTGTTCCTCATCCGTCGACCGCCCGCGCTGCTGTGCTTCGGTGCGGGGCGCGGCATGGCGACGACGTTGCCGCCGTCCGTGCCGGTGGCGCGGGGCTTGTACTCGCCCCTGAAACCCTTCGGAGTGCCCGGCTTGGGTCCCGTGGTGCTGGTCGCGGGCTCGATCCCGCTCGTGGCGGCGAGGCGCCGATCCAGGGTCGCGATGATCTTCCCGAAGTCCTGCACGAGCCCCCGGTGTAGTGCGACGGCCGGGTTGGCCCTCGTGTCGCCGGTGACGGCCGACTTGACCAGCGGGCCGTTGCGCTCGATGTCCTTCTCCAGGATCAGGATCTCGTCGGCGATGACGGCAAGGCGGTCGATGAACGCGCGGTCGGCGTCGTCCAGCTCGAACCCGTCCTCGCCCCGCTCGTCGAGCTCGTCGTTGAGCCGCTCGACCTCCGCGTCGTAGTGCGCGCGGAGCTGTGCGCTCGTGACCTTCGCGGGCATCTTGCGCCGGGCGGCTGCCATGTCGTCTCCCGTGGTCGTGCCCGCGTGGGGCGAAATGAGTGATCGGCGAGCCCGGGGGACCGAATCCTGGGGAGGTCATCGAAGACACCCCGGGCTCGCCGATGCATTCAGTAGAGCACGGGGTGTCAAATGTTCAGACGACGAATCAGACTGTGATGCAAGGGTTTACGTCAACACAAACGTTCCGGTCGACGTCAATTCTGACGAGGCCGGCGGCGTAGCTGCCTGCCGGTTCCCGCTGGTCGAACGGGTTAGGTCGAAACGGACACGGCGAGGCTTGTCCGGCACTACGTTCGGCCTCATGAGCGAGATCACTGAGACCGTCGTCGGCGAGTGCACGGAGTGCGGCGGGCCCCTCGTCAAGCGCGTGACGAAGATCGGCAAGGGGTACGGCAGCGACGGTTTCAGCCGGATCAAGCGTGCGATCTACTGCCGCAAGGGCTGTATCGACCGGACGATGACGCCGGAGGACATTGAACGCTACGGCGCGTAGCCGGGACGTGGTTCGATCTGCTCCGGCGGGACGGTGCGGCCGATGCCGAACACGCGCCAATGATTGCCGTCATACCCCGGGAGCGCCGGTAGGTCCGGGCACAGTTGCATCGTCGCGTAGATAGTGTCCTCCGGTAGGACGATGTCGCCGGTCGAGCGGAGAACTACCCCCGAATCGGGCGGTAGCTTGATGTAGGCGACCTCGGGCGATGCATAGTGCGGTCGGGTGGTGAAGCCGCGATTGAGGACGTTATCCCGGACCCACGCGAGGTCCCGGCGGAATGCCTTCAGCGTCTCGGGGACGACGACGTAGGGCAACAGCTCGTGCGCATTGGGTTGCTCCAGCACCGTGACGAAGGACGAGTAGGCCGCGAAGATCCCCCTGTTGCCCTCGGTCTCGATCTGGGCGAACGATTGCTCGCCTGAACCTTCTAGGAATCCCTCGCCCCACTCGTGGTGGAAATCGAGCGCGGCCAGAGCGTCGACCGGCTTGCGCACATCGAGGCCGGGGTACTCGATCGCCAAGACAGCCTTGTCCCCGCTCACGAGGATCGCCGCCTGTGCGTCTTGGAACAGGGCCACGAGGAAGTTGTCGTCCGGGTCGGTGCACACGTGCGGGGTCTCGTTCTCGGGCCGATCCTCCACCATGTCGGCGAGAAGCGTGAGGGCGTCGACGAAGACGCGGACGTCGTCGAGGGTGAGCCACCGGCGGAACTTCTCCCGCGCGAGGCGTGTCTCCAGCTCGTCAAGCAGGTGCGGCGACACCACGAGCCGGATGCGGCCCTGTCGGGCGAGTTCCACAAGCTGCGCGCACGTCCCGCTGGGGCTGATAGCTGCGCTGATGTAGGTGTTCGTGTCCAGCACGAATGTGATCGCCAACGGAGGGAAGGCCTATCGGGTCGGGGCGTAGGCGCCGTGGCGCCGCTCGTCCCGGATCGCCTTGGTCTCGGCGGCGGCGAGGGCGAAGGCCTCGTCCTCGGAGACCTCGCCACGCTCTCGGACCTTCGCGGCCACGTCGGCCAGTGCGGCCCCCGCGAGGTCGGTCTCGGTGCCGCGATCTCCGTAGCGCGCAGACAACCGCTTCAGCGCTGCGGCGCGTCGATCTTGCGTGCTCATGCGGTCCCCTTCCCGGTGCTGCGGTGTCCATCGAGTCTACCCGCTGCGGAGGGGGTAATGTAGGGGTTGGCGTCAACCCCGATTGCGCCTGTGCCGCTCTGGCTTTCCGTCCCGCCTCGTCCATCGAAGGGCCTCCGTTGCTCCCCGTGCTCGTGTCGCTGCTCCCCGCGTGGGTCGGCGCCGTGCTGTGCGCGCTCGCGTGGGCCGTCGGGCGGCCTGTGTGCCCCGCTGGCGGGTCGGGCGGTGCCCGGCGGGGTGCGGGCGCCGTCGAGCGGTCTCGACGGCTCTGGGAGGGCGTGGGCGCGATCCCCGCGAGGCGGCCCGCTGGTGCCCGCGAAGGGCGGATCTGGAATCGACTGCGCGGGAACGGTTCTCGTGCTCTGTCCCGCGTCTGGGCGACCGTGGATGGCGTGCGCCGTCGACCGCTCCGGGTTCGCCCGCGTCCGGCGATGACGGTAAAGCCGCAGGTCAGAGGCATATTTGGCTCCAGGCTTGCTATATCGAATGATTTAGTTAGGTGAACGAACCAATCCTGACAGCACGCTGGGGGCTCCCTCGTGGCCGTGGGGGAGGGGCCCCACCCCCCGGGTGTCGGCTCGTCCGTCGTCCTCCGTGCTGGCGTCCGCACTGCCACGCCCTCACGTCCACGCTGAGCGATCGGCACGCCTTCGTCGCCTCCGTGTCCGTCTGGCAGCCCTTGATGGCTCACGGTGGCGATTACGGGGGTGACTTAGATGTGACTTAGAAGTGACCTAGATGGGAAACGTGCTCTGAGCTGGAATGACCTAGATGACTTAGGTGACTTAGGTGGAAAGCTTCCCATATAGAGATATTCCCTCTTTTCGTCTCCCCTTATGCCCCTCGCGTGTATAGCGGAGACTTTCCGTCTAAGTCACCTCAGTCTCGTAAGTCATCGCAGCTCAGGCCGTGTTTTGCATCTAGGTCATGTCTAAGTCACATCTAGGTCAGGGCTCCGGGTTAGGGACCCCTATGTGTGTGTTCACGCTAAGCCCTATTGCTATTCCACACACCATTCACGTCAACACTGACATGTATCCGGCTACACCCGTACTGCACATAGTCCGGTCCTGTAGGTGGACCCCTACCTGTGCTGTGCCCCTCTATGTCCTGGTGCACAAGCAGACCCCTACCTGTCGCGGTAGGGGTCTGTGTGGGGGAGTTGGATTTACTCGGCTGCTCGGCCCCGGAGTAGGGCCATGATCTCCATGAGCCGGGGGAGCGTCACGTCTTCCATTTGCTGTGCGAGTCCCCGGGCTCGCTCGGGGCTGATGCTTGCGGGCAGTGCGCCGGAGATAGGGGCCTCGAACTCGGGGCCGGATTCCTGGATCACTCGGAACCCCATCGCGAGACTCTCCAGGAATCCGGCGAGGGTATCGGCGCCGTCGTCGGCCGTTTCGCGATCTATCGCCGCCGTGCGCTTGCGCTTCTGGGCGGCTGTAGCGGTCGGCATGTCCTCGGCCCAGGCGAGGCGGTCGGCCTGTCGGACGTAGCTCTCCTCGTGGGCACTCCAGAATCGGTCGTGCATCCACTCGTCCCCGGCAGGGACAGGAGCGGGCGCCGTAACGTTACGGCTGTCCGTGACGTGATGAGTAGTCGCAACGTTACGGTTGCGGTATGCCTTCTGTCTGCACGCCGTCGAGCAATAGCGGGCGTCGGCCCGGCCGTAGAACTCCGTGCCGCACTGTGTGCATGTGCGCTGTGTCGCTGCCATAGCTGTAACGATACAGATAAACGTAACGTTACGCAAATATGTCTCGTTACAAATATCTGCGCCGTCGCACACGTACTCGTGACGTTGCGAGTATCCGTAGCGTGACAGGTCTGGATACAGGGCAGCCCCACACCTGAGAGGTGTGGGGCTGCGGGCCGACGGCGATCGTGAGGCCGGTCGTAGTTTGGACTACTCGCTCTCCGTGCTGGCGCGCAGCACAATCGGAGTCTCGTAGACGGTGATGGTCTTCCGCTCCGTCGTCCCGTCGGGCTTGCGAACGGTCACCTTGCGGGACATCTGTTTGCCGTACAGGGCGCGCATGCGGCCCTTGAAATCGTCTCGCTCGATCTCGCGCAGCTCGCGGGGCCAGACGCTCCGCTGGCCGTCGAAATACGCCCACGCGAAGTCGGCCGTGACCCGCTTGGACATGGGTGCGCTCGTGTCGACCTCGAACGTGCTCGTGGCCCATCGGCGGAACGCGTTGAGCTGGCCCATAGCCTCATCTCGGAACACGTCCACGACGTCCGGGACGTCCTCGTCCAGCCCCTCGCGGAGGTAGTCGCCGAGCCCCTCCACAAGCCACGCGAACAGAGCCACAAGAGCCTCCGGCACCGACTTCAGCTCGTCCTTGTCGGTCCCCTTCGGCACCGTCTGCTCGAACGGGAGCACGAGCAAGCGCCGGTCTAGGGCCTCGTCGGCGTCCTCAATCGTCGGCATGGAGTTGGTCGCGATGATCGGCAGGAACATCGGGGTAGCGGTCACCATGTGATTCGAGTACAGCGCGCGCGCCGTGACGGAGTCATTGCCCGCCATGCGCTTCAGCACGTCGGCGTGCAGCCGGTTCCGGTTGCCGACCTCGGACGCGAAGATCGCGCGCCTCGGGAACACGGCGAGCAGCTCCGGGCTGGGCCCGCCGTCCCGCTTGGCCCGGAACAGCGCGTTCGGCTCGAAGGTCGTGGCGTAGTCGCCGAACACGGCCTGCACGCCCTCGATCAACGTGCTCTTGCCGGTGGATGTCCCGCCCTTCAGGAAGACGATGCGCCGTCGGGGGTTGCCGCCGACGAGCGCGTATCCGAGCACCTTGCGCACGTACCGCCGGATCGCCGGATCGGGGAGGAACGTGTCGAGATACTCGGTGAACAGTGGGTGCGTGGCGCCGGGCTCGTACGGAACGGCGGTGCTCGACAGGATCATGTCCTCGGGCGTGCCCTTGCGGAGCACCACGGCCCCGCTGGTCCAGTCCAGGACGCCGTTCGCCACTCCGAGAGTCCGCTTCTCGCGGTCGAACTGCTCCGGGTTGATCTCGTCCGGGTGGTCCGTGTGCGCGCTCTCCAGCCCCGCGCGTCGGTTCTTCAGGTCGCCCGACTTCACGCCGTATGTATGGACGGAACAGGCCTGCTTGCGGAGGCTCTCGGCCCGCTCGGTACGGCCCTCGTTCTCCTCGTCCTGGGCGTCCTTCTCCAGCAAGGCGGCCGTGTGCTTGTAACTCTCGATCGTCGCGACCGACCAGAACCGGCGCTGCACCGCGCGGGGGTCCAGGCGGGTCAATGCCCCGCGCTGGGTGTCCCAGTAGCACCAGTCATTACCGCCGAGCACCGGCCGGAGGTTCGACCCGACGGCCGCGTTGAACACGAGCCCTCGCCCCATGTCGCTGAGGTCGTACTCCCGGGTGTCGATCGGCGAGATTCGGGAGGCGACGATCTCCAGCATGCGTTCTTGGAACACCGCGAGGTCCACCTCGAAGCTCTGGGCGTCGAGGCCGATAGGGGAGAGCTGCCGGAGGCCGTTGTCGACCTCGGCGCGCAGCTTCGCGATGGCGCCGGTGAGCGTCCGGCTCCACTCGCTCTCTGCCGTCGCGAGGTCGCGCCGGGCCTCCCCGTCCTTCGCGCCGAGCACCTCACTGAAGAACGCGTTGTGGGCCAGCTCGACGGCCGCCTTCAGGCCGTGGTGGCCCTCGGCCGCGAGGAAGATGATGTGGTTCAGCGGCTCAACGATCGCCTGGTGCGCGCCGACGTCGACCGAGTCGGCGAGACCCTCGGCAGCGCGACGGAGCACGGACGTCATCGGCTCCCGATAGCCGGGGATGTTCTCGGCCAGCCAGGCCAGCGCGGCCGTGTCGTCGGCGAAATCGACCACGTCGAGCTGCACCCGCTCGGTGGTGTCGCGTAGGCCGTCGAGCCACCGCTCAGGCAGCCACGGGAGCGCCTCTAGCTTGGGCTCGGCGCATGGCTTCAGGTCGGGCCCGTACCACTGATAGACCCTCGGCGGGTCGACGTCGTGCCCCTTGTCCCAACTCACAACGCTGGGCGCGACGACGGCGTATCGGTGCCCCGGCTGGATCACGTCGACGTCGGGGAGGCGGTCTTTCAGGCGGGTCCCCGCTGGCACGCGGTAGAGGTGAATCCCGCTCGCCGTCTCGGGGGCGCGTGAGGTGGACATGTAGGTGTCGGGCAGCGGCCCCCACTGCGCCACGAGCTCGCGCATCGTCTCGCACCCGCGCTTTGTCTGGTGCTCGTCCTCGTAGTCGTCGACATCGAGGCCGATGACGCCGTCCGAGAGTAGGAGACCGATATTGCCTCGGTGACCCTCGGGAAAGACGTAGGAAGCACGGGTGCGCAGGTTCTTCCAGCCAGTGACGTCCTTCGGCGGCGGGGACTTTCGGCCGCTCGGCAGGTGGATCTTTCGGCCGATGCTGGTACGATCGGAGACGTTCCTCGACTGGACATGCTCGTCAAGGCCCCCGCCTCGCGCGGGGGCTTTGTCGTTGGCGGGTGTCCCGGCCGGAGAAGTCTTGGGGTGCGGCTGAATAGCCATCGTGAATCCGTTCCTGTTCGACTGTGACTATTTGGTGGGCCGACGGATGATCTCCAAGACGTGGGCCGCATCGGGTGCTAACCGATGCGGCCCACGATACACCTGTGCAGAGTGAAAGTGCCTATGCTACTTGGGCTTTGGAAGACTTGACGCCAACCGGAACGTCCTGCTCGGGCGTCACGAAGGCGAGCGCGACGTCCTCGGCCACCTCGCCGACGATGCGCTTGCACGTGCGACTCCAGTGCGCCACGCCGTCGGTGCGGGTCTCGACCCACACGCGCCCGCCGACGGGCTCGAAACATCTGCCGCATGTCGCCGTGGTGATCACTTGGCGCCCCCGCCGAACTCGCGCCGCCACTCGGCCTCGATGGCGTTCGGCTGATCGTGCAGCGGGTCACGCGGCGCACCGTTGCGGCTGCCGTGCTCCTGGCCCTCGTACTCCACGGTGCCCGCGTCGATCGCGGCCCGGATGCGCGCCCGGCGCTGGGTCGCGAGCTGCTCGCGCTTGAAGTTCTCGGCCGTGCGCGTGCCGTCGACATGCTGGCCGAAACCGCGCCGATAGCCGTGGGACTGCTGGCGCTGCGCCTCGGTCTGCTCGCCGTTGAGATACTTGCCGAAACCGTTGTTGCTCATGTGTTTCTCCGTTCTTTGAGTGGTCTACCGGCCGACGAGCAGGTCGGTGGTGGCGTCGTTCGCGTTGAGCTTTTCGAGCAGCTCGTCCACGCGGGCCCACGTGGACGCGAACGAGACCTCCCCACCCTGCGCGAGGCGGTCGGGAGAGCCGCCGCGCACGAAGCCGAAGCCGGACGTTGTCGCCCGCCGGATGTAGTGCAGATCCTTCGCGATGCTCACCATCCGCTCGCGCAGGCCATCGCGCAGGCCCCACGCGATGACGGCCGACTGCCCGCGCCGGATCGCCACGTCCGCGCTGTCGACGCCTTCCAGCTCCCGCGCAACCTGGGCGGCGTCGGCGACGAGGGCCGCGAGGTCCTGGTGCGCAGCGGCCTCCAACTCCTTCTTCCGCGCCTTGATCTCCGAGCTGAGGCGGGCCGCCGTCATCGACCCCGCGAGGTACGCGCCATCCCGTGAGGCCTCGATGAGTCGGCCGGTGCCCGCGACCTCGGCGAGCTGCTCCGCAAGGTCCTCGGGAATGGCCTCGCGCTTGCGGCCCGCGTCGAGGGCGGCCTCCAGGATCGCGGTGCTGGTTTTGCCCGCCTCGCGCGGCTGAAGGCGGCTCGTGACGCGGCTACAGGAGCCAAGCTCGCGACGGAGGATCGGGCCCCAAATCGCCTCAGCGCTGCCGGTGAGCGCGTTCGTGAGCAGTGTGGGCCGGGCCTGCGGCTGCATGGCCTGCGCAGCCTGCGCGCTGAGGGTTGTCTCCCGCGCGATCTTCGCGGTGCGGTCCTCCAGGTTCTTCCGGTCGATCTTGTCATTGGTCTCACGGCTCGACGGGCTCGCGAAATGCTCGGGCATGAGGGTGGGCTCGTAGGTGAAACCGGGCGTCGTGTCGGTCGTGGTGATGCTGGGCGTGCTCTTGGTGGTCATGTGATTCTCCTAGGTAATGAAGTGGTGGTCAGCGGTGCAGCTGAATGGGTGAGTGCTCCAGTCGATGCAGCTCGGAGCGGGTGATGCGGCCCGCGTCGAGTAACAGGCGCTCGTCGGCGACGTCCGGCATGAAACCGGCGGCATACGTCTGGCGCACGCGGCGCTCGGCCGCGTCGAGCTGGTCGGTGGTGATGGTGCTGTGTTGCATTTAGGACTCCTAAGTGGGGTCCTCCCCGGACCCTCGCCGGTGGCGACGAGGGGTGGAACAGGTGTGCAGGGTGGGCGGCACAGCAACCGCAGGTAGGTGGGTGTCAGGGTGTCGGTGCGGAATCCGGCTCGGCGAGCTCGTCGCGCCACAGCGTGACTGCGTCCGCGACCCGTGCGAGCAACGCGAATTTCACGACCTCCGACCTCACGCCCGGCGGCGGATCGTCCTCACGGACGACGATGACCAGGGCTAGTAGGTTGACCGCGAGCGATTGCGCAGCCTCGGTGTCCAGCGTCATCACCTGGTCGCCGAACTCGACCTCGATGAGGCCGACCGGGGTGATGCGGACGACGGGCACGATCTCGATGTCGCCGTGGCTCACGCGGCGGCCTGCCGCGAGGTGGGGTGGCACACCGGCCGCGAGGCGAAGGCGGCCCGGATCATGGCGCGCTGCTCCGGCTTCAGCGGGGGCGCACCCTGGGCGGCCTTCGCACCGGCGGCGCGGATCTCGTCGCGGGTCATGAGGGACCGCCGACTTTCAGGGATACGACCCAATCGTCGATGTCCTCCGGCGCGAAGTAGTGGCGGCCCGCGATCTCCAGGTGGGGCAACTCGCCCTCGTGGGTGGCCCGCTTGATCGCACGAAGGCCGACGGGCATACCGAGCGTGTCGCGCAGGTAGGCGTGGACGTTGCTGAATCCGCGCAGGTGGCGGGGCCCGGTGGCGGGCGGTGAGGGCATAGCGGTCTCCTGTGGAAGAAGACCACCGCTTAGCCGGGGCGCGTGGCCCGCAGACTCTCGTACTTGCCGCTCAGCGTGTGCCGCACGGTATCCGATGGTGTCGGCTCGTTACCGACAAGAAGAACTGTATCGGATCGTTCTGCTCCGTGCCAGTGTGTGCGGCAAACTCCCAGTTCGGCGTGTGGCTCGGAATCTGTTGTGCTATGCCAGAATTGACGATCAAAGCCACTCGATGTCGACGCACTCGGGCTTGAATGTGCGGCGCACGCCCTTCATGGTCATCTTGTGAACCGTCACCCGCGCAAGGGATTTGATGAGTCGGGCGCGCGTATCCACGTGCAGACCGTTCGGGCCGTCCCACGCCGCGCGGATGTCGTCGGCGCGGAGCAACTCCGCAAGCTCCGGGTCGGCCGTCGCCGCGTCCAACTGCGCGTCGATCGTGTCGAGCTGGGCCCGGAGATCGGCCGTGATCTCGGTGAGTTGCGCGCCGGTGATCGCGCCGGAAGAGAACAAGCTCGCCGCCTCCCGGAGGCGCGCGTCGAGGGCCTCCCGTTGCCCGCTGAGAGCCCGCGTGTCGACCTCTGGGGCCGCGAGCAACTCCCGGGCGTCCGGCTGGCCCAGGCGGGCGCACACGGCCGCACTGACGTACTCGTCGAGGTCGACGGCGACCACGGACGCGCACCCCGCCGTGCGGGCAGCGGGACGGTAGACCGGCGTGGGATTGGTCCCGCTGCTCTTGGTGCACACCATCGGGTCGCCGGTGAACGCGTCGATGTAGACGCCCGCGCCTTGCCAGCGGCGCTGATTCCCGGGGCTCACCCGGCGCGCGGGGTTGGCGAGCACGGCCCGCACGGCGAGCAGCTCGTCCACGGTCACGATTGCGGGCCACTGCGCATCCGCGACCGGCTCGCCCTCCCGCTCGACCTTTCCCGCGTTGCGCCACCGGGAGAGCACGTTCCTCACGCCCGGGAGCGACCACTCGCGCCCACTGGAGGTGCGGATCTCGGCCGCGTTGAGCTCACGCCGGACGGCGCTGATCGTCTTCCCGGCCGTCACGTCGGCGATGGCCTGCCGGATGATCGCGGCCTCCCGCTCCCGGATCGTCATTCCGTCGCGCTCGTATCCGAACGGGCGCATCCCGCCCCGGTACCCGCCCGCTGCGGCCGTCTGTGCCTTCTGGGCCTTGATCCGGGCCGTGGTGTGCTCGACCTCCTGCTGTGCCACGGCGCCGAGAATGCGCGCCGTCATCCGGCCCGACGGTGAGGCGAGATCCACGGGGCCGGACTGGACGGTGGCCACCTGCGCGCCGGTGCGCTCGACGATGTCGAGGAAGGGCTCCAGCTCAGTATTGCGCCGGTGTAGGCGGTCGGAGTGCCACGCGATGACCGCCGACGCTTCGCCGGACTCCAGCGCGGCCAGAGTGCGCTGGTACCCCGGCCGCTTCTTGCCCGAGTACGCCGAGATGTCGTTGTCAGATTCGACGCGCAGGACGGTCCAGCCGAGCCGCTCCGCGAGGGCGCGGCAATCCTCGGCCTGGCGCTCGACGCCGAGCCCCGCGCCTGCGCGGTCCTTACTGATGCGGGCGTAGATGATGGCGTTCGTGCTGCTCATGGCACCAAAGACTACATGAGTCATGACCAACTATTTGCTGGTGCCCGCATCCAGGTCCACCGTCTGGGCGAGGAGGTGCGCGTCTACACCCGCACGCTCCGCGACATCACCGACGCGGTACCCGAGATCGTCGCGCTGGCACGGGAGTTGCCGTGCCGGTCCGTCGTGCTCGACGGCGAGTCGCTCGCCCTCACCGACGCCGGCCGGCCCAGACCCTTCCAGGAGACGATGAGCCGGTTCGGGTCCTCGGAATCCGGGGAGACGGTGCTGCGCCCGTACTTCTTCGACTGCCTGCACCTCGACGGCCGCGACCTGCTCGACGAGCCGCTGTCGGTCCGCCTCGACGCGCTGCAGGCGGTGGCGGGAGGGCTGCGGATCCCCGCACTGACCCGGCCCACTGCGGACGAGGCCGCGGCCCAGTACGCCGCGGCGCTCACCGCCGGCCACGAGGGCGTGATGGTCAAGTCGCTCGATTCGCCCTACGCCGCGGGCCGACGGGGCCGCGCCTGGCAGAAGGTCAAGCAGAGCCACACGCTCGACCTGATCGTCCTCGGCGCGGAGTGGGGGTACGGGCGCCGCACGGGGATGCTCTCGAACCTGCACCTCGGCGCGCGGGATCCGGACGGCGGCGCGCCGATCATGGTGGGCAAGACGTTCAAGGGCCTCACGGACGCGTTGCTGCGATGGCAGACGGAGGAGTTCCCGCGGCACGAGATCTCGCGCGACGAGCACACCGTCCACCTACGCCCCGAGATCGTGGTCGAGATCGAGCTCGACGGGGTGCAGGTCTCGCGCCGCTATCCCGGCGGCGTCGCGCTGCGCTTCGCCCGCGTGCTGCGCTACCGCCCGGACAAGACCGCGGCCGAGGCCGACACGATCGATGCGGTGCGGGCGCTACTGCCCGGGTAGCGGTGCGGTGGCGTCGATCCCGTCGGCCACGAGGGCGCGCCGGAGCACCTTGAACGACGGGGTGCGCGGCAGCTCGTCGACGATGCGCCAGCGGTGCGGGTGCTGCCGCGGTCCCAGGTCGGGCTGCGCGCGGAGGAATGCAGTGAAGTCCTCGGGCGTGAGTTCCGCGCCGGGCGTGAGGACGAGCGCCGCCGCCACCTGATCGCCGACGCGGTCCGGCAGGCCGTACACGGCGGCCTCCGCGATCGCGGGATGGCGCAGCAGAGCATGCTCGATCGGTGCGACACCGAGGTTCTCGCCGCCCACTCGCATCCAGTCACCGGTGCGGCCGGCGAAGTGGACGTAGCCGGCGCCGTCGACGTAGGCGAGGTCACCGGTGCGATAGACGCCGCCGTCCGCGCGCGCGGCGTCCGCGGCGGGATCGTTGTAGTAGCCGGAGAAACCGCCGGTGCCCGCGGTGTTCACCAGTTCGCCGATCGCCTCCTCGGGATTGAGGAGCGTCCCGTCCGGGGCGGTCTCGGCACGCGGGCATTCGGTCGTGGTGCCGGGCCTCCACACGGCGACCCCGTCGGGGAGCGGCCCGAGCGCGTCGGGCGGGGTGTCCGGGGTGCGGGCGATGGCGACCCCGTTCTCCGACGAGCCGTAGCCGTCCTGCACGTGGCACCCGAACCGCCGGGCGAACGCCGCGATGTCGTCGGCGCGGCCCTCGTTGCCGTACAGGACCCGCAGCGGGTTGTCGGCGTCGTCGTCGCGCTCCGCGGTGGCGAGGATGTACGACAGGGGCGTGCCCACGTAATTCGCGTACGTGGCGCCGTACCGTCGCACGTCGGCGAGGAAGTTCGAGGCCGAGAAGCGTTCGGCGAGGGCGATGGTGGCGCCGGCGGCCAGGGCCACGGCCCAGCCCGCGAGCAGCGCGTTGGAGTGGAACAGCGGCATCGCGACGTACGCGGTGTCGTCGCCGCTGAGGCCGAAACGCTGCGCCAGCATGATCCCCGCGCCGGTGAATTTGCCGTGCGTGGTCCGCACCGCCTTCGGCTCGCCGCTGGTGCCGGAGGTGAAGACCAGTGCGAGCAGGCTGTCCGGGGTGACCTCAGGGTCGGGGATCGGTGCACCGGCGTGCGCGTCGAGCAGGGCGGCCCACTGCGGACCGTCGAGATCGAGGACCGGGACGCCGGGGTCGAGGCCGTCGAGGAGCTCCTTGTGCCGGCCCTGGGTCAGGACCGCACCGCAATCGGCGAGCGCGATGTCGCGGGCGAGGGCGTCCCCGCGACGAGTGGGGTTGAGCCCCACCACGACCGCATCCGACAGCGCCGCAGCGCCGAGCAGCAGCGAGAACTCGGGGACGTTGTCGGCGAGCACCCCGACGTGCCGGCGCGCAGCTCCATCGCCGGTGCCTCCGCCGGCATCGGGCAGGAGCTCGCGCAGGACGGACGCCCGCACCGCCGAGGCGGCGACGTGCTCCGCCCAGGTCCACGACCGATCCCCGGCCCGCAGGCCCGCGCCGGGGTCGTCGGCGCGGGCCCGGAGCAGGTCGGCGACCGTCGGAAGGGAGTGCGAGCGTGCGCCGCTCATCTCAGGCGCCGAGGAACCGCGCGCACATCTCGCCGATCATGTACGACGGCGCATTCGTGTTGCCGCCGGTGATGGACGGCATGATCGAGGCGTCGGCGACGCGCAGGCCCTCGACGCCGATGACCTTGAGCTGCGGATCGACGACGGCGCGCTCGTCGACGCCCATCCGGCAGGTGCCCACCGGGTGGTACACCGAGTGCACGCGGTTCGGGAGCTCGCGGCGCAGGGCCGTCTCGTCCATGAACGAGGCGCCGGGCGTGAACTCCTCGCTCACCTTGCCGCGCACGGCGGGATGCTGCATCACCTCGCGGATCATGCCGATGCCCTCCATGAGCACCTCGGTGTCCTGCGGGTCGCTGAGGTACCCCGGATCGATCGAGGGCTGCTCCAGGGGGTTCGCGGAGTTCAGGCGCAACTCGCCGCGGCTCTGCGGGTAGATCAGCGTGGGCAGGATGGTCAGGCCCGGCCGGGGATCGACCATGTGCAGCTTGTCGGCGTCCTGGTTCGGCACGGGGTAGTTCCACGGCAGGCAGTGGATCTGCAGGTCCGGGATGTCCTTGGCGTAGGAGGTGCGGACGAAGGCCGCCGCGTCGAAGACGGTGCGCGCCATCCACGTGGTGCCGGGCTCACGGACCTCGGCCGCCAGGCCCTTGGCGAAGTACGCCGGGGTGCCCTTGTTCACCGCATCCTTCATCAGGAAGGTCATCGGGACGAACAGGTGATCGTGCAGGTTCTGGCCGACGGGCAGATCGGCGGCGACGTCGATCCCCTTCTCCCGCAGGTGCGCCGCGGGGCCGACCCCCGAAAGCATGAGGATCTGCGGGGTGCCGATGACGCCGGCGGAGACGATGACCTCCTGCTTGGCGCGGATGGTGGTGACGGAGTTCCCGTCGAGCACCTCCACGCCCGTGGCTCGTCCGTTCTCGATCACGACCCGCTTGACGTGTGCGTTCACGTGCACCCGCAGATTGGGTCGGGCCTTGCGGAGATACCCCTGCGCGGAGCTGTAGCGGGTGCCACCCGCGGCGCTCTGCTGGAAGACACTGACACCCTCCTGGGAGGCGCCGTTGTAGTCCTCGATGATCGGCGTGTTCAGCGTGCCCGAGAGGGCCTGCATGTACGAGTTCGTGGCCGCGGTCAGGTCCCGCTGGCGAGTGACCTCGATCGGGCCGCCGGCGCCGCGGAGCTCGCTGCCGCCGCCCTCCCAGTTCTCGAGCCGCTTGAACGCGGGGAGCACGCCCTCGTAGTCCCAGCCGGTGGCGCCCTCGGCGGCCCACGAGTCGTAGTTGGCGCGGTTGCCGCGGACGAACAGCATGCCGTTGATCGAGCTGGACCCGCCGAGGATCTTGCCGCGCGTCATGGGGATCGTGCGGTCGTTGGCGAACTTCTGCGGCACGGAGTGCTGCTTCCACGCCACCCGCGACTTCATCTGCGGCACCGTGTGCACCATCGTGATCATGCCGGGCACCTGCGTCATGCGCGTGTTGTCGGCCTTGCCGGCCTCGAGCAGCGCGACCGTGGCGCCGGTGTCGGCGAGCCGGCCCGCCACCACGGAACCCGCACTGCCCGAGCCGATCACGATGTAGTCGACCGCCTCGTTCGGGCTCAGCGGAGTGGTGGCGGTCTTGGACAACTTGCGGATCATGCGGGGTTCCTTCCGGCGAGGGTCGCGCCGAGGGCGCGGAGATGGGCCGTCGCGCCGCCGAGCGCGAACTCCGCGCGCTTGGCCGCCACGAAGTAGCGATGGGTGGGGTGATCGGTGTCGATGCCGACGCCGCCGTGCACGTGGACCGCGGTGTGCGCCACGCGGTGTCCGGCGTCGGCGGCCCAGAACTTGGCGGTGGCGATCTCCGCGGCCGCGTCGAGCCCCTCGGACTCGCGCCAGGCCGCCTCGAGCAGAGTGAGGCGCACTGCTTCGACGTCGATGTAGGCGTCGGCGAGGCGTTGTCGCACGGCCTGGAAACTGCCGATCTGCTTGCCGAACTGCTCACGGGTGCGGGCGTACTCGGCGGTCAGTTCGAGCGCGCGCTCGGTGATGCCCGCCTGCAGGGCGCACCAGCCGATGGTGGCGAGTCGTCGCGCGCGGGCCGCGGCCGCGTCGCCGCCCAGTCGTGCGGTGGCCGGCAGGGTCACCGCCTCCGCCTCGACGAGCGCGGCGTCGCTCCCGTTGCCGACCTGCTGGCCGGTGACGGTGATCCCGGCGGTTCCGCGCGGCACGAGGAAGAGGGCGGCACCGTCGGCGGTGACGGCCTCGAGGACGAGCAGATCGGCGAAGGCGGCGGACGAGACGGCGGTCTGCGCACCGTCGAGGCGCCAGCCGTCCGCGACGGAGCGAGCGGTGAAGCCCGACAGGTCATCACCGAAGGCGACGGTGGCCGTCGCGGTGCCGCGGACCAGGGGCACGAGCCACTGCTCGAGCTGGGCGGGGGTGCCGGATTCGGCGAGCAGCTCACCCGCGACCAGGATCGAGTCCAGGTACGGAGCGGGTGCCGCGACCCGGCCGAGCTCGCCCAGAACGGCGGTGTGCGCCAACAGCCCCAGGCCTCCGCCGCCGACCGCGGACGGCAGCGCCGCATCGAGGACTCCGGAGCGCGTGAGGGTGGCCCACAGGTCGGGATCGAGCCCGGAGTCGGTGGGCCGCGGGGTCTTCTCGGACCACGCCTCGACGATGCGTCGCGTCAGGCCCGCCAGGTCGGTCCGGGCCTCGGGGACGGTGAAATCCATGTCGTCTCTCCTGTCCCTAGCGGCTGACCGGTAGCCGGAGACCGGCCCCCGCGATCAGGTCGCGCTGGATCTCGTTGGTGCCGCCGCCGAAGGTGAGGATCAGCGAGCTGCGGTGCAGGCGTTCGATGCGGCCGCGCAGCAGCGCGCCGGGCGAGCCCGCGCGTACGACGGCCGCGGTGCCGAGCACCTCCATCAGCAGGCGGTAGCCCTCGGTGGCGTACTCGGTACCGAAGACCTTCGTGGCGGAGGCGTCGGCCGGACCGAGCTCGCTGTGGTCCGCGGCCCACGCGATCTTCCAGTTCCGTAGTTTGAGGTACTGCGCATGGGCGTAGACCCGGGCGAGGTGCGTGCGCACCCACTCCGCGTCGATGACGCGGGAGCCGTCGGCGAGCTTGGTGTTCTGCGCCCAGTGCCGCACTTGTCGCTCCGAATCGAGCAGCGGTGCGGCGGAGGTCAGTGCGACGCGCTCGTGGTTGAGCTGATTGGTGATGAGCTTCCAGCCGCCGTGCAGATCACCCACCACCGACGTCGTGGGGACGCGCACGTCCTGGTAGTAGGTGGCGGAGGTGCCCGGCCCGGCGACGGTGTGCACCTTGGTCCAGGAGAATCCCTGGGAGTCTGTGGGCACCACCAGGATCGACACGCCGCGGTGTCGCTGGGCCTCGGGATCCGTGCGCGCCGCCAGCCAGATGTAGTCCGCGTACTCGATGAGCGAGGTCCACATCTTCTGGCCGTTGATGACGAAGTCGTCGCCGTCGCGGACGGCGCGGGTGCGCAGCGCCGCCAGGTCGGTGCCGGCTTCCGGCTCGGAGTAGCCGATGGAGAAGTGCGTCTCGCCGGCGGCGATGCCGGGCAGCAACTCGGCCTTCTGCTCCGCGGTGCCGCCGGCCATGATCGCGGGGCCCACCGTGTTCACCGTGAGGAACGGGACGGGCACGCCGGCGACGGCGGCCTCGTCGGTGAAGATCAGCTGGTCGAGCATGGGGCGGGCCTGCCCGCCGTACTCCTGCGGCCAGCCGATGGCCAGCCACCCGTCCTTGCCGAGCGTGCGGGTGATCTCCTTGTAGACCTCGCCGTCGCCGTACTCGCCACCGGGGCCCAGAAGCGCCTCGCGCCGTTCGGGCGTCATCAGCTGGGCGAAGTAGGCCCGCAGCTCGGCGCGCAGCTCCTGCTGTTCCGGCGCATAGTCGATCCGCATGGCGCCACTGTAGAACAAGTTCTAGAAAAGCGGAACGAAACCGCGGTCTCGGCAGTATTTTCCTTAGGTGGAGGAGCGCGTGCTCCGCGGTGAACAGGTTCTCGAAATCGAAGGGTTGCAGATGACGCAGGCAGACGTGGCGAGCCTCGAAGGCAAGGTGGCGATCGTGACCGGCGCCGGAGCCGGCCTCGGCCGTGCGGAGGCGTTGGCACTCGCCCGCGGGGGTGCCGCCGTCGTCGTGGGCGACGTCGCGCCCGCGGCCGAGGAGGTGGTCGAGCAGATCCGGGCCGACGGCGGTCGCGCCGCGCTGGTGCTCGGCGATTCGGGCGATCGTGAGACCGCGGACGCGCTGATGGCAGCGGCCGAGGGGCTCGGTGGCGTGCACATCGTGGTCAACAACGCGGGCTTCTGCCGGGACAAGATGATCTTCTCGATGACCGACGACGAGTTCGATTCGGTGGTCCGGGTGCACCTGCGCGGGCACTTCCTGCTCTCGCGCAACGCGTCGGCCTACTGGCGCGATGCCGCCAAGGCGTCGGGCGGTGAGGTCTACGGCCGCGTCATCAACACCTCGTCGGAGGCCTTCCTGTTCGGTTCCGTCGGGCAGCCGAACTACGCCGCCGCCAAGGCGGGCATCGCAGCGCTGACCATCGCCACCGCCCGCGGCCTGGGCCGGTACGGCGTGCGGGCCAACGCGATCTGTCCCCGGGCCCGTACCGCCATGACCGAGGGCGTCTTCGGCGACGCCCCGGACGGCACCGTCGATCCGCTGTCGGTCGACCACGTCGCGCGGTTCGTGCGCTTCCTCGCCGGACCCGAGGCCGCGAAGGTCAACGGCCAGGTCTTCGTGGTGCACGGGGGAATGGTCGCCCTGATGGCGCCGCCCAGCCTGGAGGCCCGCTTCGACGCGGACGGCGGGCAGTGGGACGAGGTCGGGCTCGCCGCAGCGGTGGGCGGCTACTTCGCGGACCGCGACGACCGGATGTTCGTCGCCGCACAACTGGAGGGCTGATCATGACGAGCACGACGGGAAGACTGAGCGGCAAGCGGGCGCTCATCACCGGAGCCGCCCGCGGGCAGGGCGCCGCCGTGGCGCGGCGATTCGTCGCAGAGGGCGCGCGCGTGCTGCTCGGCGACGTGCTGGACGAGCAGGGCGAGGCGCTGGCCGCCGAGCTCGGCGACGCGGCCGTCTACCGCCACCTCGACGTGACGAGCGAGGACGACTGGGCGGCCGCCGTGGCGCAGGTGCAGGCCCGCTTCGGTGGCCTCGATGTGTTGGTCAACAACGCGGGCGTGCTGTTCTTCTCGGCGCTCGAACAGACCGCTCTCGCCGATTACGAACGGGTGATCCGCATCAACCAGTTCGGCTGTTTCCTCGGGATGCGCGCCGCCGTGGAGCCGATGAAGGCCGCCGGGGGCGGCTCGATCGTCAACACCTCCTCGGTCGAGGGGCTGGGCGGCATGCCGTACCTGACCGCTTACACGGCGAGTAAGTTCGCCATCCGCGGCATGACGAAGGCCGCTGCGATGGAGCTGGGGCAGTACGGCATCAGGGTGAACTCGGTGCATCCGGGCATGATCGACACCGCGATGGTGGCGGACGCGCTGGGCGGCAACGAGCCGCCGACGGACTGGCTCAAACAGCGACTTCCCATCGGGCGCCAGGGCAGCGCCGACGAGATCGCCGCGCTGGTGCTGTTCGTCGCCTCCGACGAGGCCAGCTACAGCACCGGCGCGGAGTTCGTGGCCGACGGCGGCGCCACCGCCACGCACGCGCTGAAGCTCTAGATGCCCGGCACCGAAGCGATCCGGCGGGTGGTGGAGGCATCGCCCGCCGCCGTCGCCGCGCACGACAAAGGGGCCTGGACCGCGCTGTTCGCGCCGGGTGGAGCCGTTCACGACCCCGTCGGCCCGCCGCCGCAGACGGACCCGGCGGCGATCGCACGCTTCTACGACATGTTCATCGCGCCCAACCGCATCGCCTTCGAGGTGGAACACGACCTCATCGTCCCGGGTGACGACGAGGGGCTCATGATCCGCGATCTCACGGTGCACACCACCATGAGCACCGGTGTCACCCTGCACATTCCGATGCATCTGCGCTACACCGTGGTCGATGGACCGGACGGCGCCGCCATCACCGGCCTGTACGCCCACTGGGAGCTGCGCGGGATGATCACCGCCCTTCTGCTCTCCGGTCCGCGTGGGCTGGCCGCCGGAACCCTGTTGGGTCCGCGGCTGTTCCGCACTCTGGGTGCCCGCACCGCCCTCGGCTTCCTCGGTGGAATGCGCGGCGTCGGCGGCAAGGGCCGGCGGCGGGTCGCCGAGCTGCTGCACCTGCGCGGGCTGCAGGTGGGCAAGGTGCTCGCGTCGGGACCGATGGTCACGGCCACCGTGTACGACGGTGCGCGCCGCGGCCTCGCCGTCGTCGACTTCAGCGTCCCCGGGGACCCGGACCCGGTCCTGCACTTCTAACGGCTCCGCCCAGGATCGGTCGCAGCGCGAGGGGTGGGCCAGGGGGCAGCGGTGCACCGTCGGACACGGCGAAGGCACGGAGGAGGTGCGCCGCCAGCCTCGGCGATGCCTCTGGCGGGACCCCGCCGTCGGCGACGAGCCCGGCGTTGGAGAGGAACGCGAGAACCAGGTCGGCGCCGGTGACGTCGGGACGCACGACGCCAGCGCTGCGGCACCGGCCGACGAGTGCGTCCAGCGCACGTTCCGCGTCGTCGACCGTTGCGGAACCGGCGGCATGGGGATTCCGGTCGAGGAACGCCCGGGTGAATCCGCGATCGCTGGCCTGCAACGCGAAGACCGTGTGCACCAGGGCGCTCAGGCCGTGCCAGGGGTCGGGATCGGCGAGGGCGTCGTCGAGCGCACGCGTGCAAGCGCCGAACTGCTCCTGGAAGGCCTCGGCCACGAGATGCTCGCGCGAGGGGAAGCGGCGGTGCAGCGTCGCGACGCCGACCCCGGCCCGGCGGGCGACCGCACTGAGCGGAGCATCGACCCCGCGGGCCGTGAAGACCTCCTGGGCCGCGCGCACGATCCGCTCCCGGTTACGCCGCGCGTCGGTCCGCAACGCGGGCTGCGTGCCGGCCGCTAGGTGAGACGGATCGGCGTCCATGCCTCTCACTTTATCCGCAGGAGGAAGCCGCGACGGGTGGCCGGCTGTTCCCCCGGGTATGACACACGACGAATCCACGATGCGCGCGGCCCTGTTCGATCGGTACGGCCCACCCGACGTGCTCTACGCGGGTACCGTGCCGTTACCCGCGATCGGCCCCGATGACGTGCTGGTGCGTGTCCGGGCGGTGTCGGTGAACGGTGGCGAGCTCCTGCTCCGCTCCGGGGCCGTGCCGCGCTGGCTGCTGCGCGGCCCGTTCCCCCGGCGGACCGGACTCGACTTCGTCGGGGACGTCGCCGCGATCGGGGTGAGGGCGTCCGGGTACGCCGTCGGAGACCGAGTCTGGGGCCTGCTCAGCGAGAAACCCGACGCAACGGGGCAGGCGCTGCGGAGCCTCGCGGAGTACGTCGCCGTCCGACCCGCGCAGATCGCCGCCGCACCGGCATCGCTGACGCCGATCGAGGCTGCGACGCTCCCCGTCGGCGGGCTCACGGCGCTGCTCGCGCTGCGGCGCGAGGCCGGGCTGCGGTCGGGTGAGAGCGTGTTGGTGCGCGGTGCGGCGGGCGGCGTGGGCAGTGCCGCCGTCCAGGTCGCCAGAGCGCTCGGCGCGGGGCCGGTCACGGGGCTGGCCGCGGCCGGCGCGGCCGACTTCGTGACCGGTCTCGGCGCGGATCGCGTTGTCGACTACCGCCGGGCCGAGCACGCGGACCTCGGCCGATTCGACGTCGTGATCGACACCGTCGGTACCGACCTGCGTGCGTTCCGGCGCCTGCTCACCTCCACCGGACGCATGGTCACGGTCCGGTTCGACACGGAGAACCCGGTGCGGAGTCTGGCGACGATCGCGACCTCCGTGGTGCACGGTTCGCGGCGCATCCGGTTCTTCCGCGGTGGCCCCGATTCCGCCCTGCTCGCCGAGGTCGCGCGGATGGCCGAGGCCGGCGCACTGCGGCCGGTCCTCGATGAGACGTACCGGCTCGCCGATGTCGCGGGCGCGCATCGCCGGCTCGAGGCCGGGGGCGTCCGCGGCAAGGTGGTCGTCGACGTGGACCGGGACTAGTCGCGCGAGCCGGCGACGCGGGAGAGGGTGAGGGCGGCGGCGCGCACGGCGGGGCCCACGCGCTCCGGCCGCATCCGCGTACTCCAGCCGGCCACGGAGATCGCGGCGACGGGGGTGCCGTCGGCGTAGAGGATCGGGCAGGCCACGCAGACGGTGCCGTGGCCGGACTCCTCGCGCTCGTAGGCCACGCCCTCGTCGCGGATGCGCTGCAGCTGCCGGCGCAGGAGCGACGGCGATTCGATGGTCCGCGTGCTCAGGCGCGGCAGTCCGGTCGCGAGCACCGCGGCGAGCGCGGCCTCGTCGGCGAAGGCGAGGATCGCCTTGCCGACTCCGGTGGCGTGCGCGGGCATCCGGCCGCCCACGCGGGAAGGCAGATTCGGCGCGTCGGGGCCGGGGAGGACCTCGAAGTAGACGACCTCTGTGCCCTCGAGACGGGCCAGGTGGACGGTGTTGCGCGTGGCCGAGCGGAGGTCGGCGAGCACGGGCCGAGCGGCGTCGACGAGGTCGCGGTGCCCCGTGGCGAGTTGGCCGATCTCGAACAGGCGCAGGCCGAGCCGGAGGTCGGTGCCGGAGCGCTCCAACAGTCCGGCCGCCACGAGATGTCCGGTGAGGCGGTGCACCGTCGACTTGGGCAGTCCCGTGCGCCGCGCCAGCTCGGAGACGCCGAGCCCGCCGTCGCCGGGGCGGTACGCCGATAGCAACGCGGAGATCCGGTCGACGGTGGCGCCGTCGTTCCGCTCAGCGGGACACATGCCTTGAGTATGAGGGCCGCGGGGACGCATCGTCGGGATATGACGGAGAAAGTGACCGCGGCCATCGTCGGCCCGGGCAACATCGGAACGGACCTGCTGGCCAAACTGCGGCGCAGCGAGCACGTGGACGTGCGCTACATGGTGGGCGTGGACCCGGAATCGGACGGTCTCAAGCGTGCCGCCGAGCTCGGGCTCGAGACGTCGGCGGAGGGGGTGGACTGGCTGCTCTCGCGACCGGAACCGCCGCAGTTGGTGTTCGAGGCGACGTCGGCGAAGGCGCACCGCGCCAACGCTCCGCGCTACGCGGAGGCGGGCATCGTCGCCGTCGACCTGACGCCCGCCGCGGTCGGTCCCCTGGCGTGCCCGGTGGTCAATCTGGAGTCGCAGCTGGACGCACCCAACGTCAACATGATCACCTGCGGCGGCCAGGCGACGATCCCGATCGTGCACGCCGTCAGCCGCGTGACGCCGGTGAGCTATGCGGAGATCGTCGCGTCGGTGTCCTCGCGCTCCGCCGGCCCCGGCACCCGCGCCAACATCGACGAGTTCACCGAGACCACCGCCCGTGCGATCGAGGAGGTCGGCGGCGCGGCCAAGGGCAAGGCGATCATCATCATCAACCCGGTCGAGCCGCCGATGATCATGCGCGACACCGTGTTCTGCGCCATCGACCCCGACGCCGACCGTGCGGCGATCACCGCCTCGATCGAGAAGATGGTGGAGGACGTTCAGGTCTACGTTCCGGGCTACACGCTCAAGGCTCCGCCGCAGTACGACGAGCCCCGGCCCGGCTGGGAGGGCAAGGCCCGCGTCGCGGTCTTCCTCGAGGTCGCGGGCAACGGCGACTACCTGCCCACCTACGCGGGCAACCTCGACATCATGACCGCCGCGGCCGCGCGCGCGGGCGAGCTGCTGGCGCAGCGCATTCTGGCAGGAGTGAAGGCATGACCGGCATCAACGGCGAGCTCTGGAACGATCCGAACCGCGACGTGCGCATCGTCGACACGTCGCTGCGCGACGGCAGCCACGCGATGGCGCACCAGTTCACCGAGCAGAACGTGCGGGACACCGTGCGCGCCCTCGACGACGCGGGCATCTCGCTCATCGAGGTGACCCACGGCGACGGCCTCGGCGGCAGCACGTTCAACTACGGCTTCTCGCTGGTCGACGAGCGCAAGCTCATCGCCGCCGCCGTCGACGAGGCGCAGCAGGCGAAGATCGCCGTGCTCATGCTCCCGGGACTCGGCACCGTCGAGGACATCCGCGTGGCGGCCGACCTCGGCGCCGGTGCGCTGCGCATCGCGACGCACTGCACCGAGGCGGACGTCTCGATCCAGCACTTCGGCGCCGCTCGGGAACTGGGCCTCGAGACCGTCGGCTTCCTCATGCTCTCGCACATGTCCACGCCGGAGGCGCTGGCGAAGCAGGCGCGGATCATGGCCGACGCCGGCTGCCAGTGCGTGTACGTCGTCGACTCCGCCGGCGCGCTGATCCTTGAGGACGCCGGCGACCGCGTCGCCGCGTTGGTCGCGGAGCTGGGGGAGGACGCGCAGGTGGGATACCACGGGCACCAGAACCTCAGCTTCGGCGTCGCCAACTCCGTGCTCGCGTACCGGGCGGGCGCGAAGCAGATCGACGGCTCGCTGCTGGCCCTCGGCGCCGGCGCGGGCAATTCACCGACCGAGGTCCTCTCGGCCGCCTTCGAGAAGCTGGGCGTGCGCACCGGCACCGACAAGGACGCGCTCATGGCCGCGGCGGAGGACGTGGTGAAGCCCTACATCACCCGGCTGCCGGTCATGGACCGCAGTTCGATCGTCCAGGGCGCGGCGGGTGTGTACTCCAGCTTCCTGCTGCATGCGGAGCGGGCCGCGGAGCGCTACGGCGTCCCCGCGTACGAGATCCTCTACGAGTGCGGTCGCCGCGGCTACGTCGGCGGCCAGGAGGACATGATCATCGCCATCGCGGTGGAGATGTCCGCGGCCCAGAAGGTCTGACCGCGGGCCCGGCGTCGCCCGCGCGGCACCGTCGGGCCTCCCCCTCCTGACTTAACAGCAGTAGAGCCCTGATCTTCCGGCGAAGATCAGGGCTCCACTGCTGTTAAGTCAGGAAAGGGGGCTCAGTATTCGATGCGGATGGCCTGCGTGGGGCACTGGCTGGCCGCGTACTCGATGTCCTCGCGGTCGGCGTCGGTGAGGCCCTCGTCGGTGGCCTCGGCGAAGCCTTCGTCGTTGACCTCGAAGACGTCGGGGCGGATGCCCTCGCAGACGCCGAATCCGGTGCACGCATCGCCGATGATGATCTTCATGTTCTTCTCCGTTCGGGTCTTTCAGGGGGCGAGTACGGCCGTCACGGAGCCCAGCGGGCCCATGTCGGCGACGACGGTGTCTCCGGCGCGCACCGGCTCGGCGCGCGTCATCGAGCCGGGTAGTACGACGTGGCCGGGCTCGAGGGTGGTGCCCAGCGGGCCGACGGTGTTCGCGAGCCAGACGAGCGCGTTGATCGGCGAGCCGAGGACGGCGCCGCCCGCGCCGGTGCCCACCTGCTCGCCGCTGATCCGGAAGGTGCACCCGACGGTGCGCAGGTCGATGTCGGTCAGCCGGGTGGGCCGGCTGCCCAGGACCACGCCGCCCGAAGAGGCGTTGTCTGCCACGGTGTCGACGATGGAGATGTTCCAGTCCTTGATCCGCGAGTCCACCACCTCGAGGGCGGGCACCACGAAGTCCACGGCGCGGATCGCGTCCGCCACCGTGACACCGGGGCCGCGCAGTTCTCGGCCGAGGACGAAGGCGATCTCCGGCTCGATCCGCGGCTGCATCCACGACGAGGTGTCGATCGGCATCTGCTCCAAGTGGAACATCGACGCCGTGAGGTGACCGAAATCAGGTTCGTAGACGTTCATCTGGCGCTGCATCGCGAGCGAGGCGAGCCCCACCTTGTGGCCCTTGACCGCGTCGCCCGCGGCCTCCCAGCGGCGCACCTGCTCCTGCTGGATGCGGTACGCGTCGGTGACCGTGGCATCGGGGAACATGCCGATGATCGGGTCGATCGGCGCGCATGCGGCGTACGCGCCGAGCAGCGCGTCGGCGGCGGCGGAGACAGCGGAATCGTCCATGATCGAATACTAGAACAGGTTCCAGTCCAGCGGTGCGGAACGCCTCAGGAGCGGGGCAGGCCGAGCAGTTGCTCGGCGGCGACGTTCCGCAGGATCTGCGACGTGCCGCCCGCGATGGACAGGCACCGGGTCAGCAGGAACTCGTAGCGCGCGTCCGCGGGGTCCTCCGGGCCGGCGACCGCACCGTCGGGGCCCAGGCGTCGCAGGCAGGCCTCCGCCACGGCCTGGCGGTGCTGCACGCCGACCAGCTTGCGGACGCTGGACCCCGCTCCCGGATCCTGCCCGCCGACGCTGGCGATGACGGCGCGCAGGTCGAGCAGGGTGCAGGACGCCGCCTCGGTCACGAGTTCGCCGAGCGCCGCGAGATCGGGTGCCGGACCGGGATCGGCGAGCAGGGACTCGAGCCGCGCGCCCAGCCCCGAGCCGCTCATCGCCACCCGCTCGTTGGCGAGCGTGGTGCGGGCGAGGCGCCAGCCGCCGTTCACCGCGCCCACGACGCAGTCGTCCGGCACGAAGACGTCCTCGAGGAAGACCTCGTTGAACCGCACGTCGCCGGTGATCTCGCGCAGCGGGCGGACGTCGATGCCGTCCGAGAGCATGTCGACCAGGAAGTAGGTGATGCCCTTGTGCTTCGGTGCGTCGGGATCGGTGCGCGCCAGGCAGATCGCCCAGTCGGCCTCGTGTGCGAGCGAGGTCCACACCTTCTGCCCGGTCAGCGACCATCCGCCCTCGACACGCGTCGCCCTCGTCCGCAGTGAGGCGAGGTCGGATCCGGCCTCGGGCTCGCTGAACAGCTGACACCAGGTGATCTCGCCCAGCAGGGTCGGCCACACGAACCGCTCCGCCTGCTCGGACGTGCCGTGTTCGAGAATCGTGGGCGCGGCCCACGCGCCGATCACCAGTGTCGGCCGCTCCACGCCCGCCGCCTCCAGGGCCTCGTCGAGCACCAGCTGTTCCGCCGGTCCCGCGCCGCGGCCGTAGGGCGGATCCCAGTGCGGCACCAGCAGTCCCGATTCGGCGAGGGTGCGTCGCTGCTCGTCCGCCGTCATCGCGGCGATCCGCTCGGCCTCCGCCGCGGCCCTTGCGTGATCGCCCTCCACCTCGTAGTCGAGTCCGCGGCGGACGCCGGAGATCGCGAGTTCTGCTGCGCGCGTGCGCCATCCGGTCGTATCGCCGAGCAGGGATCGCAGCGCCGTCGCGCGGCGCAGGTACAGGTGCGCGTCGTGCTCGAAGGTGAAGCCGATGCCCCCCAGCACCTGGATCGCGTCCTTGGCGTTCTGCACCGCGGCGTCGAGCGCCCCCGCGGCCGCGACGGCCGCGGCGAGGTGGTGCTCGGTTCCGGCCCCGACGGAGCGGGCGGCGTCCCAGGCCAGGGCCGCGGACTGCTCGGCGCGGCAGAGCATGTCGGCGGCGATCTGCTTGATCGCCTGGAACGCGCCGATCGGCTTGCCGAACTGCACCCGGACCTTGGCGTACTCCGCCGCGGTGCGGAGCGACCAGGCGGCGATGCCGGCGGCCTCCGCGGCGGCGAAGGCGGCGAGCGCGGCCCGGGCGTCGTCGCCGGTCAGCGCGGGGATCGCGGTGGCCTCCTCGAACGCCGGGTCTTCGAGGTGGATCCGGGCCAGTGGCCGGGAGGTGTCGAGTCCTGGCAGCGGCTCGACGGTGACGCCGGCGGTCCCGGGCGGAAGCAGATGCCAGGTGCCGCCGGGGGACTCGATCAGCAGATGGGAGTCCGGCGTCGCGTCCGGTGCGAGGGAGCCGTCACCGTCGACGACGAGCGCGGCGCGGGCCTCACCCGCCGCGAGCGCGGCCCGCACGTCGCCGAGGCGGTCCGTGCCGCGCAGGTGATGCTCGAGCAGTACGCCCACGGTGACGGTGCCCGTGACCGGTCCCGGGGCGAGCACCGCGGTTGCGGCCTCGACGGCGACGGCGGCGTCCTCGGCGGTGCCGCCGAATCCGCCCAGGTCCTCTCCGAGCGTGATGCCGAAGACGCCGATGTCGGCCAGGCCGCGCCAGGCCTTCTCCAGGGCGCCCGCGTCGCCGGAGCGGACCGCGTCGACGGGGTGGGCGCGCTCGGCCCAGTCACGGATCGACTCGGCGAGGGCGTGCTGGACATCGGTGATCGCGAGGGCCACGGTTCTCCTTCGGCCCGCGTCAGCGGGGCTGCGCGGGTGTGCTGGACGGTGCGGTGCGGCGGGACGGCGCGGCGGGCGTCGTGCTCGATGACGCCGGGCGGGTGGGATCGGCCGTGGGCTTCGCCGACGACGGGGTCGCGGGCCCGCCCTCGGATCCGGCCAGGCGCAGCGTGACTGCGCCGGAACGACCGCGCACCGAGCCCAGCGCCGTGTCGAGGAGTTGGCCGGCGTTGATCGTCGAGAGCGGCGCGGCCATAGCGCGGACCGAGGGGAGCAGGAGCTCGGAGAGGTACTGCACGCTCGGCGCGGCACCGTCCTCGAAGCCCTGGATCACCTTGAACAGCTCCAACATGCCGTCCTGGATCACGTTGGGGTAGTCGCCCTCGCTGATGTAGGACACCGAGTGGGGCGCCATCTCGCCGTAGCCCTTGCCGAAGGTGCGCAACGGCTGCTCGAGGCTGAGCAGCAGGGCGCCGACCTCGGTCGCGCGCGGGGTGATCGAGTTGAACGACTGCAGCAGGTCCCGGATGTCGGGCAGCTGGCGCAGGATCGACGTGGCGGAGAGAACCGCACCGGAATCGATGGTGGGCACCGTCTGCTCGTTGTCCGGCAGGGCCTCGTCGGCGCGGGCCAGCAGGCGCTGCACGGTGCCCGGATCGAGCTGCTTCATCAGCCGTGAGAGCGAACTCGACAGCGCGCCGACGGTGGAATCGGCGGTGTCCACGACGCCGTCCAGGCGTGCCCCGTCGGGGACCGCAGCACCGTCGCTCTGGGCGATGGTCAGGTACGTCTCGCCCAGCCCCGAGAGGTTCTGCACGCGGACCTTCGCGCCGGCGGTGATCCGGGTGTCCTTCGCGTAGCCGACCTCGACCTCGACCCGGTCGGCGTCGACCGTGAGCCCGCGGACCTTACCGACCTCGACGCCGCGATCGAGGACCCGCGAGCCCTCTTGCAGGCCGTTGGCGTCGGTGAGCCGGATGTAGGCGGTGCGCTCACCCGAGGGCGAGAACCATTGCACGCCCTGGTTTCCCAGGAGCAGGACGGAGACCACCACGAGCGCGACGAGGCCGAGGGTGGAGGCGATACCGGAGCGGGTCATCGGGCTTGTCCGATCAGTCGCAGGACCTTGATCGCGCCGGGCGAGACGTCCTGGCCGGCGGTGTTGGTCACCGAGTCGATCTTCACGACCGGCTTGGTCACGAACGGGACGAGGTTCTTGTTCACCAGGACCGAGCCGCCGTGGATCGCGGAGCCCAGCGAGACCATGTCCGCGGTGAGCAGCTCGAACAGGTCGGACGACGAGTTCATCAGCGGGATCAGCCAGTAGCCCTGCTGCAGCATGCCGCCCACGGCGGGCAGCAGCACACCGATGTTCGACATGAGCTTGCCCTGGTTGGCCCAGTACTTCATGTGGTACGGCGTCAGCGTGTCCTTGAAGTTCGCCTCCTGCTTGGCGATCCGGTCGGCCATCTCGGTCGCCGAATCGAGCAGGCGGTTCACCTCGGCGGTGTTGGCGCCGAGACCGGTCACGTCCCGGCTGAGCTGGGTCGAGAGCAAGTCGAACTGCGGGCGCTCCTTGGGCAGCGCCGTGTTGAGTCGCTCGATCGTCTTGCTGACGTCCTGCACCGAGCCGCTGCCGAAGTAGTCCGCGAGGATCGTGAGCGTGCTCTCCACCGATCGCGGCGGACTCGTCTGCGTCTGGGGCAGGACCGCTCCCGCGCGCAGCGGTTGCGCGGCGCCGGTGGACTTCTCGGGCATCTCCAACCGGACGTAGGCCTCGCCGAGGAGCGTGTCCTGCAGGACGGAGGCGTGGATGTCCGAGGGCACGGAGACGGACTTGTCCATGCGCACGGTGACGGTCGCGGCGTCCTCGCCCAGCGCGACGGCCTTGACCCGGCCGACGGTCAGCCCGCCCAACGAGATCCGTGCCCCGATGGGCAGGTTCAGCACGTCGGCGAACTGCAGCTTCACCTCGTACTGGTCGCCGTCGGAGAGAGGATTGCGCATGTCCATGTTGGCGGGACTCACGCCGCACCCGGCGAGGGTCACGGCCGCACCGACGACGATCGCCGTCGACAGGCGGCGGGGGAGCCAGCGCACCGCGCGGCGTGTGCGGGTCATCAGCGACCTCCCTGGAAGGGCAGTTGGGCCAGGTCGACGGTGGCGGTCTGTGCCTTGCCGGCGACCACGGAGCAGCTCCCGGGCGCCTGCGCGTTGATCTGCGCGCAGAGTGCGTTCGGGTCGCGGGTCGCCACCGAGGTGACCGGAACCCCCGCCACCGCGGTGGGCGTCTCGTCGCCGCGCGGCAGGTACGGCGCGATCTGCGAGCCGAACACCGGGAGCATCTTCGCCAGCGCCTCGTTGGACTTCACGCCGGTGGCGGCCAGTTTGACCGCGTCCGCCGCCAGGGTGCCGCCCGGCTTGATGACGTCGCCGTAGCGGCGCATCATGTCGTCGCCGACCAGGAAGAAGACGGGCAGCGTCTGGAAGATCTCCGACACCGCCGGGAAGGTCACCTTGCCGTACTGGTCGAGGACGTTGCCCGCGTGCTGGAGGGTGAGCAGCATCTCGCCCCACTGCTGGTCCATGCTCTGCATGAGCGGACGGACGTTGCTGACCACGGTGGTGACGTCGCCGAGGAAGCCGGCCGGATCGCTCATCAGCGTGGACAGGTTCGTCAGCGAACGGGCGGCCTGCGGCGGCACCGACGGCCCGACCTCGGTGTCGAGGCGCGTGAGCAGCCTGCCCAGGTCGGCGGAGGCACCGCCCTCGGTCACCGAATCGACCAGCCGCGTCGCCGCGGAGGTGGTCTCGGAGATGGATTTCGGCGTCGCCGTGTTCTCCCTGGTGATGCAGGTGCCGGGGTTGAGCGTGGCGCCGGTCGAGTAGTTGCCCACGAGCTCGAGCGAGCGGTCCGCGAGGATCGACGTCGAGCGGGTGACCGCCTTCACCGAGGCGGGCAGGGTGCGCCCGGAGACGTCGAAGGTGACCTTGACCCCGTCGCCCGAAGGCTCGACGGAGCGGACCGCACCGATCTTCACGCCCATCTGGGTGACGTCGTTGTCGGGGTAGAGGCCGATGCCGTCCGCGAGGTACGCGCACTGCGTGCTGGACGCGGCGGCGGCCGCGCCGACCGCGGTGGGGACGAGCGGCGCGAGTAGTACGGCGGCCGCGGCGAGCAGGGAGATCCTCATCGGTCGCATCAGCAGCTCACCGTCGCCGTCGGGAAGCACAGGCGGCTGGCCAGCACGGTGTCGGGCGACATCGGCTTGCCCTGCTTCTCCAGATTGGCCTGCATCGTCTCGATCGTCTTCTGCAGCTCACCGATCATCGCGGGGATCGTCACGTTCGTCGTCTGCAGGGCGGACTCCATCTTGCCGAAGGCGTCGCCGAGCGTGTCCCGGTACTTCCAGTACAGGTCGAGGAAGGGCTTGATCTTCCCGAACATCCCGGCCAATCCCTGGTACGCCAGGCCGAAGTTGGCCGCCGTCTGGTCGAGGGTCACGATCGCCAGCGAGGCCTTGTGGATCATCGTCATGATGGTCTCGCGCTGCTCGGCGAAGCTCGTGGCGTACTGCGTGCTCACGTTGATGATCCGGCCGATCTGGTCGCGCTGCTCCGTGAGCTGGCCGATCAGCGAGTTCACGCCCTCCACCACGTTGTCCACCGAGCCGGGGTTGGAATCCAGGCCGGTGCTCAGCGCCTTGATCGACGTGGCGAGCTGGGTGCGGTCCACGGGCTCGAGCTTCTCGGGGGTGTCCTGCAGCAGATCACCGATGCTGTACGGGAGGCTCACGCGGGAACGCGGAACGGGCTTGTCGCCCAACGCGGACCGCCCGGCGGAGGTGACGGCCACGTAGAAGCCGCCGGCCACGGTGAGCATGCGGACGGCGACCGAGGTCTGGTCACCGACGAAGACGTCGTCATCGATGCGGGCGGTCACCTGCACGTCGTCCTTGCGCAGGTCGACGGCGGACACCGAGCCGATCCGCACGCCGGAGGCGCGCACTTCCACACCGGGCTTGATCAGTGCCGCGTCCTGGGTGACGAAGGTGAGCTCCTTCTGGCCCGGCGGGCGCAGATAGACGTAGGCGAGGCCCGCGGTGATGACGAGGGCGACGGCGACGGCGATGGCACCGATCCTGGTGCTGCGGCTGATGAGTCCGCGCCAGGGCGGACGTCCGGTGAAGATCATTTCAGGCACACCGTCACATTCGTTCCGCCGGTCAGCACGGTCACCTTGTTCGGCAGCGGGGCCTCGCCCTTCGAGCACGGCGCCGGCGGCGCGCCGAGCAGGGCCGCGACCCCGGTGAACAGGCCGGGCAGCTTGCCCATCGCCTGCACCGCAGCGCCCGGATCCTGGAAGGCCGTACGCATGAGCTTCTCCACGTCGAGTTCCTTGGACAGGCCGAGGGCGGTGAGCACCCGGTTGGTGGCAGCACCGAAGCCGGGGCCGTAGGTGGCGGTACGACGGAACTCGTCGAGGTTCTGCAACACCTTCGTCAGCAGGAGATCGAAATTGACGATGAACTCGACGACCTGCGGCGAGTAGTCGTTGATCATGTTCGCGACGCGGGTGACGTTGTCGATGAGTGTCTTGATCACGGTCTGCCGATCGGCGAGGTTCGCGGTGATCTTGTCGATCGCGCCGAAGGTCTGGGCCGCCGTCGTGTCGTCGCCCTGCAACAGCCCCAGCAGGTTCCGGGTGAGCTCGTTGACGTCCTCGGGGCTGAGCGTGCGCAGCACCGGGGCCAGGCCGTTGAACAATGTGGTGATGTCGAACGACGGGGTGGTGCGGGCCATCGGGATCGACGTGGTGGGCGCGCCGCCGGCGGAACTGCCGGGCTGGATCTCGATGAACCGCTCGCCCGTGAGGTTGCGGTACTTCACGGCGACGCGGGTGGTCGAGGTGACGGGATGCTCGTTCTGCGCGGAGAATCCGACGACCGCCTCGTTGCCGTTGCCGTCGGCGGTGCCGCGGACGTCGACGGCGGTGACCTTGCCGATCAGGACGCCGCGCAGCCGCACGTCGCTGCCGACCCGCAGTCCGGAGGCGTCCGAGAGGTGCGCCTCGTAGTCGCGGGTCTCGCCGCCGGCCGGGTTGCGCAGCGCGGCGAAGATGCCGGCGGCGATCGCCAGGGTGATCACGAGTGCGATCGCGAGGGTGATCGTGGCGCGAGTGTTGTTGGCGCGCATCTAGCGTCCCCCTTCCAGTACGGAGGCGGCGGCCGGCAGGCGGTCGGCGATGACGTTCATACGCAGTGCGATGCCCTCCGGGACGGTGATGAACGCCTTGTTCATACCGGCGATCAACGGGACGATCTGGCGTGGGATGCTCACGGTGCGCATCACCTTGGTGGTGCTGTCCATGATCACGCGCAGCATGACCGTGCCCGGCGTGAACTCGGCCTCGTGCGAGCCGAACATGTCGGCCAACGGGGTGAAGAAGCCCGTACCGAGCAGCGTGGTCGTCTTGTCGATCTTGTCGTAGTTGTTGACGGTGTAGTCGAGCGTGCCCGCGGCCTCGCCGCCGCGCATCTGCGGCACGAACCAGCCCTCGAACGCGCCTTCGACGAGGCCCGGCGCACCGTCGAGCGTGGTGCGCACGCTGCGCAGGGTGGTTCCGATCGGCACCTGCGCGGACCGGGCGTTCTGCTGCTCGATGGAGAAGGCGACCTGCAGCAGCGGTGTGATGGCCTGGGTGTACCGGGTGGCCTTGCGGGTCACGTCGATCAGCTTCGGCGTCATGACACCCGAGACGGAGACCGCGCTGCGCGTGAGCAGGTCGGAGATGGTGTCGTTGCTCGATCGGGGGCGCAGTGTGCTGCCCGAGCGCAGGTCCGCGCCGCCCTGGCCCGGGACCAGAGCCATCTCGGTGACGCCGAAGTAATTGCCCGGCTGGTAGCGCACCGAGAGGGCATCGGTCAGGCCGCGGATGTTGCTGCGGTCCAGGCGGACCGCCACCCGTGCCTGCCCGGCGCGGGGGATGACCACCGACTGCACCTCGCCGATCGGCACGCCGCGCAACGTGACCCGGGTGCCGGGCTTGACGCCGGGCCCCACGTCGGCGGACTCGACGGTGAGCGCGAGCCGCGGGTCCGAGGCGGGAATGCGGGAGGAGACGAAGGCGGCGAGCGCCGCGATCAGGATCACGGCGATCGTCGCGACGCCCACGGTGAAGAAGACGCGTTGTTGGCGACCGGGTGTGCCGCCGAGCAGTTCGTACATCGTCGCCCCCTAGCCCTTGAAGATGATCTCGGGGGTGATGCCCCAGAAGACGATGGTCAGGATGAAGTCGAGCGTGAGCACTGTGACCAGGCTGGCGCGCACCGCGCGCCCACTGGCCAGACCGACGCCCTCGGGCCCGCCCTTGGCGAAATAGCCGTAGTAGCAGTGGATGATGGTGACGGCGGCGCAGAAGACCACGGCCTTGAGTGTGGACAGCGCGATGTCACCCGGGCTGAGGAACTGCTCGAAGTAGTGGTTGTAGGTGCCGAGCGCCTGGCCGTGGAAGACGACCACGATCAGCTTGCAGGTGAGGAACGCGAGCAGCAGCGTGAGCATGTACGCGGGGATCACCACGACGATGCCGGCGATGAGCCGGGTGCTGACCACGTAGGGGATCGAGCGGATGCCCAGCGCCTCGACGGCGTCGATCTCCTCCGCGATCCGCATCGAGCCGATCTGCGCGGTCATGCGGCAGCCCGCCTGGGCGGCGAAGCCGATGCCCGCGGAGATGGGGATCATCTCGCGGATGTTCGCCAGGCCGCCGATGACACCGGTCAGCGGTCCGAAGCCGATCAGGTTCAGGCCCGCGTAGGCCTCGATGGCCACCGCCGCGCCGCTGGCCGCGCCGAGGATCACCATCATCACCACGACGCCGCCGTCGACCACGACGGAGCCACGGCCCCAGGCGAGTTGCTTGAGTACGCGCGAGGTCTCGCCGCGGTACTTCAGTAGCGCGACGGGCACGAGGTAGATGGACTGGGCGACGAAGACGACGGCCTCGCCGATGCGCGCGATCAGGCCGGCCGGCTTCGAGTCCAGCGCGCCCTTCTTCGGCTTCGCCGGTGCGGGTGGGGTCGTGGTGGTCATCAGGCCACCTGACTCGGGAAGAACATCGTCTGCAGCTGCGTGAGCCCGAGGAAGGACAGGAAGATCAGCGTGATCGACAGCACCACGGAGGAGTTCACGCCGTCGGCGACGCCGCGCGGGCCGCCCGAGGCCTCCAGGCCGCGCAGGCCCGCGACGAGGCCGACGATCATCGCGCCCGTCTCCGCCTTGAGCACCGCGAAGGCGAGGTCCGACGGGGCGGAGAAGGCGCCGAAGGAGGACCAGAAGCCGCCGGAGCTGAGACCGAACTGCCAGACCGAGACGGTGAGCGCCACGAGCATCGCCACCGCGACGATCGCGACCAGCAGCATCGGCGCGATGATCATCAGCGCGAGCATGCGCGGGGCGATGAGGCGCGCGATCGGGTCGACGCCCATGACCTGCATGGCCTGCAGCTCCTCGCGAACGGTGCGCGAGCCGAGGTCGGCGGCGATCGCGGAGGCGCAGACGCCCCCGAGCAGGACGCCGGTGGCGAGCGGGGCGCCCTGGCGGATGATGCCGATGCCCGACGCGGCGCCGACCAGCGAGTTGGCGCCGACGGTGTCGACGAGGGCGCCGACCTGGACGGAGACGACCGCACCGAAGGGGATCGCGACCAGCACGGCGGGCAAGGTGGTGACTCGCAGCAGCGTGACCGCCTGCGTGATGGTCTCGCCCACTGCGAAGTTGCGCTTGAGGATGCCGCGGGCCGTCCAGACGATGATCTGGCCGGCGAGCAGGACCGAGCGCCCGATCGTGGACAGGCTCTTGGTGAAGATCGCGGTCAACCGGTACAGCCGGTACAGCGCCGCGGCCCTCACGCTCGGCCTCCGAATGCCACCATCGGGTGTCCTCTCCTCATTTTCGAGAGGAGCGTATCAACTGGCGGGCAAAACTAGTACGTGTTTCAGTTTTTCCCTTGATTACCCGATGTGACCTGCTGGTTCGTCAGTCCTTGATGAGGAGATCGACGGCCACTGAGAGCCGCTTCTGGACCTCCGTGGCCGATGCGCGATGGGTTACCCACGCGACCAGGTTCGCCATCCACACATCGGCGATGAGATGGAACGTATCGCGCTGGCGCTCGTCGGGATCCGCGACGCCGAGGGCGTGCGCGAACATGCCCTCCAGGAGGCGACCCACCCGTTCGACCTCGGCGGCGGCGGTCGCATCGGCGAACATGAACGCGCGGACCATGGCCTCGGTGAGCAAGGGGGCGCGCTGCAGGGCCTCGGTGTTGCGGTCCAGCACGAACATCAGGCGCTCCGCCGCCGTCTCGCCGGGGATCTGCGCCTTGCCGATCCGCTCACCGGCCCGCTCGAACTGACTGACCAGACCCGCGACGAGCAGGTGCACCTTCGACGGGAAGTAGCGGTAGAGCGTGCCCAGTGCCACGTCGGCCTTCTTCGCCACCGCGCGCATCTGCACCGCGTCGTAGCCGCCCTTGCGGGCCAGCGCCAGCGTGGCGTCGATGATGCGCTTGCGCCGTTCGCGCTGCCCCGCGGTGTCGAGGTCCTCACGGGAGGAAGCGGGAGCGGTCGCGGTCGCGGCGGGGGTGCCTTCGGGCGGCATGGGTGGTCACCTCGGAAATCTCGTCGTCCGCCGGCTGGTGTCCGGCGGGCGGGGTCGCATCGTGTCGCGACAATTGAAACAGGTTTTCGTGCCGGACCTGTGCTTTCCGGGCCGGTTCAGTCGAAGATCACATGATTCGGTCGGCTCAGGAGCCGCTCTCGCGCCGTGCGTAGGCCGCCTCGACCCCGGTCTTGCCCGGCTCCCACCACGCCCGGTTCTCGCGGTACCACTCGACGGTGGCCCGCAGGCCGGCATCGAGATCGGCGTGCGCGGGCGCCCAGCCCAGTTCGCGCCGGAGCTTGGCCGAGTCGATCGCGTACCGCAGATCGTGGCCGGGCCGGTCCGGCACGGTGTCGTAGTCGTCGGCGGGGCGGTCCATCATCGTCAGCAGCGCGCGCAGGACGTCCCGGTTGGAGCGCTCGCCGTCGGCCCCGATCAGGTAGGTCTCGCCGATCCGGCCGCGCTCGAGGATCGCCCAGACGGCGTCGTTGTGATCGTCGACGTGGATCCAGTCGCGCACGTTCGCGCCCGCGCCGTAGAGCTTGGGGCGCTCGCCCGTGAGGATGTTGGTGATCTGGCGCGGGATGAACTTCTCGACGTGCTGGAACGGCCCGTAGTTGTTGGAGCAGTTGGAGATCGTGGCCCGCACGCCGAAGCTGCGGACCCAGGCGCGCACCAGGTGGTCCGAGGACGCCTTGGACGCCGAGTACGGGCTCGACGGCCGGTACGGGGTGTCCTCGGTGAAGCGCTCGGGGGAGTCGAGGGCGAGATCGCCGAAGACCTCGTCGGTGGAGATGTGGTGCAGCCGCACGTCGTGCCGGCGCGCCGCGTCGAGGAGGACGGCGGTGCCGCGGATGTTGGTGTCGAGGAACGGCCACGGGTCGCGCAGCGAGTTGTCGTTGTGGGTGTCGGCGGCGAAGTTGACGACGGTGTCGGCGTCGGCGAGCAGGTCGTCGACGACGGACGGGTCGGTGATCGACCCCTTGACGAAGGCGATCGACTCCCGCACGTCGTCGAGCGTGGCCTCGCTGGCCGCGTAGGTGAGCGCGTCCAGGACCGTGATCCGCACGTCGGGACGGGTCGCGACGGTGCGGCGGACGAAGTTCGCGCCGATGAAGCCGGCGCCGCCGGTGACCACGATGTGCATGGGGACAGATTAGTGGGGTTGCAAGGGCGCGTCGAACCAGCGCAGCAGCCGCACCGGCGATTCCGGCTCGGCCGCAGCCAGTGCCGTCCACGCCTGCTCGGCCAGCGCGCGGGCGCGAGCTCCGATCCAGTCCTCCGGCAACAGTTCCGGAGGCAGAAGCGGGTCGGGCTCGTGCGCGCGGGTGAACTCCGCGACGAGCCCGATGGACAGGGCCAGCCGTTCGGCGTGCGGCGCGGCGGGTGTGCGGGTGAGCGTCCGGCTCGCGCGGTCCGCCAGCCGGCGGTGCCCGTCGGCGAGCCGGTCCAGTGGCCACAGGCGGCGCGCGGCCGCCGCGCCGCGGTCGCCGCCGACGGTGAGGTCGGTGCTGGTCAGCGTGGTGAGGTAGGTGTCCGCGCCGGCCGTCCCGGCGGCGACGCGCAACCGCTTCTCCCAGGCATGGGCGCAGGCGTACAGGCCGCCCTGCACCGGCGCGCCGCCCAGCGCGAGGATCGCGTCGCGCAGCACCGTGCGCGCCTCGCGTTCGGACTCCGGCACCGCGAAGCCAGCGAGGTGCCAGACGCCGTCCCACGGTGCGTCGCCGCGGTCCTGCGCGTAGGCCAGCCGGATGTGTGCGCGATCGGGTTCGATGCCCGCGCGGGTCGCGTCCGTCGCGGTGAGTACCGCGCCCCGGCCCCGCCCGGTGACCGTGAACCGGCCCTCGGAGATCAGTCGTTTGATCGCCAGGCGCACCTGCTGATCACTCATGTCGAGCGCCTCGGCGACCGCGTACAGTTCCCCGCCGTCGATCGTGGCGTCCTCGCGCAGCATCGCCTCGATGAGCGCGCGCGTCGAGATCACTCCCTCAGCCACCCGGCCTCCTCGTCGACGATCATCCGTGTTCCGGGGAACGCTACCGCCAGGTCCGCGAACAGGCGCGGACCGTCGAGCAGGGCGTCCGGCGGGTGGACGCCGGGGCGGCGCACCGCCGGCAGCTGCGCCGCAGCGAGTGCCGCGGGGACACCGGTGACGGCCGCCATGTCCTGCAGCAGCGCACCGTCGGTCTCCAGACGGGCGCAGACCCGGAGGTCCCGCCCGCCGACGGTCCCGTCGGCCGCCGCGAAGAAGGGCGGCAGGGTGCCGGCTCCGCGTCGCGTCCACGCTCCCGGTAGCGAGCGCAGGACCCTCGACCACGAGGGCGGTTCCAGGAGCTCCGCGGCCCCGTCGGGTGTGAGTCGCCCGCCGTCGATCTCGCGCCGGAGCACGTCGAGGTAGGCGGCGGTGCCCGGTCGCAGCAGCATGAGACAGGCCGATTCGCCCGACGGTGCGACGGTGCGGCGCAGGGTGATCGGTTCCGGATGGCCGACGGTGTACGCGGTGCCGCGCCGGCCGCCCGGCAGGGTCAGCCGGACGGCGCGCAGTGGTGCTCGGCGGACCGGGGCGCCGGCCGCGAGCTCGACGACGGTGCCGCTGCACTGGTGCATCCAGTGGACGCCCGCCGCACCCGGCATCGTGCCTCCGCCTGTGCCGGCGGCGCCCGCGGCATCGACCGGCCACGCGGTGTAGAGGTCGCGCACCCGGTCCAGCCGCGCGGCGGCCGCCGCGGCGAGGAGCGTACTGAGGCCGGGGCTGGCGCCCGCGCCGATGACGGCGCAGATCCCGGCCGCACGCGCGGCACCGTCGAGCTCGAGGAACTCTGCGGTGGGTTCCCAGTCGTCGCAGATGTCCATGTAGTCGGTTCCGGTGTCGACGGCCGCGCGCAGCACGTCGGCGCCGAAGCGGTAGTACGGCCCGACAGTGCTCAGCACCACGTCGACGTCCGCCAGGAACCCGCGGAGCGCGACACCGTCGGCGACGTCGACACGGCGGGCCGTGGCCGCGGGCAGCGCCGCCGCGACGCTCTCGGCGCGGGCCCGGTCGAGGTCCGCGACCACGAGGTCGTCGACACCGGGAAGCGCGGCGAGGGTCTGCGCGGCGCGGGACCCCATGGCCCCGGCGCCGAGGACGGCGAACCTCATTCCGTGACCGCCCGCCACTGCTCGGCGAAGGCGGTGAGCCGGTCGAGGTATCCGGGCGCGTAGATCGAGCGCGGCGCGACGACGGCCTGCGCGATCACGCGCGGGTCCGTGCTGCGGTACTCGATGTCGTCGCGGGTGAGGCTGTGCGTCGCGCCGGGGAAGGTCTGTTCGGTGAGCAGGCCGGGCCGCATCTGCGCGGCGTAGACGCGCGCGGTCTCCGCGGTGTCGACGTTGCGGTCGGCGCTGCCGAGGAGCAGGAGGGTGGGAACGCCGATCCGGTGGATGTCGGCCGTTGCGTCGGCGCGGAAGTTGCGCAGGACGAAGCCGTAGCGGTCTTCGCTCATCGGTTCCCCGTCGACCTTCGACTCCAGGTACTCGCGGTAGGTCGCGCCGCGCTCGAGCAGCGCGACGTTCGCGGCCCGCCGGGCGAGGACCTGCTGTCGTTCCTGATCGGACGCGTCGCGCAGGTCGCTGCGCAGGTTGAACCCGCCCTGCCGCAGCCAGTTCACCGCCGCGCCGACGAGGACGAGGAACCGCAGGTCCGGACGCTTCGCCGCGATCGGCGGCAGCACCCACCCGCCCTGGCTCACGCCCCACGCGCCCATCCGGGCCGGATCGATCTCGGGCCGGGTGCGCGCCCAGTCGAGGGCGGCGGCGACCTCGGCGCCGCGGTCGGCGAGGGACTGGTCCAGCCAGTTGCCCGGGGCGCCGCCGACCCCGGCCTTGTTCCACGCGAGGGTCGCGTACCCGGCCTTGGCGAAGGCCTCCCACAGCGGGCGGTAGGCGTCGTCGCGCGAGGCGTTCGCGGCACCGTCGCCGTGCACGAATACGACGAGGCCGTGGCGGCCCGTCGTGCCCTTGGGCGTGGTCAGCACGGCGTCGAGCCGACCGCCGGTATGCGCGTCGGCGGCCGTGCCGCCCGCGGCGAGCGCGTCGGTGACGGGAATGCTGACCCGCTGCTCGTCGAAGGCGAAGGTGTTCGCCACTGCGATCCGCACCCCGAGCGGCACCGTCAGAGCGGCGACGAGGGCGATGACGACGAGAGCCCACTGCTTCTTGTTCATGAAACGATCATATCAGTGACGATCGTTCAAAGTATGACCGTTTTGGGATCCGATAGAGTCGCCACATGCGAGGGATCATCCTGGCCGGCGGGACCGGAAGCCGGCTGCACCCGATCACCGTCGGCGTCAGTAAGCAGTTGCTACCGGTCTACGACAAGCCGATGATCCACTACCCGCTCTCGACCCTTATGCTGGCGGGAATCCGCGAGATCCTGGTGGTCACCACTCCCGCGGACGCCGATCAGTTCCGCCGGCTCCTCGGTGACGGCGCGCAGTTCGGCGTGCAGATCAGCTACGTCGTGCAGGAGCGGCCGGACGGCCTGGCGCAGGCCTTCGTCCTCGGCGCCGATTTCATCGGCGATCAGACCGTGGCGCTGATCCTGGGGGACAACATCTTCTACGGTCCGGGCCTGGGTACCCAGCTGCGCCGCTTCGACGGTGTCGACGGTGGTGCGGTGTTCGCCTACCGGGTGGCCGACCCGCGCGCCTACGGGGTCATCGAGTTCGACGATGCCGGCCGTGCGATCGGCTTCGAGGAGAAGCCGGAGCGGCCGCGCTCGCAGTACGCGGTGCCCGGCCTGTACTTCTACGACCCCTCCGTCGTCGAGGTGGCGCGGGGGCTGCGGCCCTCGGCACGCGGCGAGTACGAGATCACCGACGTCAACCAGCACTACCTGCGCGAGGGGCGGCTCTCGGTCGAGGTGCTCCCGCGCGGCACCGCGTGGCTCGACACCGGCACCTTCGACGCCCTCGCGGACGCCACCGGTTACGTGCGCGCCGTGGAACAGCGGCAGGGCACCAAGATCGGCGCGCCCGAGGAAGTGGCGTGGCGGTCCGGCTTCATCGACGACGCGCAGCTGCGCGAGCACGCGGACCGGCTCAGCAAATCGGGGTACGGCGCCTACCTGCACGGTCTGCTGGAGGAGGGCCGGTGAACGTCACGCCGCTGCCGATCACCGGCGCCTTCGTGCTCGACCCGATCGTCCGCCCGGACGCGCGCGGCGAGTTCTTCGAGCTGTTCAAGGCCTCCGCCTTCCGCGAGGCCACCGGCCATGAGCTCGTCGTCGCGCAGACCAACGTCTCGGTCAACCGCGTGGGTGCGGTGCGCGGCATCCATTACGCCGATGTCCCTCCGGGGCAGGCGAAGCTGGTGGCGTGTCTGCACGGCGCAGTCCTCGACGTGATCGTCGACCTGCGGGTCGGCTCGCCCACCTTCGGCGCGGTCGAGACGGTGCGTCTCGACGCCGAGGGGCACCGCACCGTCTACCTCGCGGAGGGGCTGGGCCACGGTTTCTGCGCCCTGACCGACGGCGCCGTCGTCGCCTATCACGTCTCCTCCGAGTACAACCCGTCCGCGGAGCACGGCGTCGACCCGCTCGATCCCGACCTGAACATCGCGTGGCCCGAAGAGGTTCCGCCGATCCTCTCCGAGAAGGACACGGCGGCACCGTCGCTGGCTCAGGCGCGGGCGGCCGGGGCCCTGCCCCGCTGGCTCGGCTGACCGATCACCCCGCCGCCGAACGGTTCTCCTGCGCCCGACGGCTGAGCAGCCTGCGCTCGCCCGCGTTGCGGGTGCGCCGCGCGGCCTCGTCGAACCGGTCCGCGGCCTCCGCGTGCCGACCGGCGCGCTCCAGCAGATCACCGTGGACGCTCGGCACAAGCGGCGCCTCGCCGAGTACCGCCGGATCGACCGCGTCGAGCACGGCGAGCCCCGCCTCGGGGCCGAAGGCCCGCCCATGCGCCACAGCACGATTGACCTCGACGACCGGCCCGGGCGCGGCGTGGGCCAGCGCGTCGTAGAGGCGCGCGATCCGGGCCCAGTCGGTGTCGGCGGGCGTCGTCGCGCGGGCGTGCTGCGCGGCGATCGCGGCCTGCAGGTAGTAGCGGCCCACCGGGATCCCGCGCGCGGCGAGTTCCTCGGCGCGACGCAGGGCGGTCAGGCCGCGCCGGATCAGGAGCCGGTCCCAGCGCTCCCGGTCCTGATCGTCGAGGAGGACAGGCGCGCCGTCGGCACCGGTGCGGGCGTCGAGGCGGGAGCCCTGCAGCTCGACGAGCGCCTGCAGCCCGTGCGCCTCCGGCTCATCGGGCGCGAGCCCGGCGAGCATGCGGGCCAGGCGAATCCCCTCCCGCGCGAGGTCGGGGCGCATCCAATCCTCGCCCGCGGCCGCGGAGTAGCCCTCGGTGAAGATCAGGTAGATCACCGCCATCACGTCGTCGAGCCGGCGCGTGCGTTCCTCGCCGGTGGGCAGTTCGAACTCGGCGCGGGCCGTGGTGAGTGTCTTCTTCGCGCGGGAGATGCGCTGCCCCATGGTCTTCTCTGGGACCAGGAAGCCGCGGGCGATCTCGGCGGTGGTGAGGCCGCCGACGACGCGCAGCGTGAGCGCCGCCCGCGACTCGGGGGTGAGCGCCGGGTGGCAGGACAGGAAGATCAGGCGCAGCGCGTCGTCTTCGATGAAGTCGACCTGCGCGTCGAGATCGGGCATGACGTCGTCCTCCCGCAGGCCGCGGCCGATCTCCTCGGTCTTGCGGCGCAGGTTCTCGGCGCGGCGGATCGCATCGACGCCGCGCCGTTTGGCGGTGGTCATGAGCCACGCGGCCGGATTGTCGGGAACGCCCTTCTCCGGCCACTGCTCCAGCGCGGCGACGAGCGCGTCCTGCGCCAGGTCCTCCGCGAGCTGGATGCTGCGGGTCATGCGGGTGAGCGCGCCGATGAGGCGCGTCGATTCGGCGCGCCACGTGGCGGTGATCGCTTCGGCGGTGGTCCCGGCTGGCACGACGACCAGCGTAGGCGGGACCACCGCCGATGCGTCAGGCGTCCGCCGGGGCGGGCGGTTCGTCCGAGATCTGGCGGAGCGTGGAGACCATGGTCAGCTCGGGCCAGTGCGTGGCGTGCAACTGCGCGAACTCCTCCGACGCGGCGACGGCCTCCTCGACGGTGTCGTACTGCAGCAGCGACCAGCCGCCGACGACCTCCTTCGATTCGGCGTACGGGCCGTCGACCCGGGTGATCTCGCCCTTGCGGACGACGAAGTTGACTGCGTCCTCGGTGCCGTAGAGGCCGCCACCGTCGAGGAAGTGGCCCTTCGCGGCCTGCTCGCCGATGTAGACGTCCATCGCGTCGAACAGGGCCTGCGGCGGGGTACCGACCTCGGGGCCCTCCGCCATCCGTACGAATCCCATGAAACGAGGCATATCGATCAGTCCTTCTGTGTGTGGTGAGCGTGTCTCGTCCATGCGTCGAACGGGACGAGCCCGTTTCGACATCATCCCCACGAAAAGTTTCCGCCGCCGGCGGAACGCCGCGATCCGGCCCCGTCAGAGGGCGGTGAGCACCGGAAGTGGAGGCAGCGCGGTCTCGTAGAGCCAGGTCCGCCACAGCTCGCGCAGGGGCTCCGGGCTGTGCTTGGCGACGAGCGTGATGAAGTCCTCGGTGGTGACCGACTGGTGTGCGTACTCGGCCGTCCACTCGTGCAGCACCGTGAAGAACGCCGGATCGCCCAGTGCGACGCGCAGCGCGTGCACCGTCAGCGCCCCCCGCTTGTAGACGCGGTCGTCGAACATCAGGTCCGGGCCGGGATCGCCGACGACGATGTCCGTGCGCGAGGCCGCGAGCTTCGCGTAGTAGCGGGCCGCCATCTGCTGCGTGGTGGCCTCGCCGCACTCCTGCGCCCACAGCCACTCCGAATAGCAGGCGAAGCCCTCGTGCAGCCAGATGTCCTTCCACCGCGTCAGCGTCAGCGAATTGCCGAACCACTGGTGCGAGAGCTCGTGCGCCACGAGCCGCTCGGCGTCGCGCGTCCCGTCGCAGTGGTTGGCGCCGAAGATCGACACCGTCTGCGCCTCGACCGGGATCTCCAGCGTGTCGTCGGTGACCACGACCGTGTACTGCGGGAACGGGTACGGGCCGAACCAGCGGGTGAAGGCGCGCATGATGCGCTCCTGGTTGCCGAAGCTGCGCTGGAAGTCGGAGGTGAGGCGGGCCGGGACGGCGGCGCGGATCGGCACCGGCTTCTCGGCGACCTTGAGCAGGTCGTAGCTGCCGATCTGAATGGTCGCGAGGTAGGACGCCATCGGTTCGGCCTGCTCGTAGACCCAGGTGGTGTGGGCGGCGGAGACCTTGCGCGAGACCAGGTTGCCGTTGGAGACCACGCGGTACGGGGAGTCGGTGGTGATCGCGATGCGGTAGGCGGCCTTGGACGCCGGGTGATCGTCGCAGGGGAACCACGACGGTGCGCCGCTCGGCTGCGAGGCGACGATGACGCCCTCGGAGAGCTCCTCCCAGCCGACCTCGCCCCAGGTGGAGCGGATCGGGCGCGGGGTGCCCGCGTACCGGATGGAGATCGTCATCGCCGCGCCGGCGGGGACCTCCGCGGCGAGAGTGAGTTCGAGCTTGCCGCCGCGCTGGGTGTAGCGCTGCGGCCGTCGCCCGTTGATCGCGATCTTCGACGCGCTCAGCGCATCGGAGAGGTCGAGCGCGAACCGCTTGAGCGGCTCGTTCGTGGTGGCCGTGATCTCGGCCCTGCCCTCGAGCCGGTTGCTCTCGACCTTGTACGAGAGTTCGAGGTCGTACCGCGAGATCCGGTAGCCGGGATTACCGTGCCCGGGGATGTACGGATCCACCGCGCGGGCGTGCTGCGGATTCGGTGCGGCGACGAGCTTCGGCCTGGCCGATTTGCGCACCACGGATCCACTTCCTTTTCGCTCGGGTTCGGGGGATCACCTTACCGGCTTGCGCAGCGTCACGGTCGCCACGCCGCCGTGCGGCGCCGGTTCGGGTTCGGAGACGACGTAGCCCGCGCGCTGGTATGTCCGGATGTTGCGTTCGCTGCCCGCGCCGGTGAACATGATGAACTCCTCGGTGCCCGGCGGGGCGAGCGACTCCATCAGGGAGATCAGCTCGGTGCCCAGGCCCCGGCCGGCGAGGTCCGGGGCCACCATCACCCGCCCGATGTGCCAGCGGTGCTCCGGCTCCGCCCGGCCGCGGACCGCACCGATCAGCCGACCGTCGAGGCGCATGACGAACGTCGCCCACTGCGCCGTCCACTGCAGGATGTCGTCGTGCGTCTCGGTCAGCGGCGGGATCTCGAGGCTGTTGTTCGCGATCGCCTCCTGCACCCAGCAGCAGCGCTGCAGGACGAGCAGTTCCGCCACGTCGCTCGGCATGAACGGGGTGATCTCGAGCCCGTCGCTCACGGTGGCCCTTTCGTCGGGGGAGTCTGGGATCAGCCTAGTGCCGCGGCAGCTCAGGCCCGGGCACGCAGCGCCGCGACGACAGCGTCGAGTGCGGCCTGCGGCGGGGCGTCGAGGTGCCGGGCCGCGTCGGCGTACCGCGCGGCGGCGACGCGGAGCGCCTCGGCGTCGTAGGAGGGCTCCTCGTGTGGCAGGCCGACCACTCGCGTTCCGCCTCCGCGTCTACTCTCGATCAGGCCCGTGGCTTCGAGCTCCCGATACGCGTGAGCGGCTGTGCCGACGGCGATCCCGAGGTCGCGGGCGAGTTGGCGCAGCGGAGGCAGCTTCGAGCCGACGGGCAGCGCGCCCGATGCGATGTGGCCCGTGATCTGTCGACGGATCTGCTCGAACGCCGGAGTGGGATCCGAGTCGTCGACGCCGATGCGAGGCGCCGTCATAGGGCGGTGGCCTCGTCGTCGGATTCGCGCTGAGCGGAGCTTGCAGCAGCGGAGAGCGCGGTCGGCACCGGAGGACGGGCGAAGACGACCAGCGCGACGACGATGCCGAGCATCAGCAGCACGCTGATCGCGTCGGCGATGTAGGAGGGAGCGGTTGAGGCCAACCACGTGGGCCAGCCGTCGATCGGCTCGCCGCCGACGCGCACGTGATCGAGATAGTCGAGTGCAGCATTCCTCGGGATCTCGAGTCCGTCCCCGTCCATGATGACGAAGACGGCGGGGATGTAGAGCAGGCACAGCGCGCGGACGGCGGTGCCGCTGCGCCCCCAGCTGTCGCTGCCGGTGAGCGGATCGATGTCGGGGCGTCGGGTCGCGGCAAGGATCACCCAGACGGCGAGGACACCTGTGATGACGAAGGCGGCGTAGTCGATCCAGATGCCCGCGGCATTCACGGAGTACTCGACGGTGGGCGGATTGCTCCGACTCTCCAGCGTCTGGGCGGTGCCCAGCGGGGTGGTGAGGATCAGCGGGGTGAGCGCGGCGACCGCGAAAACCGAACCGAAGGCCACAAGCAGCCACCGGGGGAACAACTCCCGGACGCCCCGCGGTGCGAGCGTCGCGACGCGTGGGCCGGAGGGGCGAGTCGTCATCTCGGTGAGGAGCATCGCGATGAGCGGAAGCAGATAGAAGCCGGGGGACCAGAGGAGACCGAGGGCGAGCCTGATGGGCGCCGGTGTGGCGGTCGGATTGGTCGGATCGAGTGTTTGGGCGACGATTCCGTAGACCGTCAGGACGATGGCGGCCGCGATCGGGACGATGAACGCGACTTTGAGGTGCTTGCGCATCGTTCGCCGGTACGCGCGGTAGCTCGCCGACTGCGGTGCCGAATCGTCCGGCGTCAGTGTGCGCGCGACGACGTAGAACAGTGCGACGATCATCGCGACAGCGACGATGCCCAAGAGCGGCGCCAGCGGCATTGTGAACTCCTTGTGTCAGTGGACTGGCACAAGACTAGGCGTAGGGGGGCCGCTTGTGTCAATCAACTGGTTCAAGTGGTCAGTCGAAGGCGCTCAACGCGGGCGACCGCCGTCGACGACGGTCGAAAGCGCCGCTCGCCCCGCAAATTTGCGGGGCGAGCGGAGATCTCTGCGGGGAGCGGCGCGACGGGGTGCGCCGGCACCGTCGGGCTAGTCGCGCTTGCGCTTGCCCTCGCCGACGGCCCACGGAGAGATGGGGTTGCCCTGCCACTTGGTGTTGGCGGGGACGGAGTCGCCGCGCACCACGAGGGAGGCGGGGCCGACGGTGGCGCCGTCGCCCAGCGAGGAGGCGGGCAGGGCCACGCAGTGCGGGCCGAGCGTGGCGCCCTTGCCCAGCACGACGGTGTCCATCGCCATGATCCGGTCGTGGAACAGGTGCGTCTGCACCACGCAGCCGCGGGAGACGGTCGCGGCATCGCCGAGCGTGACCAGGTCGGCTTCGGGGAGCCAGTAGGTCTCGCACCAGACGCCGCGCCCGATCTTCGCGCCGAGCATCCGCAGCCACAGGTTGAGGATCGGCGTACCGGTGGCGGCGTGTGCGAACCACGGCGCGGCGACGCACTCGACGAACGCGTCCGAGAGCTCGTTGCGCCAGACGAAACTCGACCACAGCGGGTGCTCCTCGCGCCCGATCCGCCCGACCACCAGCCACTTCGCGGCGGCGGCGACGCAGCAGGCGATCGCGCCCGCGACGAGCAGCGTCACGCCGGACAGGAGTGCGGCGAACCACCAGCCGACGTTGATCACGAAGTAGTTCAGCGCGATCAGCGTTCCCAGGCCCAGGCCGAAGCTCACGAAGACAGCGAGCAGGCGCGCCGTCTCGACGGTGCCGCGGGCCAGGCGCAGCGCGAGCGACGGGTGGTAGGTGAACGTCGAATCCGTGTTCCCGGCGGTGCGGCGCAGGCGGACCGGGGGCGAGCCGAGCCAGGAACTGCCGCTCTTGGCCTTCGACGGGGTGGCGCTGAGCACGGCGACGAGGCCGTCCTTCGGGACGCGACGGCCCGGTCCCGTCATCCCCGAGTTGCCGAGGAAGGCGCGCTTGCCGATCTTGGCCTCGTCGATGCGCATCCAGCCGCCGCCGAGCTCGTAGCTGCCGACCATCGTGTCGTCGGCGAGGAAGGAGCCGTCGCCGATGGTGGTGAACTTGGGGATCACCATGGCGGTGGAGATCTCGGCGTCCTTGCCGACCTTGGTGCCGAGCATGCGGAACCAGATGGGCGTGAGCAGCGAGGCGTACAGGGGGAACAGGAAGGTGCGTGCGGAGTCCATCAGGCGCTCCGTGGCCCAGACCTGCCAGCCGACACTGCTGCGGACGGCGTGGTAGCCGGGTCGCAGGCCGATCGAGAGCAGCCGTACCGCGATGAGCGTGAGCAGCGCGTAGACCACGAGCGAGACGATCACCGCGACGGGCAGCGCCGGGAGGGCGCGCCACGCGGCCTGCTCCAGGTTCGTGGAATCGCGCACGACCCAACCGATCAGCGCCAGTCCGGCGCCGATCGCCACCATCGGCAGACCTGCGAGCAGCACCGAGGTGATGCCGTAGATCCACACCCAGTAGGGCTTGCGCGGCGGGCGCTCCGAGGGCCACGGGTGCTCGGCCTTGCCGATCTTCTCGGCGGGGGAGCCGGCCCAGTGCTGCTTGGCCTTGACCTTGCCGAAGACCGCGGAGCCCGGGGCGATCTCGGCGCGACGACCGATCTTCGCGCCCGGCAGCAGCGTGGAGCGCGCCCCGACGGACGCCTCCTCGCCGATACTGATCGCGCCGATGTGCAGTTCGTCGCCGTCGAGGTAGTGGCCGGCGAGGTCGACCTCGGGTTCGACCGAGGAGCGGTCGCCCAACTCGAGCATGCCGGTCACCGGCGGCAGCGCGTGCAGATCCACGCCGCGGCCGATCTTCGCGCCGAGTGCGCGGGCGTAGTAGATCATCCACGGTGCGCCGGAGAGGTTCTCGGCGCCCGATGCGGCGGTGAAGCGCTCGGCGATCCACAGTCGCAGGTGCTCGGGACCGCCGCGCCGGTAGACGCCGGGCTGCAGCCCGCCCAGCAGCAGGCGGCACGCGATCACCGACAGCGCCATCCGGCCGATCGGCGTGATGAACACCAGGAACAGCGCGAGGACGATCCACCAGCTCAGCGTCGGCAGCAGGTCCGAGCCCGTGGCCCACGCGAAGACGTTGTTGGCGATGGCCATCCAGGTCAGCCACTGCAGGCCGGTCAGCGTGGTGAGCGGTACGGACAGCACGATCTGGGCGATCCCCGTCGAGCGCGGGGTGGGCCGCACGATCCGCGGCTCGACGACCTCCGCCGGGGAGAGCGAGTCCAGGTACGCGGCGAGCGAGCCGAGGCGCGGGTGGTCGTAGAGATCGGCGACGGTGACCGACGGGTACTGCTCGCGCAGCGCCGTGACCAGCTGGGCCGCGCTGAGCGAGCCGCCGCCCTCGGCGAAGAAATCGGCGTCTTCGCTGGTGATCGCGGCGCCCAGGATCCCGGCCCAGCGTTCGGCGACCCATGCCGCGGTGCCCTCGAGGTCACCGGTGTCGGTGTCGTCGGAACCGGGCAGCGGCCACGGCAGCGCGTTGCGATCGACCTTGCCGGAGGTGCGGGTGGGCAGCTCGTCGACCAGGGCGAGGCGGGGTACCAGCGCCGCCGGTAGCTCCTTCGCGAGCAGCGCGCGCGCCGCCCCCAGGTCGAAGTCGGGATCGGTCGAGGCCAGGTAGCCGACGAGCATGGAGGTGCCCGCGGAGTTCTTCCGCACGGCGGCCGCCGCGCCGGACACGCCGGGCAGGTTCTGCAGCGCGTTGTCGACCTCGCCGAGCTCGATCCGGCGTCCGCCGACCTTGACCTGGTCATCGGCGCGGCCCTCGAACAGCAGGCCCTCGGGCTCGAGGCGCACCAGGTCGCCCGAGCGGTAGGCCCGCTCCCAGCCCAGCGTCTCCATCGGCGCGTACTTCTCGGCGTCCTTGGCGGGATCGAGGTAGCGGGCCAGGCCCACGCCGCCGATCACCAGCTCGCCGGACTCACCCTCTGCCACCGGGAGCGACGTGGCGGGGTCCACGACCGCGAGGTCCCAGCCCTGCAGCGGCAGGCCGATGCGGACCGGGCCCGTGCCGTCGAGGGGCGCGGCGCACGCGACCACGGTGGCCTCGGTGGGGCCGTAGGTGTTCCACACCTCGCGGCCGTCGACGGCGAGCCGCTGCGCCAGCTCGGGCGGGCACGCCTCGCCGCCGAAGATGAGCAGGCGCACGGCCTCCAGGGCCTCGGCCGGCCACATGGCGGCCAGGGTCGGCACCGTCGACACGACGGAGATGTCGCGGGACACGAGCCAGGGCCCGAGGTCCATGCCGGACCGCACCAGCGAGCGCGGCGCGGGCACCAGGCAGGCGCCGTGGCGCCACGCGAGCCACATCTCCTCGCAGGAGGCGTCGAAGGCGACGGACAGCCCGGCCAGCACCCGGTCGCCCGGCTTGAGGGGCTCGGCCTGCAGGAACAGTCGGGCCTCGGCGTCGACGAACGCCGCCGAGTTGAGATTGGTGACGGCCACGCCCTTCGGGGTGCCGGTCGATCCCGAGGTGAAGATGATCCAGGAATCGTCCTCGGGCGTGGGGAGGCGGTTGCCGGGCTCGGCGGTGCCGGCCTCGATCGCGGCCGCGCGCTCCTTGGTCTCGGGCGCGCGCCACAGTCCGTCGCCGGTGAAGATCGCGGCCGCCGCGGCCTCGCCGAAGACGAGATCGGCGCGCTCCTGCGGATCGTCGGCGTCGACGGGGACGTACGCGGCGCCGGCGGCCAGCGTCGAGAGGATCGCGACGTACAGCGAGCGGTGCCCGGACGGCATGCGGATGCCGACGCGGTCGCCGGCCCGCACGCCGCTCCGGCCGAGGAAGTCGGCGCCCTCGAGCACTTCCTCCCACAGCTCGGAGTAGGTGAGCACCACGTCACCGTCGTCGATGGCGGGGACCTCGGGGAAGGCGTCGACTGTCGCCTTGAGGATGTCGATCAGGGTCCGGGGCGCGGGGGCCGATGCGGACAGCAGGTACTGCGGGGGGATCTCGTTCGGGACCACGGTGGCCGACTTCCTCCGGATATGCAGACGGGCACGACAGAGAACACAAGACTTCGCGTTGATTGTGTCAGGTCACAGGAACGCCGCCGAACCGACCGGCAGGGCTAAGCTTGAAGGATAGATTACTGGCCAGTAACAAGGAGTGTTCGACATGGCCGTCATCGCCCATCGAGGCCGCAGTGTGCGTGCCCTGGTCGTGCTGTGGTTGACCCGGATGTTCATGAAGACGGTGTTCCGCCTGTTCCCGATGAGTGACCGGACCCTGCCGGTCCTGCGCGCGGCGGAGCCGTACCTGAGCCGGGTCCCGCAGTCGGTGCGCGGCGTGCGGATCGAGAAGATCACGCTCGGCGGCGTGCCGACCGAGCGGATCATCCCCGACGGTGACGCCGACCCGCACCCGCGCGCGGCGCTCGTCTATTACCACGGTGGCGCATTCATCGGCTGCAACCTCGACACCCATCGCCGGATCGCCGCGCTCCTGGCGCGCGGCCTGCGGGTGCCGGTCTACAACGTCGAGTACCGGCAGTACCCCGACGGTGGCGTCGGCACGTCGGTGGCCGACGGTTTCGCCGCCTACCGCGAACTGCTCGACTCCGGCGAGTTCGACCGGATCCTCGTGGCGGGCGACTCCGCGGGCGGGTACGTGTGCGCCAAGGTGATCCAGTACGCCGCCGAGGCGGAGATCCAGGGACCGACGGCCTTCGCCGGCTTCTCGCCGTTCCTCGACATCAGCGCCGGGCTGCCGCGCTCCTCGCGGCACGACGCCATGCTGCCGCTCGGCAAGATCCGCCGGCTGCGGCGCGTGCTGGGCCGTGGGCCCGAGGAGCTGCGCGGGCCGGAGGACATGACCACCGATGCGACCGCCCGTTACTTCCCGCCGAGCATCGTCTTCGCCGCGCGGCGCGAGGCCCTGGAGCTGGACGCGATGGAGCTGCACGCCGCGCTCGACCGCGCCGGCGTCGAGAACGAGGTGCACGTCTACGACGGCCAGGTGCACGCCTTCGTCGTCGCCGCCGGGCTCACCCCCGAGTCGTGGGCGGCGTACAAGACGGCCGTCGCGTTCCTCTCCGACCGGCTCACCGAGGCGGAGACGGCGCACAGCGAGGCGGCCTGAGACCTGCGAAAGGGGCGAACCCCACGCATTGCGCATCGTAAACTCGATGTGTGGCCAGGCGATGGACGCTCCTCAGGTGCGCAGCGGCGATCACCACACTGTTCGCAGTGCTCGGGGTCGGCGTCGTCGTGCCGGGCTCGAGCGGGGTCGCGTCCGCGTGCTCCTGCGCGTCCGTGGAGGTTCCGAAGGAGCTCACGGTCGTCAACGGCGTGGTCGAGAAGCAGCTGATCGGTGATCGCGCGGTCGACCTCCAGGTCCGCGTGACCTCGATGCACGGCGCACCGCCCGAACGAGTGACGGTGATCCGCGCGGAGTCCGGGCGCTATTCGTCGTGCGGTGACGACTACCTCGACGGTCAGGAGGTCCGACTGGTCGTCAAGCCCGGCGGCCCGCGGTGGGTGCATCCGATCTGCAGCAACGCGGTGCTCAGCCGCGCCGACGCCCCCGACGTCACCGGAGTCCCACCGGGGCCTGGCGCCGAGGAGCACCGCCTTCCCGGGCCGCCCCTGTCGTGGTGGAACGTTGCGAAGCAGTCGTACTGGTCCGGGCCGGCGCTCGTCGCGCTCGCGCTCGTCCTCGGGCTGGGACTCGTGGTGGTGCTGGCGCGGAGGCCGCGCGGCTGACCAGGGGCGGTGCAGCGCGGCGCCTGATCCCGCTCAGCGGCGGCGGTCGATCTCCGCGACGACGGCGTTCTGCCCCCGGGCGACGGCGTGCTCGCGGGCGGTCACGCCCTGCCGGTCCGCGAGATCCGCGCGGGCGCCCGCGTCGAGCACGAGCCGCACCGTCTCCACGTGATCGGCGTCGCCGTTGCCCAGGATCACCGCCTCCAGCAGGCAGGTCCACCCCGAGGCGTTGACGTGGTCCACGTCCACGCCCGCGCCGATCAGCAGTTTCACGTTCTCCACGTGCCCGTGCTCGCACGCGGGGATCAGTGCCGTCCCGCGGTAGCGGTTGAGGCTGCGCACGTCGGCGCCGTGCCGCAGCGTCGACGCCAGGATCTCGGTCATGCCCTCGGCACCCGCGTACAGGTAGGCGGAGTCCTCCATGTCGTCCTTGGCGTTCGGGTCCGCGCCCGCGTCCAGCAGCGCCAGCGCGATCTCGGTGTGCCCGGCCTTCGTCGCCGCGACCAGTGCCGTGCGGGCCCGGGCGATGCGGACCTCGAGGTCGGCACCGTCGGCGATGGCGGCGCGGGCCCCGGCGAGGTCGCCGTCGGTGACGGCGCGGACCAGCGCCCGGGTCGCCTCCGGGGGCGGGGCGGGGCGCACCGTCGACGACGGTGCCGGAACGCTCACGCTCGACGGTGCGCTGCTCGGCACCGGTGCGGCGGAGGGGTTCTGGGCCGCGCACCCGGCCAGGAGGAGCGCTGCGCCGGCGACGGCGAGCCGCCTCACGGTGCGACCCCCGCGGCGCGGGCGTGCAGCGCGCGCAGCTCCGCGGTGAGGGAGGGTTCCGGGCCGGACACCGGCACCGTCGGGGCGACGACGCCGATCGGCAACGGCGCGACGGGCGCGGGCGGCAGGCCCCATTCCGCGTGCCAGGCGACGAGTTGCTCGGTGCTGCCCGCGTAGACGATCCGGCCGAGGCCGACCCACGCGTGCGCGGCGCTGCACATCGCGCAGTGCTCACCCGAGGTGTACGTCACCGCGGTGGCGCGCTCGGCGGGCGTGAGGTGTTCCGCCGCCCACCGCGCGATCTCGAACTCGGGGTGCCGCGTCCCGTCGCCGCCCGCGATCCGGTTGCGGTCCTCGAAGACCACCGCGCCGCCGGAGACGAGCAGCGACCCGAAGGGCGCGTCGCCCGCGTCGAGGGCGGCACGGGCGAGGTCGACGCAGCGGCGCAGGTGGGGCAGGTCATCGGGAAGCGGTTCGGTCGTCCGGTGCTCGGTTGTCACACCCCGACCGTAACGTTCGAGTCAGGCGAATCGGGCGCCGTTCGGCCGGACGAAGGAGACCACATGGCCTTGCATCTGCACATGATCAACCTGGACTGCGCCGATGTCGCGAGGCAGGCGGCGTTCTGGTCGGAGGCGCTCGGCGTGCCCGTCGACGAGAACGACGGCAACGCCTTCATGCGCACCGTCGGGTTCGCGGAACCCGCGCTGCCGCGGATGATGTTCCTCGCCGTCCCCGAGGGCAAGACGGTCAAGAACCGGCTGCACCTGGACCTGCACGCGGACGACCGTGAGGCCGAGGTCGCGCGCCTCGTCGCGCTGGGCGCGACGCAGCTGCGCGAGCACGACGAGTGGGGCGTGCGGTGGACGGTGCTGCAGGACCCGGAGGGCAACGAGTTCTGTATCGCCCAGGGCTGACCGGGGTCGGTCGTCAGGCGACCGGGTCCATCAGCGTCGCCGTTCCGTCCTGCCGGCGGTGCGCGTCGATCTGCGGGACGAGCCGGCGGAAGTGCTCGGAGGCGCAGTGCGCGTCCAGTGCGGCGCGGTCCGGCCAGGACTCGATGTAGACGAAGTGGCCGGGATCCTCCCGATCCTGGAAGAGCTCGTAACTGATGCAGAGCGGCTCCGTGCGCGTGAGACGGACGAGCTCCTCCATGAGGGGCCGGACGATCTCCACCGCATCGGGCCGGATGTAGTCCTGCGCGATCACCTTCAGCATGGCTTCACGGTAGGCGCGCGGGGCGGTCCGCCGGGCCCGGCTTGCGGATCCGACTGTCCTCACGCGGATCCGACGGTCCTCACGCCGCCTGGTCGGCGAACTGGGTGCGGTAGAGCTCGGCGTAGCGGCCGCCGCGCGCGAGCAGCGTGTCGTGCGTGCCGCGCTCGACGATGCGCCCGGCCTCGAGCACGAGGATCTGGTCCGCCGCGCGGATCGTCGAGAGGCGATGGGCGATCACCAGTGAGGTGCGATCGGCCAGGGCCTCACCGAGCGCGGCCTGCACCGCGGCCTCCGACGTCGAATCCAGGTGGGCCGTGGCCTCGTCGAGGATCACCACCGAGGGCTGCGCGAGGAGCAGCCGCGCGATGGTCAGGCGTTGGCGCTCGCCGCCCGAGAGCCGGTAGCCGCGCTCGCCGACGACGGTGTCCAGCCCGTCGGGCAGGTGGGCCACCAGTTCCTCGAGGCGGGCCCGTCGCAGCGCGTCGCCGATCTCGGCATCGGTCGCCTCCGGATTCGCGAGCAGCAGGTTCGCGCGGATGGTGTCGTGGAACAGGTGCCCGTCCTGCGTGACCAGGCCGACGGCGGAATGCAGGCTCCGGGCGGTGATCTCACGCAGGTCGACGCCGTTGAGGGTGATCGCACCCGCGTCGGGGTCGTAGAGGCGGGTGGCGAGCTGCGCGATCGTCGACTTGCCGGCGCCGGAACTTCCGACCAGCGCCACCATCGAGCCCGGCGCCGCGGTGAAATCGATGCCGTGCAGCACGGTCTCGCCGCCGCGGGTGTCCAGGTGCGCGACCTCCTCGAGCGAGGCGAGCGAGACCTTCTCCGCCGACGGGTAGGCGAAATCGACGCCGTCGAAGCGCAACTCGGTGGGACCCTTGGCGATCGCGCGGGCGTCCGGGGCGTCGCGCACCATCGGCTCCAGGTCCAGCACCTCGAAGACGCGCTCGAAGGAGACCAGCGCCGTCATCACCTCGACGCGCGCGTTGGCGAGCGCGGTGAGCGGCACGTACAGGCGCGTGAGCAGCAGGGCGAGGGCGACGACGGCGCCGGCCTGCAGGTCGCCGCGGATCGCGTAGAAGCCGCCCAGGCCGTAGACCAGCGCCAGTGCGAGCGAGCTGACCAGCGTCAGCATGGTCACGAAGGTCATGCGGGCCATCGCGGTGCGCACGCCGATGTCGCGGACCGCGCCCGCGCGCCAGGCGAACTCGTGCGATTCGATCTCGGGGCGGCCGTAGAGCTTGACCAGGGTGGCGCCGGGCGCGGAGAAGCGCTCGGTCATCTGGTCGCTCATCGACGCGTTGTGCCGGGCCGCGCGCCGCGACATCGCGGCGATCTTCCGGCCCATGCTGCGCGACGGGATGATGAACACCGGGAGCAGCACCAGCGCGAGCAGGGTGATCTGCCAGGAGATGCTGAGCATGACGCCGAGCGTCAGCGCGAGGGTCACGACGTTGGTCACGACACCGGCGAGGGTGTCGGAGAACGCGCGCTGCGCGCCGAGCACGTCGTTGTTGAGGCGGCTGACCAGCGCGCCGGTGCGGGTGCGGGTGAAGAAGGCCACCGGCATCGTCTGCACGTGATCGAAGACCGCGGTGCGCAGCTGGTAGATCAGGCCCTCGCCGATGCGCGAGGAGAACCAGCGCGAGAGCAGATCGACGCCGGCGCCGGCGAGTGCGATCGCGGCGATGAGCAGCGCCAGCTCGACGACGGTGCTCGTCGGTCCGCCGCCGACGATCCGGTCGACCACCTTGCCGGCGAGCAGGGGCGTGGCGACCGCGAGCAGAGCGGACAGGACCGAGAGCAGCAGGAACCAGGTCAGTCGCCAGCGGTGTGGCCGGGCGAACGGCCCCATCCGGCGCAGCGTCTCGCGCGGGCTCCTCGTCGGCGCGTCCAGCGACCGATTGCCCTGGTACAGGGTGCTCCAGGCGACTGATTCCATGCTCATGCATACAAGCTTAGAACCTAAAGTTATGTTCATGTCCAGTCGTTCGCCGGCGGCGAATCCTCGGCCCTGCCGGGGTGTGGAGCGCACGCGAGTTCTCCTCGGGGAATCCGCCGATTCTCGCCTGGCGGCGGATATATCCGGCCCCGACGCGATATCGGCCGATTCCTCGAATCGCTGCGGATGCGGCCGGTCGCGGCGGGGTTCGCGACGCCGTGTGTTGCGACTGCGCTTGACAACCCTTGATCTTTACTTGAGTCTCATTAGTAACAACAGTCACGTCAGCCCCACGGGCTCGTGGCCGATGATCGAAGGAGAACCGAGGATGCCCGTGTGGATCGACGGTGGCCCGCGGCGGTCGCGGCGCAGCCGTGCCGTCCGCGCCGCGCTCGTCGCGGCGGTGCCCGCGCTCGCCATCGGCGGGGTGCTGGCGGGCTCCGGCGCACCGCCCGAGACCACCCTCGTCGACGCGCCGGGTGATGTCGCGCCGGGCTCCGCCGGCGGTCACGGGCGCGGCATGAGTCAGCTCGGTGCGCTCACCTACGCCAAGCAGGGGTGGGACGCGCAGCGGATCCTCGCCTACTACTACCCGGGCACGACGCTCGGTACCGTGCACACCGGGCTGCCCGTCACCGTCCGGCTCAGTGAGCGCAATCGCGTCGACGTGCTCGCGCCGGCCGGCGCCCTCGTCGGCGGCAAGCAGGTCATGCCCGGGCAGGCCGTCAGCATCGACGGGACCACCGCGACGATCCGCCAGGGCTGCGGCGGGCCCGTGCTCGGCACCGTCGACGCTCCGGATCGCACCGTCAGCCCGCTCACGGCCGACCAGGGCATCGCGCCCGACCAGGTCCTGCAGTTCTGCGGCGACAATGCCAAGTACCGCGGCAAGCTCGCCGCCCGCGACGACGGTGTGCTCAACATCGTGGGCATCGAGGACTACGTGCGCAGTGTGGTGCCCGTGGAGAACTCGCCCGGCTGGGCCGACCAGGGAGGCATCGCCGCGCTGCAGGCGCAGGCGATCGCTGCGCGCTCCTACGTGCTGGTCCGCGGCGCCGAGCGCGGCGAGACCTTCGACGACACCCAGGCCTCTCAGGTCTACGGCGGCGTCGACAAGGAGGATCCGCGCACCGACGCCGTCATCGTGAGCACCTACGGCCTGGTCATGGCCAAGGACGGCCGCGTCTTCGAGACCGAGTACGGCGCCTCCCGCGCCGATGATCCGGCGGCCGCTCCCGCACCGTAGGCCGAGCGCGCCGTGGCCCAGTAGTGTGAGGTCATGGCGAAGTTGCAGCTGGGGTACAAGGCATCGGCGGAGCAGTTCGGGCCGCGTGAGCTGGTGGAGATCGCGGTCGCCGCGGAGGCGGCGGGCATGGATTCGGTCGCGGTGAGCGATCACTTCCAGCCCTGGCGCGTCAACGGCGGCCACGCGCCGTTCTCCCTGGCCTGGATGGCCGCCGTCGGCGAGCGCACCGAGCGCGTGAAGATCGGCACCTCGGTGATGACGCCCACGTTCCGCTACAACCCCGCCGTGATCGCGCAGGCCTTCGCGAGCATGGCGTGCATGTACCCGGACCGCATCTTCCTCGGCGCCGGCACGGGGGAGGCGCTCAACGAGTACGCCACCGGTTTCCAGGGCGAGTGGCCCGAGTTCAAGGAGCGCTTCGCGCGCCTGCGCGAGTCCGTGCGGCTGATGCGCGAGCTGTGGTCCGGCGAGATCACCAACTTCGAGGGCGACTACTACCACACCAAGGACGCCGTCCTGTTCGACATCCCGGACAAGCCGGTGCCGGTCTACATCGCGGCCGGCGGCCCCGTCGTCGCCAAGTACGCGGGCCGTATGGGCGACGGGATGATCTGCACGTCCGGCAAGGGCATGGAGCTCTACACCGAGAAGCTGATCCCCGCCGCCAAGGACGGGGCCGAGATCGGCGGCCGCGACTACGACGCGCTCGACAAGATGATCGAGATCAAGATCAGCTACGACCCGGACCCGGCCCTGGCACTGGAGAACACCCGCTTCTGGGCGCCGCTCTCGCTGACCGCAGAGCAGAAGCACAGCGTCAACAGCTCCGCGGAGATGGAGCGGCTCGCCGATGAGCTGCCCATCGAGCAGGTCGCCAAGCGGTGGATCGTCGCCTCCGACCCGGACGAGGCCGTCGCCGCGGTCAAGCAGTACGTCGACGCGGGCCTGAACCATCTCGTCTTCCACGCCCCCGGCCACGATCAGCGCCGATTCCTGGACAACTTCCAGCGCGACCTGGCACCCCGCCTGCGTTCGCTGGGCTGATCCGCGACTGCAATAGTTGAGCCCATGGCCGAGACCGCTGAGCGATCCCCGAAAACGACCAGCATCTACATCGCCTCCCCCGAGGGCGATACGGGTAAGTCCACCATCGCGCTCGGAGCGATGAACCTGCTCACCTCCACGGGATGGACGATCGGGGTGTTCCGCCCCGTTCCGCGCTCCACCGGCGAGCAGCGCGACTACATCCTCGAGCTGCTCATCGAGCAGGCCACCGCCGATCTCGACTACGAGGACTGCGTCGGCGTCAGCTACGAGCAGGTGCACGAGGATCCGGACGCCGCGATCGCCGCGATCGTCAGCCGGTTCCACGCCGTGGCGGACAAGTGCGACTTCGTGCTGGTGCTCGGCTCCGACTACACGGACGTGACCACGCCGACGGAGCTGTCCTTCAATGCGCGGATCGCCGCCAACCTCGGCTCGTCGATCCTGCTCGCGGTCAAGGCGCTCGACCGGACGCCGGAGCAGGTCGTCGCCGTCGCCGAGCAGTCGATGGCCGAGATCCGGGCCAACCACGCCCACACCGCCTCGATCATCGCCAACCGCTGCGACCCCAAGCAGCTCGACGCGGTGTGCGCGGCGCTCAAGGCCGACACGGGCCTGCCGGTGTGGGTGCTGCCCGAGGAGCCGGTGCTCACCGCGCCCACCGTCGGCGAGCTGATGGAGGCCATGGACGGCAAGCTGCTCTGGGGCGATCCCGAACTGCTCTCCCGCGAGGCCCTCGACGTGCTGGTGGCGGGCATGACCGCCGAGCACAGCCTCGAGCGCCTCACCGAGGGCGTCGCCGTGGTCGCGCCCGGCGACCGCTCCGAGGTGCTGCTCGCGATGGTCACCGCGCACCGCGCCGCCGGCTTCCCGTCGCTGGCCGGGATCATCCTCAACGGCGGCTACGCGCCGCACCCCATGACCGCCGCGCTGGTCGACGGGCTCAAGCCGAACGTGCCGATCATCTCCGTCGAGCACGGCACCTACGAGACCGCCCGGCTGGCGGCCAAGACCCGCGGCCGTGTCGGGCCGGGGTCCGAGCGCAAGGTGGACATCGCGATCGCGCTGACCGAGAAGCATGTCGTCTCGGACGACCTGCTCGAGGCGCTGCAGGTGTCGAACCCGGGCGTGGTCACCCCGCAGATGTTCGAGTACAGCCTGCTCGCCCGGGCCCGGGCGGACCGCAAGCGCATCGTGCTGCCCGAGGGCGGCGACGACCGCATCCTGCGCGCCGCCGGCCGGCTGCTGCAGCGCGAGGTGGCCGACCTGACCATCCTCGGCCAGGAATCGCGCGTGCGCGCCCGCGCCGCCGAACTGGGCGTCGACCTCGGCGACACCGACGTCATCGATCCCAAGCGCGCGACGGACCTCATCGACAGGTTCGCACAGACCTACTACGAGCTGCGCAAGCACAAGGGCATGACGCTCGAGCGCGCCGCCGAGACGGTGGTGGACGTCAGCTACTTCGGCACGATGATGGTGCACCTGGGCATGGCCGACGGGATGGTCTCCGGTGCCGCGCACACCACCGCGCACACCATCCGGCCGTCGTTCGAGATCATCAAGACCAAGCCCGGTGTCTCGACGGTGTCGTCGATCTTCCTCATGCTCCTCGCGGACAAGGTGCTCGCGTACGGCGACTGCGCCGTGGTCCCGGACCCGACGGACACCCAGCTCGCCGACATCGCGATCTCCTCGGCGCAGACCGCGTCCCAATTCGGGATCGACCCGCGGGTGGCGATGCTGTCGTACTCGACGGGCGAATCCGGCACGGGTGCCGACGTCGACAAGGTGCGCGCCGCGACCGGGTTCGTGCGCGAGCGTGCCCCGGAGCTGTTGGTGGAGGGCCCGATCCAGTACGACGCCGCCGTCGACCCCGGCGTCGCCGCCTCGAAGATGCCCGACTCCGCGGTGGCGGGCAAGGCGACCGTCCTCGTCTTCCCGGACCTGAACACGGGCAACAACACCTACAAGGCCGTGCAGCGCTCGGCCGGCGCGATCGCGATCGGCCCGGTGCTGCAGGGCCTCAACGCCCCGATCAACGATCTCTCGCGCGGCGCGCTGGTCGAGGACATCGTCAACACCGTGGCCATCACGGCGATCCAGGCGCAGGCGTTCGCGGCGGAGCGCGCCGCGGGAGAGGGGCGGTCATGACCGCGGTCTCGGGGACGGTCCTGGTCCTCAACTCCGGCTCGTCGTCGCTGAAGTACCAACTGCTGCACCCGGAGACGGGTGAGGTGGTGCACGGCGGCATCGTCGAGCGCATCGGCGAGAGCGAGGTGCCCGACCACAAGGCGGCGCTGCGCCGGGTCTTCGAGGAGTTCGCCGGGCGCGGCCTCGACCTCACCGACGGTGCGGGCACCCCCGCCGGGATCGCCGCCGTCGGGCACCGGGTGGTGCACGGCGGTCGCTCCTTCCATTCGCCCACGCTGATCGACGATCACGTTCTCGCCGAGATCCGTCGGCTCAGTTCGCTCGCGCCGCTGCACAATCCGGCGAACGCGCAGGGCATCGAGGTGGCGCGCGAGCTGCTGCCCGGCGTGAAGCAGGTGGCCGTCTTCGACACCGCCTTCTTCTACGACCTGCCGCCGGCCGCCGCGACCTACGCGATCGACCGCGAGCTGGCCACCGAGCACGCGCTGCGCCGCTACGGTTTCCACGGCACCTCGCACGAGTACGTCTCGCAGCGGGCTGCGGCGTTCCTCGGGCGGCCGGACGCCGAGGTGAATCAGATCGTGCTGCACCTGGGCAACGGCGCCTCGGCCTCCGCGGTGCGCGGTGGCCGCGCGGTGGACACGTCGATGGGCCTGACGCCGCTCGAGGGGCTCGTCATGGGCACGCGCAGCGGCGACATCGATCCCGGTCTCGTGCTGCACCTCGCCCGGACCATCGGCATGACGATCGACGAGATCGACGACCTGCTCAACCGCCGCTCGGGCCTGCGGGGCATCTCCGGTGAGAACGACTTCCGGGCGCTGCGCACGCTCATCGAGAACGGCGACGAGCACGCGCGGCTCGCCTACGACGTCTACATCCACCGCCTGCGCCGCTACATCGGCGCCTACCTCGTCGACCTCGGGCGGGTGGATGCGATCACCTTCACCGCGGGCGTCGGCGAGAACGCGGCCCAGGTCCGCGCCGACGCCCTCGCCGGGCTCGAGGGATTCGGCATCGTCGTCGATCCGGAGCGCAACGCCGGCCGCGTCACCGAGCCCACCTGGATCTCGCCCGACGAGGCGCCCGTGGCGGTGCTCGTGATCCCGACCAATGAGGAGCTCGCGATCGCCCGCGAGGCTGCGGCACTCTGATGCCCCTCGGGCTCGCCGCGGGATCCGAGGGCGACGGGGCCGACTACGGCTCGCCGCTGCTGGGCACGCGGACCGAGGGCGCGCGGGAGCGCCGCACGCGCACCGTCGCGCTGATCGCGGTGAGCTCCTCGGTGGCCACGCTGATCGGCGGCGGCTTCGCGGCCATGCTCATCGTGGTCGGCATCCCCGAGCCCTCCGTGCAGCGCCCCGAACTGCAGACGATCAACACCGTGGCGGTGCCGTCGTACATCGCGGCGGGCCTGGTCGTCGGGCATCTCTACACCTTCTGGCTGGTGTTCCGCTCGCTGCGCTGGACGGGAGGGGAGGATCCGCCCACGCCGCAGGAGGCCGCCGACGCGCTGGCGCTGCCGCGCCGCCTGTACTGGTTCGAGATGCTCGCCTGGCTGTGCGCAGCGATCCTGTTCGGCTGGCTCTACGGCCGGGTCGACGCCGACCTGGTGCCGAAGGTCTCGCTGGTGGTGCTCGGCGCCGGGCTGATGACCTCGGGTGTGGTGCGGGTGCTGACGGAGTTCAGCCTGCGTCCCGTCACGGCGATCGCGCTCCAGGTCACCCGCCCCGAGCCCCGGCACCAGAGCCTGCAGGGCCGCTCGCTGCGGCTGTGGCTGCTCGGCTCCGGCCTGCCCTTCCTCGGCGTCATCACCGTCGCGCTGTTCGCGCTGTTCGAGCCCGCCGCCACCGTGCGCGGCATCGCCGTGAGCATGTGCGCCTTGGCCGCCGGCGGCTTCTTCGCGGGCATGACCTTCAACCTGCTCTCGTCCTCGCGCGTGTCGGCGCCGGTCAAGAGCGTGACCACCGGCATGCGCCGGGTCTCCGAGGGCCGCTACGACACCGAGGTCGTGGTCTACGACGGGACCTCGTTGGGGGATCTGCAATCCGGGTTCAACGCGATGGCCGCCGGGCTGCGTGAGCGTGAGCGGGTGCGCGACCTCTACGCCCGGCAGGTCGGCGAGCAGGTCGCCCGCGCCACCATCGAGAGCGAACCCGAGCTCGGCGGCGTCGAGCAGACCGTCGCGGTGATCTTCATCGATCTGGTCGGCTCCACGGCGCTGGCCGCGCAGCGCCCCGCCGCCGAGGTGGTGCAGATCCTCAACCGGTTCTGCGGCGTCGTCGTCGCCGAGGTCAACAGCCGCGGTGGGCTGGTCAACAAGTTCGAGGGCGACGCCGTCCTGGCGATCTTCGGCGCGCCCGCCCCGCTCACCGATCCGGCCGGCGCGGCCCTGTCCGCCGCCCGCGCGATGATGCGGCGCCTCGCCCGCGAGGTGCCCGAGGTGCGCGCCGGCTGCGGCGTGACCCACGGTGTCGTCGTGGCCGGGTACGTCGGTGCCGCGGATCGGTTCGAGTACACCGTGATCGGCGATCCGGTCAACGAGGCCGCGCGCCTGTCGACCTACGCCAAGGCGGACCCGACGGTGCCGTGGGCCTCGGCCCCGGCGGTCGAGACCGCCGACCCGGCCGAGGGCGCGCGGTGGCGCGAGGGCCCCGTCGACGTGCTGCGGGGCCGGACCCAGCCGACCCGGATGTACCTCGCGAAGCGCTGACGCGGGCGCGGTACGGCCGGGCCGCCGCGACCCGCGGCGACGGTGCCGTCAGGCGAAGGAGGGCAGCCGCGGCGGCAGCTGCTGCAGCACCCACTCGATGGTGACCGGGTTGGGCATGGACATGGCGTTGCCGATCGTCCGGTCGATGGTGGTGACCCGCTTGTCGCGGTTGACGGGAAGGGACCGGAAGGCGGTGTCCTCGGAGACCTTGGTGCCGTAGTCGAGGTAGACGAGCGCGTCGAGGTCGAGCACGTCCACGCGCTCGGCGGGGATCTCGGCGAAGAACTTCCCCTCGGGGATCAGCGAAGTGATCGTCTGCGGCAGGGTGAAGCCGAGCATCGTCAGCACCTGGCCGCGGCCGTCGGTGGTGGCGTAGGCGTAGAAGCCGCCGTCGGACTTGGGCAGGACGGTGGCGGCCGTCTTCCCTTGATACTGCGGGTGCTGCTCCTGCGTGCGGCGGATGGTCCCGTCGGTCTTGGTGATCAGCGCATCGCCCTGCGCCGAGCGCCCGATGCCGCCGGCGATCGCGCGGACCTGGTCCTGCCAGGGCACGCCCCAGGCCGCGAACTGCGCGGGCCGCCGGACGACGGGGGCGATCGCCTCGAGGCGCGTGAAGGTGGCGTCGTCGAAACCGGAGTTCACCGCGACGATCACGTCCGGCTTCGCGGCGGCGAGGGTCTCGATGGCCTTGGTGTCGAGGTTCGTCCCGGTGCCGAGCAGCATCTGCGGGTTCTTGCCCTGCAGGAGCGGCTTCGACCACTCGCCGACGGGCTCCTTCGCGTCCTGGGCCCAGGGCGCGACCAGCACGGGGACGACGCCGAGCGCGAGCAGTGTGTCCACGTCGCCGAGGCCCAGCGAGGCCACCCGCTGGGGGCCCGCCGGGGCGTCGTCCGAGGAGCTCCGACCGGAGTCCGACCCGCACGCTGCGAGAGAGAATGTGAGCACGATCGCGAGCACCGTCGAGACCAGACGCATACCGCCCCTTCCATAGAATGAAGGGCAGCCTATCATTACGGTTGTGACCCTATCTGCGACTGAGGAGGCCCCCGCCGGGGGCACCCCGCCCGCGCGATCGACGGCGACGTCCGGCGCCGCCCGGCGCAAGCGGCGCCTGTTCGGTTTGGTGCTGCTGCTCGTACTGCTGGTGGTGACCGTGATCGCCTCGCTGGCGATCGGCTCGCGCAGCCTCGCGCCCTCCCTGGTGTGGGACGGACTGTGGCACGAGTACACCACCGGGCCGAACCCCGCGGATCCCGAGCTCAACCAGGCCGCGATCATCGTCCAGACGCTGCGCGTGCCGCGCACGCTGCTGGCGCTCATCGCCGGCGCGGCGCTCGCGCTGGCAGGCGCGCTGATCCAGGGGCACACCCGCAACCCCGTCGCCGACCCGGGCTTCCTCGGCCTCACCCAGGGCGCCGCGTTCGCCGTGGTCTGCGCGACCTTCCTCGGTGGCCTCACCGCGCCGATCCAGTACGTCTGGTTCGCCTTCCTCGGAACCGCGCTCACCGCGCTCCTCGTCTTCGGCCTCTCCAGCATCGGCCGGGGCGTGGGCTCGCCGCTGACGCTGGTGCTCGCCGGCATGGGCGTGGCGATGTTCCTGAGCTCGATGACCTCCGCGATCGCCCTGAGCGACAACGCCTCGCTCGACACGCTGCGGTTCTGGAACGCCGGCGCGGTCGTCGGCCGCGGCTTCGACATCATCGTCGTGGTGTCGCCGTTCATCGCGATCGGCATGATCCTCGCCCTGGCCAACGGCCCGGCCGTGAACCTGCTCAACATGGGCGACGACGTCGCCAAGGGCCTGGGCCTGAACATCAACCTGGCGCGTACCGTCGGCATCGCGTCGATCACCCTGCTCGTCGGCGCGGCCACCGCGGCCTGCGGCAGCATCTCCTTCCTCGGCCTGATGGTGCCGCACATCGTGCGCTACTTCACCGGCCCCGACTACCGCTGGCTGCTGCCCTACTCGGCACTGATGGGCGGCTGGCTGCTGCTCGCCGCCGACATCGTGGGCCGCGTCGTCGCCCGCCCCGGCGAGCTCGAGGTCGGCATCGTGGTGGCGCTGTTCGGCGCCCCCTTCTTCGTGGCTCTCGTCTGGTGGCGGAAGGCGGTCAAGGTATGAGCACCACCCTGGAGCAGGTCGACGAGCAGAAGAAGCCCCCGATCCGGCCGGGCCTGCGGTTCGGCACCGTCGTCTCCTTCGTGTGGCGGCCCTGGCCCGTCGCGGTCACCGTCGCGCTGGCCGTCGTCGCCTTCATCGCGTTCTGCGCCAGCATCCGTCTGGGCGCCTTCCCGATGACCTTCGGCGAGGTGCTGCAGGCCCTCGTCGGCACGGGCGACTCGACCACGCACTTCATCGTCATGGAGCTGCGCATGCCCCGGGCCCTCGTCGGCCTCGTGGTCGGCGCCGCCCTCGGCATGTCCGGCGCGATCGTGCAGTCGATCGCCCGTAACCCGCTGGCCAGCCCCGACATCCTCGGCGTGACCGCCGGCGCGGGCGTGGCGGCCGTCTTCCTCGTCACCTCCACCGGCACGCTCGCCGCGACCCTGAACACCGACTTCGGGCTCCCCGTCGTCGCGGTCGCCGGCGGCCTGCTCACCGGCGGCCTGGTCTACCTGCTCGCCGTCCGCGGCGGCGTCGACGGGATGCGGCTGATCCTGGTCGGCATCGCCATCACCTTCCTCATGCGCGCGCTCGTCGATTGGATGCTGGTGCGCGCGGACATCCGCGACGTGGCCCGCGCGCAGACCTGGCTGGTCGGCTCGCTCGAGAGCCGCGACTGGTCGGACGTGTGGACGGCCCTGGGGCTGGGCGTCCCGGCCGCGGTCATCGCGCTCGCGGCGGCGTTCCCGCTGCGCGCCGTCCAGCTCGGCGACGACGTCGCATTGGGGCTGGGCGTGCGCCTCGGCGTCAACCGCGCGGTCCTGCTCATCGCCTCGGTGCTGCTGGCCTCCGCGGCCGTCGCCGCCGCCGGCCCCATCGGCTTCATCGCCTTCGTCTCGCCGCAGCTGGCGATGCGCCTGACCCGGCTGCCCACGCCGCCGCTGATCCCGTCGGCGCTGATGGGCGCGGCCCTGCTCTCCTGTGCCGACCTCGCCGCCCGCACGCTGTTCTCCGTCGCGCTGCCGGTGGGCATCATCACCGCGGCCGTGGGCGGACCGTTCCTCGTCTATCTCCTCGTCCGCCAGAACCTCAAGGGGGCCAAGTGACCACCACCGACGCTGTGCAGAACGAGCCGCACCACGGCGCGACGACGGCACCGTCGCGCCTGGGTGCCCGCAAGGTCACCTCCGGGTACGGGCAGGTCTCCGTCCTCGAGGAGCTCGATCTCGACATCCCGACCGGGGTGGTCACCACGATCATCGGGCCCAACGGTTGCGGCAAGTCCACGCTGCTGCGCACGCTGGCTCGCCTGATCAAGCCCTCGTCCGGGCACGTGGTGCTCGACGGGGCCGACATCGCCAAGCTGAAGTCGAAGCAGATCGCCACGACGATGGGCCTGCTGCCGCAGAGCCCGCTCGCCCCGGAGGGACTGACCGTGGGCGACCTCGTCGCGCGCGGCCGGCACCCGCACCAGTCGTGGTTGCGGCAGTGGAGCTCCGACGACGCCGATGTCGTCGACGCCGCGCTGGAGCAGACGGGGGTGCGCGACCTCGCGGACCGCCCCGTCGACTCCCTCTCGGGCGGTCAGCGCCAGCGGGTGTGGATCTCGATGACGCTCGCGCAGGGCACCGACCTGCTCCTGCTCGACGAGCCGACCACCTACCTCGATCTCTCGCACGCGCTCGACGTGCTCGATCTCGTGGACGAGCTCAGCAGCCAGGGGCGCACCGTCGTCATGGTGCTGCACGACCTGAACCTCGCCATCCGCTACAGCGACCACATCATCGCCATGCGCGACGGTGCCGTGGTCGCCCAGGGCACGCCCACGGACGTGATCAGCGAGGAGATGCTGCGCGAGACCTTCGGGCTCCACTCGAAGGTGATCGACGATCCCGTCGCCCCCGGCCGCCCGTGCATCATCCCGATCGGGGAGCGCCGCACCGGCGACGCCACTCCCTAGCGGGGCGTGCTGGGCTGGTGGTGCTGCTCCCTAGCGGGGTGTGCAGGGCTGGTGGTGCCGCTCCCTAGCGGGGTGCGCAGGGCTGGTGGTGCCGCTCCCTAGCGGGGTGTGCAGCGCCCCGGCGTGTCGTGCATTCCCCGTGTCCATGGACGTAGGGAGGTGGCCGCCCCGCTAGGGAGCGCAGCAGGATCAGAACAGGGTGCGCGGGCGGATCGCGTTCGCCAGGTCGACGAGGGCGTGCCGCTGGCGCTTGCGCTCGGCGAGCGCGGCGATGTCGCGCAAGGACTTCTCCGTGGCCCTGCGCAGTCCGCGTTCGGTGAGGGCGTGGTCGAGCAGGGTGCTGGTGCCGTCGAGGCGGCCGTGCTGGTTGCGGTGCTGCACCCAGCCCAGCGCCACGCCGAGCACGAGGGCGCGCAACTGCAGCCGGCGGAACTCGGACTTGGGCAGCGTGCGCACGCGCCGTGCCGCCTCGTGCAGCTGGGCCTCGGTGACGTCCGCGAGATCGCGGCCGTGCACCAGCGCGACCACCGATGAACACAATGCGTTGTGATAATGCCGGCTGGTCGAGGGCACCTGGTCGAGGATCTCGACGGTGCCCACGATGTCGCCCGCGGCGCGACGCATGCGGGCGGCGCCGAAGGCCGCCGAGATGATGCCGCGGTCGGTGCGCCACACGCTCTCGTACCGCTGGCGGGCCCGGTCGCGCCACCCGTTCGGGTCGGATTCGCCGGAGAGGTAGCAGAACTCGGCCGCCACCGCGGCGGCGAGCTTGGGGGCGGCCTCGCCGGGGGCCTGGTCCGTCACCGTCTCGAAGTAGTCGTAGGCGGCGGCGTACTCACCCTGCATGAGCGCGGTCTCGGCGCGGTACCAGGTGACCTGCCAGCGGTGCGGCTCGCGCGAGGCCAGCGAATCGAGCAGCGTCGTGGCCGCGTCCACCTCGCCCAGTTCCAGGTGCGCGCGGGCCTCCGCGAGATCGATCTCGACGGTGCCGGCCATCGCCTCGCGCAGTTCGGCCAGCGAATCGAGCACCTGGGTGGGGTCGCTGCGCATCGTCAGGGCGAGCACGCCGGCCGCGGGATCGGACGGGTTGGCGATCGGGATCGGCAGTGCTGCCAGGACTTCCGGCGCGCGCAGCCGGTCGTCGTGCACCTCGGGGTCGGGGTCGACGGCGCGCAGCATCAGCTCCACGCCGAAGGTGGAGCGCTGCGGCGTGAACACGACCGACAACCCGGGGCGCGGCTCACCGGACTTGGTGGACAAGCACTCCCGGAGCACGCCCAGCAGCTGATCGGTGAGCTCCGCCGCCGAGGCGAAGCGTTCCTCCGGGTCCTCCGCCGTCGCCTTCACCAGTAGCCGGTACAGCGAGTTGTACTTCGCGAGGGTGTCGTCCTCGGTGGGGGAGGGCAGACCGTCGACGTAGCGCCCCTTCTCCATCGGCATGTCGGAGACCAGGACGGCGAGGGTGCGACCCACCGTGTAGACGTCGGAGGCCACCGACGGGCCGGTCCGCGCGATCTCCGGCGCCTGGAATCCCGGTGTGCCGTAGATGTATCCGTAACCGGCGAGCGGGGCGACGGCGCCCAGGTCGATCAGCTTGACGTCCTCCTCGCTGATCATGATGTTGTCGGGTTTGAGGTCGTTGTACGCCAGTCCCAGGCTGTGCAGGTAGCCGAGGGCGGGCAGCACCTCGAGGATGTACGCGATGGCCTGCTCGACCTCGACCTTCGCGTCGGCGTCGTCCGCCGCCTCGCCCAGGATGTCCTTGACGGTCTTGCCCGGCACGTACTCCATCACGATGTAGCCGATCCGGGTGCCGTCCGGATCGGGGTGCTCGACGAAGTTGTAGATCTTGACGATCGACGGGTGCGTCATCTCGGCGAGGAAGCGCCGCTCGGAGACGGCGACGGCCTGCGCCTGCGCGTCACCGGAGTTGAGCAGGCCCTTGAGCACGACGGGGCGGTCCACGACGTTCAGGTCGGTGGCCAGGTAGATCCAGCCCATGCCGCCGTGCGCGATGGCGCCCTTGATCTCGTACTGGTCGGCCACGATGTCGCCGGGCTCGAGCGCCGGCTCGAAGGAGAACCGGGCACCGCAGTGCGGGCAGGTGCCGATCAGGGCGCCGGGCTCGCCGTCGTGCGCGCGGCCGACGGGCTTGCGGCAGTTCCAGCAGTAGCGCTTGCCCTCCGCGATGATCGGATTGGTGCGGATCGCCTCGGACGGATCGACCTCGATGATCCGCGGGATCTCGACCAGGCCGCCGCCCACGCGACGGCGCGCCGCGACGCGCGTGGTGCTGGCCGTGCGGACCGGCCCGTTGCCGAACCGCGGCGTGGCCTCGGTCGCCACCGCCGGGGCGGGCGGGGGCACCGTCGTGACCTGAGTGCCGACCGGCGGGGGCTCGGTGTCGTCGAACAGGTTCGCCATCGGCGCGCCGACGGTGCCCTGCTCCTCGTCGTCATCGTCGAACGAGACGACCTGCGCCTGCGTGCCTTCCGGCTCCTCGATCTCGTCAGCCATCGTGCATCACTACCCCTCGTACCTCGCCGCGGGCGCCGACCACACCTGGCCGAGCGACGGCGCGAACCACTCGTTGTACAGGCGCATCCACGTCCCGTCGAAGGCCATCCGCAGGAGCACCCCGTTGATGAAACGCACCAGGTCGGTCTTGTTCTTCCCGACGCCGACCGCGTAGTACTCCAGACCCATCGACGGGCCCGTGATGGTGAGGTTCGGGTCCTGGTCCTCGAGACCGGCGAGGATCGCGTCGTCGGTGGAGACCGCGTCGACCTGCGCCTGCTGCAGCATCACCAGGCAGTCGGACCACGAATCGGCCGCCACGACGGTGGCGCTGGGCACCAGGCGGCGCACGCGGTCGAGAGAGGTGGTGCCGCGGACCTCGCACACCCGGCGGCCGGAGAGATCGCCGACGGTGTTGATCGGCGCCCCGCGCGGCGCCAGAATGCGCTGCTGCGCGATGAAGTAGGTCGCGGAGAAGGCGACCGACTTCGCCCGTTCGCAGGTGGCGGACATGGTCTTGACCACCACGTCGACGGTGCCCTCCTCGAGCGCCTTCTGCCGCTCGGCCGTGGAGAGGATCCGGAAGTGGACGCGGTTCGGATCGCCGAAGATCGCGGCGGCGAGCTGGTGCGCGATGTCGGCGTCGAAGCCCTTGATCTCGCCGGTGATCGGATCGCGGAACGACAGCAGGTTCGAGCCGATGTCGATGCCCACGACGAGGCGGCCGCGGTCCGCGATGTCGGCCATGGTCGTGCCGGGCGCCATCTGTCCCGGCGTCGGCAGCCCGGACGGCGACGGGGTGGCGGTGCACATCGAGACCTCGGGCGGGATCGGGGCGTCCATGGGGACCACGGCGCCGGCCCCCGGGACGGGCTGGGTGACGGCGGTGACCGCGTCGCCCGGGGCCTCCGGGGCCGAGACGACGCAGCCCGTCGTCGCCAGCGCGACGGTCGTGGCGAGGGCGATTCCACTGAGGGTGCGGCGCATCATCGGTACTCCCTGACCCGGGGGTAGAAGCCCGCCGCGATCCCGGCGGCGGCGAGGACGCACAGGATGAACGCGCCGGGGCCGGAGAAGGCGATCGCGTAGCGGGCGGTGTTGACGTTGTCCCGGTAGATCGTGCGGGCGCGGTCGATCGCCGCGGTCAGGTGACCGTCGAGGGAGCGGTAGGCGACCGCCGCGGACCCGGGATCGCTCCCGATCGCCAGACGCGTCGCGCCCAGGTAGTCGCCCGTCGCCTCGCGGGCCGCGATCTGCTGGTGCGCGATCACCCAGCGCTGCGCGTCGGAGCGGGCGGCCTGCACGGCGGCGGCGATCTGCGGATCGGCATCGCCGACCGTTTCCAGGTCCTGCTCGGCGCGCTGCAGCGTCTCGGCGAAGGCCGAGGCCGGCACCCCGCGCCCGGCGCCGCGCTGCACCAGCCCCATCGTCTCCATCGAGCGGGCCTTCTGCGTGAGCGTGCGGGCCTGGGAGAGGGTGTCGACGGCGGCGGTCCCGCGCTGCTCGGCGCGCATGGAGTAGGTCGAGGAGGTGAGCCCAGCGATCACCACCCACGTCATCGCGACGGTGAGCGTCGCGGCGGCGACCACCAGCCCGCGGTTCACCCGCCGCTGGGTGCGCCGGGCCAGGTACTGGTGGGTGAGCAGCACCGAGGCCAGCGCGATGCCGAGCACGCCGTAGATCGCCCACGGCGGCGCGGCGAACTGGTCGTGCGTGTTGCGCAGGTTCTCCGTCTCCTCGCGGTAGAAGCTTTCGGCCGCGGGCAGCATGGTGTCCTGCATCAGGGTCGACGCGGTCGCGAGGTACGCGGCGGCCACCGAGTTGTCGAGCCTGTTGTTGGTGCGCGCCGTCTCCACCAGCCCGGTGTAGACGGGCAGGTTCATCGCGAGGGTGTCGAGGTTGTCGTGGGCCCGGCCGTCGTCGGCGGGCAGGCTGGTCGCGGAGGTGATCAGCGCCTTCCCCGCCGTCGCCAGCGCGATGCTGTAGCTGTTCTGGATCTCGTCCGACGGCAGGCCCCCGGCGACGAACGCCGCGTTGGCCGACTCGTTGGCCGCCGACAGCGAGCTGTAGAGCACCTGCGCCGCGTGCGCGCGCGGCTCGTAGTCCGCCAGGTTCTGCTGCAGCACCTCGGTGCGCGAGAGTTGCGCCGCAGAGGTGAACCACCCGGCGAACAGGCACATCGTGATGAGCACCAGCGCCATTGAAACGAGCTTGCCGGGACTGGAAGTGAAGAACTCCCGCAGCTCCGCGAAGACCGACGATTCCGGGAAGGAACGAAGGCGCAGTGACGACAGCTGCCGATTCTTCGACGCCTGGGCTGTCACCGTCTGCTCCTTCCCGTCTGTCGCACCCTTCGGCCGGGGTCGGGCCACCGCGGACATGCTCCCTGCGACCCTATCGCGCGAGCCCCGCTCACCGTCGTGATGACGCGCATTGAGCGCGCCCCGAGCGGCACGTCGTCGGCTACGGTGGGTGCCATGTTGGGTGACGGGAACGGCTGGGTCCGCGACCCGGACGGGTCCCGGTTCTGGGGCCGGTTCGGTGCGGCGGGTCTGTTGGCTCTGTCGCAGGACGAGAGCCGGGTGTTACTGCAGCACCGGGCGTGGTGGAGTCACCAGGGCGGCACGTGGGCGCTGCCGGGTGGTGCGCGCGATTCGCACGAGTCGGCCGCCGACGCGGCGCTGCGCGAGGCATTCGAGGAGACGGGGCTCCCGCCCACCGCACTCGAGGTCCTCTCCGAGGTGGTCACCGCCCGCTCCCAGGTCGGCTGGACCTACACGACGGTGCTCGCCCGCCTCGTCGAGCCCCGCGAACTGGTGCCGAACGAGGAGTCGACCGCGCTCGAGTGGGTGCCGCTCGACGCGGTGCTCGAGCGCAAACTGCATCCCGCCTTCGCCACCGCCTGGCCGGACCTGCAGGTCCAGGTTCGCGCCCTCGCCTCGGACTAGCCTCGTCACCGCTGCCGCTCGCTGCGCTCGTCGCTCTCCCTAGCGGGGCGGCCACCTCCCTACGTCCATGGACGTAGGGAATGCACGACACGCGAAGGTGCTGAACGTCCCGCTAGGGAGGACATCGGCTCAGCCGGCGATGAGGGCGGCCTTGAGGGCGCGGGCGGCGGCTTCGGGGTCGTCGGCGGCGGTGATGGCGCGGACCACGACGATCGCGTCGGCGCCCGCGGCGGTCACCTCGGGCACGCGGGGCAGATCGATGCCGCCGATGGCGAACCACTTCCGCGCGGGCGACGCGGCGGCGGTCTCCCGCACCAGCGGCAGGCCCGGCGCGGAGCGGCCGGGCTTGGTGGGAGTGGGCCAGCACGGTCCGGTGCAGAAGTAGTCGACGCCGTCCTCGGCGGCGGCCGCGCGGGCCTGGGTGCCGTCGTGCGTGGACCGGCCGATGACGACGTCCGGTCCGACGATCGCGCGGGCCACCGGTACCGGCAGATCGTCCTGCCCGAGGTGCAGCACGTCGGCACGGGCGGCGAGGGCGACGTCGGCGCGGTCGTTCACCGCGACCAGCGCGCCGTGCTCGTGGGCGATCTCCCGCAGCCGCGCGACGATCTCGATCTCCTGCGCCGCCTCGAGCGCTCCGAACTCCCGCTCGCCGGCCGAGCCCTTGTCGCGCAGCTGCACGATGTCGACGCCGCCGCGCAGCGCCGCCGCCACGAACTCGGCCAGGTCGCCGCGCTCGCGGCGGGCGTCGGTGCACAGGTACAGGGAGGCGGAGGCGAGCCGCTCGCGGGGGGAGATCATGGCCCCAGCGTAGGCCCGGCGGAGTAGGCTGGAACACGTACACACGGGAGCTCCCGCCGCGGGGCTGAGAGTGGGGCACGTCGCGCCCCTGACCGTCAGACCTGATCCGGGTAATGCCGGCGAAGGAAGGATTTCGTGAGCGTGAAGATGAGTGTGACCGTCGTGGGCGGCGGCACCGTCGGCCTCACCGTCGCCCGATCCCTGGCCCTGCGGGGCGGTGCCGTCACCGTCGTCGATCCGCGGCCGGGGTCGGGTGCCTCCTGGGTGGCCGGCGGCATGATCGCCCCCGATTCCGAGGCGTGGCCGGGGGAGGACGAGCTGCACCGGCTGGGCGTCGAATCCCTGGGCCTGTGGGAGGAATTCGCGAGCGCGCTGCAACCCTTCGCCGACGGTCCGCTGATCACCGCCCGGGGCACAGTGCACCTCGCGGTGGACGAGGGCGACGCCGCCGAGCTGGACACCATCGCCGCCGCGGTGGACGACCCGGCGCGGTTCGGCCCGATCCGCCCGTCCGCGGCGGCCCGCGCCGTTCCCGGTGCGGCACCGCGGATCCGGGCGGCGGCGCGGGCGCCGCAGGAGATCGCGGTGGACAACCGGCTGGTGCACCGTGCGCTGCTCGCGGCGTGTAGGGCCGCGGGTGTGGACTTCCGCGCGGAGTCGGTGGACGGTCCCGCCGCGCTCGAGGAGCTGCCCGGGGATGCGGTGATCGTCTGCGCCGGAGTCGATTCGGCCTCGCTGCGGCCGGACCTCGGCATCCGGCCCGTCAAGGGCGAGGTGGTGCGGCTGCGGCGCGGGCCCACGTGCCTGCCGCCCCCGGAGGTGACGGTGCGCGCCCGGGTGCGCGGCCGGCACGTGTACGTGGTGCCCCGCGCGGACGGCGTGGTCGTCGGAGCCACGCAGTACGAGAACGACCGCGACCTCGGCGTGCGGATTGGACCGGTGGTAGAGCTGCTCGACGATGCCTTCACCGTGCTGCCGTTCCTGCGCGAGTACGAATTGATCGAGGTGACAGCGGGACTGCGGCCCACGACCACGGGCAACCTTCCGGTGATCGCGCCGATCGGTGGCCGGGTCTACGCGGCGACGGGGCACGGACGCAACGGGCTGCTGCTCGCCCCGGTGACGGGCGCGCGGGCGGCCGATATGGTTCTTCAGCAGGAGGTGCAGGCATGGAACTGACGGTGAACGGTGACGACCGCCAGGTGCTCGACGGGACGTCGGCGCAGTCGCTGCTCGAGCAGCTCGGGCTGCCCGATCAGGGCGTGGCGATCGCTGTCAACGGGGCGGTGCACCCGCGATCCCGGTGGGACGAGGAACTGCCCGCCTACGCCAACGTCGAGGTGCTGACGGCGGTCCAGGGTGGCTGAATCCGATCCGCTGGTCATCGCGGGCCGCGAGTTCGGCTCGCGGCTGATCACGGGCACCGGCGGCAGCGCCAACCTGGAGCACCTGCGGGCGGCGCTGGTCGCCTCCGGTACCGAGCTGACCACCGTCTCCCTGCGCCGCACCAGCCTGGAGGAGGGCGGCGGAGTCCTGGAGACCATCCGCGAGCTGGGCATCATGCCGCTCCCGAACACCGCCGGCTGCCTGGGCGCCGCCGAGGCGGTGCTCACGGCACGGCTGGCGCGCGAGGCGCTGCACACAGACTGGGTCAAGCTCGAGGTGATCGGGGACGAGAAGACCCTGCTGCCCGACGCCGTGGCCCTCGTCGAGGCGGCCGAGGAACTGGTGGCGGACGGGTTCACGGTGCTGCCCTACACCAACGACGATCCGATCCTCGCGCGGCGCCTCGCCGACGTCGGGTGCGCCGCGGTCATGCCGGCGGGCTCGCCGATCGGTACCGGACTGGGAATCCTCAACCCGCACAACATCGAGATGATCGTGGCGCAGAGCCCCGTGCCGGTGATCCTCGACGCCGGCATCGGGACCGCGAGCGACGCCGCCCGCGCGATGGAACTCGGCTGCGACGCCGTGCTGCTCGCCTCCGCCGTGACCCGCGCCGCCGATCCCGCTGCGATGGCCGCCGCCATGCGCCTGGCCGTGCAGGCCGGCCGGCTCGCGCGCGGCGCCGGGCGGATCCCCGAGCGGCGGTGGGCGGTGCCCTCCTCGCCGATGGACGGGCGGATGGACGGGACGGCGGGACAGCGTGCCCGCGCCTGATCCCGGGCCGCTGCCGGGCCCGGCGTCGGAGGCACCGTCGGGCCGGATCCGCCGCAGTGCGCAGATCGGGGGCGTCGCGGTCCGGCACGTCGCGCGCACCGCGGGCACCCGCGCCGCCGCGCCCTTCCGCGACGAGCGGGCCGACCGGGACGCCCGCGACGCGGCGCTGCTGGCCCTCGCCGACGACCTGGTGACCGTGCTCGGCGGGATGCGCGGCGCCGCCATGAAACTGGGCCAGCTCCTGGCCGTCATCGACATCGGGATCACCGGCACTGCGGCGCGGGAGGCGTTCTCGGAGCGCCTGCAGCCGCTGTTCCGGGCGGCGCCGCGGTGGACCGACTCCGCGATGACGGCGCTGCTCGACAAGGAGCTGGGCCCGCGGCGCGAGCGGATCGTCGCGCTGGACGGGCCGATCGCGGCCGCGTCGATCGGCCAGGTCTACCGCGGCGTGCTCGACGACGGCCGCACCGTGGCGGTCAAGATCCAGTACCCGCGGGTGGACGCCATGGTCCGCGCGGACCTGAAGAACCTGCGTCTGCTGATGAAGGTGCTGGGCAAGTACATTCCCGCCTCGAACGCGGTCGCGCTGTCCGAGGAGATCGCCCGCCAGGTCCTGGCGGAACTGGACTTCGACGCCGAGCGGGCGCACCAGCGCTACTTCGCCGACCTCTTCGCCGGGCACCCGGCCATCGTCGTGCCGCCGCCCGTCGACGAGCTGTGCACCGGCCGGGTGCTGGTCACCGAGTTCCTCGAGGGAGAGCCGTTCGCGGCGGCGGCCGGGCTCGGCCAGGAGGCCCGCGACCGGATCGGGGAGGCCGTCTACCGGTTCTACTGCGGCGAGATGTACCGCACCGGGCGGTTCTGCGCCGACCCCCACCCGGGGAACGTGCTGATCCTGCCGGACGGACGCGCCGGCTTCGTCGACTTCGGGATGACGGTGCAGCTGACCGACCGCGAGCACGCCTTCGAGCGGGAGCTGTTCTCGGCGCTGCTGCGCGGCGAGCACGACCGGGTGCACGAGCTGGCGGTGGGCGCGGGTTTCATCGGCCGCCCCGACGTGATGAACGTCGACGACCTGGCCGCCTACATCGACGACGTCGTCGGCTGGCACCTACGCGAGGGCGAAGTCACCATCACGCCGGAGACCGCGCGCGATGCCGTGATCGCGGCCGCGCTCCCGGCGGGCGGCTTCTACGGCAACTTCGAGGGGCAGACGCTGCAGGCCGAGCACGCCCTGGGCCGGCGCACCGACATCTCCACGGTGGCACTCCTCGGTGAGTTGCGCGCCGGCGCACCGTGGCGGGCGATCGCGTCCGAGGTGCTGGGTCTGGGAGGGCCCGCGACCCCGATGGGAATTGCGATCTCACAGTGGAACGACCACCGGGAGCGGGGCGCACGCTAAAGTCTTCAACCATGTCGGAAACGGAGTCGGGAGTCGCGGAGGTCCGTCGGCCGCGCCGCGGGCGCCCGCCCTCCGTCGGGCTCGCCGAGCGGCGGCGCGCCGAGCTGACCGACGCCGCCTTCACCGTCTTCGCCGAGCAGGGCTACGAGCAGGCCTCCGTCGCCGACATCGCCCGGGGCGCCGGTATGGGGCAGGGCACGCTGTACCGCTACGTCGAGGGCAAGCGCGAGCTGCTCGACCTCGTCTTCGACCGGTGCGTCGACGAGCTGATGACCGCGATCGCCCCCGACGAGGTGGTCGAGGTGACGGCCGCCGGCGACCCCGAGGCCGCCCAACACATGGTGGAGGCGCTCGGAGCCCGGCTGTTCGACCTCGTCGACGCGCGGCCCGACATCCTCAAGGTGGTCGTGGTGCAGGCGGGCACCGTCGACGAGGAGCTGCGGTTCCGGATCCAGGGCCTCTACCAGACCTTCGACTCGATGATGGGGCGCGCGCTCGGCCACGCCCGCGAGCGCGGATGGATCGTCACCCGCACCGCGAACCCGGAGACCGAGACGGTCCAACTCGGGCGGCTGCTGCCGGCGCTCGGGGTGCCCGGCCTGGTCATGGCGCTCACCGGTGTCGAGGATCTCGATCGGCGCCGCGCCTACGTGCGCGCCGCACTCCGGTTGTCGGGCAGCGGGCTGCTTTCCGACGAGGCCCGGGCCGCGCTGCCGGAACCGCCGCGCGCGGACGGAACGTCCACGCCGCCCGACGGTCCGCCCCCGGCCGTGGTTTCGTCGGTGGTGCCCGGAGGTCGTGCCACCGAACTGCTCGACGCCGCGGTCGCCGAGTTCGTGGAGAACGGCTACGCGGCCGTCGGCGTCCGGGAGATCACCGAGCGTGCGGGCGTCAGCCACGGCACCTTCTACAACTACTTCGACAGCAAGCGGCACATGCTCTCGGTGCTCATCGAGCGCAACCGCGAGCTGACTCTCGGCCGGCTCGATGCGATGGTGGCCGCGCTGCCCACCGCACTGTCGGCGGGAGAGCTGCAGGAGGCGGTGCACGAGGTGAATCTCGTCGTGCTGCTGGACATCGCGCACCGGCGCGAGGAGTTCCGGTTCCTCGCGCTGGAGGTGCCCGGTGTCGATGTCGAGGCCTTCGACACCTATCTCGCCCTGTACGGCGAGGCCGTCGCGCGGTACCGGGCGATCCTCGAGCGCGCCCGCGCCGCGGGCCTGCTGCACGAGGAGCTCGACATCGCCGACGTGGCGGAGTTCTGGCTCGGCTACATGCTCGGCACCGTCGCGGCGATGGTGAACGACGTGGACGTGGCGAGCCCCGCCGAGAGCGCTCGTGTGGTCACGAATCTGCTTCTCGGCGGGGCTCGTACGGCCTAGCGGTCAGACGGCGGCGAGGTCCTCGCCCGGCTGCGCCGCGTCGCGGCCGGTGGGGGCCGTCTCCACGATGTCGTGGTCCTTGGTCTCCACCATCAGGTAGCAGCACAGCACGCTCACTGCGGAGAGGCCGGCCAGCATGAACCCGACCCACAGCTGGTGACCGTCGGCCACCCACTTCGCGGCGATCAGCGGCGGGATCGCGCCACCGAGGATGCCGGCGAGGTTGTACCCCAGGCCCGCCCCGGTGTAGCGGTAGCGCTCGTGGAACATCTCGGGCAGCGCGGCACCGGCCGGGCCGTAGGCGATGCCGAAGATGATCAGCGTGCCGATCAGGCCGACGGCGTAGAGCGGCAGGCTCTTGGTGTCCAGGATCGGGAACAGCACCAGCGACCACACCACGGCCAGCGCGCAGGAGGTCATGATGACCTTCCGGCGACCGATCTTGTCGGAGTAGACCGCGGATGCGGCGATCGCGAGCCCGAAGCAGACCGCGCCCAGCATCCCCATCGCCAGCACGGTGGTGCGGGGGAAGCCCAGGTTCTTCGTCGCGTAGTTGGTCAGGAACGCGGTGCCCATGTAGAACAGCGAGAACAGGGAGGCCAGCGCGCCCGCCGCGATCAGGATCTCCTTCCACTGGAAGCGGATCGCATCCAGGAAGGGCAGCTTGGTGCGGTGGATCTCGCTCATCGCACGCTTGCGGACCTCGGTGAAGACGGGCGTCTCCTCGACGGTCAGTCGCACCCACAGGCCGACGAGCACGAGCAGCGCCGAGAGCAGGAACGGGATGCGCCAGCCGATGGTCATGAAAGCGCTGTCGGCGTCCTTGGTGTCACCCGCGGCCAGCGTGAACAGCAGGAAGGTGCCGCTCGAGAGGAAGAAGGCGAACGACGGACCCAGCTGCGGGAACATCGCGTACAGGCCGCGCTTGCCCTTCGGTGCGTACTCGGCGGTGAGTAGCGTGGCGCCGGCCCACTCGCCGCCCACGGCGAAGCCCTGCAGGAAGCGCATCGCCACCAGGAGCACGGGGGCCAGCGTGCCGATGCCGTTCGGGAACAGCCCGAAGACGCCCGTCTCGCTGCCCGGGAGCAGGCCGATCATCACGGTGGCGGCGCCCATGATGAGCAGCGTCCACACCAGCGTGCGCTTGCGACCGATCCGGTCACCGAAGTGGCCGAACAGGATCGCGCCCACGGGCCGGGCGAAGAAGGCGACGGCGAAGGTGGCGAACGAGGCCAGCGTCGCGACGCCCGGGCTCATGTTCGAGAAGAAGATGGTGGGGAACACCAGGGCGGCGGCGGTGCCGTAGATGAAGAAGTCGTAGAACTCGATCGTGGTTCCGATCGAGCTCGCCATCGCCACCCGGCGGAGCCGGGACTTCGGGACGGTGGGGAGTTCGGGTGCGCTCACGTGTGCTCCTCGGGTCGGTGGACCTGACGAACGGTAGTGATCGCGGTCACATCCCCGGTACCCCCGAAAGGGGGTACCGGGCCGTTACGGCAGCAGGCCGAGGCTGCGGGCCCGGGTGACCGCCTCGAAGCGGGTGCGGGTGCCGAGCTTCTGCCCGGCGCTGCGCAGGTAGGCCTTCACGGTCTCGGTGCTGAGCGAGAGTCGCTGCGCCACCTCGGCGTTCGTGCACCCCAGTGCCACGTGGGAGAGTGCGTCCAGCTCGCGGACGGTGAGCGGGCGCTCCAGCCCTGCGGGCTCGTCACCGGCCTGGCGTCCGAGGCCGGTGATGCGGCTGCACGCCGATTCGAGCCGCGACCGGACGGCACCGTCGGTGATCTCCCCGGCGAGCGCGCGCAGCTCCGAGAAGACCTCGCGCACGAGTTCGCGGTCGACGCCGCCGAGCGCCGACCGTTCGGCGGCCGCGGCCTCGGCGTACTGCATGCGCCGCTCCACCTCCTCGCGCACGCGCAACTCGTACGCGAGGTCGCGCACGGTGTGCGCGACGGCTCCGAGCACCGTGTCGCCGAAGGTGGACTGGCGCCGGTCGGCGGCGTAGAAGACGGCGCGAACCACGCCGTTCACCGCGAGCGGCACCGCGACCATCGAGCGCAGCCCCTCGGCCTGCACGTGCGCGTGGTAGTGCTGGGTGATGCCCGCCGTCCCGTAGTCGGCGACGGCGGTGGGGCGGCCGGTCCGCAGGACGTGCCCGCCGAGCCCGGCGCCGTGCGCGACCGGTAGGCCGTTGAGGGCGGGGGTGCGCAGCCCGACGCCGCCGCTCAGCACCACGCGGTCCGCATCGACGAGGCCGACGAAGGCGACCGGAAGTTCTGTGCGCGTACGAATCTCTCGGAGGGCGCCCCGGGTGACGTCGGCGTCGAGCGTGCTGGCGATCATCGGTCTCTCCGGGCGGTCATGAAGGGTGATTCATCATCGCATGACCGGTTCGCGCGTGTGACGCGAACCACACCGATGCGCTCAGCAGCGACCGGCGGGGAGTGCCCCGAGGTGCGCGCGGATCGCCTCGCCGAGCCTGGTCAGCGCCGCGCGTCCCGAGGCGAAGGAGCCGTCGGCGGGGCGGGCGGAGAGCATGACGCCGGTGGATCCGCGCGCGGTCCGCACCACGGCGAGCTGCCGCACGACGTACGCCCCGTCGGTGCCCGGGCCCCAGCCGCCCTTCACGCCCACCGGCTGCGCGCCGACCGGACCGAAGAGACCCCACTGCTGGTTCGCGTCGACGCCGGTCATCAGCGCGAGGGTCGCGCGGCCCGACGGCGAGCAGGGGAGCCGGGCGGCGAAGGTCGCCGCCGGCCCGTCGTCCCACACGGTCTGGCCGAACGCGGAGTACTCCGGCCGTACCTTGGTGACCTGCACCTCCGTCGCGCGGTCCCCACCCGCGCGGAGGACCTCGCGCACCGCGGCGCCGGCCTTCGCGGGCGGGCCGAGGGAGGACCAGATCGCCTCCGCCGCCGCGTTGTCCGAGCGGGTGATCGCGGCGCGCATGTCGGCGGTGACGACGGGCTCCGGTGACGCCGTGCGTTCCATCGCCGCCATGACCAGCGGCACCTTGATCGTCGACCAGGCCGGGAAGCCGGTGGCGTCGCCGGCGCTCACCACCCGCCCGCCGCCGGCGACCGCGACGCTCGCCCGCCCGCCGACCGCAGTGACGGCCTGCTCCAGCGCCACCTGCAGTGGGTCGTCGCTCGGCGGCGCGGGGCGGGACGAGCCCGACGGGGGCCCCGCGGCGGACGACGACGGTGCTGCGGCACCCGGCCCCGCCGCACCCGCTGCACTCGACGCACCCGCTGCACTCGACGGAGCCGGCGGCGCCGAACCGTCGTCGCCGATGGTGCAGGCGGCCGCACTCAGCGCGAGCACCAGCAACGCGCCGGCCCTAGTAGAGGTAGACGATCGCATTGTTCCCTCCCCGGCAGGTCACGATGTTGGTCGCGCCGGTGCACGCCATGGCGATCGCGCCGAGATCCGGCGCGGCGGGGCTGACCGCGGACACCGATCCGGACTCGGGTGCGGTGAACCGCGCCCGGTAGGCGGCCGCGACCGCGGTGGCGAAGCCGCACGAGGTGTACGGCTGCCCCGCCACCCCGCTGCCCCGATCCGCGGCGACGGTGCCGAAGACCGCGCCGGTGCTGCCCTCGCAGACCTCGACGTTCGGCGGCTGGGCCGCCTTCGGCGCCGTGGTCGTGGTCGGCGGTGCCGTGGTCGTCGTGGTCTCCGCGCTCGTGGTCGCCGTGGTGGTGGCCGCTGCGGCGGGCTCGGGCCTCCCGTTCCCGCTCACCAGCACGACGGCGGTGGCGATCAGCGCGAGCAGCACCACGACGCCGACCGCGAGCGCCGCGATCAGCGCGCGGTTCGAGCGCGGGGCCGCGGCGGCGGGCGCGGGATGGGAGGCGGGCGGCGCGTAGCTCGGCGTGACGTACTGGGGGCGCCCGCTCGAGCTCGGGGTGCTGTGTGCGGCGCCGACGTGACCGGGCCACGGCACGGACGGCGGCCCGGCCGGGCGCTGCGCCGACGGCACCGTCGTGGTGGTGCCCCAGCTCTGCGGCGCGCCCTGCAGCGCCGCGGTCGCGGCCCGCGCGAGGGAACCGCACGTCGCGTACCGGTCCTCCGGGCGTTTGGCCATGCCCTTGGCGATGACGGCGTCGAGCGCGGCGGGAACGGGGAGGGGTGCGTTCGCCGACGCCCGCGGCGGCGCCGACATCAGGTGCTGGCGCATCATCTCCGAGATCGAGCCCGCCGTGAACGGCGGCCGCCCGACGAGGAGCTCGTAGAGCACGCAGGCGAGCGAGTAGACATCGCCCGCCGGGGTGGCGCCGCCACCGTCGAACCGCTCGGGCGCCGCGTAGGCCTGCGAGCCGATGAACAGCCCCGCCGAGGTGAGGCGCTCGGCGTCGCCGACCACGACGAGGCCGAAGTCGAGCAGGTACGCGAACCCCTGCGGGGTGACCTGGATGTTGGCGGGCTTGACGTCCCGGTGCACCAGCCCGGTCAGGTGCGCGGAGTCCAGGGCCGAGGCGACCTGCGCCACCAGGTCGACGGCGCGCTCGGGCGGGAGCGCGCCCGCCGCGACCAGCTCGGCCAGGTTGCTGCCGTCGACCAGGCGCATGTCCAGGAACAGGGTGCCGTCGATCTCGCCGTAGTCGTGGATCGGGATGACGTGGGGCTCGGAGAGCCGGGCCGCGGTCTGCGACTCGTGCGTGAACCGCTCGCGGAACCCCGGATCCTGCGCGAATCCGGCGTGCAGCAGCTTGAGCGCCACGTCGCGGTCCTTGCGGGTGTCGTGCGCGAGGTACACCTCGCCCATGCCGCCGCGGCCGAGCAGTCGGATCAGCCGGTACGGGCCGAAGGTCGTCCCCGTCCGATCGCCCGTGGCGTCCGCACCCATCACTCGCCCCCTCCGCGGTTCCGGTGCGTCGAGTCTAGGGCGGCGAGTGCATCACGGCGGCGCGGCCGGAGAATTGTTAGCGTGAATCCATGATCGAAGTCGCGGGTTTGACCAAGACCTACGGGGCCGTCCAGGCGGTGAACGACCTCTCCTTCGCGGTGCGGCCCGGCCGGGTCACCGGGTTCCTCGGGCCGAACGGCGCCGGCAAGTCCACGACGATGCGGTGCATCCTCGGTCTGGACCGTCCCACCGCGGGCCGGGCGACGATCGGCGGCAGCGAGTACCGCGCCATCGACCGACCGCTCACCCGCGTGGGCGCTCTGCTCGATGCGAAATGGGTGCACCCCAACCGGACCGCGCGCGATCACCTGCGCTGGCTGGCCGCCGCGAGCGGGATCCCCGTGGGGCGGGCGGACGAGTGCCTCGCCGCCGTGGGGTTGACCGACGCGGCCCGCAAGAAGGCGGGCGGCTTCTCCCTGGGCATGGCGCAGCGCCTCGGCATCGCCGGTGCGCTGCTGGGCGATCCGGGCGTGCTGCTCTTCGACGAGCCCGTCAACGGGCTCGACCCCGAAGGCATCGTCTGGGTGCGCACGTTCATGAAGTCCCTCGCCGCGCAGGGGCGCACCGTCTTCGTCTCCAGTCACCTGCTGGCCGAGATGGCGCTCACCGCCGACGACGTGGTGATCGTCGGCCGCGGGCACCTGGTGTGGAACGGCACCATGGCCGACTTCATCGCGCAGAACTCGGAACACACGGTGCGCGTGCGCAGCCCGCGCGACCGCGAGCTCGCGACGGCGCTCACCTCCCGTGGCCTCGCCGTGGACGCGGCGGCCGAGGCCGCGCCCGGCGGGGGAGGGCGGACCGTCCTGACGGTGCGCGGCGCGAGCAGCGACGCGGTCGGCGAGATCGCCGCGGCGGAGGGGCTGCCGCTGGCCGAGCTCGCCCCGCAGTCCAGTTCGCTGGAGCAGGTCTTCATGCGGATGACCGGCGGTGCCGTGGAGTACCGGGGAACGGGAGGAATCGGATGATCGTGCGGGCCGTTCGAGCGGAGCTCGTCAAGATCGCGACCGTGCGGGCCACGAAGTGGCTGCTGCTCGGCTCGTCCGCCGCCGCGGTGGCGATCACGGTGATCGTGGCGCTGGTCGTGCGCAACATCGGCGAGAACATCGACGACCTCGGCGTGGTGGCGCTTGCGCCCCTGTCCGGTTTCGGCGGGCTGCCGGGCATCGGGATCACGTTCGCCGCCGTCATCGGCGTGCTCTCGGTGACCACCGAAATGCGCTACAACACCTTGCGCGCGACCTTTCTCGCCGTGCCGAATCGGTGGATCGCGTTGCTGGCCAAGACCATCGTGGTCGCGGTGGTCTGCGCGGTGGCGTACGCCGTGGCCATGGTGGTCGCGGTGCTCGCGTTCGGGGTGATCGTCGACGGCTCGCCGGCCGAGGTGCTCCGGGCGGGCGGGGCCTCGTTCCTGGCCTTCCCGATCGGCACCGCCTTCGCCGCTGTGCTGGGTGTGGCGGTCGGCGCGGCGCTGCGCAACGGGGCCGGCGCCATCACGCTGCTCCTCGGGTACCTGTTCGTCGTCGACAACGTGGTCACGAGCATCCCGCAGACCCGCGAGGCCGGGCCGTACCTGCCGCTGTCGAACCTGCAGAACTTCATGGGCGTCCTGATCGACGGAGGCGCGTTCCCGTGGGGCCCGGGAGTGTCCTTCGTCTACCTGGTGATCGTCATCGGCGCGCTGTGGGCGGGGGCGGTGGCGCTCGTCGCGCGACGTGACGCGTGACTCACTCGCATCGCGGATCGGGCCAGCTCACGGCGGTTGTATGAGCATCGTGTGAACGTTCGTCGGCGCCTCTGGAGATAGTTCCTTCGCAGTGCTACACAGATAGGGTGACCGTCGAGAGCCCCGCCCCGTCGACCACCCCCGACGCCGCCGCGCCCGCGCCGGCCCGGGGCCCCGTCCGGCGGCTCCTCGGGCGACGGGCCGCGCGGTACTGCGCGGTGCTGATCGGCGCGTGGCTGCTCTCCGAGGTGATGGGACGGCTCGGGGTGCCGGCACCCGCACTGCTGGCCGCGCTGTTCCTGGGTGCGGCGCTGCGGCTGGCGACGGGGCGCGAAGTCACGGTGCCGGCGGAGGTCAGCCGCTGGACCCAGGCCTTCATCGGCGTGATGCTGGGCGGCTACCTCAATCTCGAGGCGATGCGCTCCGTCGGCCCGGTGCTCGCACCGTTCGTGCTGATCTCGGTCCTCACCATCGCCCTGTCCGTGGCGGCGGCCTGGCTGCTGAGCCGATGGGTCACGGGGCTCGACCAGCGCACGGCGACGCTCGGTCTCATGGCGGGCGGCTCGTCGGCCGTGGTCACCCTGTGCGACGAGCTCGACGCCCGCAAGGACGTCGTGGGCGTGATGCAGTACTCGCGGGTGCTGCTCGTGAGCCTCACCGCACCGTTCGTGATGGTCGGTCTCGCGGGCGGCGCCACAGCGTCCGCGCGGTCGTGGTCCTTCGACCTGCAGATCGTGGGCCGCGGCGATCAGGTCGCCGGGTTGTCCACGGCGTTCGTCTTCGCGATGGCGGGCATGTGGCTCGGGCGCCGGTTGCACCTGCCCGGCGGCGGGCTGATCGGGCCGATGCTCCTCGCCGCCGTCATGGGCGGGACCGAACTGACCCGCGGCTTCGCCCCGCAGGGCGCGTTCAAGGAGCTGCTGCTCATCGTCGTCGGGCTGGAGGTGGGTCTCATGTTCGACCGCCGCCTGCTGCGCCGGCTCGCGCACCTGCTGCCCGCGATCGGTGTGGGCATCCTCGTGCTGTGCGGCCTCGTCGCGCTCCTCGCCGCGGTCGCGGCGCACGTGACCGGGGTGTCGATGGCCGACGCCTACCTCGCCACCACGCCGGGCGGCATCAACGCCGTCGTCGCGAGCGCGACCGGCAGCGCCGAGGCCGACATGGCCCTGATCGCCACCGTCCAGAGCCTGCGGCTGATCATCGTGGTCCTCGCCCTCCCGCTGGTGGTGGCGGCGATGAACCGCTTCGCCGGGCTCAAGGAAGCTCGCGCAGCCGCCACGACGCGTTGACGGGGCCGTGGCCCGCCCCGACCGGGTAGGCCGCCGCGAGGGACCGCGTCACCCACTCCTTGCCGAACGCGACCGCCTCGGGCACGTCGTAGCCGTGCGCCAGCGCGCAGACGGTGGCCGCGCCGAGCGTGTCACCGGCGCCGTGATCGTGGCGCGTATCCAGGCGGGGCGCCTCGAACTCGAGGAAATCGGCACCGTCGTAGAGCACGTCCGTACTGGTCGACGCGGTGCGCAGGTGCCCGCCCTTGACCAGCGCCCAGCGCGGGCCCAGCGCGTGCAGTGCGCGCGCCGCGTCGCGCTGCGTGGCGTCGTCGACGACGTCGATGCCGGTGATGAGCCGCACCTCGTCGAGGTTGGGGGTGACCAGGTGCGCGAGCGGGAACAGGCGGTTCAGCAACGTCGCCAGGGCCTCGGGCGTGAGCAGCGGATCGCCGTGCTGCGAGGCGCAGACGGGGTCGACCAGGAAGGGGATCGACGCGCCGATGCCCAGTTCCTGTGCCGTATCGGCGATCGCGTCGATGATCTCGGCGGTCGCGAGCATGCCCGTCTTCACCGCGCCGACCCCGATGTCCTGCACCACCGCCCGGATCTGTCCCGCCACGGTCTCGGGCGGGATCGGGTGGAACCCGGTGACGCCGAGGCTGTTCTGCACCGTGACGGCGGTGACGGCGCTGGTGCCGTGCACGCCCGCCAGGGCGAAGGTGCGCAGGTCCGACTGGAGTCCCGCCGCGCCGCCGGAATCGGAACCGGCGATGGTCATCACGCGGACGGGGGTCTCGCCGGTGCCGGGCAGGGGGAGGAACCGCATGCGCAGAGGATACCGCCGGGGCGAGCGGGGACCGACGGCGAAAAGCCGTTGCGGGCGCAACGGTGCGCTCCTATCGTCGATGTGCTCGACGGGCACGGACGACCGGGAAGGAGGTGCGCGATGAGCTCGTTCACCGCCGCACCGCCGGTGCGGGTGTTCAACGCCGACTACAGCCCGCTCGACGCGGTGCGCTGGCAGGACGCCGTGGGCATGATGCTGCGCGAAGTGGCCTACGCGCTGGAGCCGCACGATCCGCCCCGGGTGCTGCGCTCGCCCAGCGCCGAGATCGAGCTGCCCAAGTCGATGCTGCTCGTGCGGTACGCGCCAGTGCCCTACCGGCGCACCGCCGATCACGCGAGCCGCGCTGAGATCCTGCGCCGTGACGAGCACACCTGCCAGTACGCGGGCTGCGGGGCGCGGGCGGCGACGATCGACCATGTCTTCCCGCGTTCGCGCGGTGGCGGCAACACGTGGACCAACCTCGTCGCGTGCTGCGCGCCGTGCAACCACCGCAAGGCCGATCGCACCCCGCCGGAGGCGGGCATGCGCCTGGTGCGCGAGCCCTTCCGCCCCGCGGCCGTCTGAGTCCCGTCAGCCCTCCTGGGCCACTGCCCAGAGGGGGTTGACGGGGCCGTGGCCCGCGCCCAGCGGGTACGCCCAGCGCAGGCCCTCGGTGACCCACGCCTTGCCGAATTCGACGGCCGCAGGCATCGTCGCGCCGTGGGCCAGGGCCGCGGTGGTCGCCGCGGCGAGGGTGTCGCCGGCGCCGTGATCGTGTCCCGTCGCCACCCGCGGCGCGGTGAACTCGACGGACTGCGCACCGTCGGTGAGCAGGTCCGGGCTGTCCGGGCTCTCGCGCAGGTGCCCGCCCTTGACCAGGGCCCACTGCGCGCCGAGGGCCAGCAGGGCCTCCGCCGCGGCGCGCTGCGAATCCCCGTCCACCACCTCGACTCCCGTGATCAGCCGGACCTCGTCGAGGTTCGGGGTGACCAGGGTGGCGCGGGGGATCAGCAGGGTGCGCAGCGCGTCCAGCGCCTCGGTGGCGAGGAGCGGGTCGCCGTGCATCGACGCGGCCACGGGATCGACGACGAGCGGCACCGGGTGGCCGTTGCCGATGCCCTCGGCGTCCGCGGCGTCGGCGACCGCCTCGATGATCGCGGTGGAGGCCAGCATCCCCGTCTTCGCCGCTTCGACGCCGATGTCGCCGGCGACGGAACGGATCTGCGCCGCCACGATCTCCGGGTCGACGCCGCGGAAGTCCTGCACGCCCACGCTGTTCTGCACCGTGACCGCGGTGATCGCCACGTTCGCGTGCAGGCCGAGGACCGCGAAGGTCCGCATGTCGGCCTGAATACCCGCGCCACCACCGGAATCCGATCCCGCGATGGTCAGCACCCGGCGCGGTGCGGTGCCCCGCGGGGCGGTGGGCAGCCGCGACGGCCCGCCGACGGCGACCCTCGCCGGCGCGCCGACGGCGAACCTCGCCGGCGCGCCGACGGCGGCCCGACCGGCCTGACTCACGCGCGCGTGGTCTCGAGCGGGATGTACACGCGGCCACCGGCGTCGGCGAACTCCTGCGACTTCGCCGCCATGTCGGCCGCCAGCTTGGCGTCGATGTCCTCCTGCGTGACCAGGTTGTGCTCCTCCGCGTACGCGCGCACGTCGGCGCTGATCCGCATCGAGCAGAACTTCGGGCCGCACATCGAGCAGAAGTGCGCCGTCTTGGCCGGCTCGGCGGGCAGCGTCTCGTCGTGGAACTCGCGCGCGGTATCCGGGTCCAGCGACAGGTTGAACTGATCGACCCAGCGGAACTCGAAGCGCGCCTTGGACAGCTCGTCGTCGCGGGACTGCGCGCCCGGGTGCCCCTTGGCGAGGTCCGCGGCGTGCGCCGCGATCTTGTAGGTGATGACGCCGGTCTTCACGTCGTCCCGGTTGGGCAGGCCCAGGTGCTCCTTGGGGGTGACGTAGCAGAGCATCGCCGTGCCGGCCTGCGCGATGATCGCCGCCCCGATCGCCGAGGTGATGTGGTCGTACGCCGGCGCGATATCGGTGGCGAGCGGGCCCAGGGTGTAGAACGGCGCCTCCTCGCACAGCTCCTCCTCGAGCCGCACGTTCTCCACGATCTTGTGCATCGGGACGTGGCCGGGCCCCTCGATCATCACCTGCACGCCATGGGACTTCGCGATCTTCGTCAGTTCGCCCAGGGTGCGGAGCTCGGCGAACTGCGCCTCGTCGTTGGCGTCCGCGATGGAGCCCGGGCGCAGGCCGTCCCCGAGGGAGAAGGTCACGTCGTACTCGCGCAGGATCTCGCACAGCTCGCGGAAGTGCGTGTACAGGAACGACTCCTCGTGGTGCGCCAGGCACCACGCCGCCATGATCGAGCCGCCGCGGCTGACGATGCCGGTGACGCGGTTCGCGGCGAGCGGCACGTAGCGCAGCAGCACGCCCGCGTGCACGGTCATGTAGTCCACGCCCTGCTCGCACTGCTCGATCACGGTGTCCCGGAAGATCTCCCAGGTCAGCTTGGTCGGGTCGCCCTTGACCTTCTCCAGTGCCTGGTAGATCGGGACGGTGCCCACGGGGACCGGCGCGTTGCGCATGATCCACTCGCGGGTCTCGTGGATGTCCTTGCCGGTCGAGAGGTCCATGATCGTGTCGCCGCCCCAGCGGGTGGCCCACACCATCTTCTCGACCTCCTCGGCGATCGAGCTGGTGACCGCGGAGTTGCCGATGTTCGCGTTGATCTTCACCGCGAAGGCCTTGCCGATGATCGCGGGCTCCAGTTCCGGGTGCTTGCGATTGGCGGGGATCACGGCGCGGCCGGCGGCCACTTCCTCGCGTACCTTCTCCGGATCGAAGCCCTCGCGGGCGGCCACGAAACGCATCTCGTCGGTGATGATTCCCGCACGGGCCCAAGCGAGTTGGGTGGCGGCACCGTCGACGGGGGCGGGCTGGTGCCAGCCGTCGCGGGTCTTCGGCAGGCCCTCGGCGAGATCGTGCAACTGGTCGTCGGCGGTGTACTGCGTGTACGGGCCGGAGGTGTCGTAGACGTCGTGGTGGTCGCCGTTGGTCAGCGCGATGCGCCGGAACGGGACCTGCAGGTCACCGTCGACGCCCGGGACGGTGCGGTAGCGCTTCTCCGACCCCTCGATCGGGCCGACGGTGACGGTGCTGACGGGGGCTGATGACGAAACAGGCATGCGGGACTCCTCTTCCCTACGCCGGCATTACCCGGACAGGTTCGTACGGTCGACGCCCGATCGAAGACGTCCTCTCAGCTCACTGCGGTGAGCTCCCGTTGGTGTGCACTACCGAGCGTAACGCACCCTGCGAGGAGAGGTCAGGCGATCCGCACACCGCGCGGCAGGTTCGCCGCCGGAACCCGCAGGCGGCGGGCTGCGAACGCCAGTCCGATGCCACCCAGCGCCAGATTCGCCAACAGGCCCCAGGACCAGGTGCGACCTACTTCCCTGGTGTCGTCGCCGTAGCCACCGACGGACACCGAGTAGGCCTCGCCGTACCGCTCGGCGCACGTCTCGTCGTGATTCCTGTCGGCTCCGACGCGAACGTCGGACACCAGATCGGCGAGTTCGCCGAGGGTCGATTCGTCGGGGGCGGGGTCGCTCGAGGTGTAGTCCGCGTACCGGCGACCGTGGCCGCGGGCCTCGCGACCGGGATCGGACTGTGCGGCGGCATCGGCGAACACCACGGCGGGGTTGGCGGCCAGGACCCACCAGATCCGTTCGGTGTGAGTGACTTCGACGTCTTCGCGGACCTCCGTGCACCGTCCGCTGCCGTCCGCTTTGTTATAGGCGAAGCGGGTCTGCACCGCCGACTGGGTGCCGACCGTGGCGGGAGCGAGCATCGCCGTGATCACGGGGAGTCCGATGAGCAGGAACAGCACCGCCAGCTGCGTCACCGCCGCGGAACCGATCGGACGGGAGAACAGCGCGGACATTCCCAGCCCGAGACCGCAGTACGCGAGGAGCACGAGCGCGATGACAGCGATGCCGAGCAGGGAGAAGGCGACCGGATAGTGGGCCTCCACGATCGCCCAGATCAGGTACGGCGTCGAGACTAGGAGCAGGGCGCAGGAAGCGATCCATGCCCCGAGGAGCTTGCCCATGGCGATCTGGAACCCGCTGGCGGGCGTCGCCTGGACCACCGCCAGCGTCGCGTCCTTGCGATCGCCGTTGATGGCCGTGGCCGTCATCGTCGGTGCGATCACCAGGCCGAGGAAGCCGACGAATCCCAGCACGATGAAGTAGAGATTCTCGGACCACCCGTTGTAAGCCCACGACGTCCGCGAGGTCGAGGACAGCGCGAACCAGAGTGAGCCGAAGACGACGAGGCTCACGACCAGGAAGAAGATCCCCAGCAGGACGCGCCAGCGGGTGGCGCGGGTGCGCTGGCGCAGTTCCAGGCCGACGATCACGCCGACGGTGCGCCACCATCCGGTGAAGGTGCTCATGTGCGATCGGCCTCCAGTGCGAAGTAGGAGTCCTCGAGAGCGTTGGTGGCGCGGGCGAACTCGACCACCCGGTCACCGTCGGCGATGCGCTGCGCGAGATGCGCGGCGGCATCGTCCTCGGAGGAGAACTCGAGGTACGTTCCGCCGCTCGGCGGTTCGCCGATCAACCGGATGCGCCACCGGGTGGTGGTGGATTCGGGTGGTGGCTCGGTCCGGCCCCGTGCCATGAGCACCACCTCGTCGACCATCTCGCCGAGCTCGGACAGGATGTGCGAGGAGACGAGGACGGCGACGCCGCTGTCGGCGAGCGCGCGCAGGGAATCGCGCAGCTCGAAGCGGGAGCGGGGGTCCATGCCGGAGGCGGGCTCGTCGAGCAGCAGGATCGGCGGGTGGTGCACCATCGCGCGGGCGAACCCGAGCCGCTGCTTCTGCCCGCGGGAGAGCACCTGCGCCGGCCGGTCCGCGAACTCCGTCAGGTGCACGCGGGCCAGCAGGTCCTTCGCGCGGGCGTGGGCCTCCCCCGACGGGACGCCGTACAACTTCGCGAAGGTGGTCAGGATCTCGGTGGGGGTCAACGAATCCCACGTGCCGAAGACGTCGGGCATCCAGCCGATGCGGCCGCGCAGGTCCTCGGGAGCGATGGGTGCACCGTCGAGCTCGATGCTTCCGCCGGACGGCCGGAGCAACCCGGCGAGCATCAGCAGCAGGGTCGTCTTGCCGGCGCCGTTCGGACCGACCAGGCCGGTGATGCGGCCCGGGGCGAGAGTGAGGCTGGCGTCGGCCACCGCGACGTGCTGGGAGAAGGTCCGCGTGAGGCCGCGGGCGACGAGCGTCATGACTGCCACAGTAGTCGCAGTTCGATATTCACGATCCACAAATGTGACGGATGTGAAAACACTCCCCGCGTGTTCGCCGACTTGTCGGAGTTCGGGCGTACGGTGGGGTGACCCGCATCACATGGAGGTGTTCATGGCTGACAAGGTCGAGGTTCCCCCGCCCACGCTGGAACTGGGGGAGTCGCTGCGTCTGTTCGACAATCCGGTGCGCGACCGGTACGAACTCTGGTCGGGCGACGAGCTCATCGGAGTGGAGGGGTACGAGGTCACCGAGCAGGGGGATGTGATCCTGCTGCACACGGTGGTCATGGAGAAGTTCGGCAAGCAGGGCTTCGCCCGTGCGCTGGTCTCCGGCGTCCTGGACGACCTGCGTTCGCGGGGTCGCCGCGTGATCCCCGTGTGCACCTACGTGCGCTCGTTCCTCACCCGGTTCCCGCAGTATCAGGACGTGGTCGCCTCGGCGGCGCACACCTAGCGGTCCGGCCGGCGCAGCGCCCGCACGTACCGGGCGCGCGCCACCCGCTGCGCGACGAGCAGGAGTGGGAAGGCCCACCGCCATGGTCCGCCCGGTGCCGGCCGCGTCAGTGAGCGGATCGTCAGGAGCACCGCGGCGCCGTCGCGGTGCACGACGAAGGCCTCCTCGCCGCGCACCGGATGCCCCGGGAGTGCGCGGTAGGAGAAGCCGACGCGCTCGGCGGAGCGCACCACGTCGAGGACCTGCACCGGCTCGCGCACGGTGACGCCCGCGAGGCCGGCCGTCACGACGAGGCGCTGCCCGGATGTCGCGGGTCCGTCGGACGAGACCGCGAAGCCGCTGCGAGTCTTGACCGCCCAGCGGAGCACGTCGTGCGCGGCGCGGGCGAAATCGTCGTCGCCGTGGCCGATCGTCGCGGTGATCTCCGAACGCCTGAACTGGGCGGGCGTGCTGTCCCAGGTGGGCGCATCGGGCCGCGTCATCGGAGCTCGGTCCAGTAGTGGTAGCCGTGGTGCCGGATGAATCCGTTCGCGCCGTAGAGGCTTCGCGCGGCGGTGTTCTCGTGGGTGACCTCGAGGAAGACCCGCTGTGCGCCCCGCTGGGCCGCCCTCGCCCGTAGCGCGGCGAGCAGGCGGGTGGCGTGCCCGCGCCGGCGGTGGGCGGGGGAGACGGCCATCGAGCCGAGAGCGCCCCAGAGCGTCCCCGCCGCGTCGGCGATGAGTGCCAGTCGCCCCGCGGCCACGGGGGCGCCGCCGGTGTCCATGAGCGTCGCGAACAGGGCGGTCCCGTCCACGGAGGTGACCAACGGCTCCGCCGCGCCGGTCAGCGCCAGCCATGTCCGATCCGGCGCGTCCGCGAACCGGACGTCGGATTCCGGGCCGGCCGTGGCGGGCGCGGTGAGGACGTCCGTCGGCTGGACCACCGGAGCCAGCGCGGTCGCGCCGCGCAGGAGCCGGTCGGACAGCGTCAGGTGCAGGGGCAGACCGCGTTCGGCGTACCAGGCGCGCACGCGGTCGAGCCGGTCGAGCGAGGCGTCGGGATGCAGCGGCGCCGCGCAGCTCGCCCGGTTCCCCGGCACCCCGGGTGCGGCGCGACAGAGCCAGCCGTCGACCCACTCGCGCTCCATCGACCACCACGACCGGGCGCGCGCGAGGTCGAGCGAGCGGATCTCGCTCGCCCGCACCGGTCGGGGAGGCACCGTCTTCGCCCGGACGACGTCGGCGCGAGGGATCAGGTGCTCCGCGCCGTCCCGGTCCGCCCGGACGAGCAGGGCGTCACCGTCGGCGAGCAGGGTGCCGATGACGTCCGAGGCCTGCCCGGACGGCAGCAGCCGCCGGATCACCACCCGGTCGCCGGGGACGGGCACGTCAGTGACCGAAGGGGTCTTCGACGGTGCCCGGCACCCAGGTCAGACCGGGCTCGGTCCAGCCCTGCTTCTTGATGAACTTCTTCGCCTGCCGCGCGTAGCGGCCGGTGAGCACGTCGGTGTAGAGGAAGCCGTCGAGGTGGCCGGTCTCGTGCTGCAGCATCCGCGCGAAGAACCCGGTGCCCTCGATCTCGACCTTCTCGCCGTTGCGGTCGGTGCCGACGACCTTCGCCCAGTCCGCGCGGCCCGTCGGGAAGGACTCACCGGGGACGGAGAGGCAGCCCTCCCAGTCCTCGTCGGGGTCCGGCATCGTCTCGGGGATCTCGGAGGTGGTCAGGACGGGGTTGATCACCTCGCCGCGGCGGCGCTCGCCGCTCTCCTCGTCGGGGCAGTCGTAGACGAACAGGCGCAGGTCGCGCCCCACTTGATTGCCGGCGAGGCCGACGCCGTTGGCGACGTCCATCGTCTCGTACATGTCGTCGAGCAGGGCGACGATCTCAGCCGACGGCTTGCCGTCCGCATCCAGCTCGACGGGCGTCGTGGGGGTGTGCAGCACGGGGTCGCCGACGATGACGATGGGGAGAACGGACATGGGGGACACGGTAGTCGGGCGGGTTCGGGGACGCACCCGCGCACCGTCCGGTCGAGCGGCCTCGACACCCCGGCCGATCCGCGACACGCCCCCGTAGCCCCGCGACGCCGCCCGCGGCCGTGGTTAGATTGACGCGAACTACAGAAGTGTTATTTCGAATGCGAGGGGAACGCATGGAGGGCGCCGGTGCGGCCGCGCAGAACACGGTCCGAACTGACGCGCAGCCCGTCGACGAGCGCGGCGAGGACGGCCTGACCAGGCGCGAACACGACATCCTGGCCTTCGAGCGCCAGTGGTGGAAGTACGCGGGCGCCAAGGAGGACGCGATCAAGGAGCTCTTCGGGCTCTCCGCGACGCGCTACTACCAGGTGCTCAACGCCCTGGTCGACACGCCCGAGGCGCTGGCCGCCGACCCCATGCTCGTCAAGCGGCTGCGCCGCGTCCGCGCGAGCCGGCAGAAGGCCCGTGCCGCCCGCAAGCTCGGCTTCGAGATCACGTGATCCGATACAGTCGGGTGTCGTGAGCACACAGAACACCCGCGCCGTCCCGATCCGGACGATCATCATGATCCTGATCTCGGCCGCGATCATCCTCGCGGCCGTCGGCGTCCACGGGCTCGTGACGCGCAACGACGATCCGCAGGCCGCGCTCAACGCCCAGGAGGAGAAGATCCAGGCCGCCGCCACGCAGACGGCGAAGCCCGCTGCGGACACGCCGCCGGTCTGCCTGCTCTCCGTCGCCAAGGCACCCGTCGCCGACACCCGTGATCGCCTGAAGAAGGCCGGCATCACCGTGCAGGGCGAGAACGCCGCCGCCTGGCCGAACCGGCCCGCCGCGCCGCGCGCGACCACCGTGTTCTTCGACGAGGGCGGCGAGGCCGCCGCCGAGACGGTCTCCACCGCGATCCCCGGATCCGCCACCGCACCGCGGCCCGCGGGGCTCGAGGCGTGCGAGGGTGAGCTCGCCGTCGCCGTCGTGAAAAAGTAGCCCGCGACGAGCCGACCGGGGACCTGTCCCGCGCCGCGACAGCGGCCCCGATATGATTTCGGGCAACACCAGCCCCAGGGCGGCCCAGCCCCAGGTAGCCGTTCCATAAGGAGTCATCGATGACGAAGCGTCAGTTCCTCGCCCCGATCGCGATCCTTCCGGTGGCGGCCATCGCCCTGTCGGGCTGCACGACCAACGAGGAGCCCGCGGACAGCCCCGGAACGACGCCCGCCGTCGTCACGGGCGCGACGGTGCCCGCCCAGGGCCCCGTCCGCAGCCTCGACCCCAACGCCCACGGCGAGGAGCCCGCGGGCGGCGAGAGCGCGCCGTCGTCCGGCGCCGCCGAGGCGTCGCTCGTCAAGCCCGACGGCAGCAGCGCCGGCAAGGCCACCTTCTCGGAGAAGGACGGCGTCGTCGTGGTCGACGTGCGCGTCACCGGCCTGCCGGCCGGCTTCCACGGCATGCACATCCACGAGGTGGGCAAGTGCGAGCCGAACTCGGTCGCCAAGAACGGCGCCCCCGGCTCGGCCACCAACTTCGGCTCGGCGGGCGGCCACTGGCAGAAGCCGGGCGCCTCGGGCCACCCGATGACCGGCGACCTGGTCTCGATCTACGTCAACGCCAACGGCACGGGCCAGACGGTCACCAGCACCGGCGCGTTCACCCTCGCGGACATCAAGAAGAACGCCGAGGGCAACGCCCTGATGATCCACGCGGGCCCGGACAACTTCGGCAACATCCCGTCCTCGCGCTACGCCAACGTCGTTCCCGGCCAGCCGGTGCCCGACGAGACCACCCTGAGCACCGGCGACGCCGGCGGGCGCATCGCCTGCGGCGTGATCAAGGTCGGTTAGTCATCGAGCCCGTCGCCTTCGCGGCGTCGCCGCGGCCGACGATCGGTGTCGAATGGGAATTCGCACTCGTCGACCGCGAGACCTCGGACCTGGTCAGTAGGGCCGGGGAGCTGTTCGACGGGGTGCGGGCCTCCCGCCCGGACATCGCCTCCCAGGTGCACTCGGAGATGCTCCGCAACACCGTCGAGGTGGTGACGGGCGTCTGTGAGAACACCGCCGAGGCGATGGCGGACCTGGCGGCGGTGATCCGCGCGGTGCGCGAGACCTCCGACCCGATGGGCGTGGAGCTCTTCGGTGCGGGCACGCACCCGTTCGCGCAGTGGAACGCGCAGCAGCTCACCGAGAACCCGCGCTACGACGAGTTGATCGCCCGCACCCAGTGGTGGGGCCGGCAGATGCTGATCTGGGGCGTGCACGTGCACGTCGGGGTGAACCATCGCGACAAGGTGCTGCCGATCATCTCGGCGCTGCTCAACCACTACCCGCACCTGCTGGCGCTCTCCGCCAGCTCTCCGATGTGGGGCGGCCACGACACCGGCTACGCGAGCACCCGCGCGATGATGTTCCAGCAGTTGCCCACCGCGGGCCTGCCCTTCCAGTTCGAGCGGTGGAGCGAGTTCGAGCGCTTCGTGCACGACCAGAAGACGACCGGGATCATCGATGATCTCAACGAGATCCGCTGGGACATCCGGCCCGCGTGCCACCTGGGCACCATCGAGGTGCGGATCTGCGACGGGATGTCCTCGTTCGCGGAGCTCGAGGCCGTGGTCGCGCTGATCCACTGCCTCGTCGTGTGGCTCGACGGCCGGCTCGACGCCGGCGAGACCCTGCCGACGCTGCCGCCGTGGCACGTGCAGGAGAACAAGTGGCGCGCCGCCCGCTACGGCCTCGACGCCATCATCATCCAGGACGCCGACAACAACGAGCGCCTGGTCACCGAGGACCTCGACGACCTGCTCGAGCAGCTGGCGCCCATCGCCCGCCGGCTCGGCTGCACCCGCGAGCTGGAGGCCGTCGCCGCGATCCCGCGCCACGGCGCCTCCTACCAGCGGCAGCGGATGGTCGCCGACGGGGTGTGCAGCACCGACGCGTACCGCGACGTGGTCCGGTCGGTGACCGGCGAGCTGATCCTGCCGTAGACGCGGCGGGCCGGGCGAGGGCTCTGCACCCATAGACGTATTCGTCTTTGTTAACGATAATCGTTGTCGTTAATGTTGCCGCGTGTCCTCCGCCCCACCGCTTCCCCGCTCCGGCGGAGCCCCGTTCCTCCTCGTCGGAGCGCTCGTCGTCGTCCTGCTCGGCTCGATGGCCGTCGCGGTCTCGCTCGGTGCCGCGACGGTGCCCCTCGCCGACGTCCGGCGCCTGATCTGGGCGGCCCTCGGCAACGGGACGATCGCCCGCGAGGACTTCTCGACCTACTCGATCCTGTGGGACCTCCGCGTCCCCCGGGTACTGCTCGCGGCCCTCGTCGGCGCGGGGCTCGCGATCGCGGGGGTGGCCTGCCAGGCGCTCGTCCGCAACCCGCTCGCCGATCCGTTCATCCTCGGCATCTCCAGCGGCGCCTCCGTCGGCGCCAGCTTCGTGGTGACCACCGGCGTGGTGGCCGGGCTGGGCGTCGCGGGCACCGCGGGGGCGGCGTTCGTCACCGCCGTCCTCGCCTCGATCCTGGTGTACCTACTCAGCCGGACCCCGGACGGCGCACTGCACCCCGTCCGCCTGGTCCTCACGGGCGTCGTGCTCGCCTTCGCCTTCCAGGGGCTCGCCGGCGCGATCGTGTTCTTCGATCCGGTCGGCGACGCCGCGCGCTCGGTGATGTTCTGGCTGCTCGGCGGGCTCGGCGGCGCGCAGTGGTCGGTGCTGCCGCTCGTCGCGGCGACGGTCGTCGCCGGCGCGGTGGTCACCGGTCGCCTCGCCGGGACGCTCGACGTCCTGGCGCAGGGCGACGAGGCGGCCTCCGCGCTCGGCCTCGATCCGCACCGCGCACGCCGCGCACTGTTCCTGGTCATCGTCGTGCTGACCTCGGTGCTGGTCGCCGTCGCGGGCACCGTGGGCTTCGTCGGGCTCGTCGTCCCGCACGCCGTCCGGATGATCGTCGGGCCCGCGCACCGCCGGGTGCTGCTGCTCGCCCCGCTCGTCGGCGCGGTCCTGCTGGTATGGGTGGACCTGCTCAGCAGGCTGCTCGTGGCGCCGCGCGAGCTGCCGCTGGGCATCGTGACCGCCGTGGTCGGGGTACCGGTCTTCGTTGTGCTGCTGCGGCGCCGCGGAGGCCTGCTCGGTGGTGCCGCGTGAAGGTCGAACTGCGCGGGATCACGGTCGACATCAACGGAATCCGCATCCTCGACGACATCTCACTGGTCATCGACGCGGGCGCACACGTCGGGCTGATCGGCCCCAACGGGAGCGGCAAGTCGACTCTGTTGCGCTGCCTGTACCGGGCGATCGAGCCCTCGGCCGGCACCGTCCGCGTCGCGGGGGACGACCTGCACGCGTTGCGCCGCAAGGAGGCGGCGCGCCGCATCGCCGCGGTCACGCAGAGCGAATCCGGGCACCTCGGGTTCACGGCGGGGGAGACGGTGATGCTGGGACGGTTCGCGCACGGCGACGCCGGCAGCACGACGGCCGCCCGCGCCTGCGCGGACGCGCTCGCCGCCGTCGGCGCCACCCACCTGGGCCCCCGCAGCGTGCTGGACCTCTCCGGCGGCGAGCGCCAGCGCGTCCTCATCGCCCGCGCGCTGGCGCAGGACACTCCGGTCCTCCTGCTCGACGAGCCGCTCAACCACCTCGACGTCCGGCACCAGCTCGACCTGCTGCGCCTCCTGCGGGCCAGCGCCAAGACCACCGTCACCGCCATCCACGACATCGACCTCGCGGCCCAGAGCTGCGATCGGCTCGTCCTCCTGGACGCGGGGCGCGTGGTCGCCACCGGCACCCCCGCCGAGGTGCTGACGCCGGACCGCGTCGAGGCCGTCTACGGCGTCCGGCCCACCGTCGTGGCGACCGCCGGCGGCCCGCCGCGCATCAGCTTCGACCTCTAGCCCCCTCACCGATCGAAAGGATCGACCGATGCACTCCCGCCCTCTGCTCGCCGCCCTGGCGGCGAGCGCCCTGCTCGCGGTCACCGCGTGCGGCGCCCGTCCCGCCGAGTCGGCGACGGACCTCATCGACGTCACCAACTGCGGTGTGCACCAGCAGTACCGGTCGCCCACGGCCGCCGTGCCCTACGACGTCTCGGCGATCGAGAAGATGTTCGCGCTCGGGCTCACCGACCGCATCAAGGGCATCGCCCTGCCGAAGACGGTGCACGGGGTGATCGCCAAGTCCCCCTACCGCGACGACTACGCGAAGGTGCCGATCATCAGCGACGGCGTCCTCGCGCAGGAGCCGCTCGTCGCCGCCAAGGCCGACTGGGTATTCGCGGGCTGGCAGGCCGGGTTCAGTCCGGCCCGCGGCGTCACCCCCGAATCCCTGGGCAAGCTGCGGATCGACAGCTACATGCAGGAGGAGACCTGCTACAACTACGGCGCCGATCCCGCGCCCCGGCCGATCGATCCCCTCGCGGACACCTATGCCGATCTCACCAACCTCGGCGCGATCTTCCGGGTGCAGGACCGCGCGGCGGCGCTCGTGGACGGGCTCCGCACCCGGCAGCGCGGGCTGGAGGAGCGCGCGGCCCGTAAGAGCGTCCGGCCCTCGGTCTTCGTCTACGACTCCGGCACGGCGGAGCCCTACACCGCCGGCCGGCGCGCCGCCGCCGACCAGGTGGTCTCCCTCGCCGGCGGTCGCTCGGTCACCCACGACGTGGACGGCCGGTGGACCACCGTCGGCTGGGAGTCCGTCGTCCGCTCCCAGCCCGAGGTGATCGTCATCGTCGACTACGACAAGCAGCCCGCGCAGCAGAAGATCGACTACCTGCGGCAGTCCTCTCCGATCAAGGACTCACCGGCCGTGCGGGAGAACCGCATCCGGGTGGTGGACTACGCCGAGCTGGTGGCGAGCCCGCGCAACCTCGACGCCGCAGCGGCGCTCGCGGACTACCTGGAGCAGAGCGGGGTGGCCCGATGACCGCGCCCGGCACCGTCGCCGACGTCCTCGATCTCGCCCGTGGGGCGGAGCAGGACGCGGTCGCCCGCAGCGTCTTCTTCGTCGCGCACGGCACCCGCCTCGCGGGGAGCGATCAGCGCTACCGCAACCGGTACGTCCTCGTGCGCGTCGGGGATTCCTTCGGCGCGTGCGCCTTCGAGGAGGGCGAGCTCGACCCGGACGTCGCGGACCTGTCCGGGGAGCCCCTCACGGCACTGCTCGATCACGCGGCGCAACCGCTGCGGATCGCCGCCGCGGACGCGGCGCTCGGTGCCGCGGCCCCGCACCGCGAGGATCCGCGCGCCGAACTGCGCACCCTGCCCACCGGCACCCCCGACGAGCGGGCCGTCGCGCGGGACGCGGCGGTCGCGGAACTGCTCACCGTCGCGCCCGGCGCCCGCGTGGCCCTCATCGGCGTGGTGAACCCCCTCGTCGCGGCCATCCGAGAGCGGGGCGGCGAGCCGCTGCTCGCGGACCGGAACCTGCAGCGCACCCACTGGGGCGACCCCGTCGCGGACGACCACCACGCCGTGATCGCCGAGGCCGATGCGGTGCTCGCGACCGGAATGACTCTGGGCAACGGCAGTTTCGACGAGATCCTCGCCACCTGCCGGGAGCGCGGCGTGCCGCTCGCCGTGTACGCGCAGAGCGGTTCCGCCGTCGCGCGCGCCTTCCTCGGCGCGGGCCTGACCGCCCTCTCGGCCGAGCACTTCCCGTTCTCCCAGTTCTCCGCCGACGCCTCGCCGATGTACCTGTACCGGGGGCACGCATGAGCGCACCGCTGGACCGCCCGCTGCCCGACGGGGTTCTCGTCCGCGCGATCTGGCCCCTGCTCGCGGCCGCCGCGCTCGGCCTGGTGCCGTTCACCGTGATGGCGAACTTCCTCGTGGCCATCGCCGCCGACGCCCACGCGGGGGTCGACCTCATCGGCAGCCTGCGGGGGCTCGGCGGCGTCGCCGCCCTGCTGGTCGGCGTCGCGGCCGCGCCCCTGCTGGACCGGCTCTCCCGCTCCTCGGTCGCCGCGCTTGCCCTGCTGGTGCTCGCGGTGGGCTGCGCCCTTGCGCTGCAGGGCAGTACGGCGGCATGGATCGGCTTCTGCCTGCTGATCGGGGCGGGCACCGCGGTGCTCAACCCCGCGCTCTCGGCGATGGCCGCCGACCGGTTCGCGTCGCCCGCCGCATCCGCGCGCGCCGCGACCCTGGTCTCCTCGACGATGACGCTCACCGCCGTCCTCGCCGCCCCGGTACTCGCGCTGCCCGCCGTGCTCTGGGGATGGCGCGTCGACATGGCCGCGACCGCGGTGGTGCTGCTCGTCGTCGCCGTACTGGTGTTCCGTCGGCGCGACCCGCACGGCGGCGACACGTCGGTGAGCTACCTGCAGGCGTTCCGGACCGTCCGGGCCCTGCCCGGCGCGCTCGAGGCACTGGCGGTCTCGATGCTGCGGACGCTGGCCTTCATGGGCTCGCTCGCCTACATCGCCGCCGCGTTCGGGCAGCGTTTCGGCATCGGAACCGGCTGGTTCTCCCTGGTCTGGGCGACCTCCGGCCTGGCCTTCTTCCTCGGGAACTTCCTGGGCGGCAAGATGATGCAGGATCGCGGTGCGGACCGCCTGTTCGGCACGGTGATGACCGCTATCGTCGTCGCCACCGTCGCGATGGTGGGCCTGTACACGGTGCCGCACCTCGCCCTTGCGTGGCCGATGGTGGCGCTCGTCTCCGCCGCGCACGCCGTGATCGCCGCGGCGGTGACCACCACGCTGGTCCGCACGGCGGGTCCCGTCCGCGGCACCGTCCTCTCCCTCAACGGTGCGGCGCAGAGCGTCGGCGTCTTCGCCGGCGCCGGGCTGGCCGGTGCGGCGCTCGCGATCGGGGGATGGACGGGCGTGGGCCTGGTACTCGGCGGCGCCACCGCGCTCGCCGCCGTCTTCGCCCGGCGCGCGCTGCGCCGGGCCGAAGCGGCGGAGGCGTCGGCATGAGCGCCGCGCGCAACCGGTCCCGCGGCCGCGGGGTGGGGCGCAGCCCCGGGCACCACGGCGAGATCCTGCAGGGCCGCTTCCGCTGTCCCGTGCTCGACGAATGCCCGGGCCTGGTGACGGTGCCCATCGGCACCGTCGGCTCCGTCGCGGTCTTCGAGCCGGACTCCTCCGGCGCGGTGCGCGCACACGCCGCGGGGGACGGGCACGCGGTCAGCAAGGCCCGCCGCGCGGCCGAGGCGACCGTCGCGCACCTGCTCTCGCGCGGCGCCTGCGGGTTCGACGGCGGGGACCTGCGCATCGCGCGGACCACCGCGATCGGCCTCGGCCTGGGATCGTCGACGGCGGACGTCCTCGCCGCGGTGCGCGCCGTCGCCGACAGCGGCGGGATCGAGCTGGACGCCGGGACCGTCGCGCATCTGGCCGTCGGCGCCGAAGGGGCGTCCGATCCGCTGTGGTCCGATCGGCCGATCCTGTTCGCGCACCGGCACGGTCACGTCATCGAGGAACTCGGCCCGCACCTGCCGCCGATGCTGCTCGTGCGCTGCGTGCTCGGCGGCCCCGTCGACACGCTCGCGCTCCGGCCCCTCGGCGAGGGCGAGGTCGACGAGTACGAACAGCTCCGGGCACTGCTGCGCCGGGCGATCGCCGGACGCGACGCGGCGGGCGTCGCCGCCGTCGCCACGCGCAGCGCCGTCCTCAACCAGAGCCGCCACTACAAGCCCGGCCTGGATCGGCTCATCGCGTCGGCTCGACGGCGCGGTGCGCTCGGTGTCCAGGTGGCGCACTCCGGGAACGTGGCGGGCCTGCTCTTCGATCATGAGCACCCGCCGGGCCGCCTGCGCCGCGCGTGCGCGGCGATGCGCGACGAGGGCATCCGCGTGGACGACGCACCCGTCGTGATCGGCGGTGCCGCATGATGATCCACGGGCACATCGCCGAGGCGCTGAGCCGGCCCGCGCTGATCCGCGGCAGCGAGCGCCGCTACCTGCTGCGGTTCGAGTCGATGAAGGTCGCCTCCGCCCGCGCCGCGCTGCGGGAGGCGCTCGCGGCGGGCCGGGTGCGGCCCGGCGGCACCGTCATCGACTCCTCGTCGGGGATCTACGCCTACGCGCTGGCGCTGGCCTGCCACGAGGCAGGGGTGCGCTGCCGCATCATCGGCTCCACCACCATCGACGAGGGCCTGCGCATCCAATTGCTGGCGCTGGGTGTCGAACTCGAGCAGATGCCGCCGTCCGCGTCGCTCAAGCTGGACCAGGACCGCCGCGTCCGCCGCATCACCGAACTGCTGGCCGATGACCCGTCGCTGCACTGGATGCGCCAGTACCACGATCCGGTGCACTACATCGGCTATCGCGAGATCGCCTGCGGCGCAGCGGCGGAACTCGCGGCGGAGGGCGTCGCGACGGTGCGGCTCGTCGCGCCGGTCGGCTCCGGTGTCTCCAGCGGGGCGCTGCGCCTCGGGCTCGAGGAGGCCGGAATGGCCGTCGAACTGGTCGGGGTGCAGCCCTTCGGCAGCGTCACCTTCGGATCCGAGCACGTCGACGACCCCGCCATGCTCATCGCTGGCATCGGCTCGTCGATCCCGTTCGCCAACGTCCGGCACGGGCTCTACGACGTGATCCACTGGGTGTCCTTCGACGTGGCCCGCGCCGGCACCCACCGACTGCTGCGGCAGCACGCGCTGTTCGCCGGGCTCTCCTCCGGCGCGGGGCATGTCGCCGCGGACTACGAGCAGGACCACGGCGCACCGGTCGACGCCACCGTGCAGGTGCTGCCGGACACCGGGCACCGCTACCAGGCGGCGCTCGTGGGGGACGGCCCGGCGGAGCCGGAACCGCCGCTGCTCGTGGACGATCCGGCGGAGATCGCGCTGCCGTGGTCGCGGATGCGATGGGCGCGGCGCGCCGGCCGCTAGTCGCGACTGCCGGTCTCCATCTGATCCCGCTCGATCGTGCGGTCCCGCAACCGCTGCTCCTGGTAGGCCACCCGGCCCACGCGGTGCGCGACGGCGGGCGCCGTGATCATCGTGAACAGGCCCACCAGCACCAGCATCCACACGTCGACGGAATCGATCATCTGCACGATCGCCCCCGCCAGCAGTAGCAGCAGGCCGAAGGTCTGCGGCTTGGTGGCCGCGTGCATCCGGGTGAGCGTGTCCGGGAAGCGGATGATGCCGATCGAGGCGGTCACCGCGAACGCGGCGCCGGAGAGGAACAGGATCGCGGAGATGATGTCGACGATCATCGCTGGCCCCCGTTCCGCGGAGCGATGTCCGGCGTCTCGTCCGGCGGTGACGGGGCCGTCCCGGCATCGTCGGGAACGCGGAAGCGCACCACGGACACCGAGCCCACGAACCCGACGAGCGAGAGCGCAACGATGCCGGGGATGACCGACGAGTTGCGGCTGTAGGCCGCCCACACGGCGAGGCCGCCGACGGCGATCGCGACCAGCGCGTCGACGGCGACGACCCGGTCCAGCGTGTTCGGCCCGCGCAGCAGCCGGTAGGCGGTGAGGAAGGCGGCGATCATCAGGACCACGCCGGTGATCACGAAGACGACGGTCATGACTTGTCCTCTCCCTCGGGCCGGTGGGTCCTGCGGTACGCGATCTCGGGCGCGGCCATCCGCCGGGCGTCGCCGGCCAGGCCCCGCCCCTCCGACGTGACGTGGTGGTACTCGTCGTCGTCGATGCCGTGCATCGGGCTGGCGTGCCACTCGTTGTCGCGCTCGAAGGCGTCGATGAACAGTCGCTCGAGACGCGCTGTGCTGCGGTAGAACTGGCGCACGGCCTTCTCGCTGCTCACGTCCACCACGTGCACGTAGAGCAGGCGACGCCTGGTGTCGATCTCGAGCACCATCGTGCCCGGGATCAGGTTCATCATGTCCACCAGCAGCGTGAGCACCAGGTCGGACTTGATCGAGACCTTCGCGCGCAGCACCGCGCTGAGCGGCATCGCGCCGGGCCGGATCGCCAGCCAGGCGACCTCGACCGACGAGCGGAACATCTCCACCACGAAGACTGCCATCAGCTTGAGCAGCGCCCCCAGATGCACGCGGCCCTCGACGGGCACCGGCGGCAACGGGAGCAGCAGCAGGATCGCCAGGCCCACGAGCAGGCCGCCCGCGATGTTGCCCCACGTCACGCTGCCCCACAGCATCACCCACACCGCGTCGAGCCAGAGCAGCTGCCCCACCTTGACCAGGACGGCGCGTCCGTCGTGCAGGTCGGGCAGGATCCGTGCCACGAGTCGCCTAGCCATGCGCGCCCCCCTCACGGTTCTCCGGTCCGACGGTGCCGGGCGCACCGTCGGCCGCGGCGGTCAGCGGTTCGTACGCGTGCCAGCCGCCGGCACCGTCGGGGGTCTTGAGCTTGGCGACGCCCTCGGGTCCGAGCACTGCCTCGATGTAATCGGCGCGCCCGATCAGCTGCTCGGCGGCGCGGTCGGTGACGGTGAACATCGGGCCGGCGAGCAGCGCGAGGACCAGCCCCACCCCGAGCAGGCCGGCGGTGGGCGCGACCATGCTCAGCGGCATCCGGCCCGGATCCTCGCGGTCGGCGAACTCGATGACGTCGGCGTCGTCGAGCAGGGCCTCCGGGTGCGCGACGGCCAGCTGCCCCTCGGGGGCGTCGGAGCGGGGGCGCCAGAAGGCCTTGGTCCACACGCGGATCACCGCGTACAGCGTCAGCAGGGAGGTGATCACGCTGCCGGCGACCAGCACCCACGCCAGCACCGACCCCTGCTGCACGCCCGCCTCGATCAGGCCCACCTTGCCGACGAAGCCGGAGAAGGGCGGGATGCCGCCGAGGTTGAGCGCGGGCAGGAAGAACAGGATCGCGAGGACCGGGCTGGCCGCGGCGAGCCCGCCGAGGCGGCGCAGCGACGCCGCGCCCGCCTGCCGTTCGATGAGGCCCACCACCAGGAACAGCGTGGTCTGCACGAGGATGTGGTGCACCACGTAGTAGATCGTCGAGCTCAGGCCCAGGGGGGTGGAGAGCGCGATGCCGAAGATCATGTAACCGATGTGGCTGACCAGCGTGAACGAGAGCAGACGCTTGATGTCCGTCTGGGCGATCGCACCCAGGATGCCGACGATCATGGTGAGCAGGCCGGCGATCATGAGCACGTCGTCGAGCGAACCGCCCGGGAAGAGCAGCGTGTGCGCCCGGATGATCGCGTACACGCCGACTTTGGTCAGCAAGCCGGCGAAGACCGCGGTGACCGGCGCCGGCGCCGTCGGATAGGAGTCCGGCAGCCAGGTGGAGAGCGGGAAGACGGCCGCTTTGATCCCGAAGGCCACCAGCAGCACCGCGAACAGCGTGGTCCGCGTCCCCGAGGGCAGGTCCTGCAGCTTGATCGCCATGTCGGCGAAGTTGAGCGTGCCCGTCGCGAAGTAGGCGTAGGCGATGCCCAGCAGGAAGACCACCGACGAGACCATCGAGACCATCACGTACGAGACGCCCGCCCGGATGCGGTCGGCGCTGCCGCCCACGGTGAGCAGGACGAAGCTCGCGGCGAGCAGCATCTCGAAGGAGACGAACAGGTTGAACAGGTCGCCCGAGAGGAAGGCGTTGCACACGCCCGCTGCGAGGATCAGGTAGGTGGGGTAGAAGATCGAGACGGGCTGGTGCTCGTCACCGTCGCGAATACCCTGGCCGACCGAGTAGACGAGCACGCCCAGCAGCACGATCGCCGAGACCAGCACCATGAGCGCCGCCAGCTGATCGGCCACCAGGGTGATGCCGAGCGGGCTGCCCCCGCCGTCCCGATCGCCCCAGCCGCCGACGTGCAGCGCGACGGTGCCGTGCCGGTCGGTGTAGTACAGCATCATCGCGGACACCACGACGATGCCCGCGAGCGAGATCAGCGAGATCAACCGCTGCAGCCGGGGGTGCCGGCCCATGACCATGGTGATCGCGGCGGCCACGATCGGCAGCACCGTCGGCAGCGGGATGAGGGCGAGCATCAGGGATTCGGTCATCGCTCCTCCTCCTGCTCGGCCGTCGGCAACTGCTTCTCGCGGGGCACGCTCGGCAGCGGAAGGGCGCCGGTGTCGACGACGTCGACCCGCGCCTGCTGCAGTTCCTCGGGGGTGAGGAGACGGCCGTCCGGGCCGTACGCGTCGCCCAGGGCCGACGGTGCGCCCGTGATCGGATCGTCCGAGGCGTCGTAGTCGGGATCGTCGGCGGCGATGTCCACGTCGCGCTCGAGCACCTTCGTGTCTTCGGGGTCGTCGTCGACCTCGTCGTCGGTGTTGATGGTGAAGGAGCGGTAGGCCAGCGCGAGGATGAAGGCCGCCATGCCCATCGTGATGACGATGGCCGTGAGGATCATGGCCTGCGCCAGCGGATCCGCGTCGGTGAGCCGCCCTTCCGAGAAGTACCCGACGATGGGCGGGTTGCCGGGCGGGGAGGACAGCGCGAGCAGCACCAGGTTCACCGCGTTGCTGAACAGGATGATGCCCATGAGCATCCGGGTGAGGCTGCGGTCGAGCAGCAGGTACACGCCGGTGGCGACCATGACGGCGACGGCGCCGAAGAGACCGATGTCGACGATCATCGCGCGCCACCTCCCGACTGCACGGGCAGGGGCGAGGTCATGTCGGCGGGGGATCCCTCCAGGTCGAGTCGCGCGCCCAGGCTGCGCAGCACGTCGAGGACGAGGCCCACGACGATGAGGTACACGCCGGCGTCGAAGATCAGCGCGGTCACCACCTTGACGTCACCGAAGATCGCGAGGGTGAACTCGAAGGCGACCGAGGACATGGCGGGGGCTCCCGCGAGCAGCGAGACGATGGTGCCGCTGGCCGCGAGCAGCAGGCCCGTGCCGAGGATGCGGCCCGCGTCCACCGGCAGCGCCTCGCCGATCTCGTACCGGCCGCCCGCCAGGTAGCGCAGGACCAGCGCCAGTCCCGCGGTGAGGCCGCCCGCGAAGCCGCCGCCGGGAGCGTTGTGACCGGCGAAGAAGAAGAAGACCGAGACCACCATGATCGTCGGGAAGGCCAGCCGCGAGGTGATCTCCAGGACCAGCGAGCGGTGCCGCGGGTCGCGCAGTGCGCTGCCGCGCAGCCACGTGGTGCCCGGTGCGGCGGCCGCCGCGGCCGCGGCGGCGGCGCTGACCCGCGGCGCGGAGCCGAAGCGGCGGTTGCGGAAGACCAGCGAGGCGACGCCCGTCGCCGCGACGAGCAGTACGGAGATCTCACCGAAGGTGTCCCAGGCGCGGATGTCGACCAGGATCACGTTCACGGTGTTGTGGCCGTAGCCGAACTTGTAGGCCTGGTCGGGGAGCCGATCGGCGACGGGGGCCGCGACCCGGGCACCGCGGGCGGCGATCGCCACCACCACGACCATCGCCGCCACGGCGACACCGAGCAGCGCGCGGGCGATGCGCGAGGGCCGGTTGCCCGTGATCGGCGCCTCCGCGGGCAGCTTGCGCAGCACCAACACGAAGATCACCAGGGTCAGCGTCTCCACCAGGAACTGGGTGAGCGCGAGGTCGGGGGCGCCGTAGATCGCGAAGATCACGCCCGTGCCGTAGCCCGTGACGCCGACGACGAGCACCGTCGCCAGGCGGTTGCGCAGCACCACCGCGGTCAGGGCGGCGGCGCACATGAGCACCGAGATCGACAGGAACAGCGGCGAGGCCTCGACCCGCAGTTCGGGACGCGTGGTGGTGCCGAACGCCAGCACCAGGAGCGGCAGCAGCACCAGCGTCAGCAGGACGGTGCCCTGCGTCAGCGGCAGCGAACCGCGCTGGGTGAACTGCGTCATGCGCAGCGAGATCACGTCGGCGCCGCGCAGGGTGGCGTCGTAGAGCCGGTCGGCGTTGCCCAGCAGCACGCTGTTGCGCCGGCGCAGGCGCGAGAACGGGCTGTGCGGCTGGACGATGACGACGCCCGTCGCGATGATCAGCACCGTGAGCAGCAGCGGCAGCGTGAATCCGTGCCACAGCGCGAGGTGGTACGGCTCCGCCGCCGGCGGGAAGGCCCGGTCCGGGTACTGCGCCAGCACGTGATCGAGCCACGGCGAGAAGACGCCGGCGAGCAGGCTCAGGCCGGCGAGCAGTGCGGGACCGGCCAGGAACAGCGGGCCGATGCCGTGCATGTTCTCCACGGCGCTGGTGGGCTTGGCCTGCCCTTTGCGGCCGAACGCGCCCCACAGGAACCGGACGCTGTAGGCCACCGTCAGCGCGGATCCCGCGCACAGCCCGATCAGCAGCAGCACCGGCAGCGGCGACGGCAGGGCGGCGTGCAGCATGGTCTCGAGCGCGGCCTCCTTGCCGACGAAGCCGTACAGCGGCGGGATACCGGCCATCGACGCGGCGGCGAGCGCCGCGATCACCGCGAGCACCTTGTGCCGGTCGCCGAGCATCGCCAGGCGGCGGATGTCGCGAGTGCCGGTCGCGTGGTCGATGATGCCGACGACCATGAAGAGCGTCGCCTTGAACAGCGCGTGCGCGGTGAGCATCGTGATGCCCGCGAGCGCGACGTTCCGCTCGCCGGTGCCGACCAGCACCATCAGCATGCCGAGCTGGCTGACGGTGCCGAAGGCGAGGATCAGCTTGAGATCGAACTCGCGCAGGGCGCGCCAGCCGGCCAGGACCATCGTCAGGATGCCCAGGCCCAGCACGATGACGCGCCAGGCCGTGAGGTGCGCGAAGGCGGGCGCGAGCAGCGCGACGAGGAAGACGCCGGCTTTGACCATCGCGGCGGCGTGCAGGTAGCCGGAGACGGGCGTCGGCGCGGCCATGGCGCCGGGGAGCCAGAAGTGGAAGGGCACGATCGCCGACTTGCTGATCGCGCCGATGAGGATCAGCACCACGCCGACCTCGACACCGATCGAGATGGTCGACGGGTCGGCCGTCGCGCGGGCGATGACCTCGGAGAAGAGGTAGCTGCCGTAGTGCTCGCCCAGTTCGATGATGCCGACCAGCATCGCCAGGCCGCCGAGGGTGGTCACGAGCAGTGCCTGCGTGGCGGCGCGACGGCTGGTCGCGCGCTCGGCGTAGTAGCCGACGAGCAGGAAGCTCAGCACCGACGTGAGCTCCCAGAAGACGTACATCACCAGCATGTTGTCGCTGACCACGAGGCCGAACATGACCGCCATGAAGGCGACCAGCTCGGCGGCGAAGGTGGGCAGCTTGCGGGTGTTGGAGACGCCGGTGAAGTAGCCGGCGCAGTAGACCAGGATCACGGCGCCGACCCCGAGGACCAGCACCGACATCACCGCGGCGAGCGGGGTGAGCCGCAGGTCGACGTTCATGTTCAGGGCGGGGACCCACTGCAGCGTCTCGGTGCGGTCGGGTTCGCCGTCGGCCGGCCAGACGGTGATGATCCAGACCAGGGCGGCTGCGGGGGCGGCGGCGAGACCGAGGAATCCGCGCGCGCCGAATCGGCCCACCACGACGGGGGCGGCTAAGGTCGCCAATGACAAACAGGCAAGGATGACAAGCAAGGGCACTCCGTCCTTCATGAGCGGGGTGTCGTTCGCTGTCAGATTCTACCGGTAGGGATGTCGGGAGCTGCATGGACCAGTCGACGGATCGTCCGACCACTTCTGCGGGGCGCCTCGTGCGGGGCGCGCTCGCCCTTCTCACGGCGGGGGCGCTCGTCCTCGGCGCCGCGGGCTGCGGCGACGACACCGCGAACGAGCCTTCGGCCGCGGTCACCCTGCCCGCGACGTTCCCCAAGGACGAGGTGCCGATCGTCGACGGCAACCTCATCGACGCGGGTGAGCGCTCGCAGGGCGGCGTCACCGTGTTCAACGCGACGGTCCAGGCCGGCGACGACGGATTCGACAACGCGAAGAAGAAGCTGACCGACGCGGGCTACCTCGCCCTGGGCGCCGGCGCGGGCACACCGGACAACGCCTCGCAGTCGGCGCAGTTCTCCGGCAAGGGGTACGTGGTGACCGTGAGTTCGGTGCAGGCCGGCGCCGTCCCGAACGCGGTCTTCTACTCCATCAGCAAGGCCTAGCCCTTCGTCCGTTCCGAAACCGGGCGAAAATCGCGTCGGACTGCGATATCTGTGTTCTGACCTGGAATCGGCCCGGTTTCGGTCGGCGCTTCCTCCACAACTTTGCGTACATAACGTTTTCTGTCCACAGCCGGGGCCTCGCGACGGCTTTCGCCGGGTGGCGCCGGTGCACGCTGCACGGGTGGACAGCGATGCACTCATCGTGCGGCTCGCCGCGGAGGACGGCGGCGTCGTCTCGCGGCAGCACCTCCTCCGCTCCGGTGTCGACGCGAGGCGGATCAGTGAGCTGCGGCGACGCGGTGGGCTCACGGTGATCCGCCGCGGCTGGTACGCCCTGCCCGGTGCCGCTCCCGCGGTCGTCGCGACGGTGCGGGCCGGCGCCGTCGTCGCCTGCGTCTCCGCGCTGGAGCACCGGCACGGCGTGTGGATTCCGCCGAACCAGCGCCGACTGCACGTCCGCTGGTCGGAGCACCGCAGCCGGCCGCGGTTCGAGCACCGGTGCGGCGCCCGCCCGGCCCTGCCGACGCCGATCCGCGCGGTGGACGCACTGGGCGACGCCCTGCGCTGCGCCGCCGACTGCCTCGAGCGCGACATGCTCGTCGCGGTGCTCGAATCGACGCTGCGCCTGCCCGTGCCGTACACGCTCGCGGATCTGGAGCAGTGCTTCGCCGGCGCCGCGCAGCGGATCACCACGCTGCTGCCCGCGCTCGACCCGCTCGCCGGATCGGGAACGGAGTCGCTGGTGCGGTTCCGGCTGCGGAGCGAGCACATCGCGGTCCGCTCGCAGGTGGTGATCCCCGGTGTCGGCCGGGTCGACCTCGTCGTCGGCGATCGGCTCATCATCGAATGCGACAGCGACGGTTTCCACAACGGTGCACAGCGACGGCGGGACTACCGTCGCGACCGCATCGCGACCGTCGGCGGGTACCTCGTGCTCCGCGTCGACTACGCCGAGGTGATCGACCAGTGGGACGAGATCCTCGAGGAGATCCGCGCGATCATCCGGGCGGGCCGGCATCGCGGGGTGACCGCATTCTGAAACCGGGCCGATTCTCGATCAGGATCGCCCTACGCCGCCCTGATCGAGAATCGGCCCGGTTTCGGAACGGCTACGTCGCGCGACGGTCCGCGTACGCCTGCAGATCCGCGACCTGCGCCGGGTCGAGCGACGGCCGGACCACCTGCCGGGCCGCCTCGACCTCGGCCGCCGTGACGATGGCGGCGTCGAGATCGCGCCGCATCGCGGTGAGCGCGGCCTCGCGCAACAGCGCGCTGCAATCGGCGGCGGAGTAGCCGTCGAGTTGCTCGGCCAGCGCCTCCAGGTCCACGTCGTCCGCCAGCGGGATCGCGCGCGAGCTGGTCCTGAGGATCTCGGCGCGGGCCTGCGCGTCCGGCGGCGGCACGAAGATCAGTCGCTCCAGCCGGCCGGGGCGCAGCAGCGCGGGATCGACCAGGTCCGGGCGGTTCGTCGCGCCCAGCACCACCACATCGCGCAGCGGCTCGGCACCGTCGAGTTCGGTGAGCAGCGAGGCCACCACCTTGTCGCCCACCCCGGAGTCCGACGACTGCCCGCGACGCGGCGCCAGCGCGTCCACCTCATCGAGGAAGATCAGCGACGGCGCGCTGCCCCGCGCCCGCGCGAACAGGTCACGCACCGCCTTCTCCGACTCGCCGACCCACTTGTTCATCAGCTCGGCGCCCTTGACCGCGTGGACCGACAGCTGGCCCGACGCGGCGAGCGCCCGCACGACGAAGGTCTTGCCGCAACCGGGCGGCCCGTAGAGCAGCACACCGCGGGGCGGCTCCACACCCAGTCGCGCGAAGGTGTCCGGGTGGCGCAGCGGCCACAGCACCGTCTCCGTGAGCGCCTGCTTGGTCTCGACCATGTCGCCGACGTCGTCGAGCGTGATCGACCCGACCGCCACCTCCTCGGTCGCCGACCGCGACACCGGGCGGATCACCGACAGTGCGCCCAGCAGATCGGGCTGCGTGATCGCGATCGGCAGGTCGGTGCCCACGACCCGCGCCGCGGCGCGCAGCGCGCCCTCGCGGCACAGCGCGGCCAGGTCGGCGGCGACGAACCCGGGTGCCCGCAGCGCGATCGCGTGCAGGTCGAGCTCGGCGGTGGGCGCCTCGCGCAGGAGCAGCTCGAGCAGCTGCTCGCGCTCCTTCGCGTCCGGCAGGTCGACGGTGACCGTCCGCTCGGCCAGGTCCGGCTCGCGCAGCCGCGAATCCAGTTCGCCCGGGGCGGAGGTGGTCGCGAGCAGCGCGACCCGCGGAGTGGCGACGACCCGCCGCAACTCGTCGAGGATCACGGTCGAGACGGGCTCGCGGGTGGCGGGCAACAGCGCCTCCACATCGCGCACCAGCAGCGCGGACCCGGATTCGCCGACCGCGGCGATCGCGCGGGCCGCGGCGTCGCGCACCCGGTCCAGCCGCGCCTGCGACTCGAGCGCGCCGGTCAGCGCACCGTCGAGCTCGATCAGGGGCCGCGGCGCCACGACGGACCGCGCGACGGTGGCCTTGCCGCCGCCCGTCGGCCCCGTGATGAGCACGCCGAGCCGGGCGGGCGCGCCCAGCTTCTCCAGCAGTTCCGGCTCGTCGAGCGCCAGGGAGATCCACTCGGTGAGTCGGCGGACCGCGTCGTCGGCGCCGACCAGGTCGGCGACCGGGCGCACCGGGGCGGTGTCCACCTCGGGCACCTCGGCGGTGAAGGTCACGGCCGGCGCGGACGCGGGGGCGGGCACGGCGACGCCGTCGTCGTCGGCCCACATCACCGCCGAGTTCGGTTGCACCGAGACGGGCCCGGGGGACGGGTCGACCGAGACCACGGTCAGCAGCTCGTTGGTCCAGGTGATGCCCACCAGCCGCGAGAGCTGCTGCACCGCATCCGCCGTCGACGTGCCGGGGCCCAGGTCGCGCGGCAGCAGCGAGACGCTGTCGCCCGGCATCATCACCTTCCCGAGCAGCGCCTGCCGCAGGGCGGCACCGTCGAGCGCGGTGCGGGTGAGCGTGCTGCCGCGCAGCAGCACCCGCTTGGCGCCGTAGACGGTGGCGGGGGAGATCACGACGGTCGCGTCCTCGCGCAGCCCGCAGTTGGTGATGGTCAGCTCGTCGAGCAGCGCGACGCCGGGCGCCGTGCCCGACGGTGCCGCCGCGACGACGGCCGCCGTGCGTCGCGCGCCGAGCAGCTCGATCCCGTCCCACTCGCGCAGCCCGAGCGCGGCGAGCGCCTCGGGATGGATGCGGACGATGCCCCGTCGCGCCTCGAGGGCGGAGGTCTGCAGGCGGACGGTGAGCGACAGGTTCGACACGCGTCCACCCTAGTTCGCGGTGGAGCGCCGGGTGCGTCAGTCCTCGCGGGTCGGGCGGCGCAGGCCCATGCGGGCGGCCGAGCGCCGGGTACCGCGGCCGACGGTGGCCGCGCGCCGGTTCGGGCGCACCGCGCGCCGTTGCTCGCGGCGCATCTGGCGGCGCTCGGCGGGCTTGTTGTCCCAGGCCTCGGGCCGGGCGACGACCCACCGCTTGGAGCGCCACGCGAACGGGATGTGCAGCAGGTAGATCGCGATCACCACGAGGAAGGCGATGTACGGGTAGGTCAGGATCAGGGCGGCCAGGCCGGCGACCAGCACGAGCACGCCGGCGGCCTTCGCGGGCTGCACCGTCATCGACTTGAAGCTCGAGGTCGGGATGCGGGAGACGGTCAGTGCGGCGACGAACAGCGTCCAGCCGGCGACGAACGGCGTGCTCACCCACCAGCCGTCGCCCCACTCCTGCTGGGCGGCGAGCGGGGCCAGGACCAGCAGCGCGCCGGCGGGCGCGGGCACCCCGACGAAGAAGTCCTTGGTGTACGCGGGCGCCGTGGGGTCGGCGGCGAGGGTGTTGAACCGCGCGAGCCGCAGCACCATCGCCACGACGAACAGCAGCGCGACGAACCACCCCGACGGCGAACCCGGGAAGCACACGAAGTACAGGATCAGCGCGGGCGTGACGCCGAAGTTGATGGCGTCGGCCAGGGAGTCCAGCTCGGCGCCGATCTTGGTGGACGCCCCCAGCAGACGGGCCACGCGGCCGTCGAGACCGTCGAGGATCGCGGCGATGACGACCAGCATGAGTGCCAGGTCGACCTTGCCGTCCGCCGCGAAGCGCACGCCCGTCAGGCCCGCGCACAGCGCGGCCACCGTCAGCACGGACGGCAGGATCATGACGCCGACGGGGCGGTGCTGCTCGGCGGGGGACTCGGTCACGGCAGGCGCGCGATCACGGTCTCGGCCGCCACCGCCCGCTGGCCGCTGTAGACGGTCAGCTCGGTGCCGGCGGGGAAGTAGGTGTCGACGCGGGAGCCGAACCGGATGATGCCGTAGGTCTCGCCGAGCTCGAGCGTGTCGCCCGGTGCGCAGTCGGTGCGGATGCGCCGCGCCACGAGGCCGGCGATCTGCACGACCCCGACGGGCCCGTGCTCGGTCGCGAGGCGCACCGTGGTGCGCTCGTTGCGGTCGCTGGCGTCGGGCAGATCGGCGGGGAGGAACTGGCCGTCGGTGTGCACCACGGAGTCGACGACGCCGGCGAGCGGCGCGCGCTGCACGTGCGCGTCGAAGACCGACAGGAAGATCGACACGCGGGGCAGCGGCGCGTCGCCCAGGCCCAGCTCACGCGGGGGCACGTGCTCGTCGACGAGGGTCACCTCGCCGTCGGCGGGCGCCACCGCGACACCCTCGGCGGTGGGGACCACGCGCGGCGGGTGCCGGAAGAAGCCGGCGCAGGCGCCGGCCGTGATCAGGGCGGGGACCCGGATCCAGCTCTTGCGGTAGCCGACCGCCGCCACCCCGAGGGCGCCCGCGATGAACGGGGTGCCCGCGGGGTGCAGCGGCGGAACGGTGTGCCGGATGAGTTCGGCGATGTGCTCGATGCCGGTGGAGTGCTCGGTCAGATGTCCGTCGACCGGCGTGCGAGGTCGGCGTGCCACCTAACGTCCCTTCGATGCAGTGCTCATGTCGGGGGACATCTTCTCACCCGACGGCGCTATCCTTTGCGTCCGGTGACCAGCTTCACGATGAACAGCAGGATGCACGCGCCGGCCACGGCGGTGAAGAACGTGAACCAGTAGCCGCCGCCCTTCACGTCGATTCCCAGCTTGGTGAGGATGAAGCCACCGGCGACGCCGCCGATGATGCCGACCACGACGTTGAGGATGAAGCCCATCTGCTTGTCGGTGCCCATGAACTTGCTGGCGATCCAACCGGCGAGGCCGCCGATGACGATCCATCCGATCCATCCGACCTTGTCGGGGGTGAACGATGCTGCGATGAGTGCGTCGGCGTACTGGGTGATCATGTTTGCCTCCTAGTCGGTGCCGTTCAGAGCGAGCACGTCCACCGGATCCCCCGCGGCCAGATGCTCGACCTCGGCGGGCACGTCCAGTAGGCAGTTCGCCTGTGAGAGCCATCGTAAGTAGTGCGATCCCGGCCCGCCGACAACCGAGACCGAATCGGTACCGTCGCCGTCCGTCGTGAGCAGTCCGCGCAGGTACTGGCGCTTGCCGGGAATCGAGTCCACGGGCTCGGCGAGCCGTGCGGTGCGTCGTGGGCCGCCCGGCAGGCCCATCGCCGCGCGCAGCGCGGGCCGCAGGAAGACCTCGAAGGAGACCAGCGCGCTGACGGGGTTGCCGGGGAACGTGACGAACGGGACCCGCGCCCCGTCGTCGAATCCGACGGTGCCGCACCCCTGCGGCATGCCGGGTTGCATGGCGACCTTGACGAACTCGACGCCGCGGCCGAAGAGGGCGTCCTTGACCACCTCGTACGCTCCCGCGCTGACCCCGCCGCTGGTCACGACGAGGTCGATCCCGCCGGCCGCGACGCGCTCGGCGAGCCGGGCCAGGAAGGCGTCGGCGTCGTCCGCCACGAACCGCACGACCTCCGCGGTGCCGCCGGCCGCGCGGATCGCGCTGGCGAGCATCGGGGCGTTCGACTCGTAGATCTGCCCGGGCCGCAGCGGCGTGCCCGGTTCCACCAGCTCGGAGCCTGTGGAGAGGACCGCGACGTGCAGCGGGGCGCTCACGCGGACCGTCGGGTGCCCGAGCGCCGCCAGCAGCCCGACGGTGGCGGGCGAGACCCGTTCGCCGCCGCGCAGCGCGACCTCGCCGGCCGCGATGTCGCTGCCCGCGGCGCGGAAGAACCGGCCGGGTTCGGGCGCCTCGTCGATGCGGACCCGCTCCACGCCGCCGTCGGTCCGCTCGACCGGCACGATCGCGTCGGCACCGTCGGGGAGGGGCGCGCCGGTCATGATGCGGCACGCGGTCCCGGGCGCCAGGGCGGGTACGTCGGTGCGGCCGGCGGGGACGTCGAAGGCGACGGGCAGCACGGCACCGGCGACGGCCTCGGATGCGCGCACCGCGTACCCGTCCATCGCGGAATTGGTGAACGGGGGCAGGGAGAGCGGCGCGACGACGTCGCCCGCGAGACGCAGGCCCACCGCGTCCTCGGGCGGCAGGTCGACGGTCCGCGGTCGGCCGAGCACGGCGGCGACGGCCGCGCGGTGCTCCTCGACGGACCTCATCCGGCCGCGGCGGGAGCCTGTGCCCCGGCCAGCCGGGTGAGCAGCAGCGCCTCGGCGAGCGCGGTGCGGCGCAGCTCCTGCGGGTCGACGGACTCGTTGGGCGCGTGGATGCGGCACTGCGGCTCCTCGACGCCGAGCAGCGCGATCTCGGCCGCCGGGGCGGCCTTGCGCAGCTGCGTGCACAGCGGGATCGAGCCGCCCTGGCCGCTGAAGGCGACCTCGGCACCGTCGTACGCCTGGGTCAGTGCCTCGCGCAGCACGGTGTAGGCGGGGCCGGTGGTCTCGGCGGCGAAGGGCTCGCCGACGGACTCGACGACCGCGTCCACGTGCGCGCCCCACGGCGCGTGGTTGGTCAGGTGCGCGACCAGCAGGTGCCCGGCGTGGTGCGGGTCGGTGCCCGGCGGCACGCGCAGGTTGAGCAGCGCGGCGGCGCGGGGCTGGATCGCGGCCGCGGCGGTCGCGGTGGCCGGGGCGTCCAGGCCGATGACGGTGACCGCCGGGCGCGCCCACAACTGGTCGGCGATGGTGCCGGAGCCGAGGATCGCGGCGTCGTCGTAGATGGCGGCGTCGGTGGCGAACTGCGCCGGCTCGTAGGGCTCGCCGGACCAGCGGGCCGAGCCGTCGAGCCCGTCGATCGTGGTGTTGCCGAAGCCGTCCCGCAGCGTCGCGAGCAGCGCGATCAGGGCGGCGAGGGCGTCGGGCGCGGCGCCGCCGAAGGCGCCGGAGTGCAGATCGGAGGTGCCGGTGCTCAGCTCCACGCGGACGCTGGCGACGCCCCGCAGCGAGGTGGTCAGCGTGGGACGGCCGACGGCGACGTTGCCGGTGTCGCCGATGACGATGAGGTCGGCCTGCGCCAGCTCGGGCCGCTCGGCCACCAGGTCCTCGAGGCCGGCGCCGCCGCCCTCCTCGGAGCCCTCGATGATGATCCGCACGCCCACCGGGAAGGACCCGTCCTCGCCGCGGACCGCCCGCAGCGCGGTCAGGTGCGCGACGAGGTTGCCCTTGCAGTCGGCGGAGCCGCGTCCGTACCAGCGCTCGGCCCCGTCGGGCCCGGGGCGGGTGGTCAGCGTGAACGGGTCGGACTCCCAGGCCTCCCGCGGCCCGGGCGGCTGCACGTCGTGGTGGCTGTAGAGCAGCACCGTCGGGGCGCCCTGCGGAGCAGGCGTGTGCCCGACGATCGCGACGGAACCGTCGGAGGTGGTGACCTTCTCGATGTTCGCGATGCCGGCGTCCGCGAAGGCCTTCGCCACCCACTGCGCCGATGCGGCGTTGGGCTCGGGACCGAACTCGGGGGAGTCGTGCACGGACGGGTGCGCCACCAGCTCCGCCAGGTCCGACCTGGCCTTGTCCATCAATTCCGCGACGGTCTCCCGCAGGCTGCGCTCGGTCATCGGCTCACCCTAGCGCGGCTTCAGTGCGCGGCAAGGTGCTCGTGGTTGACTTGAGTGACTCTGGAGGAGGAATCCATGGTGCGGAAGTCCCTGGTCGTCGCGGGGGCGGCGGTGCTGCTCGCGGGCTGTTCGACGACGGTGGCGGGCTCGCCGGTGGCGGACCCGTCCGGCGTGCCGAAGCCGGACACCGGCTCCTACGCGACGGCCCCGCGCACGATCGCCCCGATGTCGGAGAAGGTGCAGATCGCCGCGGAGGCGTTCCGGATGGTGGCGATCATCCCGCTCGCCACCGAGATCGACGGGGCGATCCGCTTCGGCGGGCGGCCCTCGGTGGGGCGGATGTCGAGCACGATCAAGTCCGTGTACGGCGACGGCGTCGGCGCGGCCCTCGCGGGGCACGAGGTCGGCGCCTACACGTCCGGGACCGACAAGTCGCCCTCCTCGGACTCGACGGCCCTGGGCAACCAACTGATCACGGGCCTGTTCCGGTTCAAGGACGACGCGGCGGCGCGGGCGGCCGTGGCCGATCCGGCGGTCATGGGTGAGGACAAGGGCTTCGGCAGCGGCAAACCCATCCCCAAGACCCCCGTCACCGTCCCCGGCTACGCGGAGGCGCGGGCGTACTCGAAGGCCTCCTCCGGGGCGACCTCCGTGGTGGGACTGCTCGCCAGTGGGCGCTTCGTCCTCGCGGCGTACACGCGCGGGCCGGTCGAGCAGGTCAAGAAGTTCTTCGACCTGCAGCTGCCCGCGCTCAAGGGGTTCGCTCCGACGCCCGTCGAGAAGTTCTCCACGCTCACCCGCGATCACGACGACATGCTCCGGTACACCCTGGCCGAGCAGAGCCCGACGGTGTTCGAGGCCGCGCTGCCGGCGCGCACGCTGGTCAGCGGGCAGACCGACGTGACCGCGGCGCAGAAGGACTTCGCGGACACGGGCGTCGATTACATCGCCGTTGCCGGCAACATCGTCTACCGCGCCCGGGACGCGGGCGCGGCGAAGACGCTGAGCGATCGCTTCATCACGGAGATCCAGACGTTGCGGAAGGGCGCCAACGTCGAGACGGTGACCGGCGTCCCCGGCGGCCGTTGCCTGAAGACCCCGAAGTACCCGGGCGCGACGTCGACCAATTCCTACTGCGTGGTGCCCGTCGGGCGGTACCTCGCCGAGGTCAGCGACGCCCAGGACACTCGAGCGAAGCAGGCGCTCGGCGCGTCCTACCTGATCCTGCAGGGGGCGAAATGAGGCACGCGCGTCTGACGGTGATCGCTACGGCGCTCCTGCTCGCGGGCTGTTCGACGACGGTGGCGGGTACTCCCGTCGCGGATCCGTCCGCCGCGTCGAAGCCGGAGACCGGGTCGTATTCGACCGAGGCGCGGACCATCGGCGCCACCAGTCAGGAGGACGGCGAGGCGCTCGAGGGGTACCGCATGGCGGAGACGGTGCCGTACCTCTACGAGGTCGATCCGGCGCTGCGCTTCAACGGGAAGGTGCGGGCGGGCAGCCGCTCGTCGATCGGGGGGATCGCCAAGGAGATCTTCGGTTCCGTTCCCGGTGAGGCACTTGCAGCGGCGGAGGCGGGGGTCACCGTCGGCGCCGATGACACGAAGACGGGGGCGACGAGCGATGCGCAGCGGAAGTCGCGCGGTGTCGTCGTCGGCGTGTACCGGATGGCCTCCCCGGCGGCCGCGACCTCGGCGGTGGGGCCGGGACTGCGGGGGTTGGACGCGCCGCTCTTCGGGCAGGCGCCGCCGCCGAAGGTCACGACGCGGATCCCCGGCTACGACGGTGCCGTCGCCTACACGATGACCCGGCAGACGAGTACGGCGACCGTCGCCCTCCTCGCGTACAAGCAGTTCGTGATCGGTGTGTACGGCGACCTCTCGGGCGAGCAGGTCAAGACCTATTTCGACAAGCAGACCAAGGGGCTCGACGGGTTCACCCCGACTCCGCTCGACAAGGTCACCACCCTCAAGCTCGATCCCGACGGCGTTGCAGGCATGACGGTGAGCCCCGCGAAGGGCAACGGCGGGTACTCGCTGCCCGCGCGGGTCGCGGTGCTGCGCCAGACCGACGTGCAGCGGTCGGTGAAGACCTTCGCCGACGCCGGCGTCGACGTGGTGGGCAGCGGCGGCAGCACCACGTACCGCGCGAAGGACGCGCAGGGTGCGCAGCACGTCGTCGACGAGTTCCTCGCAGAGAACAAGGCCGCCTTCCCCAAGGCGCAGAGCGAATCGATCAAGGGCGTCCCCGGCAGCACCTGCCTGACCTACGCGGCGTACGAGGGCGCGCCGTCCACCGACACCTGGTGCATCGTCGCGGTCGGCCGGTTCGTCGCGGAGGTCAGCGCGGATCAGCGTGTGCAGGCCGCGCAGGCCGTCGGCGCCGCCTACGTGATCCTCAAGAGCCGGCAGTGATGCGACGGAGCGCCGGCTCGTGACAGCAGGGATCCGGCGGACGATCACGGCACTCACCGGGTGCCTGCTCCTGTCCGGGTGCGCCCAGACCGTGGAGGGATCACCGACCGCGGACTCGTCCGCCGTGCCGCGCCCGGAGACCGGTTCCTTCTCCACCACGGCCCGCTCGCTCGGCGCACCCACGCACGCGAGCGGTCAGATGCTCGAATCCCTGCGCATGGCGGAGACGATCCCGTACCTGTTCGACATCGATCCGGCGCTCCACCTGTCGGGTACGGTCCGGGCCGAAGGCCGAGCGGCGTTGCCGCAGATGGTGAGGTACATGTTCGGGACCGCGGCGGGCACCGCGCTCCGCGATGCGGAGGTCGGGACCGCGGTGAGCGCATCGAACGCCGTCGGTGGCGGGATGGACGATCCGACGGTCGCGCTGCGTGAAGTCACCGTCAGCGTCTTCCGGATGGCCTCGTCGGACGAGGCGAGTCGGGCGGTGGGCCCGGGGCTGCTGGCCGCGGAGGACGTCCCGACGGGCGGTGCGGCGCCGCCGAAGGTCGTGATGTCCGTGCCCCGCTACGGGAATGCCGTTGCCTACAGCCAGGACTTCCGTGGAGGGAAGAATCCGACGATCGCGCTGGTGGCGCACGACCGGTACGTGATCGGGGTGCGCGGCGATCTCGGTGTCGAGCAGATCCGCGCGTACTTCGACAAGCAGACGGCGGAGCTCGATCGCTTCATCCCGACCCCGCTGGAGAAGGTGACCACACTCGCGCTCGATCGGGACGGAGTGGCGGGGCTGACGGTGGCACCGGCGGACGGGGCGACGAGTTACGCGATGTCGCCGCGCGTGGCGGCTCTGCAGCGGACCGATGTCCAGCGCTCCGTGCGGGCCTTCGCGGATGCCGGCGTCGATGCGGTGGGCGTCGGCGCCGGTACGACGTCGCGGGCGAAGGACGCCCCGGGAGCCGCGCGCCTCGCCGATGCCCTGCTCGCCGAGTACACGGAGACCAAGCCCTCGATGCAGCGCGAATCCGTGCCGGGAGTCCCTCGTGGAACGTGCCTGACGTATCGGTTCAAAGTCGGTTCCGATGCCACCAGGACGACGTGCGTGGTGCCGGTCGGACGCCACGTCGCCGAGTTCACCGACCCGCAGCGCGGGCGGGCGATACAGGGCATCGGCGCGGCGTACCTGATCCTCGACGGGCGGCGATAGGCCGCTCCACGACGAAGCGCGCGCCCCCTCGGGGACGCGCGCTTCGTGGGATCGGAGAGGCTACTTCGCCTCGGCCTCGGTCTTGATGTGCGAGAGGGTCTGCTTCATGCCGACCAGCAGGCCGCGCTCGAAGTCGTCGTTGCCGCCCAGGAGCGCCGCGACGAGGGCGCTGCTCAGCGCGGTGGTCTTGCCGCCGGCCGCCTCGCGCCGCTCCACGACGGTGGTCTTGTCCCCGTCGGGAACGAGGGTGAAGCTCCACACGGTGTGGTTCTCGGCCACGCGGAACGCGACGCGCTCGTTCGGCGTGAATTCGGTGACCTGGCTGTTGGTCGGCCAGACCTTCCAGCCCTGACGGTTGATGTTCAGCATGCGGGTGCCCACCTTGAGCGGGCCGCCGAAGACGAACACCTTCTTGCACTGCGGGCTGCGACGGCCCATCGCCTCGAGGTCGGACACGACCGACCAGACCTTCTCCACGGGCGCGTCGATCACGACGCTCGACTCCAATACGGGGGTTGCCATGACCGGATCCTACCCAGGGGTAGGAAAGGTCCGCGCAGCCAGCGGTGAACGACCTTGCACTCGACACTGCCGAGTGCTAGAAACGACTTAGCACTCGGATTACGTGAGTGCTAGGTCGAAGAGGTGAGACCGGGCCCTGCGCGCAACCCGCGCAGGTGACACGCCGGGTCGTCCGTCGCGGGCATCGAATCGACCTAGAAGACGTGTCCAAAGTACGGGCCGAACCGGCCCCTATCTGGAGGAATCACTTCGCAATGGCCAAGATCATCGCGTTCGACGAAGAGGCCCGCCGCGGTCTCGAGCGGGGCCTGAACGCCCTCGCCGACGCCGTCAAGGTGACGCTCGGCCCCAAGGGCCGCAACGTCGTTCTGGAGAAGAAGTGGGGCGCCCCCACGATCACCAACGACGGCGTTTCCATCGCCAAGGAGATCGAGCTCGAGGATCCCTACGAGAAGATCGGCGCCGAGCTCGTCAAGGAGGTCGCCAAGAAGACCGACGACGTCGCGGGCGACGGCACCACCACCGCCACCGTTCTGGCCCAGGCGCTCGTGCGCGAGGGTCTGCGGAACGTGGCCGCGGGCGCGAACCCGCTGGGCCTCAAGCGGGGCATCGAGAAGGCGGTCGACGCCGTCACCGAGCACCTGCTGAAGGCCGCCAAGGAGGTCGAGACCAAGGAGCAGATCGCTGCTACCGCGGGCATCTCGGCCGGCGACCCCGCCATCGGTGAGCTCATCGCCGAGGCCATGGACAAGGTCGGCAAGGAAGGCGTCATCACCGTCGAGGAGAGCAACACCTTCGGTCTCCAGCTGGAGCTGACCGAGGGCATGCGCTTCGACAAGGGCTTCATCTCGGGCTACTTCGCCACCGACGCGGAGCGCCAGGAGGCCGTCCTCGAGGACGCCTACGTGCTGCTCGTCTCGGGCAAGATCTCGACCGTCAAGGACCTGCTGCCGCTGCTGGAGAAGGTCATCCAGTCGGGCAAGCCGCTCGCGATCATCGCCGAGGACGTCGAGGGCGAGGCCCTGTCGACGCTCATCGTCAACAAGATCCGCGGCACCTTCAAGTCGGTCGCCATCAAGGCCCCCGGCTTCGGCGATCGTCGCAAGGCGATGCTGCAGGACATGGCCATCCTCACCGGTGGCCAGGTCATCTCCGAGGAGATCGGCCTCTCGCTCGACACCGCCGGCCTCGAGGTCCTGGGCCAGGCGCGCCAGGTCGTCGTCACCAAGGACGAGACCACCATCGTCGACGGTGCCGGTTCCAAGGAGCAGATCGAGGGCCGCGTTTCGCAGATCCGCGCCGAGATCGACAACAGCGACTCGGATTACGACCGTGAGAAGCTGCAGGAGCGCCTCGCGAAGCTGGCCGGCGGCGTCGCCGTCATCAAGGCCGGTGCCGCCACCGAGGTCGAGCTCAAGGAGCGTAAGCACCGCATCGAGGATGCCGTGCGCAACGCCAAGGCCGCCGTCGAGGAGGGCATCGTCGCCGGTGGTGGCGCTGCTCTCGCGCAGTCGGGCACCGTCTTCGAGAGCCTCGCGCTCGAGGGTGACGAGGCCACCGGCGCGAACATCGTCAAGGTCGCGCTCGACGCCCCCGTCAAGCAGATCGCCGTCAACGCCGGCCTCGAGCCCGGCGTCGTCGCCGAGAAGGTCCGCAACTCGCCCGCCGGCACCGGCCTCAACGCCGCCACCGGCGTGTACGAGGACCTGCTGGCCGCCGGCATCAACGACCCGGTGAAGGTCACCCGCTCGGCGCTGCAGAACGCAGCCTCGATCGCGGCGCTGTTCCTCACCACCGAGGCCGTCGTCGCCGACAAGCCGGAGAAGGCCGGTGCCCCGGTCGATCCGACCGGCGGCATGGGCGGCATGGACTTCTAAGTCCCCGCCTCCGGATCAGGATTCCGGGCCCGGCATCGTCACGACGGTGCCGGGCCCGCCCTGTTCCGACATTCAGGTCTTGCGGGGGTCGGCGACGGAATCTTGCCGCGAAGCCCCGCAGAACCCGAATTTCGGAACGACCAGACGTTGTTCATTCCCTCCTTCGTGTTCAGAAAGGCGACGACGTGACCGCAGAGACCCTTCAGTTCCAGGCTGAGACAGACCAACTGCTCTCGCTGATGATCCACTCCGTCTACTCGGAGAAGGACGTCTTCCTGCGCGAGTTGATCTCCAACGCCTCGGACGCCCTCGACAAGCTGCGGCTCGAGGCGTACCAGGACAAGGACCTCGATGCGGACGCCTCGGATCTGCACATCGAGCTGCGCCCCGACGCCGAGGCCTGCACGCTCACGATCAGCGACAACGGCATCGGTATGAGGCGCGAGGACGTCGTCGACCTCATCGGCACCCTCGCCAAGTCCGGCACCGGCGAGCTCAAGCGCAAGCTCGAGGCGGCTAAGCAGGCCAAGGAACAGGGCGCCTCCGCGGAGCTGATCGGGCAGTTCGGCATCGGCTTCTACTCGGCGTTCATGGTCGCCGACCGCGTCGTGCTCACCACCCGCAAGGCCGGCGAGGACACCGCGACGCGTTGGGAGTCCGAGGGGCACGGCACCTACACCGTCACCGACCTCACCGGCGACGACGTGCCCGCCGGCCACGGCACGACCATCACCCTGCACCTGCGCGCCGCGGACGGCGACGAGAGCCTGCACGACTACGCCTCCGAGCACGTGCTGCGGACGGTGGTGCGGCGCTACAGCGACTTCATCGCCTTCCCCATCCGACTGGTGCTGCCCGCGTCCGAGGATGCCGACACCGAGGGCGAGAACACCGGCCCCGAGACGCTGAACTCCATGCAGGCGTTGTGGGCCCGCCCGAAGGACGAGGTCTCCGCCGAGGAGTACGCCGACTTCTACCGGCACATCAGCCACGCCTTCGACGAGCCGCTGGAGACGATCGCGTTCCGCGCCGAGGGCACCTTCGAGTACCAGGCGCTGCTGTTCATCCCGACGATGCCGCCCTTCGACATGTTCTACCGCAACACCAAGCCGGGGCCGGCGCTCTACGTCAAGCGCGTCTTCATCATGGACCACTGCGAGGCGCTGCTCCCGCCGTACCTGCGCTTCATCACCGGCGTCGTGGACGCACAGGACCTCTCGCTCAACGTCTCCCGCGAGATCCTGCAGAACGACCGCCACCTCGTGATGATCCGCAAGCGCCTCGTCAAGCGGGTCCTGCAGACGATCACCGCCCTGCGCGAGAACGAGCGGGAGAAGTACGAGACCTTCTGGACCGCGTTCGGCGCGGTCCTCAAGGAGGGCCTGCTCGACGATCAGGACAACCGCGAAACCCTGCTCAAGGCATCGTCGTTCGCGTCGACCTTCAGCGAGGACGGCACCACGGGCCTCGCGGAGTACGTCTCGCGCATGCCCGAGGGACAGGACGTGATCTACTACGCCACCGGCGAGTCGCGGCGGCAGCTCGAGTCGTCCCCGCACCTGGAGGCGTTCGCCGCCAAGGGCTTCGAGGTACTGCTCCTCACCGACCAGGTCGACGAACTGTGGACCACGGGCGCGGAGTTCGACGGTAAGCGGTTCGTCTCCGTCGCCAAGGGCGAGGCCGATCTCGGCGACGACGCGCCGGAGGCCGAGGGCTTCGAGCCGCTCACGACGTGGCTCGCCGAGGTGCTGACCGACAAGGTCTCCGGTGTGCGCCTGACCTCGCGCCTGACCACTTCGCCCGCCTGCCTCGTGGGTGGCGAGTTCGACCTCACGCCGCAGCTCGAGCAGATGTACCGCGCCAGCGGCCAGGAGGTGCCGCGCACCCGCCGCACCCTGGAGCTCAACCCGGAGAACGACCTCGTCAAGGGCCTGCGCGACCGCGTCGTCGGCGACGGGGCCGCGCGCGACGACGAGGCACTCAAGGACGCCGCCGAGATCCTCTACGGCACCGCCGTTCTCGCCGAAGGTGGCGCACCGGCGGAGCCCGCCGAGTTCGCCGCCGTGCTCGCGCGGCATCTGGCGCGCGAGCTCGCCTGATCGACGTAGGCCGCGGCGCCCGGCACTCCCGGGGCACCGCGGCTTTCAGTCGGCGGCAAGCGGAGGGAAAGCAGGAATTGCCACGCTGGCGTCATCGCACAGAACTGTGCTGACGACGAAGGAGTGGCAGTGGCTTTCCCCGTAGCGCCTGAGCAGGGCTGGATCCGACTGATCTGCCAGCCCGGTGACTCGCCTGACGCCTTCATCGAGTACGAGTACAGCGTGCACGTCAGCGCGTTCGTCGACAGCGTCGCCCGGATGGCGGCATGGGGTGAGTCGATCCTCCCCGTCGCCCCTGGCGACCATGTGCTCAGTGTGCAGTTGGGTACCGCTCTGGCGCTCGGTGGTCCCGGGATGGCGCTCGGCGTGCCGAGCGCGATGTTCGGCACGGCGAGTATCCCGCTCCGGGTGGCTGCGGGTCAGACGGTAACGGTGTTCTACGCCGCTCCCAACAGCGGCGGGACGCCGGGGAGCTTCAGCTTCACGCCGCCGCCCCCGCCACCGACCAACGGCTACAAAGTCGTGCAGATCGCGATCCTGTGGATCTGTGGCGGCATTCTGCTCGCCATTCTGTTGGCGGCGCTCGCCCTCCTCGTCTTTGTCATGGCTGCCTAACCCCGATCCTGTTCGTCGAGGCATCGGCGTACCGTCGGGGACATGGACGACGCGACGGCTGCACGGGACCTGCTCATCGACTCCTTCGCCCGCATCCTCGAGCACGCGGAGGACGTGACGGACGGGCTCACCGCGGAGATCGCGAACCGCCGGATCGTGCCGGAGGCCAACACGATCGCGTGGTTGGTGTGGCACAGCGCCCGGGTGATCGACGCGCAGCTCGCACCGATCACGGGCGTCGAGGAGGTCTGGACCGCAAGCGACTGGTACGGCCGCTTCGGTCTCGATCTGCCGCCGGAGTCCACCGGCTACGGGCACAGCCGCGCCGAGGCGGCCGAGGTGCACGGGAGCGACGCGCTGCTCATCGGGTACTTCCGCGACGTCGACGCGATGGCGCAGCGCTACCTGGCCGGCATCACCGAGCACGAGCTGGCCCGCGTGATCGACGAGGCGTGGGACCCGCCGGTCACCGTCGCGGTGCGGCTGGTGAGCATCGTCGACGACTGTGCCCAGCACCTCGGCGCTGCCGCCTATCTCAAGGGCGCACTCGTTCCCTGAGCCGGGGCGGTCAAGAGATGGGGCCGAACGTCCGCACGCAGTGCAGTGCCAGCTCCACGTGCACCCGCCGTTCATCGATCGGGTGCCCCAGCAGCTGCTCGATCTGCCGAATCCGATAGCGAACGGTGTTGGGGTGCAGCACCAGCGCCTCGCCCGCGGCCCGCGCATCGCCTCCGGCGCCGAGGAACGCCAGGGCCGTCTCCCGCAGCCGCGCAGCCGAATCCGTCGGCGCGGCGAGCTCGCCGAGCTCCCGCTGGATCAGCGTCCGCGCACCGGCCGGGCCCGCGATCCCGTGCGCCAGGCACGCCAGCTCCGCGTCCTCGTAGGCGACGGCCCGCCTTCCGGTCCGCTGCGCGACCTCCAGTGCCGCAGCGGCTTCGGCTTCGCTGCGCCGGAACCCGTCGATCCCGGGATGCGCGGTGCCGAGGGCGCAGCGCACCGTCGGGGCAAGGTCCTGCAGGTCGGGCGTCGCGGAACCGGCGCTCCAACAGCGCAGTGACCGCGCCCCGGTGCGCAGGGCCAGGCGGTGCTCGCCGCCGACGGCGCGGTGCACCGCGAGCCCCGCGCGCTCGAGGAGGCGGTGCACGTCGGCGTCGGGGACACCGTCGTCGACCCACAGGACGTAGGCGGTGTGCGTCGCGGTCACCGGGTAGCCGAGCGCCGCACTGACCTCGCCCGCGTCGACCTCCTGCCCGGACAGCACGGCCTCCACGGCGCCGGCCTGCCGGGCGAGCGCGCCGCGCTGCCACTGCTCGCGCTCGGCGGTGAAGGTGCCGATCATCTCCTCGATCGCGTTGTCGAGCCAGTCCGTGGTCCGCGGCCAGAAGTACAGCAGCACCTCGCTGCGCACCTGCACGTCGTCGATCTCGGCGGCCGTCGTCCCGGTGAAGACCTCCCACGCCGCGTTCTGCCCGAAGCGGTACACGCCGAGCAGCACCTGGATCTCGAAGCCGCGCCGGGCCATCGTCCGGGCCAGGTCGTGCGTCTCCTCGCCGGGGCTCGCCGTCGACGACGTGCGGGTGATCGCCGAGAGCACGCCGCGCCAGTGCGCCCGTGTGCTCGCGTCGAGCTCGGCGCGGAGCAACGGCTCGCTCATCGCGGGGATCGCGGTCACGATCGCGTCGTCCACCGTGGCGACCATCGCGTCCAGCATCCGCTCGTTCTCGGCATTGCGGGAGAACTCCGTGAGCCAGTCGCGGGCCGGCGCGCTCAGGTGGCCCATCGGGCCTGCTTTTTGTTCCGGGGGACAAATCCCGCTTCGATCGTTGCTCACGACACCAAGAATATGACGTCGATCACAACAGAACATAGGAGTGCCGAACAACACAGCCGACCGCAGGAGTCCGACGATGATCGACCGCACCAGCCACTACATCGACGGCCGGTGGCGCCCGTCCACCGGAACCGGGACCATCGACGTCATCGACGCGACCACCGAGGAGGCCATCGGCCGCGTCGCCGCCGGCACCGCCGAGGACGCGAACGCCGCAGTCGCCGCCGCGCGCGCCGCCTTCGACGGCTGGTCCCGCACCCCGCTCGAGGAGCGGATCGGGTTCCTCACCCGCGCCGCGCAGGCGCTGCAGGCCCGCCAGACCGAGATCGCCACCCTGGTCAGCCAGGAGGTGGGCATGCCCTTCGCGTACAGCAACGTGGTCCAGGCCGGCCTGCCCGTGCAGTCGCTCGTGTCGATCGCCGAGGTCGCGAGCACCTACGCCTTCGAGGAGACGGTCTACAACTCCCTCGTCGTGCGCGAGCCGATCGGCGTCGTCGTCGCGATCACGCCGTGGAACTACCCGCTGCACCAGGTGGTCGCGAAGGTCGCCCCGGCGCTGGCCGCGGGCTGCACCGTCGTGCTCAAGCCCAGCGAGGTCGCGCCGCTCACCGCCTTCGTGCTCGCCGAGGTCTTCGACCAGCTGGGATTGCCGCCCGGCGTGTTCAACGTGGTCACCGGCACCGGGCAGTCCGTCGGCGAGGCCCTCGTCGGCCACGACGAGGTCGACATGGTCTCGCTCACCGGCTCCACCGTCGCCGGCCGCCGCATCGGCGCGGTCGCCGCGCAGACCATCAAGAAGGTCGCGCTCGAGCTCGGCGGCAAGTCCCCGCTCGTGGTCCTCGACGACGCCGACCTGGTCGAAGCCGTCTCCGCGGGCCTGAACGGCTGCTTCCTCAACTCCGGCCAGACGTGCATCGCGCTCACCCGCATGCTCGTCCCGCGCGCCGCGATGGCGCAGGTCGAAGCGATCGCCGCGGCCGGCGTCGAGCAGATCCGCGTCGGCGGCCCGTTCGAGCCCGACACCGTCGTCGGCCCGCTGGTCTCCGCGCAGCAGCGCGACCGGGTGGTCGGGTACATCGAGAAGGGCATCGCCGACGGTGCGCGTCTGGTCGCCGGCGGCCCGACCCCACCGGACGGGCTCGAGCGCGGCTACTTCGTGCGGCCCACCGTCTTCACGGACGTCTCCGAGGACATGGCGATCGTGCGGGAGGAGATCTTCGGACCGGTCCTGGTGATCCAGGCCTACGACGACGAGGAGCAGGCGATCCGCCTCGCCAACGACACCCCGTACGGCCTCAACGCCGCGGTCTTCTCCGCGGACCGCGACCGCGCCGTCGCCGTCGGCCGGCGCATCCGGGCCGGACAGGTCCAGATCAACGACGGTGCCTTCAACATCCACGCCCCGTTCGGGGGCTACAAGCAGTCGGGCAACGGCCGGGAGTTCGGCGCGTGGGGCCTCGACGACTACCTCGAGACCAAGTCGATGCAGCTCCCCTGAGCGCCCACCCGACCGCACCTACTCCCGTAAGGAACACCGCCATGAGCTTCACCTTCGACGCGCGCCGCCGCGCCACCCTCACCGCCGTCGTCGACACCTTCGTCGCCTCGGTCCCCCGCGAGGACGACCCCACCGGATTCTGGGCCGTCAAGGGCAGCGACCTGCAGGTCGACGCCGCCGTGGAGGAGTACCTCCTCGGTCACCTCCCCGAGGAGCAGCTGGAGGGCCTCGGCGAGCTCCTCGACACCGCCGCCCTCGTCGGCATGAAGAACCAGCCGCAGGCGATCCGCGAGGTGATCCTCGCGAACCTCTCCGGCATCGCGCCCGAGGCGGGCCTCGCCGTCGCGAGCCTGTGCCAGCTGTCCACCATGATCGCCTACGGCCTCATGGACGAGCAGGGCCGCAACCCGCTCTGGGCCGGAATGGGCTATCCGGGACCGGTGTCCGCGCCGCCCGCGACTCCCAAGACCATCACCACGATCGCCCCGACCGCGGGCGAGACCCTCACCGCCGACGTCGTGATCGTCGGCAGCGGCAGCGGCGGCGGCGTCACCGCCGCCGAGCTGGCCCGCGCGGGCAAGAAGGTCATCGTGGTCGAGGGCGGCTCGTACCGCAACGAGGCCGACTTCGTGCAGAACGAGCTCTTCGCCTACCAGACCCTGTTCCTACGCGGCGGCTTCTTCCCGACGGCCGACGGCACCGTGATGCTCGCGGCCGGCGCCACCGTCGGCGGCGGGAGCACGGTGAACTGGTCCAACTCGCTCCGCACCCCCGACGTGGTGCGCAAGGAGTGGGCCGACGCCGGCCTCGAGGACGCCCTCGGCCCCGAGTTCGACGAGCACCTCGACGCGGTCTTCTCGCGGATGGGCTGCAACAGCGAGGTCGCCACCCAGAACGGCCCGCACCGGATGCTCGCGGCCGGCGCGGCGGGCCTGGGCTACTCCTACCGGCTCGCCGACCTCAACGTGAACCCGGACCGCTACGACGTGGTGCGCAGCGCCTACAGCGGCATGGGGGATCAGACCGGCGCGAAGAACGGCACGATGCGCACGTTCCTGCAGGACGCCTCCGACGCCGGCGCGCGCCTGCTGCCGAACACCCGGATCGCCACCGTCACCACCGTGGACGCGGCCGACGGTGTGCGCACCACCACCGGCGTGGAGGGTGTGCACACCGACCCCGCCACCGGCGCGCAGACGCCGGTGCGGATCGAGGCGCCCACCGTGGTCGTGGCCGCCGGCAGCCTGGAGACGCCGGCGCTCCTGCTGCGCTCCGGGATCGGCGGCCCCGCCGTCGGGCAGAGCCTGCGCCTGCACCCCGCGACGCTGGTGAGCGGCATCTACGACGAGCCGATGGCGCCGTGGGAGGGTCCCGCGATGGCCGGCGTGATGAACGAGTTCGCCGACGCCGATGCGGGGTACGGGTTCCTCATCGAATGCGTGCAGCACCTGCCGGGGCTGTTCGCGAGCATCGTGCCCTGGCTGGGCGGCGAGCGGCACAAGGAGCTGGCCGCGCAGTACGGCAACCGTGCCGACTGGGTGGTGCTGGTCAAGGACCGCGGCACGGGCACCGTCACCATCGGCCCCGACGGCGAGGCTGTGCACACCTACCCCTTCGACGACGAGCTGGACCGCAAGCACCTGCGGGAGGGCATCGCGGTCTCGATCCGGATGCAGGAGGCGGCGGGCGCCCAGCAGATCTACCTCTCCGGCCAGCGCTTCGAGCCGTGGCGTCGCGGCGACGATCTGGAGGCCTACATCGCGAAGGTCAACGAGATCCCGATCGGTCCCGGCGGCACCCCGGTGTTCAGCGCGCACCAGATGTGCAGCGCCCCACTGGGTGCGGATCCGGCGACGTCAGTGGCGAATCCGTCGGGCGAGCTGCACGACACCCGCGGCGTGTGGATCGCCGACGCCAGCGGCATGCCCACCTGCTCCGGCGTGAACCCGATGATCACCACGATGGCGCTGGCGCACCGCACCGCGACCAACCTGCTCGCTGCGGACGCCTGACCGCCGAACCTAAACCGGCCCGTTTCTCGATCAGACGGATGTATTTCCATCCTGATCGAAAAACGGGCCGGTTTCGGCAGCCGTGGTCAGAGGTCAGCGACCTGCGGCAGCACCTCGGCGCCGATCCACTCCACGTGGTCGAGATCGCTCTGGTCGAGAACCTGCAGGTAGACGCGCTGGGCGCCGGCCTCGGCGAAGGTGCCCAGCTTGTCGACGATCTCCGCGGCGGAGCCGGTGAGTCCGTTCTCCCGTAGCTCGGGGAGCTGGCGGCCGATGGTCGCGGCGCGGCGCGCGACCGTCGCCTCGTCGGAACCGCCGCACACCACCTGCGCGGCGGACTTGATGATCGACTTCGGATCGCGGCCGGCTGCGGTGGCGGCGGCGTCGACACGGGCCCACACGGCCGCGGCCTCCTCGACCGGCACGAAGGGCGTGTTGTACTCGTCGGCGAAGCGCGCGGCCAGGGCGGCGCTGCGCTTCTTACCGGTGCCGCCGAGCACGATCGGCACGTGCGCCTGCGCGGGCTTGGGCAGCGCGGGGGAGTCCACGAGCGAGAAGTGCTCACCGCGGAAGGTGTACCGGCCCTGCGCCTCCCACAGTCCGGTGACGATCTCCAGGGTCTCCTCGAACCGCGCGAAGCGCTCCTTGACGTCGGGGAAGGGGATCGCGTACGCGGCGTGCTCCTCGGAGAACCAGCCGGCGCCGAGCCCCAGCTCCACGCGCCCGCCCGACATCTCGTCGACCTGCGCGACGGAGATTGCCAGCGGACCGGGGAAGCGGAAGGTCGCGGAGGTGACCAGGGTGCCGAGGCGGATGGTGGAGGTCTCCCGCCCGATCGCGCCCAGGGTGATCCACGAGTCGGTGGGGCCGGGCGCCCCGTCGACGTTCATCGCCACGTAGTGGTCGGATCGGAAGAACGCGCCGAAGCCGGCGGCCTCCGCGGTCCGCGCGACGGCGAGCTGGTCGGCGTAGGTGGCACCCTGCTGGGGTTCGACGAAGATGCGTAGCTCCATGGGAGACCACTGTGCCACTCCGGCTGGAGACGCGTGCGATCGATGGGCACAGGGCCGGCCGGCGGCCATATGGTTTGATAAGCCTGTCCTAAATGTTCTGAGAAAGGCACTTCATGGCCAAGCATGTGCGATACCTGGTCGCCATCCTGTGCGCCGTCGGCCTGGTCGCCGGTTGCGGCGGTGGCTCGTCCGACTCCGGCACCGACGCGGGCGCGACGCGCACCGTCAGCACGGTCAAGGGCGACATCACGATCCCCGTCGCGCCGAAGCGGGTCGTGCTGCTCAACTACAACCTCGCGGGCTACCTCTACGACCTCGGCCTGCCCGTGGTGTCGATGGTCACCGAGTACACCGACCGCGATCCCGCGACGGCGCAGCCCTTCGACGCCTGGAAGGACGACTTCACCAAGGCCGGGACGAAGTTCATGCACTGGCCGGCCGGTGGCTACAACCTCGAGGCGATCGCCGCGGAGAAGCCCGACCTCATCGTCGGCGGCGGTCTCGGCTTCCCGTTCAAGCAGACGAACGACGCCTACGACCGGCTCAAGGCCATCGCGCCGACCCTCGTGGTCGACAACAAGGCGGAGAGCTGGAATCAGCAGTTCGAGTTCCTCGCCAAGGCCTTCGACCAGCCGCAGGTGTACCAGGACGCCGTGAAGAAGTACGACGCGCGCGTCGCGCAGGTCAAGGCGGCCATCACGCCGCCGCCCGGCCCCGTGGCCTTCCTCTCGATGACCGCACAGGGCAAGGCCTACGGCCTGATCGAGAACCGCGGCGTCCCGGCCGAATTCGCCAAGCTCGGCATCGAGCCCGCCCCGATCTTCGCGAGCGGCAAATTCAAGCCGTACACCGCCGGCGGCGACTCCTACGAGATCACCCCGGAACAGCTGCCCAGCACGGTGACGCAGCCCTCGGTGTTCATCGTCGGCTTCAGCGGGCAGACCTTCGACGCGAACTCGCTGCGCTCGCAGCCGGTCTACGCCTCGCTCCCGGCGTTCTCCGCGAACCGTGCCTTCGACCTGCCGTACTGGGTCCAGCGCCCCGACTTCGACAAGGCGATGGCCACCCTCGACGTCGTCGAGAAGATGTTCACGAAGTAGTCCGCCCCGAACCACGAGAGCCGCGGCCGAGGAATCTTCGGCCGCGGCTCTCGTGCGTTGCGGGTGTCAGTCGACCACCGCCTCCTGTGTCACCGTCGCGACCAGCTCGCCGTCCGCGCGCGCGGCGATCCCGGCGACGGTGCGCCCCTCCAGCACGTCGCGGGCGCTGAGTTCGATGCCGCGGCGGCGTGCTCGGGAGATCAGCTGCAGGGCCATCAGCGAGTCGCCGCCGAGCTCGGTGAAGTCGTCGGACAGCCGGACCGCGTCGTCGCCGAGCAGCTCGCGGAAGACGGAGAGCAGCACCGCCTCGGCCGGGGTCCGCGGCTCCCGGTGAGGCGGCTGCCGGTCGTCGCACACCACGGCGGGGTGATCGGGAGTGGCGGCCACATGGGCACCGACTTCGGTGAGCAGCGGGCCGTACTCGCCGCGCGCCGGCACCGCCCCGAGCGCGAGCATCGCCGCCCGCTCCACGGCGGGCAGCGCGCCGATCACGCCGACGGGGGTGTCGGGCGCCGCGACCACGGCGCGCAGCACCTCGGTGATCAACCGCCCGTACGCCTGCACCGTCTCCGCGGAGAGCACGTCCGGGCGGTACCCCAGGCGCAGGGTCAGGCGCTCGCCGGGCAGCACGACCACGGTGAGCGGGTAGTGCGTGGCATCGGTGATGTCGACACCCGTCAGATCGAGGCCGGGTTCGACCGGCTGCACGTGCCGGTCGGAGAGGGGGAAGTTCTCCGTGACCACCATGGTGTCGAACAGCGGGCCGAGCCCGGCGGCGCGGGTGATCTCGATCAGCCCCAGGTGGTGATGGTCGGAGAGGGCCATCGATCGGCGGTGGACGTCCGCGAGGACCTCGCCGACGGGCCGCTCGGGCGCCACGCGCACCCGGACCGCGATCGCCTCGCCGAGCTGCCCGACCATGGTGCCCACGCCGGGCACCTCGACGGGTCGGCCCGAGACCGGGCACCCGAAGACCACGTCGCGGCGGCCGGTCAGGCGGCCCAGCAGTACGCCCCACGCGGTGTGCAGCACGCTCGTCAGGGTGGTGCCGCGGGTGCGCGCCAGCTCGGCGAGTCCGCGCGTGAGCGCCCCGTCGAGCTCGATCAGGGTGTGCGCGGGCGGCGCATCGGCGGCACCGGAACCGGTGGGCGCCAGCAGCGTCGGGGCGTCCAGCCCGGACAGCTCCTCCTCCCACGCCGCGCGGGCGGCGGGAACGTCCCGCTCCGCGCGCCAGCGGTAGTAGGCGTCGAGCGGCGCGGCCGCGGGAGCGTCGGGGCCGCCGCCCAGTTCGGCGTAGATCGCCAGCAGCGTGCGCCCGGCGATCGGCATGGACCAACCGTCGAGCAGGCAGTGGTGATTGGTCAGGGCCAGACGATGGCTCTCGGGGCCGGTGCGGCACAGCAGGAACCGGATCAACGGGGCGGTCTCCGGATCGAAGCGACGCGCCTGCTCGGCCGCGGCGATCGCGGCGAACGCGGCCGCCGGGTTCGGGCGGTCCGTCAGGTCGTGGAAGGCGAACTCGGGCCGCACGGCCTCCGGGATCACCTGCACCACATCGGAGGAGGCGGTGTAGCCGAGCCGGGTGCGCAGCGAGGGCACCCGGCGCAGCAGCTCGGCGGCCGCCGCGGCCATACGGTCCGGGTCGACGGGGCCGCGCAGGTACGTCGCGGCCTGCACTATGTACCTGTCGGGCTCGCCGTCGGCGAGGACCTCCGAGTGATAGGCGAGGCCCACCTGCAGCGCGGTGGCGGGCAGGACGTCCGCGACCGGGCCGTCGTGCTCCAGCAGGTCGATGTCGGCCTGGTCCAGCGTCACCAGGGGCAGGTCCGACGGGGTGAGGCCGCCGCCGTCGGGCCCGATCCGCTCCGCGTGCGCGGCGAGTGCCGACACGGCCTCCGCCCAGCACTCCTGCAGGTCCGCGACCGCGGCGGGACCGAGGACGCCGCCGGCCGCGGTCCACTCGACGGTGAGCCCGTCGTCGCCGTCGAAGCAGTTGATCGCCAGCACCTGCTCCAACGCCTTGGCGGCGGGGTCGAGGACGGAGAACGGGGTGTCCGCCGGCAGTCGCCAGCCGCCGTCGGGGGCGGCGAACCGCCCGAGGTAGTTGAACACCACGTCCGGCGCGGGCGCCATCGGCTCCGCGCCGGGATCGAGGTGCCGGAGCACGCCGTAGCCGACCCCGTGGCCGGGAACCCCGCGCCGGGCCTCCTTGACGGCGCGCACCAGGCGGCCCGCCGCGTCGCCGCCGGCGAGCGCATCGGTGAGCGCGTCGTCCGCGAGCGGAACCGGCAGTCGGACGGGGTGTTCGAGCGTGAACCAGCCGACGGTCCGCGCGAGATCGGCGGAGCGGATCACCTGTTCGCGTCCGTGCCCCTCGACGGTGACCGTCGCCGCGGGCCGCGGGTCCAGGCCCGCGCGGCGACGGCGCAGGCGCAGCGCCAGGGCGAGCGCCGCGAGGAGCGTCTCCTCCGCGTTGGCGCGGTAGGCGCTCGCGAGGGCACCGGTGACCGCGGCCGCGACCGGCGCCGCGATGCGGGTGCGCGTGACGGTGGCGGTGGCGACCCGGTCGATCGCGGGGTTCAGCAGGCGCCCGCCGAGCCGCTCGGCATCGGCGAGTGCATCCCGCCAGTAGCCGGATTCCGCACGGTAGGAGCCGTTCTCGCCGTGCTCGGCCAGCGCTAGCGCGTGCGCGCGCCACGGGGTGGCCTCGGCCCGCACCGCGGGCGCACCGCCCTCCATCGCGGCGCGGTGCGCCTGCGGCAGGTCGGCGAGCAGCACCCGCCAGGAGACGCCGTCGACGGCGAGGTGGTGGATCACCAGTACGAGCCGGTCCGGGGCGCCGTCGCCGCGCACGATGCGCGCCCGCAGCACGGCGCCCGAGGCCGGGTCGAGCTCGGCGGCGAGTGCGGCCGCGGCGTCGTCGACGGCGCCCGTACCCACGCTGACCTCGAGGTCCGGGACCTCGGCGACGACGGTGAGCGTGCCGCCGGTCAGGCGCAGCCGCAGCGCGGGATGCGCCGCGACCACGGCGTGCAGGGCGGCGCGCACGGTCTCCGGGCTCGCGCCGTCGGGCAGTTCGGGGGCGATCCACTGCGCGTACCCGGCGATGTCCGCCGGATCGGGGTTGAGCGCGAGCAGCGCGGCGACGATCGGCGGTGCGGCGAACGTGCCGTCGGCCGCGGCGACGGGCCCCTGCTCCTCGGTGGCGATCTCCGTGGCCGCGGCGGCGAGCGCGGCGAAGCCGCTGCCGGAGAGGAAGTCCCGCGGCCGGATCTCCAGCCCGCGCGAGCGCAGCTCACTGCACACGGTGATGGCGCTGATGCTGTCGCCGCCCAGGCTGAAGAAGTCGTCGTCGACGCTCACGGTGCTCACCTCGAACGCGGCCGCCACCACCGCGCAGAGAATGCGTTCGCGGTCGGTGCGCGGGGCGCGGCCGGACGCGGCGACGGCGGGGGCGGGCAGCGCGGCGCGTTCGAGCTTGCCGTTGATCGTCACCGGTAGCTCGTCGAGTACCAGCACCGCCGACGGCACCATGTGCTCGGGCATCGCAGCGCCCAGCGCGGCACGGACGCCGTCGGCGGTGACGGCGCCGGTCACGTAGCCCACCAGGCGATCCCGGCCGGCGTCGGTACGCACCACGGCAGCGGCGCTGGTGACCCCCGCGACGGCCGCGAGCGCGGTCTCGACCTCCGCCAGCTCGATCCGGTAGCCGCGGATCTTGACCTGGCCGTCGCCGCGGCCGAGGTACTCGTAGCCGGCATCGCCGTGCCGGCGCACGCGGTCGCCGGTGCGGTACATCCGGGATCCCGGGGCGCCGAAGGGGTTCGCGACGAACCGCTCCGCGGTCGCGGCGGGCAGGTTGAGATAGCCGCGTGCCAGGTGGGGTCCGGCGAGGTACAGCTCGCCGATCTCGCCGTCCCGGACCGGTTGCAGCGCACCGTCGAGCGCGTACGCGGCGGTGCCGGGTACGGCCCGGCCGATGACGGGCGTCTCGCCGGCCACGACCGCCGCGGTGGCGTCCACCGCGGCCTCGGTGGGGCCGTAGAGGTTGACCGCGGGCACGCCCGTGCCCGCGATCCGCCGCCACAGGGCAGGGCCGGTCGCCTCGCCGCCCAGGATGAGCAGGGCCGGGCGGTGCTCGCCGTCGAGCAGCCCCGCGTCGATCAGCGGCGCCGCCATCGACGGGGTGGTGTCCACGACGTCGATCCGGTCCGCGCGGTAGGCGGCGAGCAGAGCGTCGGCGTCGCGGGCGGTGTCCGTGTCGTAGACGTGCAGCGCGTGCCCGCCCAGCAGCCACAGCAGCTGGTCGAGGGAGGCGTCGAAGGAGAACGAGTAGGTGTGCGCACAGTGCAGCCGCCGGTCGGCGTCCCCGCCGGTCGCCGGTTCCACGAGCGTCGAGCGGTGGTGCTGCAGCAGGCTGGTCAGTCCGCCGGCCCGTGCCGCTACGCCCTTGGGCCGGCCCGTGGAGCCGGAGGTGTGGATGATGTAGGCGAGGTGGTCCGGGTGCCGCGGGGCGGCGAGCTCCGGCGCCGCGAGGGGAGCGCCCGAGAGCGCCGCGCGCCGGGCGCGCACCGCGGGGTCGTCGAGCAGCAGGACGGGAAAGCCCTGCGGGACGGCGGAACCCACGACGGTCAGCAGCAGGGCGGGGCGCGAGTCGGCGACCAGCTCGGCGTGCCGGGCGGGCGGGTGCGCGGGATCGAGGTACTGGTACGCGGCGCCCGCGTCCAGCACCGCGAGCAGGCAGGTCACCAGCTCGACGCCGCGCGGCAGCGCCAGCGCCACCACGTCCTCCGCGCCGACGCCCTCGGCGCGCAGCATCCGGGCGGTGCGGTGCACCTGCTCGGCGAGCTCGCCGAAGGTGAGCTCCTCGTCGCCGTGGACCAGCGCGAGGGCACCCGGATCGCGCTGCGCCTGCGCGGCGAGCGCGTCCGGCACGGTCTGCGCCGGATGCGCCGATCCCGGTGTGCGGGAACGGTCGATCAGCTCCGCGCGCAGGCCCGGCGGGAGCAGGTCCACCTCACCGAGCGCGGGCGCGGCCGGTGCGGCGAGGGCGGTGATCAGTGCGATCACGGTGTCGAGCCGGCCCTGCACCTGCGCCGGCGACGCCGAGCGCGCGTCGACCTCGAAACCCAGCAGGAGTCCGCCGGTCGTCGTGGGGATCACGCTGAGCCCGTAGTCCTCCGGCGGTCCGCCCGCCACGTTGCGCATCGTGCCCGCCGACCCCGCGAAGTCGAGGGTGAGGTCGAAGGCCTTGAGGTTGATGCCGCGGCCGTGCAGCAGCGCGCCCACGTTCGGGGCGCCGAGATCGCGCGGCAGGTCCTCGCCGCGGTAGCGCTGGTGGGCCCGCATGCCGCGCATGGTCTCCGCGATCCGGGTGCTCAGGTCCGCCAGGCGGTCCTCGGCGCGCACCGCGACGCGCAGCGGCAGCACGTTGACTGCCATCGCCGGGGTGCGCAGTCCCACGCGGCCGGTACGGCACATGAGCGGCATCGCGAAGACCACGTCGGACTCACCGAGCGTGCGGTGTAGGAACGCGGCGTAGCAGGCGATCAGCGCCTCGCCCCAGGTGGTCCCGGACTCGTCGGCCACCCGGCGCAGCTCGTCGAAGACCTCGGCGGGCAGCTCCGCGCGGGCGGTGTGCACGGCACCCGCGGGACCGTCGAGGCCCGGGCGCTCCGGCGGATCGGGCAGGGGCGTGAGCACGTCGCGCCAGTGGGCGCGGTCGTCCTCGTGCTGCGTGCTCGCGCGGTACTCGCGATCGGCGTCGACGAAGTCGGCGAACGAGCCGAAGGGCGAGGCCGGCGGCGCGGTGCCCGCCCGCAGCGCGCTGTAGTGGGCCGCGACGCGGCGCGAGAGCATCGCGGCGGAGTAGCCGTCGAAGACGAGGTGGTGCCCCAGCTGGGTGTACCAGACCTCGGTGTCCGAGAGCCGCAGGATCGTGTAGGCGAACAGGTCCCGGTCGGTCATCGGCGCGCAGTGCACCGCCAGCCGCGCGCGTTCGGCGGTCACCGCGGCCTCGGCCGCGGCCCGCGGGTCCGCCTCGCCCCGCAGGTCGACCACGGCCGGCTCCGGCGGGGGCGAGGCGTCGATCCACTGCCGCGGACCGTCGGGCGTGTGCACCACCCGCAGCCGCAGGCTGCCGGCCTCGGCGCGCGTGCGGGCGATGGCCGTGCGCAGCGCCGCCAGGTCGACGGGGTGTTCGCCTGCGATCTCCAGGACGTCGCCCACCACGTAGTACGGCGAATCCGGCTCCAGCCGTTGGGCGTTCCAGATCCCGAGCTGTGCCGCGGTGAGGGACAACAGGGTCGGTGCGTCGGCGCCTGCCGGTACCGGGGAAGGGGTGGCCTCTGCGAGGGTCACGGCGGTGGCTCCTGGGCGGTGCGAAGGGGCTAGCGGGGGAGGGGGACGGGCTGCGGGCGCAGGTCCGTCCAGACGGCGTCGACGTGGTCGCGGCAGTCCGCGCGCGAGGCGGGACCGTACTCGACGGACCAGCCCGCGGGGACCCGAGCGAAGCGCGGCCACAGCGAGCGCTGACCACTCGCGTTGCGCAGGACCAGGAAGCCGGCGTCCGAATCGTCGAACGGATTCACCCGCCCACCACGAGCTGCTGCCAGTGGGCAAGCTCCGGCTGCTCCGCGAGATCGGGGAACTCGATGTCGGCGGCGCCCGCGTCGCGCCAGCGCTGGATCAGCGTCATCACGCGTACCGAGTCCAGCCCGAGGTCGAAGAGGTTGTCATCGTCCGCGATCGACTGCGGGGGCACCTGCAGCAGCTCGGCGACGTCGGCGCGCACGCGCTCAGCGGTCAGGGGGGAGGTGGACATGTCGGAAACCGTCTCCTTGAGGTAGCCTGCGGTCGATCAGGTAGGTAAGCCTACACTTGGCACTAGGAGGTCGCGCATGCTGCACCGCGGCGCGGCCCGACGGTTGGAGTGATCCATGAAGTGGAACGATTTCGTCCTGACCCTCACCGCCACCTCGCAGGTCGCGGAGAACCTGCTGCGCCTCGAGTTCGAGGTGGGCGACGGCACCGACGGGGGCTACGTCCCCATCGCGCCGGGGGACGAGTCGATCGCCTTCTACTTCTCCCCCGACGGTGACGAGCTGCGCGCCCGCCCCTCGGAGGACCCCGCGGCCCTCGGCGGCTGGGAGATCGGCGATCCCGAGCGCAGCGCGGGGCACCGCAACTACTCGGTGCGCGCCTACGATCCCGCAACCCGCCGGATGCTGGTGGACGTGGCCGAGCACGGGCACGGGCCCGCCATCGACTGGTTCCGCGCCGCGCGGCCCGGGTGGCGACTGCTCGCCGCCGGTCCCCGTTCCTGGTACGCGCCCCCCGCGGACGCGTCGCGGCACGTCCTCGCCGGCGATCTCGCAGCGCTGCCGGCGCTCGCCCGCATCCTGGAGGAGACGCCCGCGGGCGTCGACGTGACCGTCATCGCCGAGGTTCTCGATCGCAGTGAGATCGCCTATCTCCCCGAGCGGCCGGGCACCGAGGTGGTCGAGGTGATCGGCACCGGCAACGGCGCCGCGCCCAGCCGCCTGCCGGAGGTGCTGCGCACCGTCGACCTGCCGACGGACGGCTACCTGTGGCTCGCGGGGGAGGCGGCCGACACCCGCGCGGCGAAGAAGCACGTGCGGGGCCTGGGCTGGGCGCGCGACCGGGCCGACGTGGTGGGGTACTGGCGGCACGACGCCGAGGCGTGGACCAAGCGCTTCGAGGCGGCGGGGGAGGAGCGGCTGCGCGCCGTCTTCGCCGAGGCGCTGGCGGCGGGCAAGTCCCGCGACGAGGCCACTGATCTGTACGAGCAGGCGCTCGAGGCCGCGGGCCTCTGACCGCGAAGACGAAAGGGCCCCGGGAGCGATCGCTCCCGGGGCCCTTTCGTCTTCGTGTGCGGAGTGTCAGCCGGCGTTCTTAGCGGCCGTGCTGAGCAGCGGCAGGTAGCGCTCCAGCATCCAGGGCAGGTTCAGCACGTTCGGCGAGCTCACGGCGAACACCAGCGGCGGATCCGTCAGCGGCACGTAGGACTTGCGCTGCGGGGCGGTGAGGCTGGTGAAGACCGGGTTGGACTCGGTCGACTGCTGCTTCGCGGCGTCCAGGTACCAGGAGGTGAGCACCTGGGGGTTGTACTGCGGCACGTTCTCCCAGCTGACCGGCGCGGCGAACTTGCCGGGCGGGGTCTGCTCGCGCAGCGCGGCCAGCGACGGGAGCGGGGTGAAGCCCAGGCTCCCGAGCAGCTGGGTGCGGGGATCGGTGTCGAAGTAGATGTTCAGGCCGTCCGTGGTGGTGGCGCTCGCCGCGGCGATGGTCTTGCCGGCGAACTCCGGGTGCGCGGCCTTGGCGTCGGCGATCTGCTTGTCGGCGGTGGCGACCAGCGAGGCCGCCTCCTTGTCCTTGCCCAGGGCCTTACCGACGGTGGTGGTCTGGTCCTTCCAGGAGGTCTGCCACGTGCGGCCGGGGTAGGCCACCGTCGGCGCGATCTTGGACAGGTTCGCGTACTGGTCCGCGGTGAGTCCCGACTGCACGGCGAGGATCACGTCGGGCTTGAGCGCGGCGATCTGCTCGAGCGGGATCGACTTGCTCGACTCGGCCAGCAGGGTGGGCTTCGCATCGCCCAGCTTGTCCTTGACCCACGGCACGATGCCGCCCTCGCAGCCGCAGTCGGACTTCATGTCCCGCATGCCGACGGGGATCACACCCAGGGCGACGGCCGCCTCGGTGCTGCCCCACCCGAGGGTGACGACGCGCTCCGGCTTCTTCGCGATCTCGGCAGTGCCGAGCGCGGACTGGATGGACACGGGGAAGCCCGCCGTGTCCTGCGACGACGAGGAGTCATCGGACGATCCGCCCGAGCCGCAGGCCGTGACCAGCATGGTCATGGCCGCGGTGGCGGCGAGCGCGATGCGCGCTCGACGGAATCGAAGTGTCACCGGGTGTTCCTTTCATCTGCCCGCAGGAGTGCGGAGTTCAATGTGCGGCCGATCTCGGCGATCGGTCCGGGCTGCGTCATGTCCTTGTGCTCGCAGTCCACGTCGTGGTTGTCGATGGTGCCGGTGAAGTACGGCCGCCACAGCGGGTACGTCGCCGACGTCGCGGGGTTGCGCGCCGCGGTGAAGAAGACGAGGTCGCCGTCCACCTCGGCCTGGTACGGCTCGGCCTCCAGGTTCACCGCGTTGGCGAAGTTGTCGATCATCGCGTTGGGCGTGACCTCGGTGATGCCGGCCAGCGCGCTGCCCTCCGACTGCAGCACGTCGATCACTGCCTGCCGCGTGATCCCCTTGTCCACCAGGGGCTGCGGGTCGTAGCCCACCATGTAGAGCAGCGCCGCGAGGGCGTCCTGCTCGGTGGGTACCGACGGCCAGGCGTCCGACGGGAAGGAGTCGAGCATCGCCACCACGCCCACCGGCTCCCCGGCGGCTTGCAGCTCCGCGGCGATGGCGTGCGCCACGACGCCGCCGAGCGACCAGCCGACCAGGTGGTACGGCCCGTGCGGGGCGACCTCGCGCATCCGCTCCAGGTACTCGAGCGCCATCTCGCGCAGCGTCCCGGGCGGCCGCGAGCCGGTCGCCAGGTTCGACGCCTGGATGCCGTACAGCGGGAAGCGCTCGTCGAGGTGACGCAGCAGACCCGCGTAGCCCCAGCTGATCCCGCCCGCGGGGTGGAAGCAGAACACCGGCGCACCGTCGCCCGTGGTGCGGAACGGCAGCACCGGGCCCAGGCCCGAGTCCTCCTCGCCCGCACCGGACTCCAGGCGGGCGACCAGCTCGCCCACGGTCGGCGCCGCGAACAGCGTGGCGACGGTCGCGTTCACGCCGAACTCCGCGCCGATCTCGGTCATCAACCTGGCGGCCAGCAGGGAGTGCCCGCCGAGGTCGAAGAAGTTGTCGTCGATGCCCACCGCGTCCAGCCCGAGCGTGCGCGCGAACATCGCGCACACGCGCTCCTCGCGCGGGGTCCGCGGTCCGCGGCCCGAGATCTTGTGCGCGGAGGCCGGTTCCGGGAGGGACTTCAGGTCCACCTTGCCGTTGGGCAGGCGGGGGAACTCGGGCAGCGGCACGAAGATCGCCGGCACCATGTACTGCGGCAGCCGGGAGCGGGCGCGCCGGGTCAGCGCGTCGGCGTCGAACGTCGCGCCCGCGACGGTGGTCACGTACGCGACGATCCGCTCGCCGAGCACCGCGACCGCGACATCGGCCACCGATTCGTCGGCGCCGATCACGGTCTCGATCTCGCCGAGCTCGATCCGGAAGCCGCGCACCTTGACCTGCGAATCGGCCCGTCCGCCGAAGTACAGCTGTCCGTCCTCGCCCCACCACACCAGGTCGGACGTGCGGTACATCCGTCCGCCCGGCACGAACGGGTCGTCGAGGAACCGCTCGGCCGTCTGCTCGGGCCGGTTGCGGTAGCCCAGCGCCACCGACGGCCCACCCAGGTAGAGCTCACCGACGGTGCCGGGCGGCACCGGACGCAGCCCCTCGTCGAGGACGTAGCCGCGCATGCCGGGGTCGGGCGGGCCGATGGGCACCGGGCCGGTGTGCTCGGGCGCGATCGTCGCGATCGTCGCGTTGACGGTGCACTCGGTGGGGCCGTAGGCGTTGAACAGCCGCCGTCCCGGGGCGAACCGTGCGATGAGCGAGGGAGTCAGCTTCTCGGCGCCGAGCATGAGATCGATGCCCGGTGCCAGGTCCGCATCGGGCGGGAAGGCCGCGGCGAAGGACGGGGGTACGCCGACGAAGTTCACCCGCTCGGCCTCGATCACCTCCAGCAGCGGCCGGCCGGGGATCCGGTCCTCCTCGCGCGCGACGACCAGCGTCCCGCCCGAGCACAGCCCCCACATCAGTTGCCAGAAGCCGAGGTCGAAGCTGATCGAGGAGAAGTGCAGGGCGCGGGTGTGCGGGCCCATGCCGATCACATCGCGCTGCAGCACCAGCAGATCGGCGATGCCGCGGTGCGCGACCTCCACGCCCTTCGGGCGCCCCGTCGAACCGGACGTGTAGATCAGGTACGCCAGGTCGTCGGGCGACGGTGCCTCCCGCCGGAGCGATTCGACCTCGGCGCCGCCCCCGGTCGCGGCGAGCGCCCCGCCGGGGGCGAAGGCCGCCACGAAGTCCGGCTCGCCGAGGATCACCTTCGGGGCGGCGTCGTCGATCATGTCGGCCAGCCGGTCCGCGGGGTAGCTGGGATCGAGGGGCACGTAGGCCGCCCCGGCCCGCAGGACCGCGACCACCGCGGCGATCATCTCCGCGCTGCGGGGCAGGGCGATGCCGACCACGTCGCCGCGGCCGATGCCGAGCGCCACCAGGTGCGCGCCGAGCGCATCGGTCCAGGCGAGCACGTCACCGTAGGTGTAGCGCGCGCCCCCGCAGACCAGCGCCTCTGCGGCGGGATCGGTGCGGGCGATCGGGAGGAAGACCTCCGCGAACTCGCGCGCCGGCTCCTCGTGCGCGGTGTACGACCAGGCGCGCAGCTCGTCACGCTCGGCGTCGGTGAGCAGGTCGGCCGCGGTGAGGGGCGCCGTGGGCGCGGCGGGCAGCTCGGTCAACGCGAGGCGGAACCGCTCGGCCAGGCGCTGCGCGGTCGACGGGGCGAACAGCTCGGTGGAGTACTCGAGGTCGATCGCGATCCCCGCGCCGCCCTCGGCGTCGGTGGTCTCGACGCACCGGAACGACAGGTCGAACTTCGCGGTCTCGGTGCCCACGAGTTCCGTCGTCATGCGCGCATCGGTCGGGCTCCCCGCCCAGTGCGAGAGCATCACCTGGAACAGCGGGTGACGGCCGCTCGCGCGGGGCGGGTTCACGGCGTCGACCACCGCGTCGAACGGGACGGCGGCGTGCGCGAAGGCGCCGAGGTCACGGTCCCGGACGTGGCCCAGCGCATCCTCGAAGCTCACGACCGCACTCAGGTCGGTGCGCAGCACCACGGTGTTGACGAAGCAGCCGATGAGCGGGTCCGTCGCGGGGTGATCGCGGCCGGCCACCGGCGTGCCCACGCAGAGGTCGTCGCCGGAACCGAAGCGGCGCAGCGTGACCGCGAGCGCGGCGTGCAGCGCCATGAACACGCTGGCGTCCGCCGCCTCGGCCACGGCCCGCAGCCGCCGGTGCTCCGCGGCACCGAGCCGGGTCCGCACGACGGCGCCCGCGCCGGTCGGCAGCGCGGGGCGCGGGAAGTCCGTGCGCCACGACGGCTCGGTGGGGGCGTCGGCGAGGGCCTCGCGCCAGAAGGCGAGACCGCGCTCGGCGCCGTCGCCGGCGTTCTCCTGCTGCCACAGCGTCACGTCCCGGTAGGTGGGGGCGTCGGCCGGCCAGTCCGCGCCCGGCTCGCCCGCGAGCCGAGCGGCGTAGGCGCGCCCGAACTCCTCGGTGAACCGCTCGCGGGAGGACTCGTCGCCGATGATGTGGTGCATGGCGACGCCGATGCCCTCCGGCGCGGCGAAGGTGCGCACCGGCGGCGCGGTGGCGAGGTCGAAGCCGCTCGCCAGCGCCTCGGCGACCGCGGCGCGGAGATCGGGGACCGCAGTCGGTCGCGGTGACCAGGAGAGAACCTCCTGCACGGGCGCACCGTCCTGCACCGGGAAGCGGGTGCGCAGGCTCTCCTGCCGTCGGGCGACATCGGTGAGGGCCGCCAGCGCGGCGTCCACGTCGAGGGGGCGGCCGTCGGTGGGGCGCAGCACCAGGCCGAGGAGGTAGGCGTCCGCGCCCTCGAGCCGGGAGAGCAGCCACAGGCGCTCCTGCGCTGGAGAGAGCGGGGTGGGGCCCGCGCCGGCGGCGCCGGCCGTCGGTCCGTCCGTCGCGTGCCCGGCCTGCGCGCCGTCGCCGGCGAGCGCGGCGAGGGCGCGTGGGGTGGGGCCGGCGAAGACGTCCGCCAGGCGCACAGCGGCGAGCCCGGGCAGCTCAGCGAGGCGACGCACCAGGTGCACGGCGAGCAGGGAATGCCCGCCGAGGGCGAAGAAACCGTCGTCCGGGTCGACCGCGTCGACGCCGGTGACCTCGGCGAAGACCGCGCAGACCTCGCCGACGAGTCCGGTGGCGCGCGGTCCGGTGCCGGCCGTCCCCGCGAAGGCGGGCGCGGGGAGGGCGCGCTTGTCGACCTTGCCGTTGACCGTCAGCGGGAACCGCGGCAGCGGGATCACCAGCGCGGGCACCATGTAGCCGGGGAGCCGGGCGGCGAGGTGAGCCAGCACCGCGTCCTCGGACCCGGCGGGCGCGAGGACGTAGGTGACGAGTCCGTCGTCGCCGCTGGGCAGCGCCGTGAGCACCGTGACGGCGCCCGCCACGTCGGGATGGTCGATGGCCGCGGCGTCGATCTCCGCGGGCTCGACGCGGTGCCCGCGCAGCTGCACCTGATCGTCGGTGCGGCCGATGTACTCGAGCAGCCCCGTGGGCGTGACCCGGGCGCGGTCGCCGGTGCGGTACATCCTGCCCTCCCCGAAGGGATCGGGCACGAACCGGTCCGCCGTCAGATCGGGACGCCCGAGGTAGCCCGCGGACAGGCCCGGGCCGGCGACGTACATCTCACCGATCCGTCCGGGCGGCACCGGCTCCCGGTTCTCGTCGAGGACGTAGGCGCGCAGATCGGCGAGGGGCCGGCCGATGATCGACGCCGGGGAGTCGGACTCCCGGAGCACGTGCTCGGTCACGTGCACCGTGGTCTCGGTGATGCCGTACATGTTCACCAAGGCGGGCCCGGTGCCGGTGACATGATCACCGAACCGGTCGAACCACGGCCGCAGCCGCGCGGGCTCGAGGCGCTCGCCACCGAAGACGATGTGCCGCAACTTCTCCGCGGCGGCGGCGGACAGCTCGTGCTGCAGCGCGTAGAACGCGGCGGGCGTCTGGTTCAGCACGGTGACCCCGTGCCGCTCGATCAGTTCCGCGACCCGGGCGGGATCGGTGACGTCCTCGCGGGTGGGTGTCACGACGGCGCCGCCGTGCAGCAGCGCGCCCCACAGCTCCCACACCGCGAAGTCGAAGGCGTAGGAGTGGAACATGATCCACCGGTCCGCGGGGCCGAATCGCAGGGCGGTCGCGGTGAACAGGCGGAGCACGTGCTGGTGCCCGATGGGCACGCCCTTGGGCGTGCCCGTGGATCCGGAGGTGTAGATCACGTAGGCGGTGCCGTGCGGCACCCGCGCGGCGTCCGGGTTCGGGGCCAGCGCATCGACGGCACCGTCCGCGCGGACCACGGCGGTCGGCCCGGCGTCCGCGACGATGAAGTCCGCTCGCGCGGAGGGGGTTCCGGGGTCGACGGGCAGGTAGGCGGCCCCCGTCCGGAGGACGCCGAGTACCGCGGTGGCCACCTCGGGGCCGCGGGGAACGGAGATCTGCACGAGGTCGCCCGCCGCGACACCGGCCTCCCGCAGGCGGTCGGCGAGCTCCTCGGACGCGGCGCGCAGGTCCGCGTAGGTGAGGGCGGCACCGTCGGGGGAGAGGACGGCGGGCGCGTCCGGAGTCTCCTCGGCCCGGGCGTCGAAGGCCTGCACCAGGGTCCGCTCGCCGGTAGCGGCGGCCCAGGCCCGCGCGTCGGCGGCCGTGAACCAGTCGATCTCGGCGGCGGGCGCGTCCGGTGCGGCGAAGAACGCCGCCGTGAACGCCGCGAGCCGGTCGGCGTGCCCGGCGATCTCGGCGGCGGTGTGCAGGTCCGGGTTCGCGGCGAGGTCGATCCGCAGGCGCGGCCCCGCGTCGGTCTGCAGCGATTCGACGGTGATCGAGACGTCGGCGATCGGGCCCGCGGCGAGTACCTCGAAGTCGGAGGGGCCGCCGGGGATCGGGAGGTTCGAGGCGAAGGGCTTGACGTTGACGAGCACGCCGGCGCCGGTGCGGTGATGCTCGCCGGCGGCGACGGCGCGCAGGCCGCTCTCCGCCGCGGCGGCCAGCTCGGCCGGGGTCGTCTCCGGCTCGACGGTGAGCGGCAACGCGGCGATCCAGGCCGCCGAGAGCGGCGAATTCATGCTCGCGGACGCCCGGCCCAGGACGGGAACGCCGACGCGCACGTCGGTCGTGCCCGTCAGGCGCGCGGTGTACGCGGCGACGGCGGCGACGGTCCACGGGGCCCAGGGGGTGGGTACCGTCCCCGCGTCGACGGTGCGCACGGCGTGCAGCGGGCCCGGCGTCGCGGGGGCCTCGCCCTCGGACCAGCGGGTCAGGGGGCGGACAGCGGGGTCGTTCCCCGGTCCGTCGGCGGGCTCGGGGGCGGGCAGCGACTCCGGGGTGATCAGCCGGGACGCGGGCGGTTCGGTTCCCTCCGCGAGGGCGGCGTAGATCCGGCCGATCCGCCGCCGGAGCAGGGCGTAGCCGTAGCCGTCCAGGATCAGGTGGTGCGCCCACAGGCACCAGCCGATGCGCGGCCCGTCCTCGTGCGCGATGCGCACGACCAGGGCGCCCACCGTCCGGTCGCGCACCGGGTCGATCGTCCGGTGCGCCGCGCGCCGGAAGAGGCGGCGGGCGGCGTCGACGTCCCCGACGTCGGCGCGCTCGATCACCGGCGTGGCCGTGGGATCGCTGATCCGCCGCGGCACGCCGTGCTCCTCGACGAAGCGCACGCGCGCCAGCCCCGACTCCACGAGCGCCCGCCGGGTGGCCTCGGCCAGCAGGTCCGGATCGGCGTGATCGCCCAGGTAGGCGGCCTCGGCGGTGGTGTAGGCCGCGGGGTGTGCGGCGGCGTGGTGGCCCAGCCAGAGGTCGTGGGCGGCCTCGGTCAGGTTCGTCGACTGCGCGGACCCGGTCCCGGTGTCGATCGTGGAAATGGTGATCCCCTTGTGCTCCGATGGAATGAACGTGGCTCCGTTGTTAGGCTTTGGTTAGGCTAACCGCTATCGAGGATGCTGCCCGATCGGGAGCGCGCCGGGCCATCGCTGTGGTGACTGACACAGTGGATTTCCTCCCAGTGATTGGACTCCGGTTGCATAGGTGTGCCTATCCTATCCAGAGAGCGATCGAGAAGTGAATGGAGACTCATGGCAGACCAAGAGACCATCGTCGACGTCGTCGGCATCGGGGCGGGGCCGTCGAACCTCGCGCTCGCCACCGCGATCGATGAGCACAACCGTGCCGGTCGCCCCCGGATCTCCATGGAGATCCTCGAACGCAAGCCGTCCTTCGCCTGGCATCCGGGCATGCTGCTCGACGGCGCCACCATGCAGGTCGCCTTCCTCAAGGATCTCGCCACGCTCCGGAATCCCCGCAGCCCGTTCAGCTTTCTGAGCTACCTGGAGGCGCGCGGACGGTTGGTGGACTTCGTCAACCACCAGACCTTCTTCCCCACCCGCGCCGAGTTCACCGACTACCTGCGGTGGGTCGCGGACAGCGTCGACGCCCGGATCGACTACGGCACCGAGGTGGTGGCGGTCGAGCGGGCCGAGGACGGTGCGGCCGACGGCGCCCGCTGGATCATCGACTACTCCGGTCCCGACGGGGCGGGGCGGCTGCGCGCCCGGACCGTCGTCGCCGCCACCGGCCTGCGGGAGCGGTTGCCGGACTGGGCCGCCGAGGGGCCGCGCCTGTTCCACAACCACCGGCTGCTCGAGCACCTCGGCACCGCGTCCTTCGATCCGCAGGGCGAACACCGCTTCCTCGTGGTCGGCGGCGGCCAGAGCGCCGCCGAGGTCGTGCAGTACCTGCACCGTGAATTCCCCTCCGCCGTCGTCGAATCCGTGTTCAACTCCTACGGTTTCCAGCCGGCCGACGACAGCCCGTTCGCCAATCGGGTCTTCGATCCCGACGCCGTCGACGACTTCTTCGACGCGCCCGAGCCCGTGCGCTCGGAGCTGATGCAGCGGCACGCCACCACGAACTACGGCTGCGTCGACCTGGAGCTGATCAACGAGCTCTACGCCGCCGAGTACCAGGAGAAGGTGACCGGGCGGCGCCGGCTGCGGTTCCGGCCCGCCACCTCCGTCCGGTCGGCGATCACCGCCGACGACGCGATCACCGTCGCCCTCCACGACCGGCTCGCGGACGCCGAGAGCGTCGAGCGCTACACGGCCGTCGTGTGCGCCACCGGATTCCGGTCCACCGGCGTCTCCGAGGTGCTCTCCGGGTGGGGGCTGACCCCCGAACGCACGTCCGTGGCCCGCGACTACCGCCTCCAGCTCGACGGTGCGCCCGTCCCCGGCCTCTACATCCAGGGCGCGACCGAGGCCACCCACGGCCTCGGCTCCACCCTCCTCTCCAACGTCGCCGTCCGCGCGGGGGAGATCCTGGACGGCATCGAGCGCGAGTGCTCCGATGCCGATCTCACCGTCACCGCCGCGAAGGGAGCATGATGCGCGTCGTCACTTTCGGATTCCAGACCTGGGGTCACCGCACGCTGTCCGCCGTCCTCGACGCCGGGCACGAGGTCGCCCTCGCGGTGACCCACCCCGTCTCGAACAACCCCTACGAGATGATGTGGAACGACTCCGTCGAGGAGCTGGCCACCAGCCGCGGCGTGCCCGTGCACCTGGCCAAGAAGCCCGACGAGGCGCTCTACGAGGCCGTCACCGAGGCGCAGCCCGACATCATCGTCGCCAACAACTGGCGCACCTGGCTGCCCGAGTCGATCTACTCGATGCCGCGCCTGGGCACCCTGAACATCCACGACTCGCTGCTCCCGCGCTACGCCGGGTTCTCCCCACTGATCTGGGCGCTGATCAACGGCGAGACCCACGTGGGCGTCACCGCGCACCTCATGGACGCCGGGCTCGACACCGGCCCGATCATCGCGCAGGAGTCCGTCGCGGTGGGGCCCGCCGACCGCACCGTCGACCTGTTCCACCGCACCGTCGACCTGATCGGCCCGCTGGTGACCCGCGCGCTCGGCGAGCTCGAAGCCGGTACCGCCCAGCCGATCCCGCAGGACCCGGCCGCGGCGACGTACTTCCACAAGCGTTCCGACGCCGACAGCCGGATCGACTGGTCCTGGCCGGCCGACGCCATCGAGCGCCTCATCCGCGCGCAGTCCGACCCGTACCCGAACGCGCACACCGTGTTCCGGGGTGAGCGGCTCGCGATCACCGCGGCCTCGGTGTCCGACAAGCGCTACGGCGGCACGCCCGGCCGCGTCTGCGTCCCCGACGGCGAGGGCATCGCCGTCGTCGCCGGACCCGACGCGTGGCGCGGCGGCAACCCGGCGCTGATCGTGGAGCGCGTCCGCACCGCGGACGGTTCCGAGCACCCCGCGGCGAAGATCCTCGGGGATTCCGGGGCGTATCTCGGCTGACATGGATCAACGACCCCCGCACGGGCCCCGGAGAGCCGACAGCGTCGTCGGCGTCCCGGCGGTCGACGGCGACACCCGCCCCCGCACCCTGCTCTGGCGGGCGATGACGGCGCACCCGAAGTACATGGTGCCCGCCGTCACGCTGGCGGCGCTGCACCAGCTGGGCGAGATGCTCGTGCCCGTCGTGGTGGGCAAGGCCATCGACCAGGGCGTGTCCACCGGCGACGGCGGCGCGCTCCTGCGCTGGATCCTGGTGCTCGGGGTGACCTTCGCGGTGCTCTCGTTCAGTTTCCGCTACGCCTCGCGGCTCGGCTGGATCGCGATGAACTTCATCGATCACGCGCTGCGCATGCGGATCAGCGACCGCATCCTCGACCCGCACGGGCTCGGCGGGCCGAAGCGGATGCCGGGCGAGCTGCTCTCCATCTCCTCCGCGGACACGAACGCGGTGGCCCGCAGCAAGGGCGTGCTGATCTACCCGATCGGCAACATGGTGGGCATCGTCTTCGCCGCCGTCGTGCTGTTCACCATCTCCTGGCCGCTGGGCGTGGCCACCCTGCTCGGGGCCGTCGTCGTGGTGGTCCTCTCCGACAAGATCGGCGGGCCGCTCTCGAAGCGGGTCGCCGGGCAGCAGCGCGAGGCCGCCGGCGCGGCCGGCACCGCGGCCGACCTCATGTACGGCGTGCGCGTGGTCAAGGGCCTCGGCGCCGAGGGCGCCGCCGTCGAGCGCTACCGCCTGCGCTCGCAGCGCGCCCTGGCCGCGACGCTGCAGGCGAACCGCGCCTCCGCGGCGCTCTCGGGCACCCTCACCGTGGTCGGCGGCTTCTTCGTCGTCGGCATCGCGCTCATCGCCGGGCTGCAGGCCGTGGCCGGCGACATCACCATCGGCCAGCTCATCACCGTGATCGGGCTGGCACAGCTCATCACCGAGCCCATCAACTTCATCGGGCGCGTCGCCAGCGTGATGTGGGCGTCGGGCAAGGCCTCGGCCGCCCGCGTCCTGTCGGTGCTGCAGGCGCCGCCGCTGCTGCCCGACCAGGGCGACGCCGACGTGCCCGCCGGGCCGATCACGCTGCGCCTCGGAGCCGACGAGGTGACCGTGCCGCAGGGCCGGCTCACCGTGCTCGACGTGGCACCCGAGCACGCCGCGGCCGCCACCGCCGCGCTCGCCCTCGCCGACGTGCCCGAGCCCGGCATCGCCCGGATCGGCGACGCCGACGTGCGTGCCATCGCCCCCGGCCGGCTGCGGGAATCGGTGCTCGTCGCCCCGCACCTCGGGGACCTGTTCGACGGCACCGTGCTCGAGAACGTCGAGCTCGGCGGGGACAGTGCGGGGGCCGAGCGCGCGGTCACCGTCGACGCGGCCGTGCTCGCCGCCGGCCTCGACGACCTGATCGCCGACGACGCCCTCGACAAGGCCGTGGGCGAGGGCGGCACCGCCCTCTCCGGCGGCCAGCGCCAGCGGGTCGCGCTCGCCCGCGCCCTCTACGCCGACCCCGACGTCCTGGTACTCGACGACCCCACCACCGCCGTCGACTCGGTCACCGAGGCCGCGGTCGTGCAGCGGGTGCGCCGGCTGCGCGCCGGCCGCACCACCGTCGTCTTCACCGGATCGCCCGCGTGGCTCGCCGCCGCCCGCGCCGAGGAGGTGCCCGCATGAGCGCCACCGAGACCCGCCGGCCCGAGCAGCTGACCGTCGCGACCGGCGCGCAGGTGCGCGCCGTCGTCGGCGCGGCGGCCCGCCCGCATCGCGCCCGCTTCCTCGCGGCCTTCGTCCTGCTCGTCGCCGGGGCCGCGGCCGCGCTGGTCACGCCCCGCCTGCTGGGCGCCTTCGTCGACCTCGTCCGCGACGACCTCGCCATCTTCGGGGCGCACGGCGCCGCCGCCGTCTGGACCTCCGCGGCGGTGATGCTCGGCGCCACGATCGCCTCCGCCCTGTTCACCGCGTACGGCTTCGTACTCATGGCCGGCGCCGTGGACCGGGTGATCGCGCGGCTGCGCGAGCGGGTCATCGACAGCGGCATGCACCTGCCGCTCGCGCGCCTCGAACGCGTGGGCCCCGGCGACCTGATCGCCCGCACCACCGACGACGTCACCGTGCTCACGCAGACCGTCAACGAGACGCTGCCCGCCATCACCGGCGCGGGCTTCGCCGTCGCCGTCACCCTGGTCGGCATGGGCGTGCTCGACTGGCGGTTCGTCCTCGTCGCCCTCGTGCTGGCGCCCGTGTACTACTTCGCGATCCGCCGCTACCGCCGCCACGCGCCCGCGCAGTACCTCGAGGAGCGCCGCCGCCGCGGCCGCCGCGCCGCCGAGCTGCTCGCATCGGTCCGCGGCCTGCCGACGGTCCGCGCGTTCGGGCTGCAGGCGGACCGTCGCGCCCGGATCAGCGAGCACTCCTGGGCCGTGGTCCGGCTCGCCGTGAACATCCGGATCATCAACAACCGGTTGTTCGGGCGGGTCAACTTCGCCGAGTGGCTGGGCATGACTCTGCTGCTGCTCATCGGATTCCAGCTGGTGCGCGACGAGGCCGTCACCGTCGGCGTGGTCACCGCGGCCACCCTGTACTTCCTGCGCCTGTTCGGGCCGATCGGCCAGCTGATGCTCGTCGTCGATCCCATCTCCTCGGCGTCCGCCTCGCTGCAGCGCGTGGTGGGCGTCATCGTCGAGAACGAGGGAGCGGCGGCCGTCGGCGGGACCGACGCGGGCACCGGCGGCGCCGGGGCGATCGACGTGCGGGGGCTGCACTTCTCCTACGGCGAGCGCGACGTGCTGCACGCGGTGGATCTCGCGGTGCCCGCGGGCCGCACGGTCGCCGTGGTCGGCGCCTCGGGCGCCGGCAAGTCGACGCTCGCCGCGATCCTCGCGGGCGCCCGCCCGGCGGGCACCGGCACGGTGCTGCTCGACGGTGCCGACATCGCGGACCTGGACCCGGCGACCCGCGCGCGCCGCATCTGCCTGGTCACCCAGGACGTGCACGTCTTCGCCGGCACCCTCGCCGACGACCTGCGGCTGGTGGCGCCCGAGGCCACCGACGACGAGCTGCGTGCGGCGCTCGCGACCGCCGGGCTCGATCTCGAACTCGACCGCGAGGTCGGCGCCCAGGCCGGTGCGCTGACCCCCGTGCAGGCGCAGCAGGTGGCGCTGGCCCGCGTCGCGCTGCTCGATCCGCCGGTGGTGGTCCTCGACGAGGCCACCGCGGAAGCGGGATCGGCGGGCGCCGCCGAGCTGGAGGAGGCCGCGCACCGGATCACGGGCGGCCGCACCGCCGTGGTCATCGCGCACCGCCTCGCACAGGCGGCCCGTGCCGACGAGGTGGTGCTCATGGCCGACGGCCGGATCGCCGAGCGGGGCACGCACGCCGAGCTCGTCGCCGCCGGCGGCGCCTACGCCGAGCTGTGGGCCGCGTGGTCGCGGGGCCGCGACGAGGATGCGCCGTCGAACGATCATGCCGAGGACGCGCAGCCCCGCGCCCTCGACGAGCCGCCGAGCCCAGCGAGAGGAACCGACGAATGACCGCACGCACGGACCACCGAGGCCGCCACCGGGAACGCATCGCGGAGGTCCTCGCGGGCGAGGTGGACGGCGCCGACCGCGTCCCGTACCCGATCGGGCTGCGCGAGCTGCAGGTCGTGCGCACCCGCCGGCTCGGCAGCGCCCTGATCCGCGTGACGCTGGGCGGGGCCGAGCTCGAGGGCTTCCAGACCCACGCCGCGGACGATCACGTGAAGTTCGTGCTGCCCGGCGAGGACGGCGTGCTGACCCTGCCGGAGAAGAACGGCCTGATGCTGCGCTGGCCGCGCGACCCGCGGCCCACCACCCGCGAGTACACCGTGCGCCGCTACGACGTGCTCGCCGGTGAGCTCGACATCGACATCGCGCTGCACCGCGGCGGCCTCGGATCGGACTGGGCGGAGGCCGCCGCACCCGGCGACACCGTGCACGTCGCGGGCCCGCCCGGCGGCGTGATCGTGCCGCCCCTCTACAGCCGCTACCTGCTCGTCGGCGACATCACCGCACTGCCCGCGATCGACCGCTGGCTCGAGGAGCTGCCGCGCGACGCCCGCGGCTGGGCCCTCATCGAGGTGGCCGACGCGCAGGAGCAGATCGAGCTCGATCCGCCGCCCGGCGTCGAGGTCCGCTGGTGCCACCGCGGCGCCGCCGCGCCCGGCACGTCGGACGTGCTGGAGCGGGCCGTCGCCGACCTGCCGCAGGCCGTGCCCGACGGTGAGCGCTGGTACGCCTGGCTCGCGGGCGAGGCGGGCTCGCTCAAGCCGCTGCGCCGCTGGCTCGCGAGCACCTGGAAGCCCGCCGCGCGGGACTGCGACATCACCGGCTACTGGAAGCTCGGCATCGCCGACTTCGACGAGGACGATCACTGATGCACACCTTCGTCACCGGCGCCGCGTCCGGGATCGGCGCCGCGACCGCGCTGCGGCTCGCCCGCCGCGGCCCCGTCGCCCTCGCGGACCGCGACGCCGACGGCCTCGTGGCGACGGCCCGGGCCGTCACGGACGCGGGCGGCACCGCCACCGCGCACGTGCTCGACGTGACCGACGCGGACGACGTCGCCGCCGCGCTCGACGCCGCGGAGAAGGCGGGCGGGCCCGTCGACGCGCTCGCGCACTGCGCCGGAATCCTCGTGGCGGGGCCGGTTCTCGACACCGCTGCCGAGGACTGGGCGGCCGCGCTCGCGGTGAACCTGACGGGCACGGTGAACGTGCTCACCGCCGCCGCCCGCCGGATGGCCGAGCGCGGCGCGGGCGCCGCGGTGGTGGTCGGCTCCAACGCCGGCAACGGCCCCCGGGTGGGGCTCGGCGCCTACGGCGCGTCGAAAGCCGCCGCGCACAACGCGACCCTCACGCTGGCACTGGAACTCGCGGGCAGCGGGGTGCGGATCAACGTCGTCGCGCCCGGCTCCACCGCCACCCCGATGCAGACCGCCTTCGGTGGCGCGGCCGCCGCCGAGGCGGCGATCGCCGGCGACCTGGCGCGGCACCGGCTCGCGATCCCGTTGGGCCGCATCGCCGATCCCGAGGACATCGCAGGGGCCATCGACTACCTGCTCTCGCCCGATGCGCGGCACGTGACCGCGCAGGTACTCACCGTCGACGGAGGCGCCACCGTATGACCAGCACCGAAACCCGGTACTTCCCCGAGGAGTTCGCGGCGCGCTACCGCGCCGCCGGCTACTGGACGTCGGAGACCTTCGCATCCTTCCTCGCGGAGGCCGCGGACCGCTTCGGCGACGCCGAGGCCCTCGTCGCACAGGACCACACCGGCGCTCCGGTGCGGCTGAGCTACCGCGAGCTGGACACGGCGGCGGCTGTGACCGCGGTGAGGTTGCGCGCCAAGGGGATCGCCGCAGGCGATCGGGTGGTGCTGCAGCTGCCGAACACGGCCGAGTTCGTCACCGTGCTGTTCGGCCTGTTCCGCCTCGGGGCGATCCCCGTGTTCGCGCTGCCCGCGCACCGGCGTAGTGAGCTCGTCCATTTCGTCCGCACCGCCGGGGCGAAGGCCCTGATCACGGCGGCGGCCATCAGCCGCTTCGACCACCGCGCGCTGGCCGCCGAGGTCGCCGCGGAGACCGGAGTCGAGGTCCTCGTCGTCGACGACCTGCCGTTCGGTGCCTCTGCGGAGGCGCCTGCCGTCACCGACGTCGACGGCGTGTTCGGGCCGGGCGGCGTGTTCGGCACCGGGATCGCGAGCGGGACGCCCGCCACCGTCGACCCCGAATCCCTGGCGTTCCTGCAGCTCTCGGGCGGCACCACCGGTGTGCCCAAGCTGATCCCGCGCACGCATGCCGACTACCTGTACTCCGTCCGCGAGTCCGCGAAGATCTGCGGGCTCGGACCCGGCAGCAGATTCCTGGTGGTGCTGCCCGTCGCGCACAACTTCCCCATGAGCAGCCCCGGCATCCTGGGCGTGCTGTGGGCCGGCGGCACCGTCGTGCTGGGGACGGATCCCGCACCGTCGAAGGCGTTCCCGCTGATCGAAGCGGAGAAGGTGACCATGACCTCGCTCGTGCCGCCGCTCGCGATGCTCTGGCTGCAGGCCCGGGCCGGCGGCGGCGCCGACGCGGACCTGAGCAGCCTCGACGTGCTGCAGGTGGGCGGCGCCAAGTTCCCGCCCGAGGCCGCGCAGCGCGTGACGCCCGAGTTGGGCTGCCGCCTGCAGCAGGTCTTCGGGATGGCCGAGGGGCTGGTGAACTACACCCGCGACGACGACCCCGAGGAGCTGGTGCTGGGCACCCAGGGCCGGGCCATCTCGCCCGACGACGAGGTGCGCGTCCTCGACGAGGACGGGACGCCCGTCGCGCCCGGCGAGCCCGGCCTGCTGTGGACCCGCGGGCCCTACACGATCCGCGGCTACCTCGGCGGCGTCGACGCCGAATCCTTCGACGCCGAGGGCTTCTACCGCACCGGCGACATCGTGCGGCGGCTGCCGAGCGGGCACCTCGTGGTCGAGGGCCGCGCCAAGGACCAGATCAACCGGGGCGGCGAGAAGATCGCCGCCGAGGAGGTGGAGAACCACCTGCTCGCCCACCCGCTGGTGATCGATGCGGCCGTCGTGGCCGTGGCCGACGAGTTCCTCGGCGAGCGCACCTGCGCCGTCGTGCTGACCGGGGACGAGCGGCCGACCGCTCCGGAATTGAAGAAGTTCGTCCGCGCGCGCGGCGTGGCCGAGTACAAGGTGCCCGACCGGGTGGAGTTCGTCACCGAGTTCCCCACGACGGGCGTCGGCAAGATCAGTCGCCGCGAACTGCGGCGCGCGCTGGCGGAACTCGTCCGTCGCGCGGAGGAGGAGAAGTAAATGGCCCTGCCGAAAACGGTCGTCTACGACCTGCCCGAGATCGAGTGCGCCGACACCGTCGACTGGACCGTCGAGCCCTCGCGCGCCGTCCTGCTGATCCACGACATGCAGGAGCACTTCGTGGGCCCGTTCGAGCGGGAGGCGGAGCCGCTGCGCACCGTCGTGCCGAACATCGTGGCGCTGCGTGCCGCGGCCCGCGCCGCCGGCGTGCCCGTCGTCTACACGGCCCAGCCCGGCGATCAGGACCCCGAGGAGCGCGCGCTGCTCACCGACTTCTGGGGCCCCGGCCTCAAGACCGCGAACCAGGACATCATCGGGGAGCTGACCCCCGCCGACGACGACGTGCTGCTCACCAAGTGGCGCTACAGCGCGTTCGCCAAGTCGGACCTCGCCGAGCGGATGCGGGCCTGGGGCCGCGATCAGCTGGTGATCGCCGGGATCTACGCCCACATCGGGATCATGACCACCGCGCTCGACGCCTTCATGCGCGACGTGCAGCCGTACGTGGTGCGCGACGCCGTCGCCGACTTCTCCGCACAGGATCACGCCAACGCGATCACCTATGTGGCGGGCCGGTGCGGCAGAGTGGAGACTACGGTCAAGGTTCTGGAGGCATTGCGATGACGGCGACCACGAGCGGGGAGAGCGACCATCAGCACTTCCTGCTGACCGCCGCCGGGCAGCGTCTCGCCGCCCGCGGCACCGCCGCGACCTTCACCGACCCGCACGCCGCGGCCGCCGCGCTGCGCGCCGGCAGCGTCTCGTCCGTGGTCGGTGCCCTGCCCTTCGACCTGGCCGATCCCGCCGCGCTGACGGTGCCCGAGCACTTCGGGCCGGTGGCCGCCCCGGCCGGGACCGCCACCGTCGAACTGCCGACCCTGACCCAGACCGCCCAGCACCCCGCGCCGGCCGAGCACGTCGAGCGCGTGCGCCGCGCCGTCGCCCTGATCGGGGATTCCGCGCTGCGCAAGGTGGTGCTGGCGCGCGCCGTCGACTTCGAGGCCGATGCGCCGCTCGACCCGCTCGCCGTGGCCGCCGCCCTCGAACAGCGCGACCTGGAGGGCAACGCCTTCGCGGTGGACCTGCGCGCGGCCGGCGACGACTACCGCGGTCGCTGGCTCGTCGGCTCGAGCCCGGAGATCCTCGTCGGCCGGATGGGTGGCACCGTCTTCTGCCATCCCTTCGCCGGCACCGCCACCTCGCCCGACGGGCTGCTCGAGTCCGCGAAGGACCGCGAGGAGCACGCCTACGTCGTCGACGAGATCGCCTCCGCCCTCGCGCCGCTGTGCGCCGAGATGGACGTGCCCGACGCACCGTCGGTGACCCGGGCGGGGCCCGTGTGGCACCTCGGCACCAAGATCGAGGGCCGGCTCGCCGACCCCGCGACCACCGCGCTCGACCTCGCGCTCGCGCTGCACCCCACGCCCGCGGTCTGCGGCTTCCCGCGGCGCACCGCCGCGGGTGCCATCGCCGAGATCGAGGGGGAGCGGGGCTTCTACGCCGGCGCCGTGGGCTGGACCGCCGCGAACGGCGACGGGCACTGGCGCGTGAGCATCCGCTGCGCCGAGCTCGACGGTGCGCGGCTGCGCGCGTACGCCGGCGGCGGCATCGTCGGGGCCTCGGACCCGCAGGCCGAGCTCGCGGAGACCCGCAACAAGCTGCGCACCGTGCTCGGCCCGTTCCGGCTCACCGAGACCGCGCGGAACTGACGGTCCGCCCGGAACCCGCCGGTTCAGGCGCCGTGGAAGGCGCGGTAGACGGCGGAGCCGTAGAACTCGCCGATCCGCTCGGAATCGCCGCGCCAGGAGGCATCGGCATCGTCGGGCCGGCCCGCGAGCATCGAGCGCACCGCCGCCTCGCACGCGGAGACGAACAGCTCCATCAGCATCGGGAGCTTCTCGTCGAGATCCTGCATGTCCCACCAGCGGACGAGCGCGGGGCGGATCCACTCCTCGGCCTGGTGCGCCAGCGTCGCGCGGGCGTCCTGGACGCGGTGCACGACCTCCGGGTCGGTGACGCCGGAGAAGAGCAGCTGCCAGGTGTCGGCGCGCTCGTTGACCGCGGCCAGCAGGCCGCGCATGCCGATGATGAACGCCGTCTCCGGATCCTCGCCGTGCGCGCTGTGCAGCGACGTCAGGACGTACGCCATCATCGTCTCGGTCTCGCGGTCGAGCAGCTCGGTGATGAGCGCGACGCGATCCGGGAAGCAGGAGTAGATCACGGGGCGCGTGACCTGCAGCCGGTCGGCGACGGTGCCGATCGTGACGGCGGCCAGGCCGTCGCGCGCTGCGATCTCCAGCGCGGCGTCGAGGACCTGGGGGCGGCGGCGCTCGGGCCCGAGATGTTCGGCCCGGCGGCGTCCGCGGTTGGCGGTGGTAGGCATTCCACACAGTTTACGCGCGGGGGCGGCGCGGCCGTCCCGCCCGGCGGGCACCGCGCGTTCACACGACGTTCACCGGCCGGTCCGCGCCTGCCCGTAGCCTTCGGCGCGTGATGGATCTCGACCTGCCCGTGGGCATCGACTTGAGCGCGGTCAGCGGCCGCGAGGCGCTGCAGAAGATCGTCGATCTGCGGGCGACCGAGGGCTTTACCGTGAACGACGACGATGACGATGATCCGGTGCTGCTCACCCCCGAGCGGCACGTCGTCGACACCTGGCGCGAGGGCTACCCGTACGCGGAGCGCCTCGCCCGGTCGGAGTACGAGCGGGACAAGCGCCTGCTGCAGATCGAGCTGCTCAAGCTGCAGCGCTGGGTCAAGGACACCGGTCAGCGGCTGGTCATCGTGTTCGAGGGCCGCGACGCCGCCGGCAAGGGCGGCACCATCAAGCGCTTCATGGAGCACCTGAACCCGCGTGGCGCGCGCGTGGTGGCGCTGGTCAAGCCCACCGAGCGCGAGGCCGGCGAGTGGTACTTCCAGCGCTACATCGACCACTTCCCGACCAAGGGCGAGATCGTGCTGTTCGACCGCTCCTGGTACAACCGCGGCGGGGTCGAGCGGGTCATGGGCTTCTGCTCCGACGAGCAGCACGAGCGCTGGACCCACCAGGTGCCGCTGTTCGAGAAGATGCTGGTCGAGGACGGCATCGATGTGACCAAGTTCTGGTTCTCGGTCACCCAGCTCGAGCAGCGCACCCGCTTCGCGATCCGCCAGATCGACCCCGTGCGGCAGTGGAAGCTCTCGCCGATGGACCTCGCCTCGCTGGACAAGTGGGACGCCTACACCGCGGCCAAGGAGGAGATGTTCGGCGCGACCGACACCGACTACGCGCCGTGGACCGTGGTCAAGAGCAACGACAAGAAGCGCGCCCGGCTCAACGCCATGCGCTACATCCTCGACAAGTTCGACTACGACAACAAGGACATGGACGTCCTCGCGTCGGGGCCGGATCCGCTGATCGTCGGCCGCGGCCGCGACCTGATCAGCGACTGACGGTGCGCGGAGCGCACCGCGCGCGGACCGGAGCGGACCTGGCCGCGCGGCACCGTCGAGTACCGTTGTCGCCGTGCGTTCTCTGACGTCCTTCCTCCTCGTTCTCGTGGCGATCGCGGCCACGTTCGTGGCGGTCCCCGCGGCCTGGGCGAAGTACACGGTGCTCGACCGCGCCGAGTTCACCGAGCTCATGGAGCCGCTGGGGCGCGACCGCGGCGTGCAGGACGCGATGGCGCAGGAGATCGCCCAGCAGGTGCAGCGACTGCTCACCGAGCAGGGCGACGTCCGGCCGCCGCTGGATGCGATCACCCCGTACGTCTCGGCCTACGTGCACGGGCCGCAGTTCCCGGCCGCGTTCACCGAGGCCGTGGGGCAGGTCCACACCTGGCTGCTGGTGCGGCCCACCGAGGAGCAGCGGTTGCGCGGCGCCACCACCGCGGAGATCGACCTCGCGCCGATGATCCGCGACGTGGCCGCCGCCAACGACGTGAAGGTGAACGTCCCCGAGCGGGTCACCATCGATCTGTCCGGGACGGGCGCCAACCGGGACCTGTTCCGGGCCGGACGGTACGCCTCCGTCGCCGACATGATCCGCTCCGCGGCGTGGATCGCGCCCCTGACCGCGATCGTCGCGGCCCTGCTCGCGCTACTGGCCGCGCACCGTCGGGGATTCCTGATGTTCTACCTGGGGCTCGGCGTCGCCGTCGCGGCGGGCGTGACCTGGATGCTGTGCGTGGTGGCACCGTCGTACGTGTCGGGCCGCAGCGGCTCCGGCGGGCTGAGCCCGACGGTGCTCGACGCGGCGCTGGCGCAGGTGACGAAGAGCCTGACGCCGTGGATCGTCACCGAGGCCGCGATCGGGGGCGCGCTGGCCCTGCTGGGGCTGGTCTTCGGCGGTCTCGGCGCCGTCGCGGCGCGGCGGGCGGAGCGGCGCGCGTGGTGAGGTCGACCGCGCGGCCGACCGTCGCGACGCTGACCTACAAGGACGGGACGACGAACCCCGTCCGGATCTTCCGCGGCCCGGATCCCTCGGCGCCCGTGGTGATGATCTGGCCCGGGGTGAACGTGCCCGCCGGGTACTTCGACGACTTCGGGCGCGGCCTCATCGACGCCGGCTTCAACGCGGTGGTCGCCGAGCTTCGGGGGCAGGGCGATTCGCGTCCTCGCGGTGCCGCGGGCACACACGGCTTCCAGGACGTGGTGACCGAGGACTACCCGGCCGTGTCCGCGCTGGCGCGACAGAAGTTCCCCGGCGCGCCGCGAATCCTGCTGGGACACAGCCTCGGTGGTCTGATGGGCGCGATGTACGCCGCGCGGGCCCGGCGCAATCTCGCCGGGGTGATCCTGATCGCCTGCGGCACCGGCTATTACAAGCTCGACGGTCTCTCGGGCACCGCGCGCCGGATCGGCACGTCGGTCGCCGCGCGCGCCGCCGCCCGACGGGGCCACTGGTCCGGTCCGGACGGTCTCGGCGAGGTGCCGGCCGGGATCGTGGCCGATTTCGACCACCTGGTGCAGACGGGTGACTTCAACGTCGCCGGCGCGGACGTGGACTACGAGGCCCGTCTCGCGGGGACGCGCACGCCGGTACTGACCGTCGCCATCGCCGGGGACGAGCTGGTCTCCGAGCGGCAGTCGCGGTTCGTGGGGGAGAAGTTCCCCGCGTCGGAGCATCGGAGGATCGACGAGCCGCTCGGGCACAACCAGTGGATCCTCTCGCCCGATGCGGTGATCCCGACGTTGTCCGGGTGGATCGTGGAGCGTTAGCAAATCGCCGACAGCCGTGGAGCCTCGGCTTGATACATTCGGCAACGTGAATACACGCTCCGAGAAAGTGCGAGTCATGTGGGCGGCTGTGGCAGTGATGGCCGTGGCGGTCGGAGCTGTGGCCGGGGTGCTCGGCAGTGCGTGGCTGGCCACGCCGGTCGACGTACCCCGTCCGGGGGCGCCGCGCGCGACGGCCGAGTGGCCCTGTGTCGACTGCAGGGTCGCCCCACCGGTCAATTCGGTCGGTGTGGTGATCACTGCCGGTGTCACGGACTCGGTTCGGCGGCCGTTCCTGCAGCCGTGCCCGGCGGGATTCCGCGCCAAGGGCAAGCGAGGAGACGGCGGAGTCTGCCCGTCGGAGACGTCGTTCCGGGTAGCGATGGAGCTGCTACCGGGGGCTCATCAGTTGCCTGATCGGGCCGCGATCGCGCACTGTCCGGCGGGCGGCGGTGGCGATTTCGACATCGTCGCGGAGCGTGGCGTGTACTCCGCGCACTCCGGACAGGACGCGCGCTCGCCCCGTCCCAACGAGGAACGGCGGTCGAACTGCGACGAAGTGCGGTCGACGCAGCCGGAGCTCAGGGCGGTGGCATTCGACGTGCATCAGCTGTTCTGGCTGCAGCGATACCAGTCGGAAACAGTCGACACCGCCAGTCAGCGGGTGGTCGAACCGATGCGTACGATCGGGTATCTGAAGACGGCGACTCTCGACGTTGTGGGAGTCCGGTCGGACGCGTAGTGCGCTCTGCGTCGTCAGCCCGCGAGGCCGGTGACCAGCACGGGGTTGTGCGCGGGCGCGAGCCATTTGAGCAGGGTGATCATGCCCTCGCGGCTGATCGCGACGCAGCCGAGCGTCGGGTTGCCGTCCGTGACGTGCAGGAACATCGCGCCGCCCTTGCCCGGGGTGTGGCTGGGGTTGTTGTCGAAGTGCACGGCGTAGTCGTAGACGGGACCGATGTCGTAGAGGTTCTCGCTCTCGGGCCCGGGGCTCGCCGCCTGCACGACCATCCGGTCGTACGTGGGGGAGTCGACGTTCCCGTCCCACCAGTGCTGGTTGGTCACCTTGGTGTACGGCAGCGTGGTGCCCGGGTTGTCCTGCCGGCCGAACGCGAGGTCGAGGCGGAAGACGCCGAACGGGGTGCGGGGCACACCGTCTTCGCCCTCGCCGATGCCCTGCTGCCCGACCTTGCCCGGGACCGGTCCGTAGACCTTGCTCCAGCCCTGTTCGAGCAGGGCCCAGGCCGAGACCTGCACGTCGGTGGAGGAGAACGACGGTGCCGCGACGGTGATGACCTCGCGGGCCGTCGGGGCCGCCGCGACCGCGGCATCGAGCAGTGCCTTGTCCGCCTCCGCTGCGGCGGCGTGCGGCACCGTCAGCGACGAGGCGACGGCGGCGGCCGGAAGCGCTGCGAATCCCACGAGCACCTGACGCCTCTTGAGCAACATGCGTCACAGTATGGCACGCGGAGCCCTGCGCGGGGGTGGTCCGCTTCCGTACGGTCGACGGCGTGACGACGACGAGGGACCTCTGGTTGCTGGTGGCGCGGGCGAGCGTCGGGGTGATGTTCTTCCTCAGCGGGTGGGGGAAGGCGGCGAACCCGAAGCGATTCGCCGCCGACTTCGCCGCCTGGGGAATCCCCGAACCCGACCTCGCCTCCACCGCGACGGCCTGGGCGGAGCTGATCCTGGGGGCGCTGCTGGTGCTCGGGCTGCTCACCCGCCTCGCGGCCGCCGGGCTGGCGGTCACCATGCTCGGCGCGATCTACTACTCCGTCTGGCCGGCGGCGACGGAGGCCTCGACCACGTTCACCGGCTTCCTGAGCCAGTTCTTCTACAGCCCCGAATGGCTGCTGCTCCTGCTTCTCCTCGCGCTCGCCGGCGCGGGCCCGGGGCGCTTCGCCCTCGACGAGCCGTTCGGCGTGGAGGCCCGGCTGCAGCGCAGGTGACGCCCTCGGGGCTCGTCCGTAACGAACCGCGCCCGCATCGCGAACCGTTTCGTAGCGGGCCTACGGAAGGGGCGTCATGGGGAAGATCGCTGCAACGCTCGGGATCATCGCCGGGATCGGGCTCCTGGCCGGCTGCGGGGGCGGGACCGACGGGGCCGGTTCGACGGTGACCGTGACGGCGTCCGCCGCCGACAGCGCGACGCCCGGCACCGTCACGCCGGGTACCGCCCCGCGCGAAACGACCGGCCCGTCCACCGGCCCCGCGACCGGCGCACCACCGGTGTCGAGCGTCCCGGCCGACGACTACCGCATCGGGGACGACGGCACGGGCGGCGATGTGTACTTCCGCAGCCCGACGGGCAACATCCACTGCCGGCTCGGCGATTGGACCGTGTCCGCCGCGGGCTGCCAGGCCAAGGACGCCCCGGTGCCGCCCGGCGGCGAGCAGGAGTGCGACGGGAACGAGATCTACCCCGCGTCGTCCCTGAGTCGCGGCTATCTACTGCGGCCCGACCGCGTCGTCCCGATGTGCTTCAACCAGGGCTATCTGGGAGCGGAGAAGGCGAAGACGCTGCCGTACAACACGTCCGTCTCCGCGAACGGCTACACGTGCACCTCACGGGCGGAGGGCGTGACCTGCCTGACCGCGGCGGGCGAGCACGGATTCTTCCTCTCCATGCAGGCGGCGCGGTCCTGGTGATCTCAGGATGCGGCGCCGCCCCGCAGGTGCTCCTCCACGCGCTCGAGCTTCGCGGTGAGCTGGCCCGTGTGCCCGGGGCGGATGTCGCACTTGACCACGAGCGAGACGCGCGGCGCGGTCTCGGCGAGGCGGTCGACACACGCCTTGATCACGCCCATCACCTCGTCCCACTCGCCCTCGATGGTGGTGAACATCGACGTGGTCTCGTTGGGCAGGCCGGAGGCGCGCACGATGGCGACCGCCTCCGCGACCGCGGCGGCGACGCCACCGTCGGGGCTCTGATCCCCGCCCATCGGGCTGATCGAGAACGCTGCGAGCATGAGTTTCTCCTTTCGGCGCCGGCTCAGGCCGGGGTGGTTTCTCGAGCGGATCGGAGGAGGCGGAGGAACGCCAGACCGTAGGCGGCGGTACACGTCGCAAGCGCGGCGGCGGCGATCGCATGGCCCGCGTTCTGACCCACCGCGACGGCTGCCATGAGCACGATCGCCGTCGCGGAGGCGGCGGTGCCGACGATCCCGGTCGCGAGGTGCAGCGCACTGCGCTCCTGCAGCAGGAAGACGAAGAAGTGCAGCGCGACGATGAGAGCCAACGCCGGGAGGATGTAGCCCGGCTGCCCGGTCGCGCCCAGAATCAGTGCCGCGGCGACCGCGGCCACGACCTCCAGTGCCACCGCGAGCAGGAACACCGAGCGACTCCGACCGTCCCGACGCTCCGGACCCGCGGCGGCGGGCGCGCCGCGCGCAGCCACGATCGCGACGACGCCGATCGCCACGCCGACGACGCACCCGACGGCCGAGGCGACCGGATAGGAGCCCAGGCCGACGACCGACCACAGCGTCGTCATCGCGCCCATGAAGACCGCGAGATTGCGGGCCTCCCCGACCGGCATCAGCTCTCCGCGGATCCGAGCTCGCGCCAGAGGAACTCGTACGCCAGCGCGGACTTGAAGGCCGCCTGCTTGTTGTCGGCCGCGCCGCCGTGGCCGCCCTCGATGTTCTCGTAGTAGTCCACCTCGATGCCCCGCTCACGCAGTGCCGCGACGAACTTGCGGGCATGGCCGGGGTGCACGCGGTCGTCGCGGGTCGACGTGGTCACCAGCAGCGCGGGAAGATCCGCGTCCGGGGAAGGCAGGTTCTGGTACGGCGAGTACTCGCTGATGTACGCCCACTGCGCGGGATCGTCGGGGTCGCCGTACTCGGCCATCCACGAGGCCCCGGCGAGGAGCTGGTGGTAGCGCCGCATGTCGAGCAGCGGGACCTGGCAGACGATGGCGCCGAACAGTTCCGGGTACCGCGTGTACATCACGCCCATGAGCAGGCCGCCGTTGCTGCCGCCCTGCGCACCCAGCTGCTCGCGCGTGGTGATGCCGCGGGCCACGAGATCCCGCGCCACCGCGGCGAAGTCCTCGTAGGCGCGCAGGCGGTTCTCCTTGAGCGCCGCGGTGTGCCAGTCGGGCCCGTACTCGCCGCCGCCGCGGATGTTCGCGAGGACGTACACGCCGCCCCGCTCGATCCACGAGAGTCCCGACACCGGTGTGTAATCCGGCGTCAGCGAGACCTCGAACCCGCCGTAGCCGTAGAGCAGCGTCGGCTGCGGCCCCGTCGCCGGCTTGCGCACCACGAAGTAGGGCACCTGCGTGCCGTCGTCGCTCGTGGCGAAGAACTGCTCCGTGGTGACGCCCTCGGCGTCGTAGAAGGCGGGCGCGGACTTCAGCGGCTCCACCGATCCACCCGCCTCGCCGTGCAGCAGCGTCGGCGGCAGCGTGAAACCGCTGGCGGTGGCGAAGATCTCGTCGCCCTCACGCGGATCGGTGTAGTACACGCCGATCTCGGCCAGCTCGGGGAAGCCGCGCGTCCCGCGCTCGTCCCACGTGCCGGGCTCGAGGGTGTGCAGCTCCGAGCGCACGTCCCGCATCGTCGAGAGCAGCAGGTACGACTTGGTCCACGCGTAGCCGGCGAGGGCCGTGTGCGCGTCCGGGGTGAAGACGGTGCTGTAGTCCCGCGACCCCGATCGGTAGGCGTCGAAGTCGAAGGCCACCAGTGCGCCCGGCGGGACGGTGCCCGTGGGCAGCTCCCACGGCGACTTCGGCCGCACCATCAGGCGCGACTCGTGCACGTCCGCGTCGGCGTCGGTCGGCACGTCGATCCGCTCCAGCGCCAGCGTCTCCGGATCGAGCAGGTAGATCTCGCTGTTGTAGAAGTCGATGGCGCGGGTGACGAAATGCCGCTCGTAGCCGGGGGTGTCGTCGTAGCCGGCACCGATGGAGACGTCCGTGTGGTGCCCCTCGTAGACCAGGTCGGCATGGCCGAGCGGGGTGCCGCGGCGCCACCGCTTCACCAGCCGCGGGTACCCGGAGTCCGTGAGCGAGCCCGGCCCGAAGTCGGTGCCCACGTAGACGGTGTCGGCGTCGATCCAGGAGATGCGGCTCTTGGCCTCCGGGAGGGAGAAGCCGTCGTCCAGGAACTCGCGGCGGGAGATGGAGAACTCCCGCACCACCGACGCGTCGGCGCCGCCGCGGGAGAGGGAGACCAGCGCGCGGTCGTACCGCGCACCGTCGGGCGAGACCCCGCGCAGGACGGCGGCCCCGCCCCACACCCAGTTCTCGCCCTCGGCCTCGCGGAGCGCGTCGACGTCGATGACGACGTCCCACTCGGGGCTCTCACTGCGGAAGGACTCGAGCGTGGTGCGGCGCCACAGCCCGTACGGGTGGTCGGCGTCGCGCCAGAAGTTCCACAGGTACTCGCCGCGGCGCACCGGGTAGGGGATGCGCTGGTCGGTGTCCAGGATGGCCAGCACGCCGGAGCGGATCTCGTCGAACCGCGGGCCGGCCAGCCGCGCGGTGCTCGCGGCGCCCTGTTCGCGCGCCCAATCGAGCGCAGTGGCGGATTCCACTTCTTCGAGCCATGCGTACTGATCCATGGACTCCACACTAGGGCTAGGCTGAAAGCCGTGGCTGATCACTTTGACACTGTTGTACTCGGCGCAGGCCCAGGAGGCTACGTCGCCGCAATTCGCGCCGCCCAACTCGGGCAGAAGGTCGCGGTCATCGAGGAGAAGTACTGGGGCGGTGTGTGCCTGAACGTGGGCTGCATCCCGTCGAAGGCGCTCCTGAAGAACGCCGAGCTGGCGCACACCTTCACGCACAAGGCGAAGCTGTTCGGCATCTCCGGTGACGTGTCCTTCGACTTCGGCGCGGCGTTCGACCGCAGCCGCAAGGTGTCGGAGGGGATCGTCAAGGGCGTTCACTTCCTGATGAAGAAGAACAAGATCACCGAGATCAACGGCTACGGCACCTTCGTCGACGCCAAGACCATCCAGGTCGGCGATCAGACGGTCACCGCTGACAACATCATCATCGACACCGGTTCGACGGTGCGCCTGCTGCCCGGCGTCACGCTGTCGGACAACGTGGTCACCTACGAGGAGCAGATCCTCGCCCGCGACCTGCCCGAGTCGATCGCCATCGTCGGCGCCGGCGCCATCGGCATGGAGTTCGCGTACGTCCTCAAGAACTACGGCGTGGACGTCACCATCATCGAGTTCCTCGACCGTGCGCTTCCCAACGAGGACGCGGACGTCTCCAAGGAGATCGCCAAGCAGTACAAGAAGCTGGGCGTGAACATCCTGACCTCTACCAAGGTCGAGTCGGTCGACGACCAGGGCAGCCAGGTCGTCGTGAAGTACACCGGTCCCAAGGGCCCGGGCGAGATCACCGTCTCCAAGGTGCTCATGTCGATCGGCTTCGCGCCCCGCGTCGAGGGCTTCGGCCTGGAGAAGACCGGTGTCGCCCTCACCGAGCGCGGCGCCATCGCCATCGACGACTACATGCGCACCAACGTGCCGGGCATCTACGCGATCGGTGACGTCACCGCGAAGCTGCAGCTCGCGCACGTCGCCGAGGCGCAGGGCGTCGTCGCCGCCGAGACCATCGCCGGTGCCGAGACCCAGACGCTGGGCGACTACCGCATGATGCCGCGCGCCACCTTCTGCCAGCCGCAGGTCGCCTCGTTCGGCCTGACCGAGCAGCAGGCGAAGGACGAGGGTTACGACGTCAAGACCGCCACGTTCCCGTACACGGCGAACGGCAAGGCGCAGGGCCTCGGCGACGCGGTCGGCTTCGTCAAGCTGATCTCCGACACCACCCACGGGGAGCTGCTCGGCGGCCACCTCATCGGCCCCGACGTCTCCGAGCTGCTGCCCGAGCTCACCCTCGCGCAGAAGTGGGACCTCACGGTCAACGAGCTGGCGCGCAACGTGCACACGCACCCGACGCTGTCGGAGGCGCTGCAGGAGTCGATCCACGGCCTCGCCGGTCACATGATCAACCTGTAGGAATCTCCTCCCGGCGGCCCGGCATCGCAAAAGACGGTGCCGGGCCGCCGCGTTTGTCCAGCGGGTTGGACACTCGTCTCAGACCCTGGCAGGGTCGGTGGCGCGGCGTGGCGTGGCCACGGCGCCGGGTCGAGAAAGGGCATCGGTCACCGTCATCACGTCCGCGCCGCGAGGCACGCAGTGGAAAGCGCACTGCCCGGACGGAAGGAATCGATGAACAACGCAGCGACGCTCACCGACAACTACCCGACGCGCGTCGACCATAGCGAGATCCACGACCGACACGATCCCGTCGTCTGGCCCGGCCGCTCCGGCCCCTGGGCCGACGATGCTGTGGATCACTTCGCCACCAACGGCTTCCGCAGCGTGGAGGGCGTGCTCGGTGCCGATGACATCCGCGACGTGCGCGCCGAGATCGACGCCGTCACCACCCGCCTGGGGTCCGACGAGCGAGTGATCCGCGAGACCTCCGACGGCAGCGTGCGGTCGGTGTTCGCGGTGCACGAACTCAGCGACCGCATCGCGTCGATCATCGCCCGCGAGGAGATCACGGGCGTCGCGCGCCAGCTGCTCGGCGACGACGTCTACGTGCACCAGAGCCGGGTCAACCTCAAGCCCGGGTTCGCCGGCGGGCCCTTCTACTGGCACAGCGACTTCGAGACCTGGCACGCCGAGGACGGCATGCCCACGCCGCGCGCCGTCAGCGTCTCGCTGGCGCTCACGCCGAACACGCCGTTCAACGGCTCGCTGATGATCATGCCGGGATCGCACCGCAAGTTCGTCTCCTGCGTGGGGCGCACCCCCGGCGAGTACCACCGCGAATCGCTGAAGTCCTACCGGCCGCGCTTCGGCACGCCGGAGGAGAGCGACATCGCGTCGATGGCTGATCAGTACGGCATCGAGCAGGTCACCGGCGGCGCGGGCAGCGCGCTGTACTTCGACTGCAACTGCCTGCATGCCTCGGCGGGGAACATCTCGCCGTACCCGCGGTCGAACCTGTTCGTGGTGTTCAACGCCGTCTCCAACGGGCTGGGGGAGCCGTTCGCCGCCGACGCCCGTCGCCCGGAGTACCTGGCGACCCGCTAGCGCGTTCCGAACGTCGGGTTCTGCGGACGGGCGAGGCCGAATCCTGCCTCGTACCGCCGCAGAACCCGACGTTCGCGAAACGGGTCAGTGGAAACGGGTCAGTGGTGGCCGACGACGTTGACGACGGTGCCGTCGGGGGCGCGGACGAAGAAGCGGCGCGGGCCCCACTCCTCGCTGGTGAGCGGGTGCACGATCTCGTAGCCGGAGCGCTGCGCCTCGGCGTAGGCGGCGTCGACGTCGTCGGTCATCACCGACAGGTCGGAATCGATCGGTGCGGTCCGGTCGCCGGTGACGAGCTGCACGCTCGCGTCGTGGCCGGGGGAGGAGAAGCGGGCCACCCAGCCGAGGTTGAACTCCTCGTCGGACAGGCCCAGGAACTCCGCGTAGAAGCCGCGGGCCGAGTCGATGTCGTCGACCGCGATGTTCGGGATCAGCTTGTGCACCCGCATGATCAGGGCCGCTCCGGCTGGATGCCGAGGACGTCGATCGCGGTGGCGAGGCCGTCGTAGTTGGTGGCCAGCATGACGATCTCCACCAGCCGGCGCTCGTCGTAGAAGGCGGCGAGGCGGGACCAGGCCTCGTCGGAGACCTCCTTCTCCTCCACCAGCTCGGTGACCACGTCGAGCAGGGCGGCGCTGCGCTCGTCCCAGCCGGAGCCGTCGAAGATGCGCTCGAACTGCGTTTCGGTGAGCCCGGCCCGGGCGCCGATGCGGCGGTGGTGCCCCAGCTCGTAGTCGCTCCCGCGCAGGTACGCGACGCGGACGATCACCGTCTCCGACTCCGAGCGCTTCAGCGCACCGAAGGGCATGAGCATGCCCGAGTAGCCGAGCCAGCCGACGAACAGCCGCTTGGTGCGGCCGAGCGTGGAGAACAGGTTCATGTCGTCGGCGCGGATGGCCTTCGCGCCGATCCGGGAGATGGCGTAGTTGATGGGCCCGAGCTGGCGGAGTCCGCCGGGGGTCACGCGCGGTGTCATGACCCGACGCTACCGCCTGACCGGCGGGGCAGGAGCCGGTGCCGGATGCCGGGCGCGCGTCAGCGGACGAGGTAGGGCGAGACCGTCGAGCGGTGTTCGTCGATGTCGAGCGGCTTGCCGATCGCGGGGAAGGCGCGCTGCGGGCAGCCGGCGCGCTCGCAGACACGGCAGCCGGCCCCGATGGGGGTGGCGTTGACGTCGGAGAGGTCCATGCCGCGGGCGTAGACCAGGCGGTGCGCGTGCCGCAGCTCGCAGCCGATGCCGATCGCGAAGGTCTTGCCCGGCTGGCCGTACCGCGCTGCCCGCCGCTCGACGGTGCGCGCGACCCACAGGTAGTTGCGGCCGTCGGGCATCTCGACGATCTGCGTGATGATCTTCCCCGGCCAGGCGAAGGTCTCGTAGACGTTCCACAGCGGGCAGGTGCCCCCGGAGGCGGAGAAGTGGAAGCCGGTGGAGCTCTGCCGCTTGCTCATGTTCCCCGCGCGATCGACGCGGACGAACGAGAGCGGCACGCCGCGCAGGTTGGGGCGCTGCAGCGTCGAGAGCCGGTGCGCGATGGTCTCGTAGCTCACGGAGAAGAACGCGGAGAGCCGCTCGATGTCGTACTCGAACTCCTCCGCGGCACCGTGGAACTGCGTGTACGGCAGCACGACGGCCGCGGCGTAGTAGTTGGCGAGCCCGAGGCGGGCGAGGCGGCCGGCCTCCTCCGAGCCGAAGGAGGCACCGTCGATGAGGGCCTCGATCTCCCGGCCGCACTCGAGGTAGGCCAGCTCGGCCGCCATCTTGAAGACCTGCTGCCCTCCGGAGAGGTGGCGGTTGATCTCGAGCACGCGGGTGCGCGGGTCGTAGCGGTGCAGCACCGTCTCCCCGAGGTCGACGCGGCGGCGGATGGAGACGTTGTGCACGGCCTCGAGTCGCGTGACGATCTCGGTGCGCACGTCGGCGCTGTGCATGCGCATCCGGGCGGTGAGTTCCTCGGCGGCGGTGTCGAGCTCGTGGAAGTAGTTCTGCCGCTGGTAGAAGAAGTCCCGCACCTCCTCGTGCGGGTTGGGGATGGCGCCGCGCGCGCCGGGATCGTTGCGGCCGTCGGTGACCTGGGCCAGCTGATCGGCGGCGCCGAGGTAGCGGCGGTGCAGCGCGACCATCGCGCGGGCGAAACCGGGGTGGTCGCGGGCCAGCTCGGAGAGCTCGTCGGTGCTGGTCGGGGCGTCGACGTCCATGGTGACCTCGCGCAGCTCGGCGATCAGCCGCGTCTGGTCCTGGGTGTTGAAGAAGCTGGTGTCCACGCCGAAGACGTCGGTGATCTTGAGCAGCACGGGCACGCTGAGCGGCCGCACGTCGTGCTCGATCTGGTTGAGATACGACGGGGAGATCTCCAACGCCTCCGCCAGGGACGCCTGCGAGAGCCCGCGCTCCTTGCGCAGGCCGCGGAGTCGGGCCCCGACGAAGGTCTTGGACATGGAGCGAATGTTAGTCCCGGATTCCCAGCTACCGTCGGGTTCCGCGCGTTCGCGGCGGCCTTCGCAGTGAGGTGTGTCACAGGAGTGCGCCGGGGATGCGGGGCGGGGCGGCGGCGGACCGTCGGCGACGGGGCGAAGGGGCCCGGCATGCCGACCCGGCAAACTCCCAGTACGGGCGTACTTTTTCCTGTGACAGCCACGGCGAAGCTTCGCAGAATTAGCACGTTCTGCGTGATTTCATGGCTTGCTTTGGCATCGTCGACTGCCTTGGCCTGCAGCTTTAGGTGTGGCACAGTAGGCGAAGGCGAAACGCCGGGACTGCGAATCGGGTTAGCGATAGCCCCCTCGCTCAGCCTCCTGGTGGCCGATCAGATCTACATCGACTAGAGCGAAGAACGGGGAGCCAATGAGCACCGTCGGACAGCCGAGGACCGCCGCCGAGATCCAGCAGGACTGGGACACCAACCCGCGCTGGAAGGGCATCACGCGCGACTACACCGCCGAGCAGGTCGCGGAGCTCCAGGGCTCCGTCGTCGAGGATCACACCCTCGCGCGCCGCGGTGCCGAGATCCTCTGGGAGGGCGTGACCAAGGGCGACGACAGCTACATCAACGCCCTGGGTGCCCTCACCGGCAACATGGCCGTGCAGCAGGTGCGCGCCGGCCTCAAGGCCATCTACCTCTCCGGCTGGCAGGTCGCCGGTGACGCGAACCTCTCGGGCCACACCTACCCCGACCAGTCGCTGTACCCGGCCAACTCGGTGCCGGCCGTCGTGCGTCGCATCAACAACGCGCTGCTGCGCGCCGACGAGATCTCCCGCGTCGAGGGCGACGACTCGATCGACAACTGGCTCGTCCCGATCGTCGCGGACGGCGAGGCCGGCTTCGGTGGCGCGCTCAACGTCTACGAGCTGCAGAAGGCCATGATCACCGCGGGTGCCGCCGGCACCCACTGGGAGGACCAGCTGGCCTCCGAGAAGAAGTGCGGCCACCTCGGTGGCAAGGTGCTCATCCCCACCCAGCAGCACATCCGCACCCTGAGCTCGGCCCGCCTGGCCGCCGACGTGGCGAACACCCCCACCGTCGTCATCGCGCGTACCGACGCCGAGGCCGCCACCCTGATCACCTCGGACGTGGACGACCGCGACAAGCCCTTCGTCACCGGTGAGCGCACCGCCGAGGGCTTCTACAACGTCAAGAACGGCATCGAGCCCTGCATCGCTCGCGCCAAGGCCTACGCCCCGTACGCCGACCTGATCTGGATGGAGACCGGTACCCCGGATCTCGAGCTCGCCAAGAAGTTCGCCGAGTCGGTCAAGGCCGAGTTCCCGGACCAGCTGCTGGCCTACAACTGCTCGCCGTCCTTCAACTGGAAGCAGCACCTGGACGACGCGACCATCGCGAAGTTCCAGAACGAGCTGGGCGCCATGGGCTTCAAGTTCCAGTTCATCACCCTGGCCGGCTTCCACGCCCTCAACTACTCGATGTTCGACCTGGCCTACGGCTACGCCCGCAACCAGATGTCGGCCTACGTCGAGCTGCAGGAGAAGGAATTCGCGTCGGAGGCCCGTGGCTACACCGCCACCAAGCACCAGCGCGAGGTCGGCGCCGGCTACTTCGACCGCATCGCCACCACCGTCGACCCGGAGAGCTCGACCACCGCGCTCAAGGGCTCGACCGAGGAGGGCCAGTTCCACTAAGGAATTGGCGGGCGACCTCGTGAGTCGCCGCGATTGAACGACCGATGACGGGGGTGGGTCCCAACCAGGACCCGCCCCCGTCGTCGTATCATCACGCACTTGATCATCGAGACATGGGAATTCTTATGACTGAGACTGTTTCGCGCGTCGGCGTCGTCGGCGCGGGCCAGATGGGCGGCGGCATCGCCGAGGTGTCCGCGCGTGCGGGCGCCGACGTGCTGGTCTGGGAGGCCACCGAGGAGCTCGCGACGGGCGGCCGTGCCCGCATCCTCAAGTCGCTCGACCGCGCCGTGTCCAGCGGCAAGATCACCGAGCGTGAGCGCGACCAGGCCGCCGAGCGGCTGCGCTTCACCACCGATCTCGCCGACTTCGCCGACCGCCAGCTGGTGGTCGAGGCCATCGTCGAGAACGAGGCCGTCAAGGCGGAGATCTTCGGCAAGCTCGACGAGGTCGTCACCGACCCCGACGCCGTGCTCGCCTCCAACACCAGCTCGCTGCCGATCCAGCGCATCGCCACCGCCACGAAGAACCCCGGTCGCGTGCTGGGCCTGCACTTCTTCAACCCGGTGCCCGTGCTGCCGCTGGTCGAGGTGATCAGCTCGCTGTCCACCTCCGAGGCCGCCGCCGCGCGCGCCGAGCAGTTCGCGTCCGAGGTGCTGGGCAAGCAGGTCGTGCGCGCCACGGACCGCTCCGGCTTCATCGTCAACGCGCTGCTGGTGCCGTACCTGCTCTCCGCGATCCGCATGTACGAGTCGGGCTTCGCCACCGCCGAGGACATCGACAAGGGCATGATGCTCGGCTGCGCGCATCCGATGGGTCCGCTCAAGCTGGCCGACCTCGTGGGCCTGGACACCGTGAAGTTCATCGCGGACGCGATGTACGCCGAGTACAAGGAGCCCACCTATGCCGCGCCGCCGCTGCTGCTGCGCCTGGTGGAGGCCGGCTACGTCGGTAAGAAGTCGGGCCGCGGGATCTACGAGTACCCCGCCAAGTAGACCCCGCGCTCCACGTTTGCTGAACCGGCAAGGAAACTTGCCGGTTCAGTCGTTTCTGGAGCAGGGTGGATCCATGAACGCACCGCAGATCCTGGACACCGTCATCGTCGGCGGCGGGGCCGCCGGCCTCACCGCCGCGCAGGTCCTCGGCCGCGCGCGACGGGCCGTCACCGTCGTCGACGCGGGCGCGCCCCGCAACGCTCCCGCCGCGCACATGCACGGCTACCTCGGCCACGACGGCCTGAACCCGGCCGAGCTGCTGGCCATCGGCCGCCGCGAGGCGCAGGCCTACGGCGTGCGCATCCTCCCCGGCGCCGTGACCGCGGTGCGCCGCGAGGGCGAGGTCATCGAGGTCGCCGTCGGCGACGAGGTTCTGCGCGCCCGCACCCTGCTGGTGGCCACCGGCCTGACCGACGTGCTGCCCGGCATCCCCGGCGTCGCCGAGCGCTTCGGCCGCGACGCCATCCACTGCCCCTTCTGCCACGGCTACGAGGTGCGCGACCGCCCGCTCGCGGTGCTCGGCGGCGAGAACGCGGCGATGTCGGTGCACCAGGCGCTGCTGATCCCGCAGTGGTCGCGCGACCTGATCTTCTTCACCAACGGTCTCGAGATCGACGAGGCCGATCGCGCGAAGATCCAGGCCCGCGGGACCCGCATCGTCGACGGTGCCGTGGCCGGGCTCGTCGTCGAGGGTGATGCGCTGCGCGCCGTCAGGCTCGCCGACGGCACCGAGATCGATCGGGAGGCCGTCTTCGTGGGGCCGCGGTTCGTGCCGCAGGACGAGCTGCTGCTGCAACTGGGCGCCGAGCGGGGCGCCGCCGGGCCGTTTCCGACGGTCCCCGTCGACCCGATGGGCGCCGTCATCGGGCAGGCCGGCGTGTGGGCGGCGGGCAATGTGGTGAACCCGATGGCGCAGGTGATCGTGGCGGCCGGCGCCGGATCCGTCGCCGCCACCGCGATCAGCGCGCACCTGCTCGAGCGCGACATCGCGGCGGATCTGGGCGCGGCGGTCGGTGCCCGCTGACGTACCAGCGTCAGTGGCAGACGTTTCCCCAGGAAGCGGTGTGGGCTCACGCTGGTAAGTCAGGAGGGGTGGGGCGACGGTGCGCGGTCCCGCTCCGGGCCGGAGGCGGGCACGCTAGCGTGGCCGCATGACCAGCGCACTGGACCGGGTGGAGGCCCTGCTCGACCCCGGCCGGCTCGGCCGCGAGCCCGACCGCAGCCACGGCTACCTCGACGTGCTCGCCCCGGAGAGCGCGAAGCCGACGGGGCTGAGCAACGCCCTCATGCACAATCCCGCGCTGGCCGCGGTGTACGAGAAGGCCTGGCGACCGGCGTTCACCCGGTTGTTCAGCCTCGGCGGCACGGGCACGCTCAGCCGCCAGGACGTGCTGCTCGACGAGCTCACGGGCCGCGGCGAGCAGACGCTGCTCGACGTGGCCTGCGGACCCGGTCTCTACACGAAGCCGTTGGCGCGCAAGCTGAGTGGCGAGGGGGTCGCGGTCGGCCTCGACGTCTCCGACGCCATGCTCACCCGCGCCGTGCGCGACAACGCCGGCGATCGCGTCGGCTACGTACGCGGCAGCGCCCTGGAACTGCCCTTCCCGGACGACACCTTCGACACCGTGGTCTGCCTCGCCGCGCTGTACCTGATTCCGGCGCCGCGGCTCGCCGTCGGCGAGATCTGCCGGGTGACGAAGCCCGGCGGCCGGGTGGCGCTGTTCACCTCGCTGCAGACGCCGCTCACCTCGGTGCTCGGCTCGTCGACCGCCGAGCGCGTTTCGGGCTTCCGCTGGTTCGGCAAGGATGAGATCACCGGCTGGCTGCGCGAGTTCGGCCTCGTCGACGTGCAGCAGACCGTCAGTGGGCAGGGACAGTTCGTCACCGCACGCAAGCCGCAGTAGCCCGAGGGTTGCCGTCGCTTCGACGTTTCTGTCGAGCGTGGGTCGTACGATCGGTGCATGGGCGAGGACGGGGCGTGGAACAGTCCGGGATGCTGTGGCCGCTGTCTCCGAGACATTCTTTCTCGAAATGGTCTTGACGTGAATGGGCACGATAACAGGGTGCACCTGCTGGGGCAAGAGATTCCCGACGCCCTCTCGCCTCATGAACACGCTGGTCCATCTAGGTGGCGGTATCACTCGAAGGAGTACTGGACGGCAGTCGAGAGGAGACTCAGCGATGCTGAAGCTATTGGGGGGCGCGACGGCGTGGTGGGTGAACTGAATAAGCTGGCTTCAGAAATGCAAAATGGTGTGAAATTCGGGAGAGGTGACCTGCTTGTCCAAGCTGTATCTACTTGAGAGTGGCGACGACATTCAAGAGTTGAACAAGGTGGATGGCGTGAGCCGGGAAGATGACATCTCGCCGGATCGTGTCCATCTTCCCGGTATGCAGGTTGAGCGGCGAGATGGCCGGAAGCGGCTGAGAGAGCCGGCGCTCTTTCCGGTGTGGGCTATTGACTTTTGCCTGGCTTTTCCCGTTAGTAGTCCGAAACGGAATGAGCTTGAATCCCTGTTCGCTGATGCTGGGATGACGGTGATCGATTGTGTGACGACGGACGGCATCGATTTCAGGGTCGGTTTCGTTACTGCAAGTGTCGACCTTGCGCCGGGAACGCTATACGACGAGCGACTGACCCCGCCCAGCTATGCACCCCATATGAGATCCCCGAAGTGGGCGGTCGTGTCCAGGGCGTCGGCGAATGGTGTCCTTGCATTTAAGTACAAGGACAACCCGCGTCGGTACGTTTACTTCACGCAAGAGTTTGTGGAGCGGCTTGAGGCGCTGGGGGTGTTCGACGGTTGGACTGCTCTAGAGCGTGGGGAGGTTGTTGATTAATGGTTGGTTGGGTGGATCGCCGGCTTCCGGCTGAGGTGGTTGAGCAGTGGTGCGGGCGCGTTTTTGGCGCAGAGTACGCCGCGGTGGTGGCTGGTTTGGTGCGGCCGGCGTTGCATCTGGTTCGAGCTGAGCCGGGCGCGGATGTCGCGTTCTCATTGGGCGGGGCGCCGCGCTCAAGCGGACCGTGGCCGGTGCATCCCGAGTTGGGTCCGATGGAGTTCGTGGCTCGTCTTGACTTGTCGGTGGTGGCCGAGGCCGGGGTCTGCCCGGCGTTGACTGCTACCGGTGTGGTGGAGGTCTTCGTCCCACCCGTCGAAGACAGTGACGAGGGCTACGTCGGTGATTTCGAGGATCGGCATGCTCTTGTGGTGCGTGCGGTATCCGCTGGTGACGTGGCTGCGGAGGCGCCCGAGGGCGTCGTCGAGTCGCCGTACACGCCGCTGCGAGCGGTGCTGGCTGATTCGGCGCCGGATTGGGATCTGCTTCAGCAGGTCCTGCCCGAGGGCGTCATAGAGGACCACGACGAGCGCACTGACGAGCTTGCCGACTTGTTCTATGCCCATGCCGTCGGCGATCTGGAGATCCCCCGGCACACCGTGGGCGGGAATCCTCCGATTGCCGGCCAGAATCCGCCGGCCGTCGAACTCGGTTGGGCCGACGGCGACGGTGACGGTCCCCGGGGGCCGTTCTCGCACCTTCTGACCATCGACTTCGATGAAGAGGCCGAGATGGAGTTCCTTGACGGTGGGACGCTGCACATCATCCTGGACGGTGACCAGATTGCCGCCATCGACCCGCTCGCCCCTAATGCGTATCTGCTCGTGGGCAGTATGTGAGCCGTAGTCGTGCGGGCTGCTTCCTCGATCGCCGCTCAGTCCATTTGGTGGCGGAAAACTGGATAACCTGATGTCTAGTATTGTGCCGACCAGCAAGGGGTACGGTGCCGCCAAGAACTTCGGAATCAATTGGCTCAATGCCGATCATGTGGGATGGAGGGCGTGGTGAAGTTGGCTGCGAAATATTTTGAGTTCGGGGGTGGGGTTTAGTGTTCGTCGAATATGGGCAGGAGCAGCCGCGTGCGCGAGTGAATGCTGGCGACGCATGGATCATTCAGCTGCGCCCGGGTAACACTCTATTGGCTGGGAAGGTTCTCCGAAAACGAGTGATGTTCGAGGCTGCTGAGCTGTTTGTACTCTACGATATGCGATTTGACGAAGATGAATCTTCGAAGGTGATCCTAGAGAAGGTGGGTGCAGGTGGACCAGTCTTGATGGCTCCTTTGCTGGTGTCCGTCGACATGGTGCGATCTGGGTTCGTTCGCAAAATCGGCAAAGCGACGGTTTCGGACGAAGAGCTAGCCAGCGTGCGAATGATCAGCACCGTACTTAGCAACCCGTATGCGCCTACTGATAATCCTTTGGAAGCGAACTTCGATCCTAAGCTGGGATCTTACGTCATGAACGATCGAAGTCTTGAGCCGGAGCATCTTGTCGACTGGGAAGGAAACAAGGCCTCACCTATTCCCGGTCAGCCATTGGGGAGATGGGGGTCGATTCCGAATGCGGCGGCATATGAAGAACGTCTACTTAAGACGCTCGCCGCAAGGCGCTGGTGTTGAAGCAATGTTTATTGGAATTGTTTGATAGATCCTTCAATCCGGCTGCCTCCGCCCACCTGGTGAGGATCGGCTAGGTAGTCTATTGGCAGTTCCCGCGGCCTGTATTGGTACGGTTTCGCTCTTCCTGATGAAGTTTCTCCACGGTGGGACGCTCCAGATCATTCTGGGCAAGGATCCGATCTCTGCCATAGACCCTCATGCTCCCGGGCCTACCTACGTCTCGGCAGTATGCGGCTGCGCTCCAGTACGGTTTCGCTTGTTGTCAACCGCACAGTTTCTTGGGTAAGTCGATGGGTTTGGCTATTGCGCGAAGCTTGCGAACACGTCTACGTTCGTCACGTCTCGAATGTCGCCCGAGCATGGCGCGCCGATCAGTGCGATGCGCTGTGCTGCCTGCAGAGCTGTTGTCATACTTCGGCGCGTCACGCTCCCGCACCTGCACGCGCTGTTGAACGATTCGCACAGCCCGTGTGGGCGATTGCTTCGGTGGTGACTTGGTCGGCGTGAGCGCGAGCTCTCACGCCGGGGGATAGGCCGCGAGTAACTCGGCCCGCACCGGGTCCGTCGTGTGCGGCAGCCACAGTGCCTGCACCGGGACCTGCGGGGCGTCGTCGAGTTCGACGACGACCACCCGCCCGCCGGACCGCGGGCCCGGCGGATCGGTGACGAACGCCGCCGCGTGCGGCGAGGTCAGCACCGCCGTCGCGGGCGGCGTGCCCTGCACCCGGTTCACGAGCAGGTCCGGTTCGAAGCCCGCGCGCCGGCACTGCGCCACGAGGAAGTCCGTGTAGAACGACGTGTGCGGCGGCGCCCACACCACGATCGGCGAGGCGGCGAGGTCGGCCAGCGCCAGGGAGTCCCGCCCGGCGAGCGGATGATCGTGGTGCAGCGCCACCCGCATCCGGTGATACGTGAGCGTGGCCCCGGCCAGGCGGTCGGGAAGGGAGACGCCCCGTCGCAGAACCACGTCCACGGTGCCGCCCTCGAGCTCGTCGAGCATCGCGGACGGGAAGAGCTCGCGCACCGTGATCGACGGTGAGGACGGCCGGTCGACGAGGGGCTCGAGGATCTCGTAGGCCTCGTCGGCGGTGACCGCCGGGCTGCGTCCCACCACGAAGACCCGCGGCTTCTCGGCGCCCGCCGCGCGCACCCGCGTGGCGAGGAGGCGCGCGCCGGACAGGACGGACGGCGCACCGTCGTACAGGGCGCGGGCGGCGGCCGTGGGCGCGAGGCGACGCCCGGACCGGGTGAACAGCGGCGTGCCGAGCTCGCGCTCGAGCTGGCGCAGCGCGGCGGAGAGGGCCTGCTGGCTCAGGTGCAGGCGCCCGGCCGCGGCGGCGAGCGAGGGCTCCTCCATCGCGGCGACGAACTGTTCCAGGCGGCGGAGATCGGGGGTGGTCACCCGACCAGCATTTCACAACAAGAAGTGGTGAATAAACCGAAAAGTTTCGATTGTGGGTTGACCTTCCGCCTCGTACGTTGGGAATTGCAACGGCTCCACCTCATCGATCGAAGGAGACATCCATGACGAAGCTCGCAGGGAAGACCGCGGTCGTCGCCGGCGGCGGCAAGAACCTCGGCGGCCTGGTCAGCCGCCACCTGGCCGGCCTGGGCGCGAACGTCGCCGTGCACTACAACAGCCCGTCGTCGGAGGCGGAGGCGCGCGAGACCGCGGCCGCCGTCGAGGCCGCCGGCGGCAAGGCGCTCCTCTTCCAGGGCGATCTCACCAAGCCCGCCAAGGTCACCGAGCTCTTCGACGCGGCCGTGGCCGAGTTCGGCGGCGTCGACGTGGCCGTCAACACCGTCGGCAAGGTGCTGCGCAAGCCGATCCTCGAGACCAGCGAGGAGGAGTACGACTCCATGCTGGACATCAACGCCAAGGCCGCCTACTTCTTCATCAAGGAGGCCGGCCGCACCCTCAACGACGACGGCACGCTCATCACCATCGTCACCGCACTGCTCGGCGCCTTCACCGACGGCTACTCCACCTACGCGGGCGGCAAGTCGCCGGTGGAGCACTTCAACCGCGCCGCGGCCAAGGAGTTCGGCACCCGCGGGATCAGCGTCAACGCGATCGCCCCCGGCCCGATGGACACCCCGTTCTTCTACGGCCAGGAGACGCCCGAGCGCGTCGAGTTCCACAAGTCGCAGGGCATGGGCAACCGCCTGACCTTCATCGAGGACATCGCGCCCATCGTCGACTTCCTCTCCACCGACGGACACTGGATCACCGGCCAGACGCTGTTCGCCAACGGCGGCTACACCACGCGCTGACCACCGGCGCGCGCCGGCGGTCCACCAGGCCTACGATGATCGACGTTTCGTGCGATCACGAACTCAGGTGACGAGCAGGAGAGTTCTTCAGTGACCGATGGACCGTCGGCGATGCGTCGCCGCTTGACCCGCATGGCCGGCCGCGACCCCCACGAGGAGGGCCGCACGGCCACCACGTTGGAGTTGTTCTTCGACCTCACCTTCGTGGTGGTCTTCTCCCTCGCGGGGGTGCAGCTGGCCGACGCGCTCGCGGAGGCGCACTACCTCTCGGCCTTCCTGGGCTTCGGATTGTGCTCCTTCGCGGCGATCTGGGCGTGGATCAACTTCACCTGGATGGCGTCGGCCTTCGACACCGACGACTGGCTCTTCCGCGCCGTGACCATGCTGCAGATGATCGGCGTCTGCATCATGGGCCTCGGTGTCGAGCCCTTCTTCTCCTCGATCACCGCCGGCGAGCAGCCGAACAACACGGTGCTCGTGATCGGCTACGTGGTGATGCGCGTCGCGCTGCTCGCACAGTGGACCCGCATCGCGATCTCGTCGCCGCAGTACCGCACCGTCGCGGTGACGTACATCGTCGCGATCACCATCGCGCAGATCGGCTGGATCTTCAGCGCCTTCGCGCCGCTGACGCTCACGCAGTTCGTCATCATCGGCGCGATCCTGTTCGTGATGGAGCTCGGCGGGCCGTACATCGCCGAGCGCCGCACGCGCACCCCGTGGAACCCGCACCACATCGCCGAGCGCTACGGGCTGCTCACCATCATCACCCTCGGCGAGGGCGTGGTCGGCACCGTCACCGCGCTGCAGGCGCTGCTCAAGGCGCAGGGCTGGAGCGTCGACATCGCGGTGCTCGGCGTGGCGGCGATGGTGCTCAACCTGTCCATCTGGTGGATCTACTTCTCGATCCCCGTCGGGCAGGCGCTCGTGCGCAACCCGGGCAAGTGCTTCGCCTGGGGCTACGGCCACATGGTGATCTTCGTGGCGATCGCCGCCTTCGGCGCCGGGCTGCACGTCGAGGCGCTGGGCATCTCGCACGAGGCGCACGTGAGCAACGTGGTGGTCGCGTGCGCGTTCGTCGTGCCGCTGGCCGCCGCGGTGCTCGGTATCGAGATCATGGACGCCTACCTCACCGGCTTCGACGGCCACCGTGCGCTCACGGTGGGCATCACCCTGGCGCTGCTCGGCGCGGGCATCGCGGCCGTCGCCGCGGGCGCCACGCCGCTTGCCGCGCTGGTGTGGAGCGCTGTCGCCCTGCTGGTGCAGGTCGTCGTCGAAGAGGTGTGGTCCGGCAAGCGCCGGGCCGAGCGCCTCGCGTAGCGCTCCCTATAGGGGTGGCGCGCTCCCTACGTCCATGGACATGGGGAATGCACGACTCGCCGTGGCGCTGCACGCCCCGCTAGGGAGCGTCGACGGTGCCGGCCGCGCGGGCCCGGCACCGTCGGACCGGAGAAGCGCGCGCGGTCAGGCCTGCGCGAGGCGCGCCTTCTCGTGCTCGACGTCGAAGTCGGCGGGCGGCCAGTCGAGGTTCAGGCTCTCGAGCGCCTCGATGAGCAGCTCCGTGATCGCGAGCCGGCTGAACCACTTGCGGTCCGCGGGGATGATGTGCCAGGGCGCACCGTCGGTGCTGGTGCGGTCCAGCATGGCCTGATAGGCCTCCTGGTACTTCGGCCAGTAGCCGCGCTCGTCGATGTCCGCCGGGTTGTACTTCCAGAACTTGTCGGGGCGCTCGAGCCGCTCCTGCAGGCGCGCCTTCTGCTCGTCGAGGGAGACGAACATCGCGCACTTGACCAGCGTGACGCCCGAGGCGGCCAGGTCCTCCTCGAAGCTGTTGATGATCTCGTACCGCGGCTCCCAGACGTTCTGCGGCACGAGGTCGTGCACACGCACGACCAGCACGTCCTCGTAGTGCGAGCGGTCGAAGACGCCGATCTGCCCGCCCTTCGGGGTCTGCTTGTGGATGCGCCACAGGAAGTCGTGCGCCAGCTCCTCCTCGGTGGGCTTGCCGAACGAGGCCGTCTTCACGCCCTGCGGATCGACCATGCCGATCACGTGCCGGACGATGCCGCCCTTGCCGGCGGTGTCCATGCCCTGCAGCACCAGCAGCACCGAGCGGTGATCGCCCGACCGGCCGTTCGCGTAGAGCAGCTCCTGCAGTTCCGACAGGCGCTCCCCGCGCTCGGCGAGCAGTTGCTCGCCGAGGGCCTTGTCCCCGTCGAAACCGGGCTTGCCGGAGGTGTCGATGTCCTGCACCGCGGAGCCCGGCCGCCAGCGCAGGGCTGCGGATGCGGAACCGGACCAACCCTTGTCGTTCGCCATGGAGTCACCCTATCCGGCGCGGCGGGGTGATCTTCGGGCAAGATCGACTCGTGACGGTGTCAACTCCCGCGGGTTCCCCGCAATCGTCCGGGACGGGTTCGGCGTCCCGCGTCCCGGCGAGTCCGTTCGGCGGTACGCCGGACGAGCAGAAGCAGCGCGACCTGCGCAAGATGAAGGCGCTCGCGCTGTCCTTCCTCATCGGCGCGGCGATCATCTACCTGTTCTGCGAGTACCTGGACACGAAGGGCTCGAACCTCGCCATCGCCGGTCCGTGGGTCGGGTACGTGAAGGCCGCCGCCGAGGCCGGCATGGTCGGCGGCCTCGCCGACTGGTTCGCGGTCACCGCGCTGTTCCGGCATCCGCTGGGTATCCCGATCCCGCACACGGCGATCATCAAGAAGAAGAAGGACCAGCTCGGCGACGCCCTCGGCGGCTTCGTGGAGAGCAACTTCCTCACGCCCGAGGTGATCGCCGAGAAGGTCGGCTCGCTCGACCTGAGCGGCCGCGTCGCGAACTGGATGGCAGACCCGGACAACTCGCAGAAGCTGGGCGCCGAGGCGGCGAAGCTGGTCAAGGTGATGAGCGAGGTGCTGCGCGACGAGGACGTCGAGGCGGTGCTCAACTCCACGATCATCAAGCGACTGGCCGAGCCCGAGTGGGGCCCGCCCATCGGCCGGCTCGTCGAGACCCTGCTGCAGGAGCAGCGCCAGTTGCCGCTGATCAATCTGCTCGCCGAGCGCGCACACCACTGGGCCCTGGGCAGCCAGGGCGTGATCGACAAGATCGTCGACACCGACGGTCCGCAGTGGTCGCCCAAGTTCGTCAACTCGCTGCTGGGGGAGCGGATCTACCGCGAGCTCGTCGAGTTCACGTGGAAGGTGCGCAGCGACCCGGACCACGAGGTGCGGCAGGCCATGAGCACGTTCCTGTGGGACTTCGCCTCCGATCTGCAGCACGATCCGCGCACCATCGCCAAGGTCGAGGACGTCAAGGCCGAGCTGATGGGCCGCGAGGAGGTGCGCACCGCGGCGCAGGCGGCGTGGCGGGCGGCCAAGCGGATGATCGAGGCCTCCGTCGAGGACCCCGATTCCACGCTGCGGGAGAAGTTCAGCGAGTCGGCGGCCCGGTTCGGCGTGCGGCTGCGCGACGATCAGGCGCTGCGCGACAAGGTCGACTTCTGGGTCGACCGCTCGGTGCGGCACCTCGTCGAGAACTACGCCGGCCAGATCACCTCGATCATCACCGACACCGTCGCCCGCTGGGACGCCGACGAGGCCTCGGACAAGATCGAGCTGGCCGTCGGCCGCGACCTCCAGTTCATCCGGATCAACGGCACCGTCGTGGGGTCGATCGCGGGCCTGGCGATCTACACCATCACCCAGATCTTCTTCGGATAGAAATCACACTGCTAGCCAACTGCTTGCAAGAGCTAGCACTAGCTGTTAGCGTGGTGTCAGCCGCGCAGACGGGAGACCGGATATGACGAGCGATGAACAGACCGAAGAGGATTCAGTGAATTCGGGTTCTGACATCGGAGCGTTCATCCGGGCGCAGCGTCTCGCGGCGGAGGTGTCCATCCGGCAACTGGCGGAACGGGCGGGGGTGTCCAACCCGTACCTGAGCCAGATCGAGCGGGGGCTCCGACGACCGTCGGCCGACGTGCTCGGGCAGATCGCCAAAGCGCTGCGGCTCTCGGCGGAGGTGCTCTACGTCCAGGCCGGGATCCTCGAGGAGCGCCCGGAATCCCCGGTGCGCGACGCGCTGATCGCGGACACGGCCATCAACGAGCGGCAGAAACAGGCTCTCCTCGACATCTACGAGAGCTTCTGCCGCGAGAACGAGACCCCACTGAAGGAGAACGTGCCATGACCGAGCAGAACACCCTCGATGACCTGAAGACCCCCCTGTTCGCCGCGCTCGGCGCCGGTGACTACGCCTACGAGGCCGTCTCCGAGGTCGTCGAGAAGCTGCGCGCCGCCGCTTTCGACGCGTCGAAGGACTTCCAGACCAAGGTCGACGAGGCGCAGGCCAAGGTCGAGGAGGCCGCCGGTTCCGCGCAGGCCAAGCTGACCGACGCGAAGGACGGCCTGCCCAAGGACGTCGACGAGCTGCGCGCCAAGTTCACCGCCGACGAGCTGCGCAAGGTCGCCGCCGCCTACATCCAGGTCGCCACCGACATCTACGAGTCGCTCGCCGAGCGCGGCGAGAGCGCCTTCGAGCGCCTCAAGGCCGGTTCCGTGATCGAGGACGCCACCGAGCAGGCCACCAAGGCCTACAACTCGGCCGTCGAGCTGACCGAGTCCTCGCTGGGCCAGGTCGCCACCGCCACCAAGCAGGTCGGCGAGCGCGCCGCCAAGCTGGTCGGCCGCGCGGGCGACGAGGTCGAGGCCGCCGCCGACAAGGCCGAGGTCGCCGCGGACAAGGCCGAGGCCGCCGTCAAGGAGACCGCCGAGAAGGCCACCGCCGCCGTGAAGAAGGCCGCCCCGAAGCCGGCCGCCAAGAAGGCCGACGCGTAATCCGCGTCACCACTGCTCCACCCCGGGCGCCCGGCGGCATTGCCGCCGGGCGCCCGACCTTTAGGCTGGTGTCATGGACGTCTTCCTCACCGGATTGAACACGGCGAGCGCGCTCGCCTACCTCGTGATCACGCTCGCGCTGCTCGCGGCGGCGGTGTTCTCCCTCATCCACGCGCTGCGCGCCCCCGCGGACGCCTTCACGGCGGCGGGGAAGTGGCAGAAGAAGGGCTGGACGCTGGTCCTGCTCCTGTGCCTGCTCCTCGTGCTGGCCGGGCTGAACTACATGGGCACCGTTCTCGGGGCCATCGGCATCCTGGTGTACCTGCTCGACGTGAAGCCGAAGCTCGATGAGGTCCGGCGCCCGGGCTATTGAACTGACGTTAGTTAAGGTTGGTGGCATGAAGATCTCCAGGAAGCTCGTCGTCGGTGCCGCGGGAGCCCTCGGCGCCGGCGCGGCCGCCGTCGCCGCGAGCGTGGCGGCCTACGCGCTCTCGTCCCCGGCCGAGCCGGCGAACGCCAAGCTGATCGAGGACTACGACGGCCCGCACGAGGACGGCACCGTCGTCTCCGGTGACGGCACCCGCCTGCGCACCCGGGCGTGGGGGCCCGCGGACGGGCCGATCGCCGTGCTCGTGCACGGCTGGTCCTGCAACCTGTCGAACTTCCCGCGGCAGGTCGAGCACCTCGTCGGCCGCGGCTACCGCGTGCTCGCCTACGACCAGCGCGGCCACGGCGCGTCCGAGCCCGGCGCGTTCGCCTACTCGTCCGCCGTGCTCGCCGACGATCTGCACGCCGTGCTCGCCGCGCACGTGCCGGCGGGGAAGAAGGCGCTGCTGGTCGGGCACAGCATGGGTGCCATCACGATCATGGCCTGGGCCGACAAGTACACCGACGAGGTCGCCGAGCGCGTGCACCACGCCGTGCTCGTCTCCACCTTCGCCCGCGACGGCATCGCCGGATTCGCCGGTGCCACCCCGCTCGCGGCCCTGCCGCGGATCGCCCCCCGGTTCACGCAGAAGCTCGGCGACGGGATCCTCGGCGCCGACGTGAAGATGCGCCACAACCGTCTGCACACCGCCGTGATCCGCTACACCGCGCTGTGCGGGTACGCCTCCTACGGCGCCGTCCGGTACACGGAGGAGATGGTCGCTTCGTGCCCGTCCGACGTGCGCGCCGAGTGGGGCCACGTGCTCGCGGGCGTCGACGTCACCGCCGGCCTGCGCAAGATCACGGTCCCCACCTCGGTCGTGGTCGGCCAGTTCGACCACCTCACCCCGCCCGCGGACGCCGATATCATCGCCGGCGAGCTCCGCGTCGCGGGGCAGTTGGACCGGTTCGCGGTGATCCGCGACGCCGGCCACATGCTCCCGCTGGAGCAGCCGGAGAAGCTCAACGCGCTCCTCGACTCCATCCTCGACGGCCGCCCCGTCGCCTCCGGGGCGTAGCCCGGGTCAGGAGAAGACGACGGTCTTGCGGCCGTGCACCAGCACCCGGTTCTCGAGGTGCCAGCGCAGGCCGCGGGCCAGCACCACCTTCTCGATGTCGCGGCCGCGCAGCACCATGTCCTCGGCGGCGTCGGCATGGTCCACCCGCGCGACGTCCTGCTCGATGATCGGGCCCGCGTCGAGGTCCGCCGTCACGTAGTGGCACGTCGCCCCGATCAGCTTCACGCCGCGCGCGAAGGCCTGGTGGTACGGGCGCGCGCCGATGAAGCTCGGCAGGAAGCTGTGGTGGATGTTGATCGCCCGCCCGGCCCAGGCTTCGCACAGCTCCGGCGGCAGCACCTGCATGAACCGCGCCAGCACCACGGCGTCGGGGGCGTGCTGATCGGTCAGCCGCGCGACTTCGGCGAAGGCCGCCGACTTGTCCTCGCCGGGGCCGGGGAACGGCACGTGGTGGAACGGGATGTCGAGGCGCTCCACGAAATCGCGCAGGTCCTCGTGGTTGCCGATCACCGCCGCGATGCGCGCGTTCAGCTCGCCCGTCGCCACCCGGCCGACGAGATCGTGCAGGCAGTGCCCCTCCTTGCTGACCAGCACGACGATGTCCTTGGGCTCCGCGCTGGAGGTCAGCCGCCACTCGGTCTCGGGGCCGAGTTCGGCGGCCACCTCGGCCGCGAACCGCGCCCGCAGCTCGTCGAGGGGCAGGGCGACGCTGTCGGCGCGGACCGCCTGCCGCGTGAAGAACCAGCCGGAGTCCTGGTCCGAGTGGTAGCCGGCCTCGACGATCCATCCGCCCACGTCGGCGAGGAAGGTCGAGATGCGCGCGACGATGCCGGTGGTGTCCGGGCAGCCGAGCGTGAGGACATAGCGCGTATCGCGGGTCACGCCCGGTATCGTCTCAAACGTGCTCACTCGCTCCGAAGTCGCCGCCCTCGTCGATCACACGTTGCTCAAGCCCGAGGCCACCGAGGCCGCCGCCGCGGCGGCCTACGCCGAGGGGCTGGACCTGGGCGTCTACGCCGTCTGCCTGTCCCCGTCGATGCTGCCGCTGCGCGCCGCGATCGACGCGCAGGCCGGCGATCCCCGCGCCCCGAAGACGTGCGTCGTGGCGGGCTTCCCCTCCGGCAAGCACCACACCCTGATCAAGGCCGCCGAGGCGCGGATGGCGATCGAGGAGGGCGCGCACGAGGTCGACATGGTGATCGATGTGGGGCTCGCCCTCGCCGGTGACCTGGACCGCGTCTTCTCCGACGTGCTCACCGTCCGCGAGGCCATCGGCGCCGACCCGGTGCTCAAGGTGATCGTCGAGTCCGCCGCGCTGCTCGAGTTCGGCGACGCCGACCTGCTCACCGAGGTGTGCAAGCGCTCCGTCAAGGGCGGCGCCACCTTCGTCAAGACCTCCACCGGCTTCCACCCGTCGGGCGGCGCGTCCGCCGAGGCGGTGGCGATCATGCGCGCGGCCGTCGGGCCCGACGTGGGCGTCAAGGCCTCGGGCGGCATCCGCTCGGCCGAGGCCGCGCAGGAGATGATCGACGCCGGGGCGAACCGCCTGGGCCTCTCCGGCTCGCGCGCCGTGCTCGCCGGCTTCCCGGAGTAGCCCCGGACCCGGTCTTCCCGACGTGCGCCTGGTCAGGTCAGGCGCGCCGGCAGCGCCGCGTAGCCGTAGAGCGTCGAGAGCCCGCGGTGCCGCGCACCGTCGACCAGGGTGAGTCCGGGATACCGCTCGAACAGGGCGGGGAGGGCCACGACGGCCTCCATCCGCGCCAGCGCGGCGCCGATGCAGGCGTGGATGCCGTAGCCGAAGCTCACGTTCTTCTTCGCTTCGGCGCGCGTGACGTCGAACTCGTGCGGCCGGTCGAAGACCTTCGGGTCCCGGTTCGCCCCGGCGAGCTGCAGCGAGACCATGGTGCCGGCCTGCAGCGGCAGGCCGGCGATCTCGACGTCCTCCCGCGCGACGCGGGCGGTGCGCTGGACGGGGCTGGAGAAGCGCAGGATCTCCTCGATCGCGTTCGGCCACAGCGCGGGATCGGCGCGCAGCCGCTCGAGTTGCTCCGGGTGCGCCAGTAGTTCGACGATGCCGTTGCCGATCAGGTTCACGGTGGTCTCGAAGCCCGCGCCGATGAGCAGCGCCGCGTTGGTGGTCAGCTCCCGGTCCGTGAGCTCGCCGCTCGAGGCCAGTAGCGCGAACGGATGGTCCGCGTCCGGATCGGCGCGCACCCGCGCGAAGTGGGCGGTGAGGTAGTCGTGCAGGCCGGTCAGCGCGACCTGCGAGCGCCGGTACACCGGCCACGACAGCCCCGGGTCCAGCAGCGGCGCGGCGGCCTCGCCCCACTCGAGCATGTACTCGTCGTCCTCCTCGGGCAGGCCGAGGAGCCGCCCGATCATGGTGACGGGCAGCTTCGCGGCGAAGTCGCGCACCAGATCGGGCGAGGGCTCGTCGGCCATCGCGTCGAGGAGCGAGGCGGTCACCGTCCGGGCCCGGTCGGTGAGTTGCTCGATCGAACGGGGTGTGAAGGTCCGCGCGATGGGGTGCCGGTAGGCCGTGTGCGCCGGGGGCTCACTCACCAGCATCGACGGTGGCTCGACGGGGTTCGGCAGCGCCGGGTCGGTCCGCTCGAGCACGCGCAGCAGCGGCCGCGGGAAGCCGAAGTCGGCCGGCTGGACGGTGCCGAAGCGCTGATCGCGCAGGATCTCCCGGCACACCGCGTGATCGGCGGTGGTGGCGCCGACCTCGCTGCGCACCAGCGGGCCCTCCTCGCGCAACGCGTCGAAGACCGCGTACTGCGAGCCGGGCTCGCCGTAGCCGAGCAGCATCTGCGCCATCCGGTCGCCGCGCTCGGCCCGCCGCGGGAGCGCACGCCGGGGGAGCCCGTGCAGGATCCCCCAACGGACCCGCATGCGCAGGTCCGCCGCGGCGGCGCTCAGCGGGTTCACACGATCGAGCAGTTCGTGGCGCCCACGTCGCCGCCGCTCTCGATGTCCGCCGGCAGGACGTTCTGGCCCGAGTAGCGCAGCGAGACGCCCTCGTCGGTCATCTTCAGGTCGCTCGCGGTCAGGCCCTTCGGGGTGGGGATGTCCGCGACGGCGGTGATCAGCTGCTGCGCGAGATCGTCGGGCACGCCGATGCCGAAGACCGAGGCCTTGCTCGCGGTGAGCACCACCTTGTTGTCCTTGATGGTCGGCTTGAGGTTGATCGTCACCGGGAAGATGACGGCGGTGCCGCTGACCTCGATCTGGTTGGCCGCCGAGTTCAGGGTGACCTTCGTGTCCGAGAGCACCTGGACCTGCGCGACCTTGTTCTTGATGCCCTCGGCGGAGAGGGTGCCGACGATCGTCGCGTCGTCGACCTTGTTCTCGCCGCCGGTCTCGACGCCCTTGAGCAGGATGTGCGCGTCGAGGCCGGGAGTGCCCTGCAGGCCGTCGACCTGGATGTCGATCGTCGAGAGCTTGCCGCTCGCGTTCTGGATCACCATCGGGGTCTTGTCGAAGGAGACCTTCACGTCGTTGGCCTTGGTGCCGCTCTTGACGTTGTCGGCCAGGCAGCTCTGCACGTGGTTGCGGATGTAGAGCTCGGAGCCGACGAGCACGATCACCAGCAGCGCCACGGCGGCCGCCGCGCCGAGCGCGATCAGCTTGCCCGTCGAGCGCTTCTTGGCCGGGCCGCCGGGCCCCTCGGGGCCGCCCGGGCCGCCGCCTCCGGGGCCGGTGGGCGGGATCTGCGTCGGCGGGACCGGCGGCTGACCGGGCAGGCCCTGCTGCGGGCCACCCACGGGTGCCTCGGGCCGCTCGTGCGCGCCGGGGCGCTGCGCGGACTCGATCGGCCGGGTCAGGCCGTCCTGCGGGCCGGGCGCCGGCTGCTGCGGCTGCGCGGGCTGCTGCGGCTGCTGCCGGTCGGCGGGGCCCAGCGGCCGCGTCAGGTTCGGATCCTGTGGGCCGTTCTGCGGGCCGGGGTTCTGCGGGGCGTTCGGGTTCGTGTCCATCGGCGTTAGATTGTTCCTCATCCCTGGGTGGCGACGGTGAAGTCCCTGCGGTTGGCGAGCACGGGCAGTCCGGCCCGCACCTCGTCGACGCGCGCGAGCGGCAGGTCGACGACGACTAGTTCCGGCGCGTTGCCGGCGGAGGCGAGCACGGCACCGTCGGGCCCGACGGCGAGCGAGCCGCCCACGCCGCGCGGAGCGGTACCGGGGTCCGGATCGGACGGTCGCGCCTGGTCGACGGCGACGACGTAGGTGGTGGAGTCGAGGGCCCGCGCGCGGGCGAGCGTGGTGAAGGCGTCGAGCTTGCCGGGACCGTCGCCCCACGACGCGGGCGCGAGGATCACGCGCGCCCCCGCGTCGGCCAGCCGCTGGTACAGGGCGGGAAAACGCAGGTCGTAGCAGGTGCTCAGGCCCACGGCGACCTCGTCCACCGTGATCAGCACCGCACGCTGACCCGGCTCGACGGTCCGTGATTCGGTGAAGCCGAAGGCGTCGTAGAGGTGGATCTTGTCGTAGCCGGTGCGGGTGCCGTCGGGGGCGGCGTGCAGCAGGGTGTTGCGCACGCGGCCGTCCGCGGCGGGCGTGAACATGCCCGCGACGACGTGCACGCCGCTCGCCCGGGCGGCGTCCGCGATGCGCTCGGCCCACGGGCCGTCGAGCGGCTCGGCGACGGGACCGAGCGGCACGCCGAACCGGCACATCGTGGCCTCCGGGAACACGGCGAGCGCCGCCCCCGCCTCCGCGGCGCGGCGCAGCCCGTCCTCGACCAGCGCGGCGTTGGCCGCCGGGTCGGTGGTGGCCTCGATCTGCGCGAGCGCGACCGTCAGCGATGTCATGCGCACCACACTACTGACTCGTCTCCGACGAGTCGGCTCACGATGTCGAGTTCTGCGGCGATGGAGATGCGCCAGGACACGTCCACCCCCCCGCAGAACTCGACATCGTGAGCGACTACGGCGCGACGAACGACCAGTCGACGGTGAGCAGGTTGTCGCGCACCGGTCGGCGGGGTGCGCGGGCGGCGCCGTCGGTGCGGGCGGCCAGCGCGATCGCCGCCGCCCGCCAGCGCACCCGGTTGCCGTACGGCGCGTACCCGGCCGCGTGATCGAAGCACTCGTCGGCCAGTGCGAGCAGCGTGTGGATGCGCTCACCGGGCACGTTGTGGTGGATCAGCGCCTTCGGCAGCCGCTCGGCCAGGTCCGACGGGTGGTCGCTGTACCCGGGGTGCCAGGCCAGCGTGAGGGTCCGCGGCCCGCCCCGGTCCAGCGTGATCCAGCAGCACCGCCGGCCCAGCTCGTCGCAGGTGCCCTCGATGAACACCCCGCCCGGGGCGAGCCGCGAGGTGACCGTCTCCCAGGCGCCGCGCACCTCGTCCTCGTCGTACTGGCGCAGCACGTTGAAGGCGCGCACCAGGTTCGGGCGCAGGCCCGCCAGTTCGAAGCCGCCGCGGGCGAAGTGCACGCCGTCACGGTCGGGGACCACCCGGTCGGGATCGATCTCCAGGCCGGTCACCCGCACCGACGGGGCGACCCGGCGCAGCCAGGAGGCCCACTCGAGGGTCGTGTTCGGGCGCGCGCCGTAGCCCACGTCGACGGCCAGCGGCGACGGGCCGGCGAGCGCGGCGATGACCGCGGGCGACTGCGCGGACCACCGGTCGCTGCGGCGCAGCCGGTTGAGCCCCGTCGTGCCGCGGGTGATGCGCCCCTCGGGCTGCACGATGCGGCCCTCGGGGGCGGGCACGCGGATCAGGCGTTCTTGTCGACCCAGTACTTGAGGTACTCGGCCTCGGCGCGGAAGAGATCCACGAGGTTGATCAGGATGAGCTGCTCGAGCTTGGTGCCGACGAAGGGCACGAAGACCTTGACCACCGTGGTGTACCGCATCGTGCAGCCGGTCTCGGTGTTGAACAGCGAGGCCTCACCCTTGAGCGAGCCGGGGCCCGCGGGGATCGACGCCTTGTAGTCGCCGATGGAGCTCTCGCCGTCCCACGCGCCGTAGAACTCCTCGCGCGTGATGATCATGTCCTTCTTCACGACGCTCTGCGCGATCGGCGGCAGGTACTCGTGCGGAAGGTTCTGCTTCTGGACGACCGTGATGCCCTCGTCGTCCACGTCGAACTCGGCGAGCTCCGACAGCGGCGTCAGGTTGCGGAAGTCGGTCATCTTCTCCGTCCAGTACTCCTTGTTCGAGTACGCGGCGTAGAAGGTCTCGGCGGGGAACGGGAAGCGCGCCGAGTAGCTGAGACGTCGTGCCATGGGGGCAGAGCTTACCGGTCAGGCGTGCTCAGCGATCCACTGCAGGGTGAACTCGCGTTCGCTCTCCATCAGCTCCTGCAGGTTCTCCACCACCAGCGACTCGACCTTCTTCGCGACGAAGGGGATCGACACGCTGGCCTCGCCGGCGGCGGTGATCCGCGCTGCCGAGCCGTCCGAGCCGGGGCCGGCTTCCAGGACGGCCGTGCCGGACAGCTGCGCCGGCACGCCCTGGATGTCGGCGGAGAAGCTGCCCTCGCACCGGGTCCCGTCGAACGGGCCCCATTCCTCGACGCGGTGGATCTCCAGGCCGCCGGGGCGGATCGCGGTCACCACCGGCGGCAGCTGATCCTCGCCGATCACGTGCACGACGAGCACGCGCACCGAACGCCCGGCGCCCTCGCCGGTGATGCTCACCTCCGCGACGCGCGCGCCCTCGCCGCCGACCTCGGCCACACGGGCGGGCCAGTACGCATCGTCGGTGAACGCGGCGTGCAGCGCGGCCGGACTGGTGGCGTAGTCGAGCGAGCGCTCGAGACGGGTGGTCATGGGCTGACACGTTACCGTTGCGGGGTGCCTGAACTGCTATCGGAGTTGACCACGCTGCGCCTGGGCGGTCCGGCGCGTTCCTACGTGCGGTGCGAGAGCGCCGCTGCGGTCGCGGAGACGGTCGGCCGGTGCGACGCCGCGGGCGAGCCGGTGCTGCTGGTCGGCGGCGGATCGAACCTGGTGATCGCCGATGCGGGCTTCGACGGGACCGTCGTGCACCTGGCGCACGACGCGATCACGATCGACGGGACGGTGCTCACCGCCGACGCGGGCGCCGTCTGGGACGACGTCGTGGCCGCGTCCGTCGACGCCGGGCTCGGTGGTCTCGAGTGCCTCTCCGGCATCCCGGGATCCGCGGGCGCGACGCCGGTGCAGAACGTCGGGGCGTACGGCGTCGAGGTCGCCGCGTGGCTCGACGCGGTCGAGCTCCACCACCGCGCCACCGGCGAGACCGCGTGGGTCGCGCCGGAGACGCTGGGGCTGGCCTACCGCACCTCGCGCCTCAAGCAGCACGACGCGACCTCCGGCCCTGCCGACGTCGTCCTGCGCGTCCGGTTCGCCCTGTCCGACGGTGCCTCCGCCCCCATCCGGTACGGCGAGCTCGCCCGGGCCCTGGGAGCCGAGCCGGGCGACACCGTCGACCCCGACCAGGCCCGCGCCGAGGTGCTCGCGCTGCGCCGCGGCAAGGGCATGGTGCTCGACCCCGCCGACCACGACACGTGGAGCGTGGGCTCCTTCTTCACCAACCCGGTGGTGCCGGCGGACGCCGCGGCGGCGACGGTGCAGCGCATCGAGGCGGCGACGGGGGAGAGCACCCCGCAGTACCCCGCGCCCGACGGCGTCAAGCTCTCCGCGGGCTGGCTGATCGAGCGGGCCGGGTTCCACAAGGGCTACGACGGTGGCCGTGCGGGCGTCTCCCTGTCGACGAAGCACACACTCGCGCTGACCAACCGGGGCACGGGCACGACCGCGGAACTGCTCGCGCTCGCGGGCGACGTGCGCGACGGGGTCTTCGACCGGTTCGGCGTCGAGCTGCGGCCCGAGCCGGTGCTCGTGGGTGCGGAGCTGCCCCCGCTGCGCCCGTAGAATTGATTCAGTGTTCGACATGTTTCGTGCGCCGGTAGGCCGGCGCGTCTTCCTGGGCGGTGCCGCGGCGACGGTGGCCGTCGCCGCGACCGCCTGCACCCGTGACGGCGGGATCATCGCTACCAGGGCCGATGCCCCCACCTTCACGTACTCGCCCGCCGACGGGAAGCCGATCGGCCCGCGCGAGAACGTCTCCGTGCGGGTGCAGGGCGGCACCTTCCGGCCCGGCGTCGCGCTGACCAACACGCAGTCGGGCAAAAAGGTCGAACTGACCGCCTCGCCCGACGGTGTGACCTATTCGACCGCCGAGCCGCTCGGCTTCGGCGCGACGTACCGCTGGTCCGGCACGGCCGACGGCGAGGGCGGCACCTTCTCGAGCCTCGACGGCGAGGTCTCCGTGGTCTCGCCCGACGCCACGATGTCCGTGCAGATCAACATCGCCGACGACGCCGAGGTCGGGATCGCGGCGCCGCTGATCCTCAAGTTCGCCGGCACCGTCGAGGACAAAGCGGCGGTCGAGAAGGCGCTCGAGGTGACCACCGTCCCGCACACCGAGGGTGCGTGGGCCTGGCTGCCCGAGGACAACGGCTCCCGCGCGCACTGGCGGCCGCGCGAGTACTACGCGCCCGGCACCAAGGTGTCCATGAACGGCAAGCTCTACGGTCTCGACCACGGCGACGGCAAGTACGGCGCCAGCGATGTGACCAGCTCGTTCGTCGTCGGACGGTCGCAGATCGTCAAGGCCTCGGCACCGTCGCACCGGATCCGGGTGATGCGCGGCGACCAGGTGTTCCTGGACCTGCCGTGCTCGTACGGCGAGGCGGACCTGCCCCGCAACATCACCCGCTCCGGCATCCACGTGGTCAGCGAGAAGCACGAGGACTTCTACATGTCCAACCCCGCCGCCGGGTACTTCAACGTGCACGAGCGGTACGCGGTGCGGATCTCCAACAACGGCGAGTTCATCCACGCCAACCCGCAGACCGTCGGGAACCAGGGCGCCTCGAACGTGACCAACGGTTGCATCAACCTCTCGCTCGCGGACGCGCAGCGCTACTTCGAGAGCGCGCTGTTCGGGGATCCGGTGGAGGTCACGGGCACGTCGATCGAGCTGTCGGAGGCCGACGGGGACATCTACGACTGGACCTTAGACTGGCCGACGTGGCAATCGATGTCGGCGCTGGCGAAGAATTGACCGTTCCCGGTGCGCGGAGGATGTCCGCGCAGGTGGCGTGCACGGTGATCGCGCCCACCGTGCTGGAGTACCAGGCCACCGTCGCGCGGGTGCCGGGCCTGCAGGTGCAGGAGTCGCTGTCCGTCACGCTCGACGGTGCGCCGCTGCCGGTCCACGAGATCGTCGGGCCGCACGGCGGCCGGATCCACCGCGTCGACGCCGGGCCCGGCAAGGTGCTGCTGGACTACCACGCGCAGGTCGCGGGGTTCGCCGCGCCGGAGTCCGCCGACGAGTACCTGCGCTCGCTGTACCTGCGGCCCTCGCGCTACTGCGAGGTGGACCGGTTCTACGGCTTCGCCGCGAAGCAGTTCGCGGGCGTGACCGGGGATGCACAACGCGCTGTGGCGGTGCGCGAGTTCGTCGCGGGGCGCCTCGACTACCTGCCCGGCGCGAGCCGTTCGGTCGACGGTGCCTCCGACACCCTGCTCGCCTCCGCCGGCGTGTGCCGCGACTACGCGCACCTGACGATCGCCCTGCTGCGGGCGCTGAAGCTGCCCGCGCGGATGAGCGCCGTCTTCGCGCCGGGCTGCGATCCGATGGACTTCCACGCCGTCACCGAGGTGATGGTCGACGGGCGCTGGTGGGTGCTCGACGCGACGGGGCTCGCCCCGCGCGGCGCCATGGTGCGCATCGCCACCGGCCGCGACGCCGCCGACATCGCCTTCCTCGACAACCACGGCGGTTCCATCCGGTTCGAGCGCCTGACGGTGACCGCCGACTCGGCAGCACCGCTGCCCACCGACGACCCCCGCGCGCTCATTCCCATCGCCTGAGCGGTGCGCGGCCGCGGGCGCCGGGGGCGCCCGGGGGGCGGGGCCGCCGCCGCATGGCCTTGTGTTGCTCACAAGAGCCATGCGCGTGGCGCATGGCTCCGACGCCGAGAAATGCCTCTGAGCTGCGACGATTCAGGTCATGCGTGCTGCGCATGGCTGTTCGTAGCGACACAACGCCCTGGGGCTCGCCCGCACCCGCACTCGCAGCAGCTCCCGAGTGCGCGGCGCGGTGCTGAAAAAATCAGGCGCGACGCAGGGCCAGCAACTCCTCGAACACCGCCCGCGCATCGGCGGGGGCGTCGACGCGGAAGCGCGCGGCGGTGGCACCGTCGCCGACCTTGACGGAGACGTCCTCGGGGCCGGTGAGGACGGCGAAGGCCTTCTCATCGGTCACGTCATCGCCGAGGTAGAGCACGCCGTCGGCGCCGGTCCGCTCCCGCAGCACCGTCAGCGCGCGGCCCTTGGACGCGTCGAGCACCGTCAGTTCGAGCACGGCCTTGCCGTCCGTGGCGTGCACGCCGGGCAGGGCGGCGGGGCCCCGTCGTGCCTGCTCCAGGGCGAGCGGGCCCGCTGACGGATCCACCACGTTACGCACGTGCAGGGCGGCGCCGAGCGGCTTCGGCTCGACGGCCGCGCCGGGGAACCGCTCGGCGATCGCGGTGAGATCGGCGAGCACGCTCGCGCGCAGGTCGATCAGGGCGGGGGAGAGGACGCCCTCGAGGCCCTCCTCCCACTCGGCGCCGTGGCTGCCGACCGTGACCAGCGGCGCGGCCGCCCCCGAGAGCCGGCCCAGCGTCGCGCGGTCGCGGCCGGAGACGAGCGCCACCGTCACCCCCGGCAGCGCCGCGAGCGAAGTCAGCGCCGGCACCGTGCCGGGCAGCGGGAACGCGGCGGCCGGGTCGGCGACGATCGGCGCGACCACCCCGTCGTAATCCGTGGCCACCAGCACCGTGTCCAGCGCGGCGAACCGCTCCAGCGCGGCGCGCAGGGTCATGCCGGGGTCTCGTCGACGGTGCCGGCCAGCGTCTGCAGGAAGGAGCGGGCCCAGCGGTCGACGTCGTACTGCAGCACCTGGCGGCGCATGGTGCGCATCCGGCGCTTGCCCTCCTCGGGCTCCTGGTGCACCGCCTCGTCGATGGCGTTCTTGACGCCCTCGAGGTCGTGCGGGTTGCACAGGTACGCCTGGCGCAGTTCGGCTGCGGCGCCGGTGAACTCGCTGAGCACGAGTGCGCCCGTCGAGTCGTTGCGGCAGGCGATGTACTCCTTGGCCACCAGGTTCATGCCGTCGCGCAGCGGCGTGACGAGCATGGCGTCGGCGGCGGCGAAGAAGGCGAGCAGCTCGCGCCGCGGCACGGGACGGTGGATGTAGTGGATGGCGGGCCGCCCGACGCGGCCGAAGTCGCCGTTGATCCGGCCGACCTGGCGCTCGATGTCGTCGCGCATCACCTTGTAGGACTCGACCCGTTCGCGCGACGGGGTCGCCAGCTGCACGAAGACGTGCCGCTCCGGATCGAGGCGGCCCTCCTGGTAGAGCTCGCCGATCGCGCGCAGCCGCACGTCGATGCCCTTGGTGTAGTCCAGCCGGTCGACGCCGAGCAGGATCTTCTCGGGGTTGCCCAGCTCCTTGCGCAGTCCGCGTGCCCGCTGCCGCGTCTCGGGCAGCTTCGCGGTGGCGGAGAGCTCGGCCGATTCGATCGAGATGGGGAAGGCGCCCACCCGTACGGAGCGGAAGCCGACGGTGACCACCCCAAACTTCGAGCGCACGCCGACCGAGTTCTTGCTGGTGGAGTACCCGGCCAGCTTGCTGGCGAGGTAGAGGAAGTTCTGCGCGCCGCCGGGCAGGTGGAAGCCCACCAGGTCGGCGCCGAGGATGCCCTCGATGATCTCGCGCCGCCACGGCATCTGCATGAACAGCTCGACGGGCGGGAACGGGATGTGCAGGAAGAAGCCGATCTTCAGGTCGGGCCGCAGCATGCGCAGCATCTTCGGGACCAGCTGCAGCTGGTAGTCCTGCACCCAGACGGTGGCGCCCTCGGCGGCGACCTTGGCCGTCTCCTCCGCGAAGCGCCGGTTGACCTCGACGTAGGTGTTCCACCATTCGCGGTGGTACTCCGGCTTGACGATGACGTCGTGGTAGAGCGGCCACAGGCTGCCGTTGGAGAAGCCCTCGTAGTGCTCCTCGACCTCCTGGGCGCTGAGCTTGACCGGCATGAGGAGCATGTCCTCACCGGGGATGGGCTCGCCGCCGATGTCGGGGGCGCCGGGCCAGCCGACCCAGGCGCCGTTGCGGGCGCTGAGGATCGGCTTGAGCGCGGTCACCAGGCCGCCGGGCGATTCCTTCCAGTTCAGCGTTCCGTCGGGCGCCCTCTCGACGTCGACCGGAAGCCGGTTCGCCACGACGATGAAATCCGATGTTCCGAACGCCGCAGCGGCCATGGAGTGCTACGCCTCCTTAGGGCCGATGCCGAGCATCGACAGCAGCATCCGGCACTCGTCCGCGTCCTCGGCGTACGCCGCGACGACCCGCTGGACCTGGCGCGCGGTCTCGTCCGCTACGGGCTCGAGATCGTCTTCGCTGATCTCCGGCGTGGTCTTCGGGGGCATGGACGCACCTTCGTTTCGGGAATGTCGAGCAAGGACAGTTTACCTGCGAAACGTTTCACTCGCGGACCCGGCGGAGGGTGATGCCGGTGATATGGGGTTTCAGGTTCGGCGGCAGGTGCGGGCGACGGATGGTGCGGGCCACCCATTCGCCCAGGGTGACGCCCGCGGCGAGTGCACAGCCGACGGTGAGCGCCGTCGCCAGGTTGGTCAGTGCGGAGGTGGTCTGCCCCTCCATCAGCTCGGACAGGCCGCGGTACACGGCGAGGCCGGGGACCAGCGGGGTGATGCCCGCGACGGCCACGATGAGCGGGGGAACCACGGCCCGTCGGGCGAGGAGGCCACCGGCGAGGCCGACGACGGTCGACGCCACCACCGACGAGACGATGGGGCCCAGGCCCAGGTTCAGCGTCGCCCCGGCGACGAGCGCGCCGAAGCAGCCCGCGAGGAAGGACGCGGTGAGGGCGCGGATCTGCGCGTAGCCGGCCAGTGCGAAGGCCGCAGCGGCCACGCCGCCGGTGACCACGAGGATCGGTAGCGGCGCGTAGTCGAAGGGCTGCTGTTGCAGGGGTGGCAGGGTCGCGCCGAGCTGGCTGGTCACGCGCAGCGCCATGCCGACGCCGGCGACGACGCCACCCGTGAACACCAGGACTTCGAAGAACCGCGCCGCGCCGGTGACGGGGGCGCCCGTGATCGCGTCCTGGACCGAGCCGACGAGCGAGAGCCCGGACATGAGCACGATGATGCCCGCGACGATCACCCGGTAGGGCTGGATGTCCCAGCCGAACTCGATGGAGAGCCGGTAGATCAGCGCGGCCGGCAGGGTCGCGAGGAAACCGCCCACCACCTGCTGGAAGAAGTACGGCAGGCCCCATTGGCTCAGCCGCACATTGACCGCGTAGATCATCGCGGTGCTGACGAAGGCGACCCCCGCCAGGATGAACTTGCCGCCGAGCAGCAGGGTCAGGGCGCCGGCCATCAGCGCCCAGCCGAACGTCGCGACGGCGCGCGGGTACGGGTGGCCCGCGGTGACGAGCGATTCGAGGGCGGTCAGCGCCTGGTCGGGCCGGATCCGGCCGCGGCCGATGCGCCGCACCAGGGTGTCGACCTGGGAGAGCCGGGTGTAGTCGAGCGAGCGGTGGTTCACCGTGCGGATGTACGTCGACGGTGGCAGGCCGCGCCCGCGCTGCACGCTCACGGTGATGGCGTTGTAGGTCACGGTCACGGTGACGTCGTCGATGCCGTACGTCGCGGCGACGTAGCGCACCTGCGCCTCGGTGTCGACGGCGCCGGTGCCCGAGTCCAGCAGTACCTCGCCGACCTTCATCGCGACTTCGAGGACCTCGCCGACGGTTTCGTTGTCACGCAGGTCGACGGGCTGCAGCGGCGTCAGGACCGGCATCCCGGCGGTGTCGACGGTGGCGGCGTTCCGGCCGGTCACGGCTTGGACTGCTTGCGCGAGGCGATCGCGGAACGCGGGCTTCATCGGGGGGACGCCTCCTTCTCGGTTCACCTCGGGTCGTCGTGACACGGACGTGCTTTCGTTACTGTGCCAGACCGCCCTGACGCGCGGCCCGTGAGCCGCGCGGTGATCCGCCCCCTGCCGCCCGCGTCGGCCCGGCGCGGCGCCGGCCACCACGACGGCGCCTTCCGTGGCGACGCCTTCCGTGGCGGCGTCTTCGGGGCGCGGATCGCGGGGGATCGGGTGCGCGGACTACGCGTCGCCGAACAGCCGGTCCGCGAGCACGGCGCTGTAGAGCTCCGCCACCGCCCGCGGGTCCGAGCGGTCGCGACCGGTGAGCCGCTCGACGCGGCGCAACCGGTGATTGATCGTGTTGCGGTGGTAGTGCAGGCGCTCCGCGGTGGCCGCCAGCGATCCGCCGCAGTCGAACCAGGCGCGGACCGTCGTGATGAGTGCGTCGCGGTCCGTCGCGGGCAGCGCGAGGACCGGGCCGAGCACCGTGGCGCGCAGCTCGCGGGCCGCGTCGGGGGAGTGGGCCAGCATCAGCGGTAGCGCGGACTGGCCGTAGGTCCCGGCGGTCGCCTCGTCCGGGGCGAGGCTGCGCAGTGCGAGCTCGGCCTGCCGCAGCGCGGCGCGCGCGCCGAGCGGAGCGTCGAAGGCCGCGCTGACGCCCACGCGCCCGCGGGCCTCCCGGCGCAGCAGCTCGATCACCAGGGGGAGCGAGCGCCCGCTGCTCAGGCTCAGCAGGCCCACCCGGGAGTGCACGTCGGCGATCCAGTGCGAGGTCACGTCCTTCTCCCGCAACCGTGCCTCGATCCCCGCGAGCGGCTCGCTCGCGCCGGTCTCGGCGCACACCACGAGGAACAGGCCCGTCGCCGGAAGCTGCAGGGTCTGCGCCGCGGTGTGCAGGCGGCCGGGCTCGAGCACGCCGTCGAGGAGGGCGCGCAGCTCCACGCGGAGCAGCTCGCTGTGCCGGCCGGTGCGCTCGGCGACCGCGCGCCCGTACTCCTCGGCGGCGGCGGTCGAGTAATCGTCGATGATGCGCCAGATGTCGGCCCCGATGTCCGGCAGCAGTTCGGGGTTCGCAGCGCAGGCGGCGCGCATCCGGTCCCACACGAGCCGCCCGGCGAGGCGGTAGGCGTGCAGCAGTGCGGCGAGGGGGAAGCCGTACTCGGCCTTGAGCCGGCCCGTGGCGCGGGCGGCGTGCAGCCCGTCCTCCGGTTCGCCGCCGAGCTGCCGCAGCACCGAGTCGAGGTTGGCGCGCACAGCCTCGCGGAGCTCCGCGCCCGAGAGCAGCGTGGTCTCGGCGTAGGCGTGCTCGCCGGTGAGAATCAGGCCCACCAGCTCCTCGGTGAGCCCGTCCACGTCGTTCACCAGCAGTCGGGCGAATTCCGCGGGGGTGGCTCCGGCGGGCGCTGTGATCGTCGACACGCCTCGATGGTAGTCCGCGCGCACCGCGGCGTCGTTGTGCTCGGGCACAACCGTGCCGCGTGCGATGCGGAACTCACGCACGATGCTCGCGCAGGCGGGAGGCGAGCAGAATCGACGGTAGTCAGTGATCCGGATCACCCGGGTCGGCCGGAGATGGAGAGCGCATGACCACCACCGAATCAGTCCTCGACACCGCCGTCGCCGAGCTCCAGCAGGGCGAGCGCACCTGGGCGGCCACCCCACTCGCCGAGCGGCGCGCCCTGCTCGAGGCGGTCGGCGAGGCCACCGCCGCGATCGCGCGGGAGTGGGTCGACGTCGCCGCCGGCGTCAAGGGCCTGCCCGCCGACTCGCCGCTGGTCGGCGAGGAGTGGCTCAGCGGGCCGTACTCGGTGATCACCGCGTGCGAGGCGCTCGCCGCCTCGCTGCAGGCGCTCGAGGAGGGCCGCAGCCCGGTCGACGGGTTCGCCGTCACCGCGGCGCCGGGCGGGCGCTCGGCCGTGGAGGTGCTGCCGCACACCGCCTTCGACCGGCTCCTGCTCAGTGGTTTCAGCGCGCAGGTGTGGACGGTGCCGGGCGTGGACGTCGAGGCGGTCCGCGAGCGCGCGGGCCTCGGCGAGCTCGACCCGACCGTCACGCACGGCATCGCCGGCGTCCTCGGCGCGGGCAACATCTTCTCCATCCCGCCACTGGACACCCTCTACCAGCTCTACGCCGACAACCGCGTCGTGCTGCTCAAGCTCAACCCGGTGACCGACCCACTGCTGGGCGTCTACCGCGCCGCGTTCGCGCCACTCATCGAGCGCGGGGTCGTCCGCATCGTGACCGGCGGCGCCGACGTCGGCGGCGCGCTGGTGGGCCACCCCGGCGTCACCACCGTGCACATGACCGGTAGTGCCCGCACCCACGACGCCATCGTCTTCGGCACGGGAGCCGAAGGGGCGCAGCGCAAGGCGGAGAACCGCCCGCTGCTGGACAAGGCGATCACCAGCGAACTGGGCGGCGTCTCGCCGACGATCGTGGTGCCGGGCGAGTGGTCGGCCGCCGACCTGCGGTTCCAGGCCGAGCACCTCGCCACGCAGCGCCTGCACAACAACGGCTACAACTGCGTCGCCTCGCAGGTGGCCGTCGTCAGCGCGGACTGGCCGCAGAAGGACGAGTTCCTGCGCGAGCTGCGCGCCGCGTTCGACCGCGCACCGTCGCGCCGCGACTACTACCCGGGCTCGGCCGATCGCGTCGCCGCCGCCCGGGCCGGGTACGGCGAGCGGGCGCAGGCGGTGGGGCCCGACGGTGCCCGTACCCTCCTGTTCGGCCTGCAGGCGGATGCGACCGAGGAGGCGCTGCACACCGAGTACTTCGCGCCGGTCTACGGCGTGCTCGAGCTGCCCGGCGACGCCACGAGCTTCCTCGCCGCGGCCGTCCGCGCCGCCAACGAGGACTTCGAGGGCACGCTCGGCGTGAACATCGTCGCCGACCCCGCGACCATCAAGGCGCTCGGCCCGGCGTTCGAGCAGGCGATCGCCGACCTGCGCTACGGCACCATCGCCGTGAACGCCTGGACCGGCGTGGGTTACCTGACCGCCCGCGCGTCGTGGGGCGCGTTCCCGGGCCACACCATCGACGACGTGCAGAGCGGCATCGGCGTGGTGCACAACGCGCTGCTCCTCGACGACGTCGAGCGGACCGTCGTGCGCGGGCCGTTCCGCCCGACCCCGCGGTCGGTGCTGGGCGGCGAGCTGTCGATGTCGCCGAAGCCGCCGTGGTTCGTCACCAACCGCACCGGCGCGACGACCGCCGAGCGCCTGACCGCCTTCGCCGCGAAGCCCTCGTGGCGCAAGCTGCCCGGCATCTTCGCCTCCGCCCTGCGCGGCTGAGGCGGATCGTGGAGCCCCCCGTCGGGATTGAACCGACGACCTTCGCTTTACAAGAGCGGTGCTCTACCACTGAGCTAGGGAGGCGTGCGGCCCTGCGGCCGGCGCAGCACAGCATATCGTGACCGGCATGACTGATTCCTTCGAGACCATCCGCTGGAGCGTCGACGACGACGGCATCGCGACCCTCGTCCTGGACCGGCCCGACCAGCTCAACGCCTTCAGCGTCACGATGGCGCGCGAGCTGACCGAGTTCTTCCAGGTGCACGCCCACAGCGACGACATCCGCGCGGTCGTCGTCACGGGCGCCGGCCGCGCGTTCTGCGCCGGCATGGACCTCACGGGCGAGGGCAACGTCTTCGGCCTCGACGAGTCGCTGCGCCCGACCCCGGAGGAGTTCGCCGCCGCCTATGATCAGGAGCCCTACGAGACCGGCGTGCGCGACACCGGCGGCAAGCTCACCCTGGCGATCCACGCGCTCCCCAAGCCGGTGATCGCCGCGATCAACGGCCCCGCCGTCGGCATCGGCGCGACGATGACCCTCGCGATGGACACCCGCCTCGCGTCGACGAAGGCCCGGATCGGCTTCGTCTTCGGCCGCCTCGGCATCGTGATGGAGGCGTGCTCGAGCTGGTTCCTGCCCCGCATCGTCGGCCCCGCGCAGGCGCTGGAGTGGGTCTACTCCGCCGACATCCTCACCGCCGAGCAGGCGCGTGAGGGCCGCCTCGTGCGCAGCCTGCACGAGCCCGACGAGCTGGTGCCCGCCGCGCAGGAGCTCGCGCGCTCGTGGGTCAAGGGCCGCTCCGCCGCCGGTATCGCGATCAACAAGCAGCTGATCTACCGCGGTCTCGGCGCCGCGAAGCCGCTGGATCAGCATCTGATGGACTCGCTCGGCATGTACTACACCTCGATCGGCGACGGGAAGGAGGGCGTGGCCGCGTTCCTGGAGAAGCGGGCGCCCGAGTTCACCTCGAAGGCGTCCGAGGTGCCGCGCATCGTCGCCGACTGACCGGTGCTCGCGCCCGCGGGCACCGCGGGTCAGAGCAGGGCGATGGGGATCAGGCTCAGCAGCCCGGGTGCGGTGGCGGCGAGCGCGCCCGCGAGCGTGAGCAGCCGCCGGAACAGCCGGTCCTGCTCGTCGGGCGCCGTGTTGCCGATGATGAGCGTCCCGGCCACGTGGATCGGGTTCATCACCATGAGGGCGGACGGCACGCAGATCGCCGCCGTCACCCAGAACACGACGCCGGTGTGCCCGAAGGCGGCGAAGGCGATCGGCGTCATCAGCCCGAGCACGCCGAGCGTCGAGCTCTCGATGTTGCACAGCAGCGCGGTCAAGTACGCGATGACGAGGATGAGCAGCGCCCCGGTTCCCAGGTGCCGCAGGATCTCGGCGATCGAGTCCATCGTCCCGATCTTCTGCATCAGCCCGAGGTAGGTCAACAGCCCGCACAGCAGCAGGATCGAGTTCCACGGGATGCGCGCGAGCAGCGCCCGCTCGTCGGCGGCCGTGGGGAACGCGATCTGCAGCAGCGCCGCGAGGCAGATCGCGGTGACGCCCACGTCCGTCCCCGCCAGCACCACCAGCGCGACGAACGCGATCAGGGCCGCGCCCGACGCCGCCATGTACCACCGGTTCGACGGTCCGCCCTGCTCGTCCGCCGCCGCCGGCGCGGGGGTGGCCTCGACGGGGTGCCCCCGCCGCCGGGCGAGGGCGGTCAGGGCCTGCAGGATCACCACCACCGTCACGGCCACCGCCATCGAGACGGCCCACAGGCCCCAGCCCGAGTAGTGCACGCCGGCCTTGTCCGCGGCGGTGCGGACCACCGCGCCCGTCGGGTTCAGCGGCGAGAGCCCCGCCGAGTTCGCCCCGATGACCACCGCCAGTTCGCTGAGCAGGAACATCCGCGGCGCGCGGACCCCGACGTGCGCGATCATCGGCACGAGGAAGGCGATCGGCGCCGTCGAGAACGCGCCCGCCGTCGACAGCGCCGCGCCGATCGCGAAGCCGGCCCAGGGGAGCAGTCCGTGGCGGTCGCCGATGGCGGCGTAGACCCGGTCGACGACGAGCGCGAGGGCACCGCTGCGTTCGAGGTGCGCGAAGAGCAGGGAGACGCCCGCGATGAGCACGAAGATGTCGCCGGGGAAGGCGGTGTACATCGCCTTGGCGTCGAATCCGGAGACGGCGAGCACGGGCAGTGCGGCCGCCAGCGCCAGGACGCCGATGTTCATCCGCCGCCCGATGGCGACGACCAGGACGGCGAGGAGGAGGACGACCGAGAGGATCTGCGGCGCGGTCACGGGACTCCTTCCGCCGGCCGACGGGCCCGGCGCAGGGCGCCGAACTGAAGTTTTCAATCCGAAACTACAGTTCTCGGCCCACATGTCCTCCACCCGCTCGGCGGGCGGGTCCGGTTCGCACCCGGATCAGGTGAAATGTCCGGCGCGGCCCACCTGTTCTGCAACTTCGCGGCCGAGCAATAAGCTGGTCCCATGGAGATCCGCGACGCCCGACCGGCCGACCTTCCGGCGATCCTCGTCATCCACAACGATGCCGTGGAGAACTCGACCGCCATCTGGTCCGAGGAGAAGGCCGACCTCGCCGAGCGCGAGGCGTGGCTGGCCGAGCGCCGCGCCGGTGGGTTCCCTGTCCTCGTCGCCATCGTCGACGGTGAGCTCGGCGGGTACGCCACGTACGGCCCGTTCCGGGCCAAGTCGGGGTACCGGCACACCGTCGAGAACTCGGTGTACGTCGCGGACGGCTTCTACCGCCGCGGGATCGCCGAGGCCCTGATGAAGGCGCTGATCGAGCGCGCCGAGCAGTCCGACGTGCACGTCGTCGTCGCCGCGATCGAGGAGTCGAACCACGCCTCGGTCGCGCTGCACCGCAAGCTCGGCTTCCGGGTCACCGGTCAGATGCCGCAGGTGGGGATCAAGTTCGGCCGCTGGCTGGACCTGGTCCTCATGCAGAAGATCCTGTGATCGTCCGCGCCACGCCGGAGACCACGCACGCCGCCGCGATCGCGGCGAGCAGAGCGACGATCGCGACCCCGTAGGGCTGGTCCAGGATCGTCGGGTTGAGCGCGCCCTTCCCCGGCGGGCGGGGCAGCGCCACCGCCGCGCCCAGGGCCAGCACCGTCACGCCCGCGGCCGCGCCGCACAGGGCGCCCGGCCACCATGTGGGTGGCAGCACCCGCAGAGCCCCGTGCCCGAGGAGCAGCAGCAGCGGCTGGATCACGCCGTCGTGCACGATGACGATGGCGAGCGCCCACACCGCCGCCGAGATCAGGTCCGGCGTGGGGAGGTCCTCGATCGCCAGGGACAGCCCGTAGACGATCAGTGCCAGCCCCACGACGACCAGCACGACCTGCAGGCCCTTGAGGCCCGGGCTCAGTGGTTGCGTTTGTTCGTCGGTCATGCCGCCTCGATCCTCGTCACCCATTTGGTCTGATGCACGCCGGGCCGTGCGGCTGCGATCACGCGGCACGGGTAGCCGTGGTCGATGTCGAGCTCCTCGTCGCTCAATCGCAGTGCGATCAGCGAGGTCTCGTCGCGCACCTTCGCGGCCTCCATCGTCGACTGCGCGTAGAGGCCGCGCTCGAGCGAGGCGAACCGCAGGTCGGTGTCGTCGAGGCCGGCCAGCGCGGCGAGGTCGGCGATCCGCACGCCCGTCCACCACCCGTACTGGGTCCAGCCCTCGACGCAGGCGATCGGCAGGTGCACGGTGTGCTGGGGCATCGCCTGCAGCTGCGCGAGCGTGAGCTCCACCGTGCGGGGGCCCTGGATCACCAGCCGGAACTCCTCCGCGCGCGCCGATTCCGTCACCCCGGCCGCGGCCGCGGTGCGGTTGACGGGCATGCCCTGGGGGCCGCGGCCCGACCGCGGCGCGAGCACGGCGAGGCGGTGCAGGCCGGGGATCGACTGCGTGCCGATGGTGACCACCGCGAGCCCGGCGGCGGCGACGCCGGCGGTGAGGACGGTCCGCCGCGAAACCCCGGGCGTGTACGCCTTCTCGGTGCCGCGGCGGAAGGCCTCGCGCACGATCGGCATCTTGATGGCCAGGTGCACGCCCACCGCGCCGAGGACCACGAAGGCGGTCGCGTAGTGCGCGGCCGGGAAGAAGAACTTCCACGGGTACCACTGCGCGATGTTGAGCAGGCCGGTGAAGAGCTGGAACGACATCGAGAGCACGATGGCACCCGTCGAGAGTCGCTCCGCGATCCGCTTGGGCCCGCCGAAGACCGGTCGCTCGAACAGCTTCGGGTACACCACCGCGATCTTGAGGATGAGCAGCGGGATCGCGGCGACGCCGGTCGCGACGTGCAGCCCCTGCGTCGCCTGGAAGAGCCAGTACGGCGAGCGCGGCGCGTCGAACCAGGCGGGCGGATGCTGCAGGAAGTGGCTGAAAAGTCCGGTGGCGAAGCAGATCACGATGCAGACGCCCAGCAGCATGCCGATCCGCGCGGCCACCACCGGCTGGCGGAACGCGGGCGGCCCCGTGGGCGACGGGCTGGTCATCGGACCAGCTCCACGCACCGGCGGCCGGACGGATGGTCCAGCCGGCGCACCGGCCGTAGCCCGGCGGCCTCCGCCAGGCCGTCCAGTGCATCGAATCCGACGCGCGCCCAGGGGAACCAGAGGGAGTGCCCTCCGGCCGCCCGGACCCGCACCGCTTCCTGCACGACGCCGACCTCCGTCGGCTCCACTTCGACGACCACGCTTCCTCCGACCTCCACGAGGGCGGCCGCCCGGCGCAACAGGCGCACCGGATCCCCGCCGATTCCGATGTTCCCGTCGAGCAGGATCGCGTGCGACCACCTGCCCTCGCCCGGTAGTGGCGCGAACACGTCGCGGCGCAGCGCCGCCGCGCCCCGCTCCCGGGTCAGGCGCACGGCCTGCGGCGAATCATCCACGCCGAGTGCGGGAATGCCGCGTCGCAGCAGCAGGTCGACGATCCGTCCCGGGCCGCACCCGAGGTCCACCGTCGGGCCGTGGCACCACGCGATGACGGTGGCGATCACCGAGGCGTCGGCACGGTCGTGGCCGAGCCAGCGCCCCACCGGCAGGCGGTGCACGTCGCCGCGGGCGGTCTGCAGCTCACCGCTGCGGCCCGCCATGACCGAATCCCAGTGCGCGGCACTCATGCGCACCGCCCGGCGCCCGGGTGCAGCGTGTGCGCGGCCCGCCGGAACCATGAGCCGGCGCCGCAGGTCGCAGCGACGGCGACCACGTCGTCGGGCCGGTCCACGTCCCGCAGCGGCGGGAGCGCCCGCGGGGCCAGACCGGCGGCGATGAGCGCCTCGCGAGTGCGCTCGCCCGTGTGCGCGGTCGACATGGGCACGTCCAACAGGCAGGTGAGGCGGGAGGCCGCGCCCTCGGGCACGCCGAGCGCCCACCAGCCCCCGTCCACGGCGGGGCCGAGCGTCGCGCACCGTCGGGATGCCTCGAGGCTGAGCGCCAGCAGCTCCGGCCGCACCTGCGGGGTGTCCATGCCGATCTGCAGGACCGGCCCACCGCCGAGTTCGGCGGCGCGCTCGTGGGCGGCGACGAGCCGCTGCGCCAGGCCGCCCTCGGCCTGGGGGAAGACCGTGCAGCGAGCGAGCAGGATCCGCAGCTCGTCGCGGTCCAGGGCGTCGTCGAGAAGGCCGCCGAGCGCCACCGCGCACCGCGCGCCGGGAACGGCGAGCGCGGCGCAGAGCGTGTCGCGGAGCGCGGCCGCGGCGAGCCGGGCTGCGTCCCGCGGGGTGTAGGCACTGGTCAGACGGGTCTTCACCAGCCCCGGGACGGGCGCCTTCGCGACGACCAGCACCGTGTTCATCGCGCCGCCCGCAGGAAGTCGGCGGTGGCCCGCATCGAGCCGGTGATCGACCCGGAGACCTTCGATCGACCGCCCGTGCGCGGGCCGTACCGCACCGGGTGCTCGACGACGCGCCAGCCCGCCGCGCCGGCGCGGGCCAGCAACTCGACGGGGTACCCGGAGCGCCGGTCGACGACGCCGAGGCCCAGTACCGCCTCACGGCGGACCGCGCGCATCGGGCCGATGTCGTGCAGGGGCAGTCCGTACCGGCCGCGAAGCCGCGCCGCGACGAGCGCGGAGCCCAGGCGGGCGTGCCAGGGCCACACCTCGGCCGGGTCGGGGCGGCGGCGCCCCACGGCCAGGTCCGCACCGTCGCGGACGGCCGCGACCAGCGGGACGAGCTCACCGGGGTCCATCGATCCGTCACCGTCGACGGTGCACACGACCTCCGTCCGGGCGGCGGCGATCCCGGCGTGCACGGCGCTCCCGTACCCGGGCCGCGGCTCGGTGACCACCCGCGCGCCCGCCCGGCGCGCGATCTCCGCGGTGCCGTCGGTGGAGCCGTTGTCGACCACGAGGGCGGTGTACCCCGCCGGCAGCGCGTCGATCACCGGACCGATCGACTCCGCCTCGTTCCGGCAGGGGATCACCACGGTGACCGCCTCCGGCTCGATCTCAGTCATGGCTCTCACGCTAGGAAGGCCGCGCGGTCCGGGACAGGTGTTCGCGGTGACGAAAGTATGACGGTGCGCCGTCCCGGCCCTCGTGGGCCCGTCGGGCGGCGGCGCGGCCGATACGGTCGAGGGCATGCCGATCGAAACTGTCGCGACCGGCCGTTCCGTGCGCCGTGCGCTCGGATGGGCGGGGGGTGCACTGCTCCTCGTCGCGGCCGCGGTGATCGTGCCGTTCCTGCTCGGCGACGAGTTCCGCAAGACGCTGGTCGCCGAATCCGCGCCCCTGTTCGGTGTTTTCGAGGCGCACGCCGGCCCGGGCACCGTGCCGGCGGTGGTGATCGCGATCGCGGTGCTGCTCTGGGGCCCGGCCCTGGCCCGCAGCCTGCCCTTCGGGCGGCTCGCGGCGCTGTCGTCGCTCGTCCTGTTCGGCTGGGCGCTGAGCCTGGGCACCGTCGCCGGGTGGGAGCGGTTCCGGACCAAGCTCACCGGGTACGACCAGTACCTGCACGAGGTGCCGGGTGCCGAGGCGGATGTCGGTGCCGCCGTGCGCGAGTTCGCCCGCCGCATCCCCGACTACCAGCCCGATTCCTGGACCGTGCACGTCTCCGGACATCCGCCGGGTGCGCTGCTGACCTTCGTCGGACTCGACCGGATCGGGTTGGGCGGCGGCACCTGGGCGGCGCTGTTCTGCACGGCCGCGGGAGCCTCCGCCGCCGCCGCGATCCTGCTCGCCGTGCGCACCCTGGGCACCGAGGAGATCGCCCGCTGCTGCGCCCCCTTCCTCGCCGTCTTCCCCGGGGCGCTGTGGATGGCACCGTCGGGCGACGCCTACTTCGCCGGCGTCGCAGCCTGGGGGATCGCGGCGCTGGCGGTGGCCGCCGTCGCCCGAGGGCGCCGCGCGACGGCGTTCGGCGTGCTGGCCGGCCTGCTCCTCGGCTGGGGGATCTTCCTCAACTACGGCCTGATCCTGATGGGCTTCCTGGCCGTGACGGTGCTGATCATCGCCCGGAACGCGCGCCCGCTGCTCACCGCGGTCCCCGCGGCGCTGGTCGTGGTCGCGGCGTTCGCCCTGGCGGGGTTCTGGTGGCTCGACGGCTACCACGGGGTGGTGCTGCGCTACTACCAGGGCATCGCCTCCTTCCGGCCGTTCGCCTACTGGGGCTGGGGGAACCTGGCGGCCGCGGCCTGCGCCGTCGGGGTGGCCGCGGTGGCGGCGATCGGCCTGGTCCCGGGGGTGCTGCGGCCCTTCCGCCGATCGCTGCTCGGCACCCCCGAGGCGCTGGCCGCGCTCGTCGCCGGGGCGGTGGTGATGGTGCTCGGCGCGGACCTGTCGGCCCTGAGCAAGGCGGAGGTGGAGAGGATCTGGTTGCCGTTCACCGTGTGGATCGCCGCCGGAGCGGGGATGCTCTGGTACAGACGCAGTGTTGCGATCGCGAGAGGATGGCTCGCCGCCCAGGTGGCGGGCGCGCTCCTCGTCACGCACGCGGTGCTGATCTACCAGTGACCGAGGAACGAAAGGCGCGGATGGCCGACGATCGATATGTCCTGATCGCTGACGACGATCCGCTGGTCAGCGACGTGGTCCGGCGCTACCTCGAGCGCGACGGCCTGCCCACGTCCATCGTCGCCGACGGTGCGGCGGCCGCCGAGCACCTCGCCGCCGGCCGGGTGCGGCTCGCCGTCCTCGACGTGATGATGCCGGGTCTCGACGGGATCGAGCTGTGCCGTCGGGTCCGCGGTGGCGCGGTGGGTGCCCGCCGCGACCTGCCGCTGATCCTGCTGACGGCCCTCGGCGAGGAGGATCACCGGGTCACGGGGCTCGCCGCGGGCGCCGACGACTACGTCACCAAGCCGTTCAGCCCCCGCGAGCTGGCGCTGCGCGTGGCGTCGGTCCTGCGCCGCGCGCCCCACGAGCACGCGGCCGCGCTCGGCGACGGCGCCGTCGTCCTGGACGCCGCGGCCCGGACGGTGACGGCGAGCGGCCGGGCTGTGGGGACCACCCGCCGCGAGTTCGATCTGTTGGCCCACTTCCTGGCCCACCCGGGGGAGGCCTTCACCCGCGAGGACCTGCTCGAGCAGGTGTGGGGCTGGCAGTTCGGCGATCTGTCGACGGTGACCGTCCACGTCAAGCGGCTGCGCGCCAAGCTCGGCGACGACCACCGGATCGAGACGGTCTGGGGCCGTGGCTACCGATGGGGATCGGGCGAGGAGGGCACCGATGACTGAGATCCTGTCCATCGCGGCGCTGGCGCTGCTGTGGTCGGCGCCCGTGGTGCTCGCGGGTGCGCTGGTGCTGTGGCGCTCGCGGGGCATGTCGCTGCAGTTGTCGATGGTGATCCTGGTGCTGATCCCGGTGCTCGCGGTGCTCTCCGGGGTGATCGGCGTCAGCGGGTTCATGTTCACCTCCGACTTCACCCGGACGGTGGCCGTGCTCGGCGCCGTCCTCGTGGTCGCCGTGCCCGCGGCCGTCGCGCTCGGTCGGTTCCAGGCGCGGCGCACGGTGTGGGAGCGGCAGATCCGCGAGCAGGAGCGGGCGTCCGAGGCGGCGCGGCGGGACCTCGTCGCGTGGGTGAGCCACGACCTGCGCACGCCGCTGGCGGGGATCCGCGCGATGTCCGAGGCGCTGCGCGACGCCGTGGTCACCGATCCGGAGGACGTGACCGACTTCGCGGAGCGGATCGACCGCGAGACGGTGCGCCTGTCGTCGATGGTGGACGACCTGTTCGAGATGTCCCGTATCCACTCGGGTTCGCTCACCCTCGATCTCGAGACGATCGACGTGCGGGAGGTCGCCGATGAGGTGCGGGCTGGCCTGGGGCAGATGGCGAGCCGGGCCCGGGTGCGGCTGGAACTCGATGCGCCCGAGCCGGTCCCGGCGCCGGTGGGCGTGTCCGCGCTGGCGCGGATCCTGCGGAACCTGGTGCTCAACGCGCTCGCGCACACCCCCGCGGGCGGGCGCGTGACGATCGCGGTCCGCGCGAACGAGAGTGAGGTGGTGCTCCGCGTGGACGACACCGGCACCGGCATCGACGACGCCGATCTCGAGCGCATCTTCGACCTCGCCTACCGCGGTACGGCGCACCGCTCGCCGGTCAACACCGCAGGACTGCCCGCGGGTACCGGCATGGGACTGGCGATCGCCCGCGGTCTCGTGGACGTGCACGGCGGCACCGTCGTGGCCGAGAACCTGCGGCAGGGGGCGCGATTCGAGGTGCGCCTGCCCGCGGACGGCGGGCGCGGGATCAGCGCAGGGGCGCGGTAGCGAACTCCGCCAGGCCGCGCTCCGGACCGATGGCCGCGGTGAACCCGAGTTCGGCGGCGGCGCGGCGCGGATCGGCGACGATGTGCCGCACGTCGGACGCGCGCGACTGTCCGGTGACCATCGGCGCGGGCCCGCCGCTCTCCCGCGCGAGCACCTCGGCGACCTCGCCGATCGTCACCGGCACACCCGAGCAGACGTTGTACGCACGCGACCCGGGCGCCGGATCCGACTCCAGCGCCAGGACGTTCGCGCGGGCGATGTCGCGCACGTGCACGAAGTCACGGGTCTGGCGGCCGTCCTCGAAGACCTGTGGCGCCCGCCCCGCCGCCAGCGCGGAACGGAAGATCGAGGCGACCCCCGCGTAGGGCGTATCGCGCGGCATCCGTGGCCCGTACACGTTGTGATAGCGCAGCGCGGTCACGGTGCCGCCCGTCGCCCGCGCCCACGCCGCGGCGTAGAACTCCTGCGCGGCCTTCGACGCCGCGTACAGGCCGTGCGGGGCGATCGGCGCGTCCTCGCCGGTCAGGGCCCACCGTGCGACGGTGCCGTCGGGCAGCATCCGCTCGAACCGGCCCGCCCGCACGTCCTCGACGGTGCGCGGCAGTGGCGTCACGGGCAGCCCCGCGGCGTCGACGAAGGCCCCGTCGCCGTAGACCACCATCGACGAGGCCAGCACCAGCCGGCGGCAGCCCGCTCGCGCCATCGCGGCGAGCAGCTCCGCGGTGCCGAGATCGTTGTTGGCGGCGAACATCGGCGCGTCCGCGGCGTCCACACCCGCGCCGACCGCGGCCGCCTGGTGGCAGACGGCGTCCACGCCGCGCAGCGCGTCGTCGAGCCCCGCGCCGTCGAGCAGGTCGAGGTGGCGTACGCCGTCCGGTACGTCGCCGCTCGCGTGCGCCTGCGGGAGCATCGCGTCGATCCCGACGATCTCGTGCCGCTCGTCCTCGGCGATCAGCTCCGCGATGTGCGAGCCGATGAACCCGGCGGCGCCGGTGAGCAGTACGCGCATGGGGCCATGCTCGCCGGTGGGATGGGCGCCGTCGAGCGCGGCGCGCCGTCCGTCACCGACTCGTCACACCTGCGCAGCGGTCTCGGCGATGAGCTGCGCGAGTTCCGCGGGCCGTTCGTCGGGGATCCAGTGGCTCACGCCCTCGAGCACGACGAACCGGTACGGCCCGTCGACGTACTCCCCGGCCAGTTCCGCACCGGCCCGGGTCAGCGCGACGTCCTCGGTGCTCCAGACGTACGTCACGGGGCGGCTGACGCGGGCGCCCTCGCCCGGCTTCACGGCGGTGAACGGCATGCCCCGGTAGTAGTTCAGGCCGCCGCCGAGCAGCCCGGGTTCGAGCACCTCGTCGACGACGGTGCGGATCGCCTCGTCGGGCATGCCACTGGCGCGCAGGAAGGCCTCGAACCGACCCGGGAAGCGCCGCGCGAGGAACTCCGGGACGGCGGGGACCTGGAACAGATACATGTAGTACGACTTCAGCGCCTGGTCCGATCGCAGGAACGCGCGCAGGAACGCCAGCGGGTGCGGTACCGACACGGCCGTCAGGGTGCGCACGAGGTGCGGGTACGTCGCCGCGGTCAGCCACGCCGTCGACGATCCCCAGTCGTGCCCCACCAGGTGCGCCGGGCCGGTGCGCTCCAGCAGTGCGGCGATGTCCGCGGCCAGCTCGGAGCTGCGGTACTGCCAGCGCCGGGCGGGGCTCGCGGTGCGCGCGTACCCGCGCTGCCACGGCACGACGGTGCGGTACCCCTGCGCGTGCAGGTGCTCGGCCGTCGCCGCCCAGGACGTGGGTGTCTGCGGGAAGCCGTGCAGCAGCACGACGATCTCGCCGTCGATCGGCCCGCTGTCGACCACGGGGAAGGTCAGGCCCGACCGGGCGAACTCGGTGATCCGTTCCGTCATGCCCTCAGCCAATCACGATGGCGGGCTCGGGGCGTCCTCCTCAGGTCGGAGATCAGCGTTGCGGGGGAACCGCTCGCTCGTCCGGTGCGTCCAATGGAGAAGGGGGAGAAATCATGCTCAGTGCACCGGTGGCCACGTTGGTGGTGGGGCTGGTCGGCATCGCCGGCGTGCTCGCGACGCTCGGCCAGCGCAGTTGGTCGGAGGCGAAGGATCGGGCCCACCGGACCAGGCACGATGAACGCACGGAGTGGTGGCGTCGGTACCAGTGGCCGCCGAGCAGGTGAATCAGCGGGACAGTATCGCCGCACAGGAGTTCGGTCGCGCGGTCATGTACGCACTCGCGGCCGAGCCCGACCTTACCGCCAGTGAATTGGCCATTCTGCAGGCCGTGGCGGAACGGGCTCCAGTGGACGACAATGGAGTGCAGCCGGCGACATCAGGAGGTATCGATGGGTGAGTACAACAGCGCCGAAGCGCGGGCGAACGCCGAGTTCGCATTGGCCGGGGATTCGCCTCGCTCCCGTCGCTTGAGCGCTCAGCTTCTCGTGAGGCTGGCGCACCGTCGTGGTGAGGATCCCGAGCAGTGGGTCCTCGACGTCGCCGAAGGGCGCCTGCCCGCCTGACGAGCCGGCAGATCACGCCGCGTAGGTGTCCCGGACCCAGGAGGTCTGGCACAGCCGTTGAATCAGTCCGCGGTCCACGTCGGTCCTCGACTGCCACCCGGCGTCCGCCAGGGCGCGGAGCTCCTCCTCGGTCGGAGTCTTCAACAGGCACAGTGTGTTCCCGACCGTGAGCCAGGGCCGAGTCCATCCCCTGTCGACTACCGGCGTGGCAGGAGCCACGGGCAGGCGGACGAGATCCACCACGCGGTCGTCCACCAGCCGGAACACCGTGTAGACACCGCTGGCGAGCGGAGCCGACGCGTAGATCACGTTGTAGGAGTCATCGACCGCCGTGATTCGGTCGACGTATCCGGTCAGTTCGCCGGCGCGTACGAAGGGCCCGCGGAGACCGTGGGCGCGCCACACAGTGGTTCTCTGCCCGACCCCCTCCGACGAGTCGACCGTGGTGAAGAGCTGCCCGTGCGTGTCGTTGGCGAGGTCACGGACTCGCGGCACCGAGGTGTGGGGTGCCCTGGTGGTCTCCTCGATCGTCTGTGCCGGGTTCTGACCGTCGTACACGACGACGCGCTGAGTGCGGTCCGGAGCCGCGGGTGCTGCGGGCACGCCGGGGTCCGAGAACTCGAACGTCAGCTGCGGGAACCGCGGCGATGTGAACGTGCAGTGGATGGCTGCGGTCGCCGACGGACGAGAGCGGATCTCTTCCGACGCGCACCCCGCCACCGTGGCGACGGCTGTGGGCGGAACGGCGGTCGACACGGACGGCGCGCTCGGCTCGGGCGAGCTCACGGCGCACCCCGACAGCAGGAGTGCGACGAGACCGGCTCGCGCGACCTTTCTCATGACGATCACTGTATTCGACAACTGCAAGCTGTCGTAGCCGGTGTCACGGCGAGCGCGCTGTCAGCCCTCCGCGCACCGGCGAACCCTCGAGGTGCGTCACGCCCGGTGGCGCACCTCGTACCCGCTCACCACGGAGACGCGGTTGAAGGCGTTGATGGTCACGGCGGCCCAGATCAGGACGGAGGTCTGCGCCTCGTCGAGCACGTCGGTCGCGCGGTCGTAGGCGATGTCCGCGGCGTGGCGCGGCGGCATCCCGGTCACCAGCTCCGCGATCTCCAGCGCTGCGCGCTGCACGTCGTCGAACAGGCCCGGCGCCTCGCGCCAGGCGGCGATGACGTCGAGCTGCTGGTCGGTGAGGCCCGCCGCCCGACCGGCGCGGGCGTGCAGATCCAGGCAGTAGGCGCAGCCGTTGAGCTGCGAGCACCGCAGGTTCACCAGTTCGACCACGTCCCGGCCGATTCCGGCGTCGGCCGCCGCGGCGGCGACCTCGGTCGAGACCGCGACCATCTGCTTGTAGACACGGGGGGAGGCCTTGTCGATCCGCACGCGCTGGGCTGGCATGCCACTAGGCTAGCGGTCATGAGCAACGTCGACCGACAGCCCGAAGAGGTCGAGTGCGGAGCCTCCGCGAACGGCCCGGCCCCCGCCGCCGGGGTGGAGGTGATCCAGGCGCGGGAGGTGCCGCTCGGCGGCCCCCGCGCGATGACGGTGCGCCGCACCCTGCCCACGCACGAGCGCTCCATGATCGGGGCGTGGTGCTTCGCCGACCACTACGGCCCCGACGAGGTGGATCGCTCGGGAGGCATGAACGTGCCGCCGCACCCGCACACCGGCCTGCAGACGGTGAGCTGGCTGTTCGAGGGCGAGATCGAGCACCGCGACAGCGCCGGCGTCGAGGCGCCGGTGCTCCCCGGCGAGATCAACCTCATGTCCGCGGGCTACGGGATCAGCCACTCCGAGGTCTCCACGTCGCAGACCGTGCGCCTGCACGGGGTGCAGCTGTGGCTCGCCCTGCCGGATCGGGTGCGCAATGCGCACAACGGCTTCCAGCACTACGCGCCGCCCGTCGTCGACCTGCCCGACGTGCACGCCGACGGTCCCGGCGGCACCGCCCGGGTGTTCATCGGCGAGCTGGCGGGCAGTACGTCGCCGATCGTCACAGCCACCCCGCTGCTGGGCGCCGAGGTGATCCTGCGCCCCGGCGCGCGGGTCGCGCTCGCGGTCGACCCGGCCTTCGAGCACGGCGTGCTGCTCGATACCGAGCGCCTCCTCGTCGACGGCGTCCCGCTCGCCTGGGGCGACCTGGGCTACACCGCCCCGGGGCTCGGCGGCCTCCGCCTGCACAACCCCACCGAGCAGGACGCGCGCGTGATCCTGCTCGGCGGCGTCCCGTTCGACGAGGACATCGTCATGTGGTGGAACTTCGTCGGCCGCACCCACGACGAGATCGTCGAGTACCGCGAGGAATGGCAGGCGCGCGCCGCGCGTTTCGGCAGTGTGAGTGGCTGGCGCGACGATCAGTACCTGCCCGCACCACCGCTCCCCACCACCCGGCTCAAGCCCCGCAGGAGGAACCCGCAATGACCGAGACCACCGAGAACGTCGTCGTCGCCCGCAACGACGCCGAGGGCCGCTACGACATCACCGTCGACGGCGAGCTCGCCGGCTTCACCCTCTTCATCGACCGCGGTGAGCAGCGGATCTTCCCGCACACCCAGCTCGACGAGAAGTTCTCCGGCCGCGGCCTGAGCGGTATCCTCGTGCACGACGCGCTGGAGGACACTCGCGCCGCCGGCAAGCGCGTGGTCCCGGTCTGCCCGCTGGTGAAGAAGTACGTCACCAAGCACCCCGAGGTGCAGGACATCGTCGATCCCGTCACCCCGGACATCCTCGACGCGCTGCGCTGATCGCAAACGTTCACAGCGAACTGCCAGCGAGTCGTCAGAATCCCGGCCGCCTCGGCGTGCACTATGGCGGGGTGTCCAGCGTGAAAGACGAAACCCAGCCCCGCGTCCTCGTCGTCGACGACGAGCAGAGCATCCGGGAACTGCTGCAGGTCAGCCTCAAGTTCCAGGGCTTCGACGTGGCCGTCGCCCCCGACGGCCCGGCCGCGCTCGATCGTGCGCGCACCTTCCGGCCCGACGTCATGGTGCTCGACATCATGATGCCGGGCATGGACGGGCTCGGACTGCTCAAGCGGCTGCGCCAGGACGGCGTGGAGGCGCCCGCCCTCTTCCTCACCGCCCGCGACTCGGTGGAGGACAAGGTGGCGGGCCTGACCCTGGGCGGCGACGACTACGTCACCAAGCCGTTCAGCCTCGAGGAGGTCGTGGCGCGGATCAACGTACTGCTGCGTCGCAGCGGCTTCGGCGAGGACGAGGCCACGACCCGCCTGAGCTTCGCCGACCTCGAACTCGACGACGAGACGCACGAGGTGTGGAAGGCGGGCGAGCTGGTCTCGCTCTCGCCCACGGAGTTCACCCTGCTGCGCTACTTCATGGTCAACGCCGGCGTGGTGCTCTCCAAGCCGCGGATCCTCGATCACGTGTGGCACTACGACTTCGGCGGCGACGTCAACGTGGTGGAGTCGTACGTCTCGTACCTCCGGCGCAAGGTCGACACCGGCGAGAAGCGGCTGATCCACACTCTCCGCGGCGTGGGGTACGTGCTCCGCGAACCGCGGTAGGCCGTCGATGGGCTCGACGTCCTTCGCCTCCCGCGTGCCGCTGCGGGTCTCGCTCGTCGCGCTGGTGGTCGGCCTGGTCCTCCTCGGCCTGCTGGCCTCGGGGGCCGCGCTGACCGCGGCGATGAAGGACCAGCTGATCTCGCGCGAGGATCAGGCGCTGCGCCAGGCGGCGGAGACGTGGGCGCGGCCCAAGCCGGTGATCCTGTCGCAGGCGCCCCGCGGCGGCCCGCCGACCCGCTTCTACCAGGCGGTGTTCCTCCCCGACGGCCGGCAGCTGCAGATCAGCAACCCTGACTTCACCGAGCGCCCCGATCTCTCGGGCCTGGGCGATCTGCGCGGCGACGCCGTGACCGTGCAGTCGGTCGGCGGGCACGGGCCGCAGTGGCGGGTGGTGCAGTCCTCGTCCGACTACGGCGTGGCCTTCGTCGCCGTGACGCTCACCGACGTCGACGACACCCTGCAGGCGATGATCGTCCTCGAGCTGCTCATCGGTGCGGGCGTGCTGATCGTCGCGGGCGGGCTCGGCTACCTCGTGGTGCGCCGTTCGCTGCGTCCGCTGGAACAGGTGGAGGCCACGGCGGAGGCGATCGCGGCGGGCGACCTGACGCGCCGCGTCCCGCAGGCGCCCGCGTACACGGAGGTCGGCCGGCTCTCGACGTCGCTCAACACGATGCTGCACCAGGTGCAGGACTCCTTCCACCGGGTGGCCGCCTCGGAGGAGCAGGCGCGCGCCGACGAGCAGCGGATGCGCCGCTTCGTCGGCGACGCCTCGCACGAGCTGCGCACCCCGCTGACGTCGATCCGCGGCTTCGCCGAGCTGTACCGGCAGGGCGCCACCGACGACACCGGATTCGTCATGTCCCGCATCGAATCCGAGGCACAGCGCATGGGGCTTCTCGTGGAGGACCTGCTGCTGCTCGCCCGGCTCGACGCGCGCCGGCCGCTGGCGGAGGACCCCGTCGACCTGGTGGCGGTGGCCGACGATGCGGTGCACGCGGCGCAGGCGCGCGAGCCGGGCCGCGACATCGCGCTCGAGGCGGGCGCGGAGACCGTCGGGCTGATGGGGGACCGGGACCGGCTGCACCAGGTGGTGACCAACCTGGTCTCGAACGCGTTGCGGCACACGCCCGACGACGCCTCGGTGCGGGTGCGGATCGCCGAGGAGCCGGGCGCGGTGGTGCTGTCCGTCGCGGACACCGGGCCGGGGATGGAGCCCGACGAGGCCGCGCGCGTCTTCGAACGCTTCTACCGCACCGACTCCTCCCGCAGCCGCGGCAGCGGCGGAGCGGGGCTGGGCCTGTCGATCGTGCACGGGATCGTCGAGCGGCACGGCGGCACCGTCACGCTCGAGACGGCGCCGGGAGCGGGCGCGACGTTCACCGTGCGCCTGCCCCGCTGACTCACTCGGCCGCGAGGGCCTCGACGATCTTCGTCTGCGCCTCGTCGAGCGACTCGGCGGAGGGGTTCGGATCGGCCTGGCCGAAGTCGAAGTCGTTGAGCGAGTAGGCCGGGAAGACGTGCACGTGCAGGTGCGGCACCTCCAGGCCGGCGATCACGACGCCGGCGCGCGGCGCGTCGAAGGCGCGCTTGACGGCGCGGCCCAGCTTCCGCGAGACGGTGGTGATGTGGTTCCACAGCTCGTCGTCGATCGACTCCCAATGGTCGATCTCCTCGCGCGGCACCACGAGCACGTGGCCCTGGGTGAGCGGGGCGATGGTCAGGAACGCCACCACCGCATCGTCCTGGTACACGAACCGGCCCGGGAGTTCGCCGGCGATGATCTTCGAGAACACGGATGCCATGGGGCCAGGCTATCGGAGCAGCCCGCCGATGTCCGCCGCGGTGAGCAGTGCGACGAGCGCGGGCACCACTTTCTGCGGCGCGACGGCGTACTGCCCGCGGGCGCCCTTGTCCACGACGCCGGCGGCGGTGAGGGTGCTCAGGTGGTGGTACAGCTGGCCTTTCGAGCCGCCGTCGGCGCGCTCGACCAGCTCGGCCGCCGTGCGCGGCCCCCGCAGCAGCTCCTGCACGATCTCGATCCGCGCGGGGTGCCCGAGCGCGCCGAGCACCGTCGCGAGCCGATCGGCGGGCAGGGCGGTCGCGGCGCCGGCCGAGTAGTCGATGCGCCAGGCGACCTCGCCGTGCAGCGTCACCTCGCCCCCGTACCCGACGGTGCCGGCACCGTCGGGTGCCTGCTCGGCGGGCGCGTCCCCGAGCACGGCCTCGAGGGCCGCCACCCGCGCCTCGAGGGCGGCGAGGCGATCGTCGTCGGTCATGGCGGGAGTTTACGAGCGCAGCGCGCAGGCCACGCGCGTGCGGGTGCCGTCGTCGGTCATCGCCTGCACCAGCAGCTGCTGGTGCGGCATGCCGGCCTCGACGTCCTTGCGCACGTCCTGCGCGGACGCCCGGCGCACCATGAGCACCCCGACGGTGACGGAACCGTCGGCCCGCCGGCCCTCGAAGGCCTCGGTGAGCACGCCGAACAGCGATCCGCCCTTGAAGCCGAGCGCGGCCAGGCCCTCGGGCGCTGCGCCCTGGAACTCCAGGAAGCGGCGCGCCGCCTCGGAGCCCGGGCCGAACCGGCCGGTCCCCAGATCGCCGATCAGTCGGGCGAACGACGCGGCCGGCGCCGCGTACGTGCGGTCGATCGCGGCGTACGCCTGCTGCTCGGTCGCGGCGCCGCTGCCGGTGATCCCCTCGTAGAGCCCCTTGAGTGAGGGCACGGGGCCCGGCATGCCGTAGCGCGTCATGACCTCCTGCAACGCCTCGTCGCCGAGGCGCGCGCGGATCGCGTCGGGGGCGGCGCTGTCGGAGAAGCGGATCATCACGTCGGCGAGCTGGTGCAGCGAGACGCTGCCCGACGGGTCGTTCGGGACACCCTTGGTCGCCGGGATGCCCAGGTACTCCAGGGCTTTGATGTGGGCGCCGCCGTCGACGGGAGTGCCCTCGTGATCGATGTACCACTTCTGCCAGTCGGCGACGCGGATCCGCTCGTTGAGGTCGATCCCACCGGCGCCGGCCCGGCCGGTGAGTGCGGCGAGGTGGATGAGTTTGAGCATCGACGCGGTCGGCATGGCCGCGTCGGCGCGGTGCCGGATCGTGCCGCCCCGCCCGTCGTCGACGACCAGCGCGACGTCGTCGCGGTGCTGCGCGAGGTAGCCGGTCCAGCCGGCGGCGGTGCTCGTGTCCGCCGCGGGCGCGGGGGCGCACGGGGCGGCGCTCACCGCGGGGACGGGGACCGCGGCTACGAGGGCGGCGGCGACGGCGGTGATCAGGGTGCGGCGCATCGGGTCTCCCAGGATCGATGGATCGGAATTCCGGAATTACGATACTGGTGCTGGGGTGCGATGTACAGACCCCGCACCGGTAAGGTCTGCGACGTGCGAGTACTCGTCATCGGCACCGGCGGCCGCGAACACGCCCTCATCGACGCCCTGACCCGTGATCCCCAGGTCACCGAGCTGCACGCCGCCCCGGGTAACCCGGGCACGGCGGCGATCGCGACCAATCACGACGTCGACGCCTCCTCCGGCGAGGAGGTCGCCGCGCTGGCCGAGCGCCTCGGGGCAGACCTCGTGGTGATCGGCCCGGAGGTGCCGTTGGTCCTCGGCGTCGCCGACGCGGTCCGCGCCCGCGGCATCGCCGTCTTCGGGCCCTCCGCCGCTGCCGCGCAGATCGAGGGCTCCAAGGCCTTCGCCAAGGACGTCATGGACGCCGCCGGCGTGCGCACCGCGCGCAGCGAGATCGTCGACAGCCCCGCCGAGATCGACGCCGCGCTCGACCGCTTCGGCCCCACCTGGGTGGTCAAGGACGACGGCCTGGCCGCGGGCAAGGGCGTCGTCGTCACCGCGGACCGCGCGGCCGCCCGCGCGCACGCCGCCGACCTGCTCGAGTCCGGCCGCCCCGCGCTGCTCGAGTCCTTCCTGGACGGTCCCGAGGTCTCGCTCTTCTGCCTCGTCGACGGCGAGGACGTGGTGCCGCTGCTGCCCGCGCAGGACCACAAGCGCGTCGGCGACGGCGACACCGGCCCCAACACCGGCGGCATGGGCGCGTACGCGCCGCTGCCCTGGCTGGCCGCCGGCGCGACCGAGGAGATCGTCGAGACCGTCGTGCGCCCCGTCGCGCGCGAGATGGTGCGCCGCGGCACCCCGTTCTCCGGTCTGCTCTACGCGGGTCTGGCGATGGGGGCCGAGGGCCCGGCCGTCGTCGAGTTCAACTGCCGCTTCGGCGACCCCGAGACCCAGGCCGTGCTGAGCCTGCTGCAGTCGCCGCTCGGCGAGGCGCTGCACGCCACCGCCACGGGCGGCCTCGGCGCGCTGCCGCCGCTGCGGTGGCGCGACGGTGCCGCCATCACGGTCGTCCTCGCCGCCGAGAACTACCCCGCCTCGCCGCGCAAGGGCGACGTCATCACCGGGGCCGACGGCGCGGGGATCTACCACGCCGGAACGGCCGTCGACGAGGACGGACGGCTCGTCTCCAACGGCGGTCGCGTGCTCAACGTGGTCGGCGTCGGCGACGATCTCGCCGCGGCCCGCGCGGACGCCTACGCCAAGCTCGAGCGGATCAAGCTGCCCGGCAGCCATTTCCGGACGGACATCGGCCACCAGGCCTTGCAGTAGCGAGGTTTGTCCACGTCGGGGCCGATGGGTGTCGACGATGTGGTGGAAACCGTCATGCCGGACGGGACGTGCTGGCAGCATGTCCCAGATGACAGCCGCGACCACGCCCAAGGGTGAGCGCCGGCGCGCGGCCCTGGTGGCCGCGGCCGGTGAGCTCCTCGTCGAAGGCGGATTCGAGTCGGTCCGGCACCGGGCCGTGGCCCACCGCGCGCACATCCCGCTCGCGGCCACCACCTACTACTTCGAGTCGCTGGGGGACCTGCTCTCGAACGCCGTCGCGTACGCGGGCGAGATCGACGTGGCCGCGGTGCGCGAGCGGGTGGACGCGGTCAGCCGGCGGCGGCGAGGCGATTCGGCCCTGGCGAAGCTGCTCGCGACGGTCTTCTTCGCCTGCGAGTCCGAGGCCGAGCGCGGCGTGCTCGTCTCCCGCTACGAGCGGATGGTGTTGTGCACGCGCGACCCCGAGCTCACCCGGCTGCAAGCCGGAATGCGCAGCGTCCTGGCGGAACTGCACACGGAGGTCCTCGTCCGCTCGGGCCGGCGGGCGCATCCGTCCGACGTCGAGCGGCTGATGGCGATCGAGGACGGCGCCGCCCTCGCCGCGTTCACCGCCAACGGGGCGGACGTGCCCCGCGCGGTCCGCGACGCGCTCGTCCCCGTCGTCGACGACCTGGCCCCCGTGCTCGCGTGAGCGGCGCGGCCGGGCGTGCATGAGATAATCGCCCCGTGAGCACTCCCCGCATCCCCGACGTCCTCGCCAACCGCTACGCCAGCCCGCGCATGCGCGAGCTGTGGTCGCCCGAGTACAAGATCGTGCTGGAGCGCCAGCTGTGGATCGCGGTGCTCAAGGCGCAGCGGGATCTCGGGGTGGACGTGCCCGACGGTGCCGTCGAGGCCTACGAGAAGGTCGTCGACCAGGTCGATCTCGCGTCGATCGCCGAGCGCGAGCGGATCACCCGGCACGACGTGAAGGCGCGGATCGAGGAGTTCAGCGATCTCGCGGGCTTCGAGCAGATCCACAAGGGCATGACCTCGCGCGACCTGACGGAGAACGTCGAACAGCTGCAGGTGCTGCGCTCGCTGGAGTACGTGCGCGATCACGCCGTCGCAGTGGCCGCCCGGCTCGCCGAGCGCGCGGCGCAGTACTCGTCCGTGGTGATGGCGGGCCGCTCGCACAACGTCGCGGCGCAGGCCACCACGTTGGGCAAGCGCTTCGCCTCGGCCGCCAACGAGCTGCTGGTCGCGATCGAGCGGCTGGAGAACCTGATCGGCCGCTACCCGCTGCGCGGCATCAAGGGCCCGATGGGCACCTCGCAGGACATGCTCGACCTGCTCGACGGCGACGCCGCCAAGCTGGCCTCGCTCGAGACCCGGGTGGCCGAGCACCTCGGGTTCGCGCAGTCGCTCGTGTCCGTCGGCCAGGTCTACCCGCGCTCTCTCGACCACGACGTGGTGAGCGCCCTGGTCCAGGTGGCGGCGGGACCGTCGTCGATGGCCACGACGATCCGGCTCATGGCCGGGCACGAGCTGGTCACCGAGGGCTTCCAGCCCGGCCAGGTGGGCAGCTCCGCCATGCCGCACAAGATGAACACCCGCTCCTGCGAGCGCGTCAACGGCCTGACGGTGATCCTGCGCGGCTACGGCTCCATGGCGGCCGAGATGGCGGGCTCGCAGTGGAACGAGGGCGACGTCTTCTGCTCCGTGATCCGCCGCGTGGCCCTGCCGGACGCCTTCTTCGCGATCGACGGCCTCTTCGAGACCTTCCTGACGGTGCTCGACGAGTTCGGCGCCTACCCGGCGGTGATCGAGAACGAGCTGAACCGCTACCTGCCCTTCCTCGCCACCACCCGCGTGCTCATCGCCGCGGTGCGCGCCGGGGTCGGTCGCGAGGTCGCGCACGAGGCGATCAAGGAGCACGCCGTCGCCGTGGCGCTCGCGATGCGCGAGGAGGGCCGCGAGCCCGACCTGCTCGACCGCCTCGCCGGCGATCCCCGCCTGGGCCTGACCCGTGCGCAGCTCGACGAGGCCCTCGCCGATCGCGCCGCCTTCACCGGTGCCGCGGAGGCCCAGGTCGCCCAGGTCGTCGCCGATGTCGAAGCGCTGACCGCCAAGTACCCCGACGCCGCCGCCTACAACCCGGCCCCCATCCTCTGATCGCTACGCGGGCCGCGCGTTCCCTGCGGTTTCCGTGATCGCGACCTGTGATTCGCCCACGGAAACCGCAGAACTCGGGGGCAACGCCAGCCGGGGGACCACCGGTGGCGGGCCCGACCAGCCGCGCGCTCGGAGTTCGGTCTCCAGGCGCGCGACGAAGGTCGCCCGATCGTGGGCCAGGTTCCACGCGGTCACGCGGATGATGGCCCACCCGCGGCCCGTGATCGCGTTCCACCGGGCGACGTCCCGGCGCTGCTGCGCGACGGAACGGTGATGGTCGCCGTCGTATTCGATCGCGATCCGGTACCGCTCCGAGCCGAGGTCCACGCGGTAGCGCGTGCCGGGTATCCGGACCTGTGGCCGGAAGAACGCGAACCCGGCGCGGTGCACGACCAGCCGGCTGTAGGTCTCCCAGTGCGAGTCGGCCGCATCGCTCGATGCGGCCAGCACCTGCCGTACCCGACGACCGGCGTGCAGACCCGGGCGCGCGTCGAGGTACGCGAGCACTGCGCCCGCCGTGGTCACGGACCTGCCGTAACGGTCGGGCCGCAGGCACTGGTCGAAGCCCGCGATCGCCTCGTCGCCGGCCGTGCGGCGCGCGATGTCCACGGCCGTGAGCACTCCCGAGGTGGCGCGTCGCCGCAGGACGATCTCGACGTCCTCCGGTGCCAGCGCGCCGCAACGGATGACGATGCCGCTGCGCGTGCGCTGCTGCGGCAACCAGATCTCGGGCGGATGCCCGTCGGTGAACTGGGCGCCGTGGAGGGCGGCGGCCGTCCACCCGGTGAAGACGAGCTGCGGGTAGGCGACGGCCAGCGCGTCGCGGACGTCCCGCGGGCTGACGGGCGCGGATCCGTCCCGCCGCACGCCCCGGATCACCGAGACGGAGTCGGTGCGGACGCCGTGCTCGGTCGCGGCGAGGAGGGCGTCGCGGGTCCGGCGCATCATATGAATTGGACGCATCAGCGGCGCGTGCGGATCCCTCGGCCCGCGTTTCCTGCGGTTTCGGTGACCCCGACCTGCGATCCGCCCGCGGAAACCGCAGGAAACCCCAGGGGCGATAGGGTTGGGGTGTGCGTCCTGAACTGAGCGAATACACGCCGATCTACTCGGGCAAGGTCCGCGAGCTGTACGAGGTGGACGAGCAGCACCTGCTGCTCGTCGCGAGTGACCGGACCAGCGCCTACGACTACATCCTGGACACGCCGATCCCCGACAAGGGGCGCGTGCTCACCGCGATGTCGGTGTTCTTCTTCGACGCGCTCGGCGTGCCGAACCACCTGGCCGGCCCGGTCGACGATCCGCGCATCCCGGAATCGGTGCTCGGCCGCGCGCTCATCACCCGCCGGCTCGACATGGTGCCCGTGGAGTGCGTGGCCCGCGGCTACCTCACCGGCTCCGGCCTCAAGGAGTACCGCGCGAACGGCCAGGTGTGCGGCGTGCCGCTGCCCGAGGGCCTCGTCGACGGCAGCCGGATCGACCCGCCGATCTTCACCCCCGCCACCAAGGCGGCCGTCGGCGATCACGACGAGAACGTCTCGTTCGAGCGGGTCGTCGAGGAGGTCGGCCTCGAGCTGGCGACGCGACTGCGCGAGCTGACCCTGGCGGTCTACTCGAGTGGCGCGGACATCGCCCGTGAGCGCGGGATCACCCTCGCGGACACCAAGTTCGAGTTCGGCCGCACCCCCGACGGGGAGCTCCTGCTCGCCGACGAGGTGCTCACGCCCGACTCCTCGCGCTACTGGGACGGCGCGCTCTACGAGCCCGGGGTCGCCCTGCCGAGCTTCGACAAGCAGATCGTGCGCGACTGGCTCACCAAGGAATCCGGCTGGTCGACGGATGCGGGCACCCCGCCGCCGCCCCTACCGGCGGATGTCGTCGAGCGCACGCGCGCCCGCTACATCGAGGCCTACGAGCGCATCTCGGGCCTGAGCTTCGCCGACTGGCCGGGCGGCGCGCAGTGACCGGCCCCGGGCAGCCTGTCGCGAAGAAGGTCCCGGCGCCCCGGACGTTCCACGGCGACACCGTCGTCGACGACTACGCCTGGCTCGCCGACACCTCGAACGAGGAGGTGCTCGACTACCTGCGGGCCCACAACGCCTTCACCGAGGCCGCAACCGCGAGCCAGGAGCCGCTGCGCGAGAAGATCTTCGGTGAGATCAAGGCGCACACGCAGGAGACCGACATGTCGGTCCCGCAGCGTCGGCGCGGCCACTGGTACTACGCGCGCACCGTCGAGGGCAAGCAGTACGGGATCCATTGCCGTGCACCGATCGCGGGCCCCGATGACTGGACCCCGCCGGTCCTGTCCGAGGAGCCGCTGCCGGGCGAGCAGGTCCTGCTCGACCTCAACGTCGAGGCGGAGGGGCACGAGTACATCGCGGTCGGCGCCGCGTCCGTCTCGCCCGACGGTGCCCTCCTCGCGTTCTCGCTCGACACCTCCGGCGACGAGCGGTTCACCCTGCGGGTGCGCGACATCGAGACCGGTGAGCTGCTGCCCGACACCGTCGAGGGCGTCTTCTACGGCGCGACGTGGGCGCTCGACGGGCGGCACCTGTTCTACACCACCGTCGACGACGCCTGGCGCGCCGACAGTATCTGGCGGCACGAGATCGGTTCGGCCGCCGAGGACGTGCGCGTCTTCCACGAGACCGACCAGCGGTTCGGCGTGGGCATCGGGCTCACCCGCAGCGAGAAGTACCTCATGATCGCCGCATCGTCGACGCTCAGCTCCGAGACCCATGTGCTCGACGCCGCCGACCCGACGGGGGAGTTCCGCGTGCTGCGGCCGCGCGAGGAGGACGTCGAGTACTCGGTCGAGCACGCGGTGCTCGGCGGCGAGGACCGGTTCCTGTTCCTGCACAACCGCACCGGCATCAACTTCGAGCTGGCCTCGGCCCCCGTCGGCGCGCCGGGGGAGTGGACGGTGCTCGTCCCGCACCGCGACGACGTGCGCCTGGAGTACGTGGACGCCTACGCCCGACGGCTCGCCCTCGGGTACCGACGGGGCGGCCTGCCGCGCCTCGCGCTCGCGGAGGCCACGGCCGCACCGGAGTTCACCGAGTGGGACCCGGGTGAGGAGCTGGTCAACCTCGGCCCCGCCGCGAACCCCGAGTGGGACGCGCCGCGGCTGCGCCTGGCCTACGAGTCCTTCGTGACCCCGGGCACCGTGCTCGAGCTCGACCCCGTCACGGGGGAGCAGACCGTGCTCAAGCGTGCGAACGTCCCCGGCTACGACGCCGCGCTCTACACCGCGGAACGGGTCTGGGTGAGCGCCCGCGACGGCGCACGGGTACCGGTATCGGTGGTGCGGCGCAAGGACGTCGGCGACGGGCCCGCGCCCACGCTGCTCTACGGGTACGGCTCCTACGAGGCCACGCTGGACCCGTGGTTCTCCGTCGCCCGGCTCTCGCTCATGGACCGCGGCGTGGTCTTCGCCGTGGCGCACGTGCGCGGCGGCGGCGAGATGGGCCGCGCCTGGTACGACCACGGCAAGCAACTGGAGAAGCGCAACACCTTCACCGACTTCGTCGACGTCGCACAGCATCTCGTCGATGCGGGACGCGCGGTGCCGCAGCGCCTGGTCGCCATGGGCGGCAGCGCCGGAGGCCTGCTCGTGGGCGCCGTGGCGAACCTGGCGCCGGAACTGTTCTCCGGCATCGCCGCCGACGTGCCCTTCGTGGACCCGCTCACCTCCATCCTCGACCCGAGCCTGCCGCTCACCGTGGGCGAGTGGGACGAGTGGGGCAACCCGCTCGAGAGCGCCGAGGTGTACCGGTACATGCGCGACTACTCGCCGTACGAGAACGTGGCCGCGAAGCCCTACCCCGCGATCCTCGCGACCACCTCGCTCAACGACACACGCGTGCTCCCGACCGAGCCCGCGAAGTGGGTGGCCAAGCTCCTCGACCACACCACCTCGGGCGAGCAGATCCTGCTCAAGACCGAGATGGTCGCGGGCCACGCGGGCGTCAGCGGTCGGTACGCGAAGTGGCGCGAGACCGCCTTCGAGTACGCCTGGGTCCTCGACAGGCTCGGGGTCGCCCAGTAGATTCGCGATCATGAAGAAGATCGTGTTCGGTGCCGTCTGTGCTGCGGTGCTCGTCCCGTTCGCCGCGCCCGCCCAGGCGGCCCCGGACGGCGCGGGCGGGCCCGCGGGGCCGACGGTGACCTACTCCTACGTCGGTCCGGCGACCGCGCCGCAGTACCACCAGGAGTACGTGATCGAGGTGCGCGACGGCGTCGCGACGGCGAAGGTCGGCGGCTACGGCACCGTCGACGGCACGGCGAAGCCCGCGAAGACGCAGACCGAGCGGCTCGACAACCCGGCGCAGCGCGCCCTCGTGCAGACGGCCCCGTCGATCCCGGCGTCCGCGACCGGGACGCCCTGCCCGGGCGCGGCGACGTACCGCCTGACCTACCGCAATCCCGGCTCCGAGCCGAAGCGGACCGTCGCGTACACGTGCGCGTCGGGGGACCGCGGAGACTTCGCCGCGCTCGCGCGCTACATCGACCCGGTGGCGAAGCAGCTCGACGTGCTGCCCCGCCTCACCTTCACCGTGACCGGCTGACGCCGCCCCGGAGGACGCGACACCCCGGAAGACGCGAAAGTGCCCGGCCCCCACAGGGGGCCGGGCACTCTTCGGATCGGATGAGGATCAGTGCGGCATGACCATCTGCCGCTCGGCGGCCTCGGTGTCCGCCTGGTGCGTCCGCGGCAGGAAGAACGCCGGGATGATGCACAGCGCCACCAGGATCGCGGCCACGAAGTACGTGTTGCCGAAGGCCTCCGCCGCGAACGGTAGGTTCTCGTGCAGGAACTTCGAGAAGCCGCTCTCGCCCTGGAACATCGCGATGCCCTTATCTCGGGCATCCGGGCTCGAGTTCAGCCGGAAGGCCAGCGCGCCGGTGTTCACCTCGCCCTGCGGGGTCTGCATCGGCGAGCCCGCGTTGGTCAGCCAGTTGGTGAACAGCACCGAGAAGATCGCGGTGCCCATCGAGGCGGCGATCTGCTGGACGATGTTCGTCAGCGTGGAACCGCGGGAGATGGACTCCGGAGCCAGGGTGCGGATGGCGGCCGACATGGTCGGCATCATCGTCATACCCATACCGAGGCCCTGGATCAGCAGCGAGCCCAGCAGGATCCAGTACGGGGTGTCCGCGGAGACCTGCGTGAAGGCGATCATGCCGCCGGTGATCAGCGCGAGGCCGGTCATGACGAACTTGCCCGGGCCCATCTTGTCGGTGAGCACACCGGCGATCGGCATGGTCAGCATGGCGCCGAGGCCCTGCGGGGCCAGCAGTAGGCCGGCCATGAGGGTCGACTCGCCGCGGATGCCGATGAAGTACTGCGCGTACAGGATCGAGCTGCCGAAGAAGGCCATGGCGAACATCGCGAAGGTGATCATGGCGACGGTCATGTTCCGGTTCTTGAACAGCCGCAGGTCGAGCAGCGGCAGCTTGGCGCGCAGCGCCCAGAAGACGAAGCCGATGATCAGCACGAGGCCGACGATCGTGGCGGGGATGACCCGCCCGGTGTACATCGACGAATCCGACTGCGCCTCGGGGATCGAGGAGATGCCGAACAGGAACAGTGCGAGGCCGGGCGAGAGCAGCAGGAAGCCGACGAGGTCGAACTTCTGGCCCTTGACGGGCTCGTCCTTGTCGAGCACGAACCAGGCGTAGACGATCGCGATCGCGCCGATCGGCACGTTGATCAGGAAGATCCAGTGCCACGAGAAGGACTCGATCAGCCAGCCGCCGAGGATCGGCCCGCCGATGGGGCCGAGCAGCATCGGGATGCCGAGCACGGCCATGACGCGGCCGATGCGCTCCGGGCCGGCGGCCCGGGTCAGGATCATCATGCCCAGCGGCATGAGCATGCCGCCGCCGAGGCCCTGCAGCACGCGGAACAGGATCAGCATCTCGATCGAATTCGCGACGGCGCACAGCGCCGAGCCGAGGACGAACAGCAAGGTGGCGGTCATGTAGAGCCGCTTGGTGCCGAACCGGTCAGCGGCCCAGCCGGTCACGGGGATCACGGCGGCCAGCGCCAGGGTGTAACCGGTCATCGTCCAGGCGACGGTGGCGGGCGAGGCGCCCCACTGCGACTGGAAGGTGTTCTGCGCGACCGCGACGATCGTCATGTCCAGGATGGCCATGATCGACCCGAGGACGACCACGCCGGCCACCATCAGGACTCGCTTGTCGAGCCCCTCACCCGCGTGCGGGATCTCGCTCTTGTCGAGCGTGTTCTCGGTACTCATGCGTTCTCTTTCATTGCGGTGAAGAAGGGGTTCGGAGGGATCAGGCCCTCGTCGAGGATCTCGACCATCACGTCGTGCAGCCGCGTGCGCAGCTCCAGCGGGAGTCGTTCCGCGAAACCGAGCACCTCACGGTGCTTGTCGCTGACCGCGGACGCAACTGTTTTTCGTCCGAGGTCGGTGATGGTCAGGTTCTTGATCCGGCGGTCCGCTGCGTCCTCACGTCGATCCACCATCTCGAGCTGGACAAGCTTCTCCACGTTCCGTCCCGTGGCGGCGACGGACAGTCCCAGATCATCGGCGAGCCGGTTGATCGGGAGCGGGGCATCGGCAGCGGTGAGCTGCAGCAGGATGTGGAACTGGTGCGCGGTGATGTCCGACGACAGCATCGTGCCCAGGCTCTCCTGGGTGACATTGCACATGAGACGGCCCATGAACTCCCCGAAGACCTCGGTGAGGGCCTCGGGCGTCACGTCCCTGGAAGTTGCTTGCACCCAAAAACGGTAACTCTCGCGCAACCATTGCGCAAACGAGATAGATGTGTCCTGCGTTACATCCGGGCGTAGGCTCGGGCGCATGACCGCTCTGGACTCCATCGCCCTGACCACGCTCGACGGCGCCGCCACCTCGCTCGCCGATTACGCCGGACGGGCCGTGCTCGTCGTCAATGTCGCCAGCAAGTGCGGCCTGACGCCGCAGTACGCGGGACTCGAGGCCCTCGCCACCCGCTACGCCGACCGCGGCCTGACGGTGCTCGGCGTGCCCTGCAACCAGTTCGCGGGACAGGAGCCCGGTACGGCGGAGGAGATCGCCACCTTCTGCTCGACCAGCTACGGCGTCACCTTCCCGCTGCTGGAGAAGACCGACGTCAACGGCGAGGGCCGGAACCCGCTCTACGCCGAGCTGACGAAGACCGCCGACGCCGAGGGCGAGGCCGGCGACATCCAGTGGAACTTCGAGAAGTTCCTCATCGCGCCGGACCACGTCGCGGTGCAGCGGTTCCGCCCGCGCACCGAGCCCGAGTCCGACGCGGTGGTCGGCGCGATCGAGGCCGTCCTGCCCGCCTGATCGGCTCGTTCAGCGACACGCAACCTTTCGTCCCCGAACGGGACACCTGCGGCGCGCACACTGCGGACATGAGCTCGCCGCTGTACGTCTCGGTCTCCGCCCTCTCCGACGCCACGCGCGCGCACGCCGAGCGGTTCGCGGCGCAGATGGACGAGCGCGGCGTCCCCGTCTCGCTGCTCGTGGCGCCCCGTCTCAAGGGCAAGTACCGGCTGGTCGACGACCCGTCGACTCAGTCCTTCCTGCGCGAGCGGCGCGCGGGCGGCGACGCGATCGTGCTCAACGGCTACGACCAGGCCGCCACCAAGCGCCGCCGCGCGGAGTTCTCCACGCTCGGCGCCCACGAGGCCAAGCTGCGCCTCGCCGCCGCCGACCGGGTGCTCGAGACCGTCGGCCTGCGCACCCGCGTCTTCGCCGCGCCGCGCTGGAACGCCTCCACCGGGGCGGTGCTCGCGCTGCCCGAGGCCGGCTTCCGGCTCAACCTGGGCTACACCGCGATCACCGACCTGGTGACCGGCGCGGAGGACAAGGCCCGCGTGCTCGGCATCGGCGACGGCTTCCTCAGCGAACCCTGGTGGTGCCGCGCCCTGCTCGCCCAGGCCAACCGCATCGCCCGACGGGGCGGGGTCCTGCGGCTCGCGGTCGACGCCCGGCGGCTCGAGTCCTCGACGGTCTCGCGCACCATGCTCGACGCGGTCGACCTCGCGCTGCACCACGGTGCCGTCCCCGCGGTCTACGAGCACCGCGCGCGCCTACTCGTCGCGGCCTGAGCGGCGCCGCTCAGAATTCGCGCGCGTCCTGCGCGCCCCAGCGCACGAACTCGGCACCGTCGGGACGGAGCTCCTCGAGCCGCCCGAGGTAGACCCCCGCGCCCTCGGCGGTCAGCAGTGCGTCGTGGATCGGGACGGCCGCGGTGGGCCGCACCGCCCGGAAGAAGTCGATGGTCTCGCTGATCCGGCACCACGGGGCGTTCACGGGCAGGCCGAGCACCTCGACCCGGACGTCCTCGGGCACGTGCAGGGCGTCGCCGGGGTGGTAGAAGCGCGCGGGCCGCGCCTCGTCGCCGAGCAGGAAGGAGGTGTTGTCGATGGTCGGGATGTCCGGGTGGATGACGGCGTGCACGCCGCCGACCGCCCGCGCGATGAGGTTGCCGATGCCGTAGTCGTGGCCCGGGAGCGCCGCGATCCAGCGGTCGCCGCGGCGGCCGGCGGTGGTCGGATCGGCGAACAGCTGGGCGCCGGGATTGGCCTCGACCAGCGCATCGATGCGGTCGGGATCGATGTGGTCCGGGTGCTGGTGGGTGATCACGATCGCATCGAGGTCGGTGAGGCCCTCGAAGCCCGCGGAGAAGGTGCCGGGATCGAAGAGGACCCGGGTCTCGGACATCTCCACGAGGACGCAGGAATGGCGGTAGTGGGTGAGTCGCATGCGCCCAGTATGCGCCGGTAAACTACCCCGTGAAGCGCGATCGACACCCGAGAGCGCGGTCGAATCGAGAGGGAGCCGCAACGTGGCACGGATTGTGGTGGACGTGATGCCGAAGGCCGAGATCCTGGACCCGCAGGGGAAGGCGATCGTGGGCGCGCTCGACCGCCTGGGCTTCGACGGTGTCGCGGATGTGCGGCAGGGCAAGCGGTTCGAGATCGAGGTCGACGGCGACCTCAGCGACGAGCAGCTCGAGAAGATCGCGGCCGACGTGCTCGCGAACACCGTCATCGAGGAGTTCACCATCACGCGGGTTCAGGCATGAGCGGCGCGACGAGGGTCGGCGTCATCACCTTCCCCGGCACGCTCGACGACGTCGATGCGGCGCGCGCCGTGGAGCGCGCGGGCGGCGAGGCCGTCTCGCTCTGGCACAAGGACCACGACCTGCAGGGCGTCGACGCGGTCGTCGTGCCCGGCGGCTTCTCCTACGGCGACTACCTGCGCGCCGGCGCCATCGCCTCCCTCGCGCCCGTGATGACCGAGGTCGTCGCCGCCGCGAACAAGGGCATGCCGGTCCTGGGGATCTGCAACGGCTTCCAGATCCTGTGCGAGGCCGGCCTGCTCCCCGGTGCGCTGGTGCGCAACGAGGGCCTGCACTTCATCTGCCGCGACGAGTGGCTGCGCGTCGAGGCCACGAACACCGCGTGGACCTCCCGCTACGAGCCGGGTGCCGAGATCCTGGTGCCGCTCAAGTCGGGCGAGGGCCGCTACGTCGCCGACGAGCACACCCTCGACGAGCTCGAGGGCGAGGGCCGCGTGGCCTTCCGCTACGCCGCCGGCAACCCGAACGGCGCCATGCGCGGCATCGCCGGCATCGCCTCCGCGAACGGCCGCGTCGTCGGCCTCATGCCGCACCCGGAGCACGCCACCGAGGCCCTCACCGGCCCGTCGGACGACGGCCTGGGCATCTTCTACTCCGCGCTGGACGCGGTGCTCTCGGCCTGATGACCACGACCGGGGCCACCGCCGAGGGGCTGTGCGCGTTCGTCGACGCCTCGCCCTCGCCCTTCCACGTGGTGGAGACGACGGCGGCGCGCCTGCGCGCCGCCGGGTACACCGCGCTGGCCGAGGGTGACCGCTGGCCCGCCGCCGGCAAGCACTACGTGGTGCGGGGCGGTTCGATCGTCGCCTTCGACACCAGCGGCTTCGGCACGGACGGCGCCTTCCGGATCGTCGGCGGCCACACCGACAGCCCCAACCTGCGGGTCAAGCAGCACCCCGACCTCGAATCCGCCGGGCTCGCCCTCGTCGGCCTCGAGCCCTACGGCGGCGCCTGGCTCAATTCCTGGCTCGACCGGGACCTCGGGATCTCCGGCCGACTCTCGGTCCGCGGCGCCGACGGTGCCGAGACCGTCACCGTCCGCATCGACGAGCCGGTGCTCCGGGTGCCGCAGCTCGCCATCCACCTCTCCGAGAACCGCAAGGGCGTCGAGCTCGATCCGCAGCGGCACGTCAACGCCATCCGCGGCGTGGGCGCCAAGGGGCCCTTCGTGGACCTCGTCGCGGCCGCCGCCGGCGTCGATCCGGCGCGCGTCCTCGGCTGGGAGCTGATGACGCACGACCTCGCGCCGAGCCGGGTGGTCGGCGCCGACGGCGACCTGCTCTCCGCGCCCCGGCTCGACAACGAGGGCACCTGCTACGCCGGCGTCGAGGCGCTCGTCGCCGCCCCCGCCGTCGACGGGATCACCCCGGTGCTCGCGCTGTTCGATCACGAAGAGGTCGGCTCGGGTTCGGACCGCGGCGCCGCCTCCGACCTGCTGCTGACGGTGCTCGAGCGGATCGTGCTCGCCGCCGGCGGCGACCGCGAGGATTTCCTGCGCGTGATGAGCCGCTCGGTGTGCGCCTCGGGCGACATGGCGCACGCGACGCACCCGAACTACCCGGACCGGCACGAGCCGGCGCATCGCATCGCGGTCAACGGCGGACCGGTGCTCAAGGTGAACCAGAACCTGCGCTACGCCTCCGACGCCGTGGGCGAGGCCGTGTTCGCGCTCGCCGCCGAGCAGGCGGGCGTGCCGCTGCAGCGCTACGTGCACCGCGCCGACCTGCCCTGCGGCTCGACGATCGGACCGATCACCGCGGCCCGCACCGGCCTGAGCACCGTCGACGTGGGCGCACCGCAACTCGCGATGCACAGCGCCCGCGAGCTGATGGGCTCCGCGGACGTGGGCCTCTACGCGGCGGCGCTGGCCGCCTTCCTCGCCCCCGCGTGACCGCGGCGCCCGGCCTCCCCGAGTGAACCGCGCCTCACCGGGTTCGGTTAGTGTCCCGTCTCATGACCACTTCACCTGCGGCACCGTCGAACCCGGAGGAGGGTGAGCAGCTCACCCGAGCCCTGAGCAACCGCCACATCCAGCTCATCGCGATCGGCGGCGCCATCGGTACCGGCCTGTTCATGGGCTCCGGCAAGACGATCTCGGTCGCCGGGCCGTCGGTGATCCTCGTGTACATGGTGATCGGGTTCATGCTCTACTTCGTCATGCGCGCGATGGGCGAGCTGCTGCTCAGCCGCACCGGGTACCGCAACTTCTCCGACTTCGCCGGCGACATCCTGGGCCCGTGGGCCGCGCACTTCACCGGGTGGACCTACTGGTTCTGCTGGGTGGTCACCGCCGTCGCCGACGTGGTCGTCATCGCGTCGGTCTACATCACCTTCTGGGCCAAGGACATTCCGCCGTGGATCCCTGCGGTCGCGGTGATCGTGCTGCTCATCGGCCTCAACCTGCCGACGGTCCGTGCGTTCGGCGAGACCGAGTTCTGGTTCGCCATGATCAAGATCGTCGCGATCGTGGCGCTCATCATCGTCGGCGCGGTACTCATCATCACCGGCTTCGAGCACGACGGCGCCCGCGCCTCGATCGCCAACCTCTGGGAGCACGGCGGCATGTTCCCGCAGGGCTTCATGGGCTTCATCGCGGGCTTCCAGATCGCCGTCTTCGCCTTCGTCGGCATCGAACTCGTGGGCACCACCGCGGCCGAGACGAAGAACCCGGAGAAGAACCTGCCGCGGGCGATCAACTCGATCCCGATCCGCATCCTGCTCTTCTACGTCGGCTCGCTGGTCGTGCTCATGTCCGTGGTGCCGTGGGACCGGTTCAGCAAGGACGAGTCGCCGTTCGTCATGCTCTTCACCCTCGCGGGCCTGGGCGCCGCCGCGCACCTGGTCAACGCGGTCGTGCTGACCTCGGCCATGTCGTCGGCGAACTCGGGCATCTACTCCACCTCGCGCATGGTCTACGGCCTCGCCACCGAGGGCGACGCCCCGAGGATCTTCGCGAAGCTCTCCAGCCGCAAGGTGCCGCAGAACGCCCTGTTCCTCACCGGCGTGATGTTGCTGTCCTCGGTGGTGCTGCTCGGCTTCGGTCTCGACAAGTCCGCGGGCTTCACGGTGGTCACCACGGTCTCGTCGCTGTGCTTCATGTTCGTCTGGACGATCATCCTCGTCAGCTACCTGGTGTACCGCAGCCGCCGCCCGCAGGCGCACGCCGAGAGCGCCTTCAAGATGCCGCTCGGCACGGTGATGCCGTGGGTGATCTTCGCGTTCTTCCTGTTCCTGCTGTGGGCCTTCACCCGCGAGACCGACACGCTGCAGGCGATGCTGGTGACGCCGATCTGGTTCCTCATCGTCGGTGCCGCGTACCTCGTACTGCGTCGCAACCCGGAGCACCTCGCCGCGCGGCGTGCCTTCGCCGCCCGCGTGGCGGAGGAGAAGAAGGCCGCCGCGCAGTGGCGGGCCGCGCGGGGCTGATCCCCCTCAGTCCTGCTCGGCGAGCATCGGCGCGTCCGGGCCGAGGGGTCGGTGCAGCAGCGAGCCCCGGGTCACGGCCGCGCGCCCGTACCGGGTGCGCAGGCTGTCCATCGCGAGGTCCAGGTCGGCGTCGTGCTCGCCCCCGTCGAACGGCAGGGCCAGCTGCACCGCGCCGTGGTTCTCCAGGTTCGCCAGCGAGAGCCCGATCAGCGTGCAGCCCCGCTCACGGATGAGCGGCATGGCCTCGTCGAGCAGGGCCCGCGCGGTGGCGAGCACGATCTCCGTCCGGTCGGTGGGCTCGCGCAGCGAGCGGGAGCGGGTGACGGAGGCGTAGTCGTCGAACCGCAGCCGCAGTTCGACGGTGCGCGTCACCCGACCGGCCGCGCGCAGGCGCTCGCCGAGCCGGTCGACGATCGCCAGCGCGACGCTCTCGATCTCGGCCTCCGACTTCGTCCGTCGGCCCAGCGCGCGCTGCGCACCGATGGACTTGCGGCGCCGACCGGTGTCGATGCGGCGCGGGTCGTGCGCCATCGACAGTGCGTACAGGTGCCGCGCGGTGCCGCGGCCGAGGAATGCGGCCAGGCGGTGCTCGCCCAGTTCCGCGATCTGCCCGACGGTGGCGATCCCCACCTCGTGCAGGCGGGCCTCGGTCTTGGGGCCGACGCCCCACAGCCGCCGCACCGGCAGCGGGTGCAGGAACTGCAGCTCCGTACCGGGCGCGACCTCGAGCAGACCGTCGGGCTTGCCGACGGCGCTGGCCACCTTGGCCAGGAACTTGCTGCGCGCGACGCCCACGGTGATCGGCAGCCCGACCTCCGTGCGCACGCGCTCGCGCAGCCGCTCCGCGATCCGCACCGGCGTGCCGCGGATGGCGCGCAGGCCGCCCACGTCGAGGAAGGCCTCGTCGACCGACAGGCCCTCCACCAGGGGCGAGGTGTCCCGGAAGATCTCGAACACGCGGCGGCTTGCCTCCATGTAGGCCTCGAAGCGCGGTGGCATGGTGATCGCGAACGGGGCCAGGGCGAGCGCCTCGCGGTGCGGCATGGGCGAGCGCACCCCCTTGGCCTTCGCCTCGTAACTCGCGGCCAGCACGACGCCCGAGCCCACCAGCACCGGGCGGCCGCGCAGCCAGGGGTGATCGCGCTGCTCGACCGAGGCGTAGAAGGAATCGAGATCGGCGTGCAGGATCGACGCCTCCGTGCGCCCGGCCCCGTCGATTCCCATGACCGCATTGTGCCGACCCGCACCGACAGGTTCGCGTCGGTGTTTGCGCTCACGAATCGGCTGACGCGTCGCCGCCGCGTGGCTACCCTCGGAGAGATGGAGTCATCAGCGTCATCCGGTGCTCCGGCGACGATGAGGGCCGTGCAGCTCGTCGCCCACGGCGGGCTGGACAACCTCGTCCACCGCGAGGACGTACCCGTGCCCAGCCCCGCCGCCGGCGAGGTGCTCATCGACGTCCGTGCCTGCGGCATGAACAACACCGACGTCTGGGTGCGCGAGGGCGCGTACGGGACGGAGACCGACCCGGATTCCGTGTCCACCTGGCGCCGTGGCCGCTCCACGCTGACCTTTCCCCGGATCCAGGGCGCCGATATCGTGGGCCGCATCGCCGCGGTGGGCGACGGGGTGGACGGCGCGCGGATCGGCGAGCGGGTGATCGTCGATTTCAGCATCTACAACCGCCCGGAGGGCGATGAGAGCCTCGCGGACATCGACTACATCGGGCACGGCCGCGACGGGGGCTACGCCCAGTACGTCGCGGTGCCAGCGGAGAACGCCTACCGCACAACGGCTCCCATCACCGATGCGGAGCTCGCGACCTTCTGCTGCGCGTACCTCACCGCGGAGCAGATGCTCGATCGGGCCCGGTTGTCCTCCGGGGAGCGGGTTCTCGTGACCGGCGCCTCGGGCGGCGTCGGCTCGGCGATCATCCAGCTCGCGCGGGTGCGCGGGGCTCTCCCGTACGCGGTCTCCAGCCGCGGGAAGGAGCAGGCGCTGCGCGAGATCGGCGCGGAGGCGGTCGTGCTGCGAGACGAGGCCGACCTCGTCTCAGCCGTCGAGCGCACCGTCGGCGCGCCCGTCGACGTGGTGGCGGATCTGGTCGGGGGCCCGATGTTCAACGACCTGCTGCGCATCCTGCGCCCCGAGGGGCGGTACACCACCGCCGGAGCCATCGCGGGCCCCGTGGTGCAGCTGGACCTGCGCACCATGTACCTCAAACAGCTGGAGCTGCACGGCTCCTCGCAGGGAACCAGGACAGCGTTCCGTCGACTCCTGGGGCACATCGAGTCGGGTGCGATCCGGCCGCTGCTCTCGGCCACCTACCCGCTCTCGCGCCTGCACGACGCGCAGCGCGCGTTCCTGGGCAAGGAGTACGTCGGGAAGCTGGTGGTCGTGCCCGATCGCCACTGGGACGAGGTGGGGGCGGCGCATGCTGCGCCGTGAGCGCTCGCTCGAGCTGATCGATACGCAGTCCGGCGGCGACGTCAGCCGGATCGTCGTCGCGGGGATCGGGCCGATCCCCGGAGCGACGGTGCGCGAGAAGGCGCGGTACCTGCAGCGCGCGGGCGACGGGCTCCGCCGGCTCCTGCTCTCCGAACCGTACGGCGACCCGGCGATGTCGGTGGACCTGATCGTCGAACCCGGCCACCCGGAGGCACAGGCCGGCTACGTGATCATGGAGGCGATGGGCTACCCGATGTACTCGGGCTCGAACACCATCTGCACGGCGACCGCGCTGCTGCAGAGCGGGGCGATCCCGATGCGGGAGGGTGTGCAGCGACTGGTGCTCGAATCGCCCGCCGGGCTGGCGCGGATCGACGCCGTGGTGCACGACGACCGGGTCGAATCCATCACCACGCAGGGCGAGCCGGCCTACGTGGAGCGGGAGGGGCTCACCGTCGACGTGCCGTACTACGGCGAGGTCCGCTACGACCTGGTCTGGAGCGGCGCGCACTACGCGCTGATCGACGCCGCCGCCTGGGACTTCCGGATCAGCGCCGACGAGCAGATCGCGCTGACCGCCTTCGGCGACGCCGTCGTCCGCGCGGCCCGGCCCGGGCTCGCCCTCGAGCACCCGGACCTGGGGGACGTGGGCCCGCTGTCCTTCGCGCACTTCACCGGACCCGTGACCCGGCTGGCGCCGGGGCGGTACGAGTCGCCGTCGGCCACGTACGTGCACCCCGGCGTGCTGTGCCGCAGCCCCACGGGGACGGGGACCTCGGCGCGCCTGGCCCTGATGCACCGCCGGGGCGAGATCGCGGAGGGGGAGTCGCTGGAGACGATCTCGCCGCGCGGTAACCGGTTCGTCGGCACGGTGCGCGGGGAGGGGCGTGTGGGCGGGTACGCCGCGCTGCACTCCGTGATCACCGGGCAGGCCCGGCTGATCGCGCACTCGCGCCTGGTCATCGATCTGGAGGACCCGCTGGTGGACGCCTCGGACATGGAGGACCTGCTCACCGTCGACCCGTCCGCACTCTCCGGGGGATCGCCTGTTGCGAAGAACTGACTACTGAGTAAGGTTACTCCAAAGTCAGTTACTGCAGAGCCTCCCCGAGGAGTCGCAATGAAGACCTACCTGATCACCGGCGCCACCGGATTCCTGGGCCGGCGCATCGTCCCGCTGCTGCTCGAGCGCGACCCCGACGCCGTGGTGCACCTGCTGGTGCGCCCGTCGTCGGTGTCCAAGCTCGATCAGTGGCGCGCCCGCTACGGCGAGGAGCGCGTCCGGCCCCTGCTGGGCGACCTCGCCGCCCCCGGCCTGGGCATCGAGTCCGAGCCCGCGGGCATCGACGCCGTACTCCACCTCGGCGCCGTCTACGACATGGCCGCGAGCGCCGAGGCGAACGACGCGGTCAACGTCGAGGGCACCCGCGCCGTCATCGCGCTCGCCCTGCGCGCCGGCGCGGAGCTGCACCACGTCTCCTCCGTCGCGGTCGCCGGCGATCACCGGGGCCCGTTCTCCGAGAACGACTTCGACCTCGGGCAGGGCTTCCCCTCGCCGTACCACCGCACCAAGTTCGAGTCCGAGAAGTTGGTGCGCGACGCCGACGGCCTGCGCTGGCGGATCTACCGCCCCGCGATCGTGGTCGGAGATTCGCGCACCGGCGAGATGGACAAGATCGACGGGCCGTACTACTTCTTCCCCGCCTTCGACGCCCTGCGGCGCGTGCCGTCGATGATCCCGATGGTGGTGCCGGACACCGGCGACACCAATGTCGTGCCGGTCGACTACGTGGCCGAGGCGCTGGTCGAGCTGCTGCTCCGGAACGAGGGGACGGGGCGGACCTACCACCTCGTGAACCCGCAGCCGCAGAGCGTCCTGGAGCTCTACCGCGCCATCGCCCGCCCCGCCGGAGCGCCGCGCGCGGTGGGCCGAGTGTCGCGCCGCATCGTGGATCCCGCCCTCCGCGCCAGCGGGGCGGGCAGGGTCGGCGTCGCGCGCGACACCGTCCTCAAGCAGGCCGGGATCCCGCCCAAGGCCTTCGAGAACCTCGGATTCACCGCCACCTACACCTCGGAGCCGACCCGGCGGGCGCTGCAGGGCACCGGGATCGAGGTGCCGCCGCTCAAGGAGTACGGCCCGAAGCTGTTCGCGTACTGGCGCGAGCAGCTCGATCCGGCGCGGCTGCGCCGCCGGGATCCGATCGCCGGGCGCCACGTGGTCGTCACGGGCGCCTCGTCGGGCATCGGCCGGCAGACCGCGATCTCCCTCGGCGAGCAGGGCGCTCGGTTGATCCTGCTGGCGCGCAACGCCGCCGAGCTGGAAGCCACCGCGGAGCAGGTGCGGGCGGGCGGCGGCGAGGCCTGGGCCTACGTGTGCGACGTGACGGACGCCGACGCCGTCGATGCGACCGTGGCGCGGATCCTCGCCGAGCACGGCCATGTGGACTACCTCATCAACAACGCGGGCCGGTCGATCCGGCGTTCGGTCAAGGCCTCCACGGGCCGGATGCACGACTTCGAGCGCACCATGGACGTCAACTACTTCGGTGCCGTCCGCATGATCCTGGCGCTGCTGCCGCACATGCGCGAGCGCGGCTTCGGGCACGTGGTGAACATCTCGAGCATCGGCGTGCTCGCCCGCGGGCCGCGCTTCGCGGCGTACGTCGCGAGTAAGGCGGCGCTGGACGCCTTCACCGACATCGCCGCGACCGAGCTGCTCTCGGATCACGTGACGTTCACCAACATCCACATGCCGCTCGTCCGAACCGAGATGATCGCCCCGACGGAGGCCTACGACGACGCGCGGGTGATCAGCCCGCAGCGGGCGGCCCGGATGATCATCCGCGCCCTGCGCGAGCGCCCCACCCGGGTGAACACCCCGCTGGGTGTCGTCGGCGCGTTCGGCCGCTCCGTCACCCCGCGCATCACCCGCCGGATGCTGCACCAGGACTACCTCGCCTCGCGCGACTCGGCGGCCGCCAAGGGCGCGACCGTACCGGCACCGCCCGCGGTGGCCGCCGGCCCGTCCTAGGATCGGGGCGACGGAAGGGCGTGATCGGATGACGGACGGCAACGGGCGGAGCATCGCGGTGACCGGCGGCGGCGCGGGCATCGGCGCCGCCACCTGCCGCCTCCTCGCGGCACGCGGCCACCGGGTGTGGATCGGCGATCGCGACGAGGCCGCCGCGCACGCGGTCGCAGAGCGGATCCGCGCCGTGGGCGGCCGCGCCGTGGCCGTGCCGCTGGACGTGACGGACGAGGCCTCCTTCGCCGCGTTCCTCGACGCCGCCGAGGCCGACGGTCCGCTGGACGCGCTGGTCAACAACGCCGGGGTGATGTGGGTCGGCCCGTTCGCGCAGGAGAGCACCGCATCGATCGAGCGGCAGGTGGCCGTGAACCTCGTCGGACCCATCCTGGGGACCCGGCTCGCCGCCCGCCGCATGGTCCCCCGCGGCCGCGGGCACGTGGTGACCGTGGCGTCGGCGGCGTCGAAGCTCAGCCCGGCGGGCGAGGCCACCTACAGCGCCACCAAACACGGGATCTACGGCTACTTGCGCGCGGTGCGCCGCGAATTGCGCGGCACCGGTGTGGAACTGAGCGTGGTCATGCCCGCCGTCGTCGACACCGCGCTCGCGGCCGGCACCACCACGGGCGGCGCGGCGATGCTCACGCCCGAAACGATCGCGGAGGCCGTCGCGGGTGCGCTCGACCGGCCGCGGTTCGAGGTGCACGTGCCGCGGACCGTCGCCCTGCTGGACCGGCTGCAGACCCTGGCGCCGCAAGCCGTGCGGGACCTGTTGGACCGCTTGCTCGTTCCCGACCAGGTCCGTACCGCCGACCGCGCGGCGCGGGCCGACTACGAGCGCGGCGTCACCGACGGGCCTCAGAGCCAGCGGTAGCGCACCTCCGGGCGGCCGCGGCCGCCGTACTCGGTGATCCGTTCGCACAGGCGGTCGTCCGCGAGGCGTTCGAGGTAGCGCCACGCCGTGACCCGCGACATCCCCGTCCGTGCCGCGACCTCCGCCGCGCCCAGCGGCTCGTCGGCGTGCCGCAGCGCGCCGGTCACGGTCTCCAGGGTCGACGGTGCCAGCCCCTTCGGCGCCGTCGTCGCCGCGGGAGCCTCGCGCAGTGCCGCGAATGCGGCGTCGACCTCGCGCTGGCCGACATCGCCGCCGCCGAGCGCCTCGCGGAAGGACAGGTAGCGGCGCAGCCGGTCCGCGAAGGCGGCGAAGGTGAAGGGCTTGATGAGGTAGAGGATCGCGCCGCTCGCCATCGCGCCGCGGACGGTCTCCATGTCGCGCGCCGAGGTGATCACCATGACGTCGGGCTGCGGGCGGACGCCCGCCAGGTCCGCCGCGAGGTCGAGCCCGCTGCGGTCCGGCAGCCCCACGTCCGCGAGCACCAGGTCGACGGGCGGGCCGGCGACGGCGGACCGTCGCACCTCCTGCAGGGCGGCGCCCGCCGTGCCGGCGACACCGGCGAGCTCGAAACCGTCCATGCGCCGGACGTATTCGGCGTGCGCGCTCGCGATCCGCGGCTCGTCGTCGACCACCAGCACCCGGATCGTCATCGCGCCCCTCCCGGTAGCTGCACCGTCACCGTCGACGGCGCGCGTTCCGCCTCGATCGTGCCACCCGCCTGCCGCACCACCTGATCGACCAGGGCGAGGCCGAGGCCCCCGCCGTGCAACCGGCCGCCGCGGTCCTTCGTGGAATAGCCGCGCATCCGGGCGCGGGCGAACTCGTCGGCGGACATGCCGGGCCCGCTGTCGGCGACGCGCAGCTCCCACGCCCCGTCGCCGCTCGCCGCCGCGAGTTCCACCCAGCCGCCGGGGCCGGCGGCGTCGATCGCGTTGTCCACCAGGTTGCCCAGGAGGGTGAGCAACTGCGGGTCGGGCAGCGGCGCGCGGGCGAGGTCGGTGCCCTCGGCCACGGTCAGCTCGACGTCCAGCGCGGACGCCGCGGCCGTCTTGGCCACCAGCAGCGCCACGGCCGACGGCGCGGGATCGCCCGCCAGCCGGTCGATCAGTTCCTGCGAGGCGGAGCGGTCGGCGACGGCCAGGTCCGCCGCGGCCCCGTCCTCCCCGAGCTCGATCATGGTGACCACCGCGTGCAGCCGGTTGGCGTGCTCGTGCGCCTGGGCGCTCAGCGCGTCGGCGAGCGAGCGGTGTCGAGTTCACCGAGGACCGTCTGCAGCTCCGTGCGGTCGCGCACCGTCAGGACGGTGCCGATCGGGCCGGTCGGGCCGGTGACGGGGCGGCGATTGACCAGGAGCACGCGGTTGCCGGTCACGTGCAGCTCGTCCTCCAGGTCGGCGGCGCCGCGCAGCGAGGGAGGCAGGTCGGCCTGGCCGATGTCGCCGTCGGGCAGCGCCAGCAGCCGGCGCGCCTCGTCGTTGACCACCTGCGCCGGACCGTCGGGCGCACCGGCGTCGAAGACGATCAGCCCCTCGGAGAGGGTGTGCAGCACGGCGTCGTGGTGCTCGTAGAGACCGCGCAGGTCGTGCGCGGAGAGCCCGAGGGTCTGGCGCCGCATGCGGCGCTGCGCGAGCGCGGAGAGCGCGACGAGGATCAACAGCGCGGCCGCGACCACGGCGAGGATGCGGGGCAGCGCGTCGCGCACCTGATCCCCGAGACGGGCCCGGGTGACCCCGGCGGAGACCAGCCCGACGAGAGTGCCGGAGGCGTCGTACACGGGGGTGACCGTGCGGATCGACGGGCCGAGGCTGCCCGCGTAGGTCTCGGTGAAGGTCTCCCCGGCGAGCGCCCGGTCGATGGTGCCGGTGAACTTCCCGCCGATCAGCGCCGGATCGGCGTGGCTGAGCCGGGTGCGGTCGGGCCGCATCACGACCACGAAGTCGAGGCTGCCGAGCGCACCGGTCCGCTGCGCGACCGGCTGCATCGTCACCGATCCGTCGGGGGCGGCGAGGGCCGCGACCGTCGACGGGGAGGCCGCGAGCGCCACCGCGGCCGCTCGGGTCTGCGCCGCCGCCGTGCGGTCACCGTCGTCCCGCGCCTGGGTGATCACCAGCCACGACGCGCCCACCGCGATCGTCAGCAGGATCGCCATCTGGGCCAGGAAGGACTGGGCGGCGACGCTGCGGGTTCTGTTCCTCACGATGAAGACGTTTACACAATGAACACAAGCTGTGCTGCAGGTCACACTTCTTCCAGTATCGATGCAGGCTCTCTTCGCCCCATCGATCAAGGAGGACGCCGTGGCGGCCCAAGGAAAACGCGACAAGACGCACTGGCTCTACATCGCGGTCATCATCGCCGTGGTGGCCGGGGTGATCGTGGGCCTGCTGGCCCCCGAGTTCGGCAAGGGTCTCAAGCCGCTCGGTGATCTCTTCGTGGACCTGATCAAGATGATGATCGCCCCGGTCATCTTCTGCACCATCGTGCTCGGCATCGGCTCGGTGCGGGCCGCGGCGTCGGTCGGCAAGATCGGCGGCCTCGCGATGGGCTACTTCGTGCTCATGTCGACCTTCGCCCTGGCGATCGGCCTGTTCGTGGGGAATCTGCTCAAGCCCGGCACCGGCCTGAACCTGCCGAAGGAGCCGGGCGGCGGCGCCAAGTACGCCGATCAGGCGCACGAGGCGGGCGGCACCTGGGACTTCATCCGCAGCATCGTGCCCGACACCCTGTTCTCGTCGCTGACGTCGGGCAGCGTGCTGCAGGCCCTGCTGGTCGCGCTGCTCGTGGGCTTCGGGCTCCAGGCGATGGGCAGCGCGGGGGAGCCCGTGCTGCGCGGCATCGGCCTGGTGCAGAAGCTGGTCTTCCGCATCCTCGTGATGGTGCTGTGGCTCGCGCCGGTCGGCGCGTTCGGCGCCATCGCGGCGGTGGTCGGCGCCACCGGCTTCGAGGCCGTCAAGCAGCTCGCGTGGCTCATGGTGGCCTTCTACGTGACCTGCGCGATCTTCGTCTTCATCATTCTCGGGCTGCTGCTGCGGTTCGTGACCGGGCTCAACGTGTTCAAGCTGGCGCGCTACCTGGGCCGCGAGTACCTGCTCATCGTCGCCACCAGCTCCAGCGAGTCCGCGCTGCCGCGCCTGATCGCGAAGATGGAGCACGCGGGCGTGGAGAAGTCGACCGTCGGCATCGTGGTGCCCACCGGCTACTCCTTCAACCTCGACGGCACCGCGATCTACCTGACGATGGCGTCGCTGTTCATCGCCGACGCGATGGGCGCGCCGTTCTCCCTCGGCGAGCAGTTCTCCCTGCTGCTGTTCATGATGATCGCCTCGAAGGGCGCCGCGGGCGTCACCGGTGCCGGTCTCGCGACGCTGGCCGGCGGCCTGCAGACCCACCGCCCGGACCTGCTCGACGGCGTCCCCGTGATCGTCGGCATCGACCGGTTCATGTCCGAGGCCCGCGCGCTGACCAACTTCTCGGGCAACGCGATCGCGACCCTGCTGATCGGGAAGTGGACCTCCACCGTCGACCTGGCGCAGACGCAGCGCGTGCTCGACAAGCAGGACCCGTTCGACGAGTCGACGATGGTCGACGACCACGACTCCGCGGCCCCGGCCCCGAAGGAGCCCGCCCCGGCGCTCTGACCGAGTCGCCCTTGCAGCCGTCCCGACCGCTCGCGGTCAGGACGGCTGCAGCCGGTGCGCGAGGTCCTTCGCGGACTTCTCGTCGAAGCCGCCGGTGACCTGCACCATGCCGGCGGAGATCGGCCCGTTGACCGAGGGTGCGGTAATCACGCGTCCGCCTACGGCGATCGCGATCTGCTTGCCCACGTTGCGCGCGGTGAGCTCCGCGAAGGCATCGGCGTCGGCGTCGGTCAGATCGAACGTGACCACCCACTGCGTCTGGTTCTGCGGCACACCGGCGCTCGCGCGCTTGACCGGGGAATGCGTGACCGACCGATCCACCTCATACAGGAGATCGCCTGCGGTGTTGCACATCCGGGCGGGCTCCTCGGCGGCGGGGATCCCGGATCCGCACTGCGCCGGGGTGGTCGGGAGCACGTTGGTGACCAGGCGGATCTGCGGCACCTGCGGGGTCGCCACCGGCTCGCCGGCGGCGACGCCCTGACAGGCGGTCACGGCCGTCGTCGCGGTGATCATCGCGACGACACCGAGTACTGTGATGCCCCTGGACCCCATGCCGCGAGGCTACGCCCCGGCCGCCGGGCGCTCAATCGAACCGGGCGCGGACCGTCGCCTCCGTCAGTCCGTAGTCCTCGAGCGAGTAGGTGTGGTTGGGGCGGCGGGCTCCGGATCGACTGGCGTCGTGCATCGCCGACATCGCCTGCCGTGCCTCGTCGGTCAGCTCCAACCCGAACGAGCCGTAGATGTCCCCGACGGTGCCGAGCGGATCGGCCACCAGGTCGCGGTAATCCACGTCCACGAACTGATCGCCCCGGCCGGCGGCGGTGTGCCGCGCGCGGGCCTCGTCGAAGGCGTCGAGCCCGCGGGCCCAGGTGTCCAGTTGATCCGCGCCGATCGTCGCGCCGGTGAAGGCCGTCGACCAGCCCTCGGTGGCGTGCTGCGCGAGCGAGCAGACGGAGGCGATGATCGTCTCGGCGGGCCGGTGGCACTGCACGATCAGGGCGTCCGGGTACACCTCGAGTACCGCGTCGAGCGCGAACAGGTGACTCGGGTTCTTGAGGACCCAGCGCTTGCCCGGATCGTTCATGCCGATCAGCTGCAGGTTGCGCTTGTGCCGGCGGTACGCGGGTGTCCAGTCCTGCTCGGCCAGCCAGGCCGCGTACGACGGGACGTGCGCGAGGCACTCGTAGGAGACCGAGTGCACGGACTGCCGCAGCAGTTGCCAGCACTCCTCGACCTCCGAGGCCGACATGTAGTGCAGGCCCATGAATTCCGGGTGCTCGGTGTGGTGCTGCGCGTACTGCTCGTCGAGGAGCGTGTAGACCGGGTTCTCCGCCCACGTCGCGCGCGGGGGCCGCGGCTGCGGGACCTCCGCGAGCCACATCTGCAGGCCCTGGTTACCGGGATCGGCGTCGAGCAGCCGGTGCAGGGCCGTCGTGCCCGAGCGGGGCAGGCCGGTGACGAACATCGGCCGATCGACGGTGACGTCGGCGTGGCCGGGGTTCGCCGCGAACGCCGCCTCGCTGATCAACCTGGCGGAGAGGGCACCGCGCAGGAACACCCGCGAGAGCTTCGAGCCGAGCTCGGTGAGGGCGGCCTCCTCGCGGTAGGAGTCCAGCAGTACCTGCAGCGCCTCGCGGTAGCCGTCCGACGGGTCGCCGAAGTCGCTCAGCCCGGTGCGGCGCATCGCGGACTCGTGGAGATCGTCGACCGTGCCGACGGAGGTGGTGGTCTCAGACATGGAACTCTCCGCAGTTGACGTCGAGCGTCTGGCCGGTGATGCCGGACGCGCGGGGGAGGCGAGGAAAAGGACGGCCGAGGCCACCTCGTCCTCGGTGGGCAGCCGCCGCAGGTCCGAGTTCTTCGCCGCGTCGGCGTAGTCCTCCGCCACGGTGACGCCCTTGGTGCTCGCGCGGTACTCGAAGTAGGCCTTGAGGGTGTCGCCCCAGATCCAGCCGGGCACCACGGAATTGATCCGGATACCCTCGGGGCCGAGCTCAGTGGCCAGCGATTGCGCGAGCGCGAGCTGCGCCGTCTTCCCGGCCTTGTAGCCGCCGTAGCGCAGATCCGAATGCCGGATCACCATCGAGTTGACGTTGACCACGGCGCCGCCGCCGTCCGCGGCCGCCAGGGCCTCGCGGAAGGCGAGCACGGTGCGCAGCGCGCCGAGCGCCATCAGGTCCACGCTCTGCAGGATGTGGGCGGGATCGGTCTTCACCAGCCGCTGCATGGACGGATAGGTGAAGGCGTTGTTGATCACCGCGTCGACCCGCCCGAAGCGTTCGCGCACCTGCGTCGCGAGTGCGGCGAGCGAGCCCTCGTCGGTGATGTCCGCGGGGATCGCGACCGCACCGTCGATCTCGGCGGCCATGGCCTCGATCCGTTCCGCGTTCCGCGCGACGAGGACCACCCGCGCGCCCTCGTCGGCGAAGCGTTCCGCGAGGACGGCGCCCAGCGCCGGCCCCGCGCCCGCGATGACGACGACCCTGCCGTCGAGTCCCAGGCCGGGCATCAGCCGACCATCCTCTCGCCGATGAGCCGCGCTCGCTGCGCGATCCGCGCGCGACGGGCGTCGGCGTCGATGCGGTTGGATGCGAAGTGCGGCAGGTGCGCCGGCACCTCGGCGAGCGGGACCACCTGCGCGGTGGGTCCGTCCGCGGCCGTGAGCGCGGAATCGGTACGCTGCCAGCGGAACTGGAGGTAGCCGCGGCGATGCCCGAGCGTCTCGACCCAGTTGGTGACGCCGGGGTCCTTCTCGGAGACCACGATCCGGATCATTCCGTCCGGATCCTCCTGCGCCTGGCTGCCGTTGAGCGAGGTCTGGTGGTGGATGTAGTCGAGCGAGATGTACCAGAGGCTGCCGAGCTGGAAGCCCAGGTACGGGGCGTCGCCGCGGGGGACCGTGATGATCAGGGCCTGATCGTCGGCGAGGTCGTAGTGCCCCACCGAGGAGAACTGGGTGGACAGGCCCCCGGGAGTGAGCCGCGGCGCGGTCAGCGTGTTCACCGGCAGCGGGTCGTAGAACCACTTCGGGAACTGCAGCCAGGTCTTGACCCGGCTCACCAGCTGCTTGCCCGCGGCGGCGTAGCGCTTGGCCATGAGCTCGGGGGTCACCGGCGGCGGGGCGGTACCCGCGGTGTCGGTGCGGGCGATGGCGAAGGTACTGCGGCGCGCGGACCAGTCGTCGAAGACCTCGCGGATCACCAACTGCGCCTTGCCCGGCGGGAGGCGGTAGTAGGAGCCCGGTACGGGCTCCCCGGGGCCGAAGCGCACCTCGAACCGGCCGTCGGCATCGACCGTCAGCTCGCGGTCGTCGAAGGCGACGGCGCTGGCCGGGACGTTGTCGTCGGTGTACTCGCCGCCGCCGAGGACCTGGAAGCTGATGTCGCAGGTGGTGCCCCGGCGGCCGGTGACCACGTACTCGTGGGCGCCGTCGACCCGCGCGCCGAAGTACAGCGTGTCCGGGTTGTCCAGCCCCATCTTGGTGAACGGCCCGGTGCCGCTGAGCAGGAACGGGTGATCCTTGTCGAAGTGGAAGGCGCCGTGCACGCAGGCCGCCACACCCTGCGCGAGGTACTGCAGTCCCTCCAACAGGTCGGCCTCGGTCTCGATGTGCGGAGCCGCGGCGACGAGGGCCTCGGCCTCGCCGATCGCCGCGACGAGTGGATCGCTGTACATCCCACCTCCGATAGTGGTACAAATATGGACCAAGTTGGTAGAACCTGTTCCAGACCGTAGGCGCAGGGATCGACGAGTGTCAAGGAGTCCCGATGACGGAACCGACCGGGGTGGAAGCGCCGCCCGCCGCGGCGGGGCGGACCTCGCCGCCGACCGCGCGGGTGGTGGCCGTGCTCGAGTTCCTGTCCCGGCACGAGCGTGAGCGATTCGGCATCTCCGAGCTCGCCCGCCGCGTCGGCCTGAGCAAGCCCACCTGCCTCGGCATCGTCGCCACGCTCGTGGAATCGGGCTACCTGCTGCGCGACGACCGGGACAAGACCTACCGCCTGGGGCCCGCGCTGATCCCGCTCGGCCGCGCTGCGCGCACCTCGCTGCGTGAGGATCCGGCCGGAGGCGACATCCTCGCTGGACTGTGGGAGGCGTTCGGGCACCCGGCCTCGCTCTCCGGCGTGGTCGGCGATCGGGTCACGGTGCTCGACGTGGCCGTCGATCCGCACCGGCCGGCGATGGTCAAGGTGGGCGACGGCTACCCGTTCACGCCGCCGATCGGGCTGATGTACGTGCTCTGGGATCGCACGGGGCGCCTCGAGCGCTGGCTCGCGCGCGACCGGGTGCGCGCCGACGGCGACCGGCTCGCGCGGGTGATCGAGACCTGCCGCGCCGACGGCTACCTGGTGGAGTTACTGACCCCCGCGGGCCAGCAACTCCACCGGCTCATGGCGGGCGTGCCGGGCGACATCCCCGCGGAGTTGCGCGCCGTGCTCGGGGAAGTGGTCGCTGGCATCGGCGACCGCGTCCATCTGCGCGGCGACGCCGCCGAGCCGGGGGAGTCGCAGAACGTGAGCGTCATCTCGGCGCCGGTCTTCGACGGTGACGGCGCGCAGGCGATGGTGGCCAGCCTGTACGTCAGCGCAGAGCTGACCGAGCGCGAGATCGCCGAGCGCGCCACCTCGCTCATCGCGGCCGCGGACCGGATCACCGTGCGGATCGGGGGCGTCAAGCCCGGCCGCGCCGGGCGTTGACAAGCGAAGAGAACACGTTCTAGCCTTCGGGTCAGAAATGGACCAATGGGGTCCAAATATGAACCGGAGGTTTGGACAGTGGTGGAGACGACGGTCGCCGCAGATCACCTGCGGCTCCTCGAGGCGGAGACGGTGTACGTCTTCCGGGAGGTGGCGGCCACCTTCGAGCGCCCCGTGCTGCTGTTCTCGGGTGGCAAGGACTCGGTGGTGATGGTGCACCTCGCGGCCAAGGCCTTCTGGCCCGCCGCGATCCCGTTCCCGGTGCTGCACATCGACACCGGCCACAACTTCGACGAGGTGCTGGCCTTCCGCGACGAGCTGGCCGAGCGCCTGGGCCTGCGGCTCGTGGTCGGCAGCGTGCAGGACGACATCGATTCCGGCGCCGTCGTCGAGCCCACCGGCCCGGGCGCCACCCGCAACCGGCTGCAGACCGCGACGCTGCTGCGCACGATCGGTGAGCACCGGTTCGACGCCGCCTTCGGCGGGGCGCGCCGCGACGAGGACAAGGCGCGCGCCAAGGAGCGGATCTTCAGCTTCCGGGATCGCTTCGGGCAGTGGGATCCCCGCGCGCAGCGCCCCGAGCTGTGGAACATCTTCAACGGCCTGCACGGCAAGGGGGAGCACATCCGCGTCTTCCCGCTCTCCAACTGGACCGAGCTCGACATCTGGCAGTACATCGCCGCCGAGTCCATCGCCCTGCCCTCGCTCTACTACGCGCACGAGCGCGAGGTGATCGAGCGCGACGGGATGCTGCTCTCCACCGGCCCGCTCGTCGAGGCCCTGCCCGGCGAGACGCCGGAACGCCGGACGGTCCGCTACCGCACCGTCGGCGATGCGACGTGCACCGGCGCCGTCGCCTCGGACGCGGCCACCCCGGAAGCCGTGGTGACCGAGATCGCCACCACCCGGATCACCGAGCGCGGCGCGACCCGCGCCGACGACCGCATCTCCGAGGCCGGCATGGAGGACAGGAAGAAGGAGGGGTACTTCTGATGGAGATCCTGCGCATCGCGACGGCCGGCAGCGTGGACGACGGCAAGTCGACGCTCATCGGACGCCTGCTCTACGAATCGAAATCCGTTCTCGAGGACCAGCTGAGCGCGGTCGCGGCCACCACCGCCGCCCGCGGCGAGGAGGGCGTCGACCTCGCCCTGCTCACCGACGGGCTGCGGGCCGAACGCGAACAGGGCATCACGATCGACGTGGCCCATCGCTACTTCGCCACCGCCACACGCAAGTTCGTCCTCGCCGACACCCCCGGCCACGAGCAGTACACCCGCAACATGGTCACCGGGGCCTCCACCGCGGACGTCGCGCTCATCCTCGTCGACGCCCGGCACGGCCTGACCCGCCAGTCCCGCCGGCACACCTTCCTCACCTCGCTGCTCGGCGTCGAGCACATCGTGCTGTGCGTGAACAAGATGGACCTCGTGGACTTCGACCGCGCCCGGTTCGACGCCATCCGCGCCGAGTTCGCCGAATTCGCCGCCAAACTCGAGGTGCACGACGTCGAGGCGATCCCGGTCTCGGCGCTGCTCGGCGACAACATCACCGAGCGCTCGCCGAACACTCCGTGGTACGACGGCCCGTCGCTGCTCTACCACCTCGAGAACGTGCACGTGGTCAGCGATCGCAACCTCATCGACGCGCGGCTGCCCGTGCAGTACGTGATCCGGCCCCGCGACTCCGACTTCCGCGGTGTCGCGGGCACCGTCGCCTCCGGCGCCTTCGCCGTCGGCGACGAGGTGGTCGCGCTCCCGTCGGGCTTCACCACGACCGTCGCCGAGCTGTACCGGCCCGGTGGTGCGCCCGCCGAGCGGCTGGAGGCGGGGGAGGCGGCGTGCGTGCGGCTCGCCGATCACCTGGACGTGGGCCGCGGCGACGTGCTGTGCCGGCCCGCGAACCGGCCGCAGTCCGCGACCGACCTCGACACCACCGTGTGCTGGTTCTCCGACACCGCCACGCTCAGCGTCGGCGCCGAGTACCGGATGCTGCACGCCCACTCCAGCGATCTCGTGCGGATCGAGGCGCTGGACTACCGGCTCGACACCAGCACCCTGCACCGCGACCAGGACGCGACCGGCCTCGAGCTCAACGACATCGGCCGGGTGCAGCTCACGGCGCGCCGGCCCGTGCTCTTCGATCCGTACCGGCGCGGCCGCACCATGGGCAGCTTCGTGCTGGTGCATCCGCAGACCAATGAGACCGTCGCGGCCGGCATGATCTCCGGGCCGACGCTCAAGGCCGGCGCCGTGGTCTGGCACGGGGCGGCCGTGCGGCGCGAGGACCGCGCGAGCAGGGGCGGCACCGTCTGGCTGACGGGCCTGTCCGCCTCCGGCAAGTCGACGGTGGCGTGCGAGCTCGAGCGCCTCCTGGTGGCGCGCGGCATCCCCGCCTACCGGCTCGACGGCGACAACCTGCGCCACGGCCTCAACGCCGACCTCGGCTTCTCGGCCGCCGATCGCGCGGAGAACGTGCGCCGCGTGGGCGCCGTCGCGCAACTGCTCGCGGACGCCGGGACGGTGGCGATCGCCTCGCTGATCAGCCCGTACCGCGAGGACCGCGACCGGATCCGGGCCCAGCACGAGGAGGCCGGCCTGCCCTTCGTCGAGGTCTTCGTCGACACCCCGATCGACGTCTGCGCCGAGCGGGACCCCAAGGGCATGTACGCCAAGGCGCGGGCGGGCGAGATCGCCGACTTCACCGGGATCAGCGCGCCCTACGAGGCGCCCGAACGGCCCGAACTGGTGCTGCGGCCCGCCGACGGCGAGCCCGTCGAGCAGGCCCGGGTCGTGCTCGATCGCTGGCTGAAACTCGAGCCGTGAAACACCCGTCTAAACTGGGCTGGTGCACGTAGACACGGTGACCCACGCCGCCTCCACGCCCGATGTCGACCAGCCGTACCGCGAGCTCGGACTCAAGGACGACGAGTACCAGCGGATCCGCGAGATCCTCGGCCGCCGCCCCACCGACGCCGAGCTCGCCATGTACTCGGTGATGTGGTCCGAGCACTGCTCCTACAAGAGCTCCAAGGTGCACCTGCGCTACTTCGGCGAGACCACCACCGACGAGATGCGCGCGGTGATGCTCGCGGGCATCGGCGAGAACGCGGGCGTCGTGGACATCGGCGACGGCTGGGCGGTGACCTTCAAGGTCGAGTCGCACAACCACCCGTCGTACGTGGAGCCCTACCAGGGCGCCGCCACCGGCGTGGGCGGCATCGTCCGCGACATCATGGCCATGGGCGCCCGCCCGATCGCCGTGATGGACCAGCTGCGCTTCGGCCCGGCCACCGCGCCCGACACCCGTCGCGTGCTCGACGGGGTGGTGCGCGGCGTCGGCGGCTACGGCAACTCCCTGGGCCTGCCGAACGTCGGCGGCGAAACCGTCTTCGACGCGTCCTACGCGGGCAACCCGCTGGTCAACGCGCTGTGCGCCGGCGTACTGCGCACCGAGGACCTGCACCTGGCCTTCGCCTCAGGCAAGGGCAACAAGATCATCCTGTTCGGCGCCCGCACCGGCCTCGACGGCATCGGCGGCGTCTCCGTGCTGGCCTCGGAGAGCTTCGACGCCGACGAGAAGCCCAAGAAGCTGCCGTCGGTGCAGGTGGGCGACCCCTTCATGGAGAAGGTGCTCATCGAGTGCTGCCTGGATCTCTACCGCGAGAAGCTCGTGGTCGGCATCCAGGACCTGGGCGGCGCCGGCCTGTCCTGCGCCACCTCCGAGCTGGCCGCGGCCGGCGACGGCGGCATGTTCATCGACCTCGACCAGGTCGCGTGCCGCGCGCAGGGCATGAGCGCCGCAGAGATCCTCTCCTCCGAGTCGCAGGAGCGCATGTGCGCCGTGGTGACCCCGGAGAACGTCGAGGAGTTCATGGCCGTCTGCGCCAAGTGGGACGTGCTGGCCACGGTGATCGGCGAGGTCACCGACGGCGAGCACCTCGTCATCGACTGGCACGGCGAGACCGTCGTCGACGCGCCCGCCCGCACCATCGCCCATGACGGCCCCGTCTACGAGCGCCCCGTCGAGCGGCCCGCGTTCATGGACGCGCTCATCGGCGACACCACCGCCGGCCTGCGCCGCCCCGGCACCGACGACGAGTTGCGCGCCACCGCGCTGAAGATGCTCGCCTCGCCGGCGCTGTGCTCGCGCAAGTTCATCACCGAGCAGTACGACCGGTACGTGCGCGGCAACACGGTGCTCGCCGAGAACGCCGACGGCGGCGTCATCCGGATCGACGAGAGCACCCAGCGCGGCATCGCCCTCTCGACCGACGCCTCCGGCCGCTACACCTACCTCGACCCGTACGTCGGCGGACAGCTCGCGCTCGCCGAGGCCTACCGCAACGTGGCCGTCACCGGCGCCACCCCCAAGGCCGTCACCGACTGCCTGAACTTCGGTTCGCCGGAGGACCCGGGCGTGATGTGGCAGTTCCAGCAGGCGGTGCGCGGCATCGCCGACGGCTGCGTCACGCTCGGCATCCCCGTGACCGGCGGCAACGTCAGCTTCTACAACCAGACGGGCACCACCGCGATCCTGCCGACGCCCGTCATCGGCGTGCTCGGCGTCATCGACGACGTGCGCCGCCGCATCCCCACGGGCCTGGGCACCGAGCCCGGCGAGACGCTGTACCTGCTCGGCGACACCCACGACGAGTTCGACGGCTCCATCTGGGCGCAGGTCGAGCACGATCACCTCGGCGGCGTGCCGCCGCGCGTGGACCTGGGCCGCGAGAAGCTGCTGGCCGACGTGCTCACCGCCGCCTCGCGCGACGGCCTCGTCTCCGCCGCGCACGACCTCTCCGAGGGCGGCCTGTGGCAGGCGGTCGTCGAGGCCGCACTCGCCGGTGAGACGGGCTGCCGCCTGCTGCTCCCCGAGGACTCGGACGCCTTCGTGCAGCTCTTCTCCGAGTCGACGGGCCGCGTGCTCGTCGCGGTGCCGCGCACCGAGGAGACCCGCTTCGCGGCCATGTGCGCCGCCCGCGAGCTCCCGGCCGTCCGCATCGGCGTGGTCGACCAGGGCAGCGACTCGGTCGAGGTGCAGGGCCGGTTCAGCGTGACGCTGGCCGACCTGCGCGCCGCGCACGAGGGCACCCTGCCGGCGCTGTTCGGCTGATGACGGCACCGTCGGGCGAGAGCACCGCGGCGGCCGCGCCCGCCGATCCCGGTCTGCACGCCGGGCTGCGCGCCCGGCACCTGATCATGATGAGCCTCGGCTCGGCGATCGGCGCCGGGCTGTTCGTCGGGTCCGGCAAGGGGATCGCCCTGGCCGGCCCCGCCGTGCTCATCGCCTACGCCGTGGCGGGGCTCGTCGTGATCGCCGTGATGCGGATGCTCGGCGAGATGGTGGCCGCCGACCCGAACCCCGGCGCCTTCTCCTACTACGCGGGCCGTGCGCTGGGCCCGGGTGCGGGCTTCGCCGTCGGCTGGCTCTGGTGGGTGCAGCTGTGCCTGGTGGTGGCGGCCGAGGCCGTCGCCGCGGCGGCCATCCTGAACGGCCTGCTGCCCGGCGGGCCGCCCGTCTGGGTGTGGGCGCTGGTGTTCATGATCGCGCTGACCGCGCTGAACCTGGCCGGGGTCCGCGGCTTCGGCGAGTTCGAGTTCTGGTTCTCGCTGATCAAGGTCGTCTTCGTGGCGCTCTTCCTGATCATCGGCGTGGGCTACCTCCTCGGCTGGACCTCCGCGCCGTCGCCGGGGCTGGGCAACCTCACCGACTTCGCGCCGCACGGCATCAGCGGCGTGGTCGCCGCCCTGCTCGTGGTGGCCTTCGCGTTCGGCGGCATCGAGATCGTCGCCGTCGCGGCGGCCGAGACCCAGGACCCCGAGCGCACCGTCGGGCGGGCGATCCGCGCCACCGTCTGGCGGATCCTGGTCTTCTACGTCGGCAGCGTCGCCGTGATCCTGCTGGCCCTGCCCTGGGACGATCCGGCCGTCGCGAAGGAGCCGTTCGTCGCGGTCCTGCGCGCCGCCGGGCTGCCGGCCGTGGGCACCACCCTGGGCGTGGTCATCGTGGTCGCGCTGCTCAGCTCGCTCAACGCCAACCTCTACGGCAGCTCGCGGATGCTGTACTCGCTCGCGGAGCGCGGCATGGCGCCGGCGGTCGCCGGCCGCGCGAACCGCTCGGGCGTGCCCGTCCTCGCCGTTCTCGCCAGCTCGGCGATCGGCTTCCTCGCCGTGCCCGCCACGTACCTGTGGGGCTCCGAGGTGCTCGACCGGCTGCTCGCCGTCGTCGGGTCGACCCTCATCGTCACCTGGCTCGCGACCATCGGTTCGCAGATCGTGCTGCGCCGCCGGGCCGAGCGCGACGGGACCCCGCTGCCGCTGAAGATGTGGGGTTACCCGTACCTGTCCTGGGCGGTCCTGGTGGTGCTGCTCGGCATCGTGGCGCTGGCGATCGCCAACGACGACGTCCGCAACCAGGTGCTCTCGACGGCCGTGGTGGTGCTGTTGCTGTGGGTGGCCGGGACGCTGCATGCGCGCGCTCAGGCGCGCCGTGCGCCCTTGGAGCGGTAGAGCCCGGCGTCCGCCGCCACGATGAGCGCCTCGACGGTGTCGCCCGGGGCGGAGGTGGTGGTGCCGATGCTCGCACCGATCCGGACGGAGAGCGGCGCGCCATCGCCGGCCGCGGGCAGCTCGACGGGCGTCGCCAGCGCGCGATGCACGAGCTGCGCCGCGTCCTCCGGCCGGAACGGCCGCGGGACCAGTACAGCGAATTCGTCGCCGCCCACGCGGTAGAGCGTGCCGACTCCCGCCAGCGCGGCGCTGATCCGGGCCGCCGCCGCGACCAGCAGCTGATCGCCCACGGCGTGGCCGAGCCGGTCGTTGATCCCCTTGAAGCCGTCGAGGTCCACGAGGCAGAAACCGATCATGGTGTCCGGGCCGGCCGCGAGATCGTCGCCCAGGCGACGCCGGTTCGGCAGCCCCGTCAGCGGATCGTGGTGGGCGAGGTGGCTCAACTGCGCGTGCGTCTCCCGCAGGTCGGTGACGTCGTGGCCGACGCCGACGAGCAGCGGCGGCCGGTCGCCGTTCCCGGGCACCCGGCTCAGGGCCCATCGGCCGACGCTGCGCTCGCCCAGGAACCGCAGCTGGCGGCGCTCGAGGAAGCGCGTGACGCCGGCGTCGTCCGCGTCGGCCAGCTCTCGCAGCACCCGCTCGGCGTCGCGGGGATCGTCGGCGAGCAGTTGCCGCACGTCGTCGCCCGACGGGCCCAGGAGCGTCGGATTGGCCTCCATCATGCGGGTCATCGCCGCGCTCGCCTCGACGAGCCGGCCGCCCTCGTCGGCCACGAACACCGGTGAGCGCGCATGCTCGAACATCACCCGCAGCCGCGCCTGCGCGGCGCGCTCGCCCTCCTCGGCGGCGCGACGGGCGAGCTGCGCTGCACGGTGCACGATCGCCTGGCCGTCGATGATCCGCCTGGTCAGGGCCTCGGCGTAGCCGGCGGCGTACTCGGCGAGGATCAGGGCCGTGCGGCGACGGACCTCCGCCGACGGTTCCCGCAGCAGCGCATCGGGCAGTGCGGCGATGGCCCGGCCGGCCGCGGCGGCGCCCGCCGGCACGGTGATCTGCAGCTCGATCAGCAGTCGTCCGACGTCGCGGCCGACAGCGGGATCGAACTCCTCGGCGCCGAGCGCGGTGATCACGGACTGGAAGCCGGCGAGCAGATCGGCCCGCACCAGGGCGGCGGGCAGCGGGAGGTAGACGTCGTCCGCGATGGACGCGAGGAACTCGTCGACGAGTAGCGCGACCACGGATTCACCGCGCGCCAGGAAGCCCAGCGGTGAGGAGGACTGCGGCATGCCCCTCCTCGTCGATGTTCATTTGCGGCACCGACGAGTCTACGGCCCGGCCCGCGGTCGGTTAGATTCGACTGTGCGATGACGAACACCGACCCGCCCGTGCACCCGACGCCGAACTCGCTCGACATCGACCGGCCGAACGGCTCGCGGCTCTACGACTACTTCCTCGGCGGCACGAGCTACCTGCCCGCCGACCGGGAGGAGGGGGAGCTGATCGCGCGCGAGGCCCCGCACTGGGCGCTCGGCGCCCGCCTCACCCGGACCTTCGCCCGGCGCGCGGTCCAGGTGATGGCGTCCGCGGGGATCGATCAGTTCCTCGATCTCGGATCCGGCATCACCGCCGGCGGCACGGTGCACCAGATCGCGCGGATCGTCCGGCCGGACGCGCGGGCGGTGTTCGTGCACCGCGAGCCCATCGCCTACGAGCTGGGACGGCAGCTCGTCGGCGACGATCCGCGCGCGGCCGTGCTGAAACTGAACCTGCTCGACGACGAGGCCGTGCTCGGGCACCCCACGACCCGCGGGCTGATCGACTTCGACCGGCCGGTGGGTCTGCTCGCCGTGGGCGGATTCGTCTTCATCGGCGACGAGCACGACCCCCGCGGCGTCCTGCGCCGCTACCGCGAGGCCCTGGCGCCCGGCAGCATGCTCGCGCTCTCGCACGTCGCCGACGACTCCGCGCACCCCGGCGTCGCGGCCGAGCTGCGCTGGGTGCGCCGGCGGTACGAGCACACCTCCTCGCCGCTGCACGTGCGCCCGCGGCAGGAGTTGCTGTCCTGGTTCGAGGGCACCGAGCTGCTCGAGCCGGGCCTGGTTCGGTACGGGCGATGGCGGCCCGAGTACCCGCTGACCGCCGCCCAACTACGCTGCGACTACGGCTACGTCGGCGTGGGCCGCGTGCTCTGAGCCGCCGCCCGCGTCACCTGGCCGCGATCGGGATGGTCGTCACGATCTGCTCCGACGGCGTGCTCGCGCCACCCGGCCGCTCGATCGAGATACCGAACGTGGTGGCCCCGTCGAGGCCGGGCACCGCCGCCGTCGTGGTCGGACGGACATCGGCCTGCGTCATCGTGCCGCGCGAGCGGGCGCCGCCGCCCGGATCCATCAGCCACATCTGGTAGACGGTGCCGTCCTGCGGCGGCGGGACGTCGTTCATCAGGACGACGCCCGCGTTGCGCTCGTGCGAGTAGACGAACGAGATCGTCGCATCGCCGATCCGGGCCTGTCCGGTGCGCGCGTCGGGCGCGGCGAGGACGATCTCGGTCTCCGACGGTGCCGGTCCGCCCCGCTCGGGGAAGACGGTGCGGCCCAGAACGACTCCCGCCACCACGGCGACCGCGACCACCGCAGCCGCAGCGGCCACGGTGAACGCCCGCCGCGACGGTCCGCGCCGGCGGCGGATCGGGGTGACGCCCGGATCGTCGACGATCCGGGCCAGGATCCGATCGAAGACCGTGGCGGGCGGCTCGGCCGCCGTCCGGGCGGCCTGCGCCGCCATCGTCTCGTGCACTGCGGCGACCCGCCCGTCGAAATCCTCGCGCACCTCGGGCGCGGCGGCGGTGCGGGCCGCGTCGACGGCCGCCCGCTCGTCGGGATCGAGGGCGTGCAGTGCGTAGACCTCGGCGTCGTCGAGCAGGTCCTCGTCGCGCACGTCATCACCGCTCACGACGGGACCCCCAGCGGTTCGAGGCAGCGCCGCAGGCGCGCGATGCCGTCGCGGATGCGGCTCTTGACGGTGGCCAGGGGAGCGCCCACCCGCTCCGAGACCTCGCGGTAGGTGTGCCCGCCGTAATAGGCGAGGGTGAGTGCATCGCGCTGCGGCCCGCTGAGGGTGTCGAGGCACTCGACCACGGCGCCCGAGTCCTCGCGCCGTTCGGTGGCCTCGGCCACCACGTCGTGCGGGCGCTCGAAATCGGCGTACGCGAAGCTGTTCTCGCGGTCGCCGCGCGAGCGCTCGGCCCGCACCCGGTCCACGGAGCGACGGTGCGCCACCGTCACCAGCCAGGCCTCCGCGGACCCGCGGGCGGGGTCGAACCCGGACGCCTTGCGCCACGCCTCGAGGTAGACCTCCTGGGTGATCTCCTCGCTGTAGCCCCGGTCGCCGACCACGCGCAGGGCGGTCCCGAAGACGAGGCGTCCGGTGCGTTCGTAGAGGTCGCGGAACGCCCCGACATCGCCGGCGGCGGTGCGGACGAGCAGATCGTCGGCCTCGGATCGAGCACGGGTCATCGACGTGCCTCCTTCATCGCTCCGTACGCTACCGGGTCGGTGGCGGACGGGTGCGACGGCGCGAGGCGGTGGGGCCGTCAGGAGAGCGAGCACAGCGGCGCGATCCGGTCGAGCCCACCGGTGGTGGGCGTGGTCAGGATGACGCACGGGGCGTAACCGAGACGGGTCGCGGTGTCGCGGATCTCGGCCCAGCGCGCAGGCGACGCCGCGGGCGTGCGGGAGAGCACGAAGGCGCTGCGGCGCGCGGGATCGCCCACGAACGCCCAGGAGTAGTCCGGGGCGAGGGCGGCGATCACGTAGTTCGGCGGACCGTCGAGGGAGTCCTGGGTCGGGACACCCGGGAAGCTGACGTGCAGCTGCGCGGTGGTGCGGGTGTCGACGACCCGGGCGTTGCCGGTGATCTGCGACGTCGTGCCCGTCCAGGTGGTGCACGCGTTGTGCACCGAGACGTTGCTCGCATCGAGGACCCGGTAGGTGGCGGTGGTGTCGCGCGCGCACTGCAGGCTGAACGGCGCGGGCATCGTCGCGAGCTGGTGCCAGAGACCGACGTAGCGGGCGACGTCGACCTTCGCGACGGGGGCGAGCGGGGCTGCGGAGGCGGGCGCGGCGGTGCCGGCGGCGAGGGCGAGCGCGGCGGCGCAGGCGAGGACAGTGCGTTTCATCGGGATGCTCCTCGGGGAGGTCGGGGGACGAAGAAGGAAGTGCGCGCGGCGTACTCGTCCCAACCGGGACGGCCGCTCATGAACTGCTCCAGCAACCGGGCGCCGGTCGCGTACACCAGGAAGTACGTCATCAGGACGGGGGAGAGGACGGTGAGGACGCCGGGCCACGCGCTGGCGGCCATCAGCCAGATGCCCCACCAGGTGCAGGCGTCGCCGAAGTAGTTCGGGTGCCGGGTCCAGGCCCACAGCCCGCGGTCCATGATCACGCCGCGGTGCGCGGGGTCGGCCTTGAACGCGCGCAGCTGGTGATCGCCCACGGCCTCGAAACCGATGCCGACCACTGCGAGCAGGACGCCCGCGCCGAGCACGACCGTCCACGGCGCGGTGGTCGCGCCGGTCACCGCCGAGACCTGCACGGGGAGGGAGACGAACCACTGGGCGGCGCCCTGCACCACGAAGACCTTGCGGACCACCGTCGCCGTACCGCCGCCGGCCCGATCGAGCATCGCGGTGTAGCGCGGATCCTCGCCCTTACCGGCCGACTTGACCCACATGTGCCAGGACAGGCGCACGCCCCACACCGTGACGATCGCGGCGATGATCAGTCCGCGCAGGCGATCCCCGTCGCCCAGCGCGAGCGCGATCCAGGCGACGGCCACGATGCCGGCGCCCCACGCGACGTCGACCACGTTGTAGCGGCCGATCCGGTGGCCCACGGCGAAGGTGACGGCCTGGACGAGCGCGAGCGCCGCGAGGGATGCCACCGTCACGAGCAGGAAGCCGTTCATGCGGTCACCTCCGGGGAGAGCACGATCTGCTGCACGTCCAGGTAGCCGGACCGGAAGCCGGCCTCGCTGTAGGCGAGGTAGAACTCCCACAGCCGGCGGAACGCGGGCGAATCAGCCGGCGGCGGCAGGGTGTCCGGCTCGGCCAGGAACCGCTCCCGCCACAGGCGCAGCGTCTGCGCGTAGTGCTGCCCGAAGCGGAAGCGGCCCCGCACGACGAGTCCAGCGGTGCGGGAGGAGGACTCGATCGCCTCGGTGGACGGCAGCATCCCGCCGGGGAAGACGTACTTCTGGATCCAGGTGTAGGTGCGCAGGCTCGCCAGCATCCGCTCGTGCGGCATCGTGATGGCCTGCACCGCGATCCGGCCGCCGGGCGCGACCAGCCGGGCCAGCACGCCGAAGTACTCGTCCCAGTGGGCCGCGCCGACCGCCTCGATCATCTCCACCGAGACCACGGCGTCGTAGACGCCGTCGACGGCGCGGTAGTCGAGCAGGTCCACCCGTACCCGGTCGCCGAGGCCGGCGTCGGCGATGCGCCGCAGCGCCAGGTCCCGCTGCTCGGTGGACAGCGTCACCGAGCGGACGGTGGCGCCGCGCCCGGCCGCCCGCAGGGCGAGTTCGCCCCAGCCGGTGCCGATCTCGAGGACCCGGCTGCCCGGTCCGACACCGGCGGCGTCGAGCAGCCGATCGATCTTGGCGCGCTGGGCGTCCGCCAGGTCGACCCAGCGCGGGAGGCCGGGGTCGGGTGCCCGTGTCACATCGGGGCCGTCGTCGGGCAGCTCCTGCTCGGAGAACAGGGCGCTCGAGTAGCTGAGCGTCTCGTCGAGGAACCGCGCGAACAGTTCGTTGGACAGGTCGTAGTGGTGGGAGACGTTGGCCCGCACGTGATCGGGCGTGCCGACCTCGGAACCGGGGCGGGCCGTCGCGGCGAGCCCGCGCAGCGACTGCAGCCACCGCGGCACCAGTACGGGCATCCGCTGCGCCAGGGCGGTCAGCGTACCGGCGAGGTCCGGTGAGTCCCACTCGCCGGCGACGTAGGCCTCGCCGAAACCGATGAGCCGCGCGGTGCCGATCCGGCGGTGCACCGCATCCGGGGAGTGCAGCACGAGCGCCGGGCCGGCCGGGCCGGCCGGCCCGGCGGCCGCACCGGGCACGGTGACGGCGACGCCGCTGCGCTCGGCGGCGTCGCGCAGGAGCGCACGGGCCGCGCGGCCGAAGACGCGGGCCCGCAGGCCGGTGGGGACCGGGACGGCGAGGTCGAGATCGCGGACGGGGACTGCTTCGAGTTCGACGGTCACTGTTTCGCTTCCTGTGGGGCGGAGCCGGGACGGGGGACGAGCGGCAGGCCGGAGGCCCACAACCGGATGCCGTGCCGGCGGATCCGCGCGGCGACGACGAGGGGGGCGAGGGGAGCGCGGATCTGCGCGGCCAGGATCGCGCGCGGCGTCGCGGGCCGGCGTCGTCCGCGCCACTGCGCGGTGAACGGCGCGCTGCCGGGCCGCTCGAGCACCACGTCGATCGAGAGCTCCTCGCCCGGTTCGGGCACCCGCAGCCGGTACACGCCGTCGACGGGGTGGAACGGCGAGACGAAGAACTCCTTGCGCACGGTCGTCCCCGACTGCGCCTCGGGGCCCAGCACGTACGCGTGCCTCCCCCCGTAGGTGTTGTGCACCTCCGCGACGACGGTGCGCACCGCGCCGGTCCGGTCGTGGCACCAGAAGATCGTCAGCGGATCGAAGACGTAGCCCAGGCAGCGGGCGCTGAGGAGCGCGGTGATCGGGCCGTCCGGGACCGGGACGCCGTGCGCGCGCAGCGTCTGTTCCACCCGGCCGCGCAGGGTGTCGGCACCGTCGGGCGCCGGAGTGAGGTGGTCGGCGGCCCGGAACGACACCACGGGCCGCAGCCAGCGCGGCACCCGGGGCGGGGCGTCGACGTCGATGAACCAGCTCGCGCTGCGATGCCGGAAACCGTACGCGGTGGGCGAGCGTCGCAGGTGCCCGATCTCGGTGTCGTACATCGCGGGGGCGCTCACGGCGTGCCTCCGGTGATCCGCTCGGCGGCGCGCAGCCCCGAGGCGGCGCCGTCCTCGTGGAAGCCCCAGCCGTGGTAGGCGCCGGCGAAAGCGACCACGGGGCCGGAGATCTCGCCCATCCGCTGCGCCGCCGCCACCGAGCCCGTGGTGAACGCGGGATGCTCGTAGTCCAGCTCGGCGAGCACCCTGCGCGGATCGACGAGGTCGGCGCCGCCGAGCGTCACCAGGGCGGTCTCCCCGTGGCGCGGCAGGCCCATGAGCAGGTTCAGGTCGTAGGTGACGCAGACCCGCCGCCCGTCGTGCGAGGCGAGGTAGTTCCACGATCCGCGCGCGTTCGGGGTGCGGGGCAGCAGCGAGGTGTCCGTGTGCAGCAGAGCCGGATTGGGCGTGTAGCCGATCGTGCCGAGCAGCTCCCGCTCGCGCGGTGTCGGCGCGTCCAGGAGCGCCAGCGCCTGATGCGGGTGGACCGCGACCACGGCGGCGTCGAACTCCTCGGTGCGGCCGGTGTCGTCGACGATGCGCACGCCCCGCTCGGTCCGCGCCAGGCTGCGGACCCCGACGCCGGTGCGCACGTCCGCGAGCTCGGCGGCGATCTTCTCGACGTACCGGGCGGAGCCGCCGACGACGGTGCGCCACTGCAGCGAGCTGCCCACCGATAGCATCCCGTGATTGGCGAGGAACCGGAACAGGTAGCGGGCCGGGTACGCGTCGACCTGGTCCGGCGGGCACGACCAGACCGCGGCCACCAGGGGGCGCAGGAAGCCGTGGATCAGGCGCTCGCTGAAGCGCTCGCGGCGCACGAACTCGCCGAGCGGCACGTCCGGGCCGGCGCCGTCGAGATGACGGCGGGCGCAGCGGTGGAACCTCGGCACCTCCGCGAGCAGGCGCAGGTGACCGGGATCGAGCAGGCGGCGCGGCGTCGGAATCAGGCCGCGCACGCCCTTGCCGCCCGCGAACTCGACGCCCCGGGCGTCGTCGCGGATGGACATGCTCATCTCCGCGTCCCGGGTGGCGACGCCGAGCTCGTCGAAGAGGCGGCACAGCACCGGGTAGGTGCGATCGTTGTGGACGAGGAAGCCGGAGTCCACCGCGACCGGGGCGCCGAGGCCCAGGTCGACCTCGTGGGTGTGGGCGTGCCCGCCGAGACGGCCGTCCCGCTCGTAGAGGGTGACCGGGCCCGAGCGGCTGAGCTCGTGCGCGGCCACCAGCCCACTGACCCCACTGCCGATCACCGCGAAGCGTCTGCGTGCACTGTCCATGCCCCTCATTCGGAGCCGCGGGACGAACGGATGGGATCGGACCGCATGATTTTTCCGACGCTGTGCGCGGCCGCTTCCGGGGCTAGCGTGGGGGCATGGGTATTCGTGGATCGGCCGTCATCGACGCTCCAGTGGACGAGGTCTTCGCCTGGTTCTCCCGTCCCGGTGCCTTCGCGCGCCTGCAGGCGCCGTGGCTGCCGATGAAGCTGAGATCGCAGGCGGATTCGCTCGAGGACGGCGTCACCGTGATCGACCTGCCCGGCGGGTTGCAGTGGCGGGCCGAGCACGACCCGTCGGGCTACATCGAAGGCCGGCGGTTCGTCGACGAGGTGCGTGCGGACGGCGTCCGCACGCTCCCCACGGGCCTGTTCCCGTGGCGGCACGTGCACGGTTTCGAGCCGGTGGACGCGGGCCGGACCCGGGTGAGCGACGAGGTGATCACCCCCGTGCCCGAGCGGGCGCTGTCCGAGGTCATCGAGTTCCGGTACCGCCGCCTGGCCGGCGACCTCGCCGCGCACCGGCGCGCCGCGGACGCGGGCCTGGCCCCGTCGACCATCGCCGTCACGGGCGCGTCGGGCCTGGTCGGCGCCGACGTCGCCGCGTTCCTGAGCACCGGTGGGCACCGCGTGCTGCGGCTCGTCCGCGGGGAGCCGCGCGCGGCCGACGAGCGCCGCTGGGACCCGCAGGCACCCGACCCCGCCGTCCTGGAGGGCGTGGACGCCGTGATCCACCTCGCGGGCGCGAGCATCGCCGGCCGGTTCACCGAGGAGCACAAGAAGGCCGTCGCCTCGAGCCGGATCGAGCCGACGCGGCTGCTCGCCCGCGCTGCGGCCCGGGCCGGCGTGCCGGTCTTCGTCAGCGCCTCGGCCGTCGGGTTCTACGGGCGCGATCGGGGCGACGAGGTGCTCACCGAGGAATCGTCGGCGCCGGCCGAGGCCGACTTCCTCTCGGACGTGGTGCGCCGCTGGGAGGCCGCTGCGCACGACGGCGCGGGGGAGGACACCCGCGTGGTGACCGTCCGCACCGGGATCGTGCAGGCGCCGCAGGGCGGCACGCTGGGGATGCTCCTGCCCCTGTTCCGCGTCGGGCTCGGCGGCCGGCTCGGTGACGGGCGGCAGTGGCAGCCGTGGGTGAGCATCGACGATCTCGTCGACGTCTACCACCGCGCGCTCTGGGACACGGAGCTCTCCGGCCCGGTCAACGCCGTGGGGCCGCGCGTGGTCCGCAACGCGGTCTACACCCGCGCGCTCGGGCGGGCCGTGCACCGGCCCGCGCTGCTCCCCGTGCCCGCCTTCGGTCCCGCTCTCCTGCTGGGCCGCGAGGGCTCCGACGACCTCGCCTTCGCCTCGCAGCGCGTGCACCCGGCCGTGCTCGAGGGCCGAGGTCACGTCTTCCGCCACCCGAGCATCGAGCGCGCGCTCGGGCACCTGCTGGGCGCCTGACGGCGCACCGCCGCACCGCCGCACTCGGTGGTGCGGCGGGCGCTATTCGTCGTCGAGCGGGCTCAGGATGCTCGCGATCAGGCGATCGAGGGACTCCGGGGTCAGCGGTGAGCTCAGGACGCTCTGGTACGCCCAGGAACCGTCGGCGGCCATGCGGGCGGTGAGGCAGCGCAGCGCGAGCTCGTCGAGCTCGCTCGGCGAGCGCTCTTCCTCGGGGAACCAGCGCCGGTACACCCGCTCCCACGGGGTGATCCAGTCGGGCTCGTTCCCCGCCTCGAGGATGAGCCGCATCTCCACCGTGCTCGCCGATCGCAGCATCGCGCGCACGTAGCCGCGCGTGCGCTCGACGAGGCTCGCATCCTCCGGTTCGCGTCCGGTCTCCGCGATCAGGACCGCTTCGGTCCGCGCCGCCAGCTCCTCGTGGATCCCGGTGACCAGCGCGTGCTTGGTGGGGAAGTGGTAGATGAGCCCCCGCTTGGTGACCCCGGCCTGCGCGGCCACCGCATCGAGCGTGAGTGCGGTGACGCCGTGTTCCTCCACCACCGTCAGGGCGGCCTCGATCATCTTCGGTCGTGCGCTCGGTCGTGCCATGTCTTCTCTCCTGCCGTCGGTTATTAGTATACGTGACGGTGTAGTACACTACTTGGTGAAGTTACACCGACAGGAGAAGGAATCATGAACGGAACTGCCCCGCGGGCCACAACCCGCACCTGGGTGGGATTGGCGGTGCTGGTCCTACCGATGCTGCTCATCGCGATCGACGGCGTGGTGTTGATCTTCGCGCTCGCCGATATCGCAGAGGATCTGGAACCGACCGGCGCGCAACAGCTCTGGATCCTGGACATCTACTCGCTGATGCTCGCGGGCCTGTTGATCACCATGTCGTCCCTGGGTGACCGATTCGGCCGGCGGAAGGTCCTCCTCGCCGGAGCGGTGATCTTCGCGGTCGCGTCGGTCTTCGGAGCGCTCTCGAGCGAACCGTGGATGCTGATCGCCTCCCGCGCGCTGCTCGGCGTCGGCGGCGCGATGATCATGCCGGGAACGCTCTCGCTGATCCGCAACATGTTCCTCGACCGCGATCAGCGCCGTACCGCGATGGCGGTGTGGTCCGCGTCGGGCGCGCTCGGCGCGGCCGCGGGTCCGATCGTCGGCGGCTGGCTGATCGAGGCCTTCACCTGGCACGCGATCTTCCTGATGAACATCCCCGTCATGGTGCTGCTGCTCATCCTCGCCCCGATCCTGGTGCCGGAGAGCAGGAACCCGAACCCGGGCCGCATCGACCCGCTCAGCATCGTGCTCTCGCTGGTCGGCATGATCTCGTTCGTCTACGGCGTCAAGACCTTCGCCGAGGGCGACGAGCCCCGGATCGCGCTCATCACCTTCGTCGCGGGCCTGGTCCTGCTGGTGCTGTTCGTGATCCGCCAGCTCAAGATGCCGGTCCCGATGCTCAACGTCCGCCTCTTCCGCAGCCGCTCCTTCGCGGGCGCGGTCGTCATCGACTTCCTCTCGGTCTTCGCGCTGGTCGGCGCCATGTTCGCCCTGACCCAGTTCCTGCAGCTCGTCGCGGGGCTGAGCATCATGAAGTCGGCGCTGTGGATGTTGCCGCAGGCCGGTATGTCCGCCTGCGCCGGGTTCATCGCCGCGGCCCTGGTCAAGCGCTTCCCCACGTCGATCATCGTCGCCATCGGCGGCGCCATCACCGCCGGCGGCTTCTCGATGCTGCTCACCCTCAGCCCCGACACCGAGCCGTGGTTCATCGCCATCGCCCTGGCGCTCGTCGGACTCGGTGCGGGCGTCGGCATGACGCTCACCAACGACATCATCATGAGCTCGGTGCGTCCCGAGGAGTCGGGCCAGGCCGCCGGTATCAGCGAGACCGCCTACGAACTCGGTACCGCGTTCGGCACCGCCATCCTCGGCTCGGTGCTGCTCGGCTTCTACCGCAACGGCCTCGACGACAAGGCCCCGTCGGGCCTGCCGGACGGCGTGCTGGACTCCGCCAAGGAGACCCTCGCCGCCGCGCTGCTGCACGCCCGCGAGCTGCCCTCGGACATCGGCGCGGCGCTCTACACCGCGGCCACGGAGTCGTTCACCAGTGCGCTGTCCTGGACCGGCGGCATCGGCGCCGCCATCCTGCTCGCGGTGGCGATCTTCGCCGCGGTGATGCTCCGCGGCGTCTCCGCGCAGCAGGACCTCACCAAGGACCCGCACGGCGACGACTCCGACGCCGGGCACGGACCGGACGAAGCGGACGAGAAGCTCGCCCCCACGACCCCGCCGGCCATCACGGACACCGTGGAGATCGCTCCCGTGCAGCGCGCGGACCTCGCCGGTGCCGCGACGGCGGAGCCGGGGACGATGCCGGCCCGCGCGTCCGGGGCCTCGCTCACCCGGCGCGAGATCGACGAGATCCGGGCGCAGAACGCCTCCCTGGCAGCGGAACTCGCCGACCTGCGCACCGACTACCGCGCGATCGCCGGGAATGCTCGGCTGCAGGCCTCGGGGATCACCGATCCGGCCGAGTTCGTGATCGAGCGGACGGCGCCGACCGGGGCGCGTGCCGGTCGGATCGTGCTGCCACACGGTGAGATCGTGACCCCCGCCTACCTCCCCGTGGCCGGTCGCGGCGCCGTCGCCGGACTCACTCCGCACGAGCTGACCGACCTCGGCGCGCAGGCGCTGGCCGTCGACCTGCACGAGCTGTTCCTGCAGCCCGGACCGGACCTCATCGAGGGCGCCGGGGGGATCGGCCGGGTGATGGCGTGGTCGGCGCCCGTCGTCGGCGACCCCGGGTTGTCGACGGTCGGACCGCGGCACGCCACCCGGATCACCGACGAGGGCATCGCTTTCCGCAGCCGAGTCGACGGTTCCTCGCACCACTGGTCGCCCGAGGATCCGGTGCGCCTCGCCCACCGGATGGGCTGCGACATCACCTTCGCCCTGGCGGACCCGACGGACCCGGTCCGCACCGAGCGCTGGGCGCGCCGGGCGCTCGCCGAGCGGGGCTGGCAGGCGGCCGACGGCAAGGACGCGCTCTCGCTCTGGGCGGTCGTGACGGGCGACGGCGACCCGGAGACCCGACGGTCCGCCGCACGCGGGCTCCGGCGGATCGCCGACGAGGACCGTCGCGCAGGGGGACTGGGCTTCGGCGGCTACCGGTTCGAGGGCGCGAGCGCCCTGTCGGGCGCCATCGCCGAGCTCGAGGCCGACCGTCCCCGCTACCTCGCGGCGGTCACCGGGCCGGCGGAGCTGCTCGCGGCGATCGAGGCCGGCGTCGACCTCATCGACGGGACCGCGCCGGCCCGCGCCGCGGAGCAGGGGCACGTCTTCACCACCGACGGAGTGCTCGACCTCACCGATCCGGCGCTGCGCGAGGACTTCCGGCCGCTCGATCCGAACGGTCGCCGCGTGCTCGGCGCCCACCGCACCGACGGATTCACCCGGGCGTACGTGCACCACCTGTTCGCCGCGAACGAGGGGTTGGCGGTGACGCTGTGCACCGCGCACAACGAGCACTTCTTCGTCGCCCTCGCCGCCGCCGCCCGGGAGGCCATCCGCAACGGCACGTACCCGCGGTTCGCCGAGAGCGTCCTCCGCGGCGCCGGTGGGGAACTGGTCTCCTGATCCGACCCGGGACGAGCAGGGGAGCACGGCGGAACGCCGTGCTCCCCTCGCCCGTTCCCGCCGCGGCCGTCACCCGGGCCCGCGATCACACCTCCCAGGTGTGCACCGGGTTCCCCTCGTGCATCAGCTGCACGTAGTCGGCGAGCATGCCGCGCAGCGCCCGGTCGCGGGACTCGCCCGCGGCTTCCCTGGCCGCGACGGCCTGCCGCTGCCAGGACGAGCCCGTCTGCCGCTGGATGCAGCGGCCCTCGAGGATCTGCATGTACCGCTCGCGCGACTTCGAGCCCACGCCATAGGCTTTCAGGCCGCTGTCCATGAGCGGCAACAGGCGGCGCAGCACCAGCTCGTCGGGCCGGATCCAGCCCACGTTCGGCCAGTACAGGCCGGCGTCGAAGGCGTCGCGGGCGCCGGAGTGCAGGTTCTCGGTGGCGGCGTCGAAGCTCATCTGCGTCCAGATCGGGCGGTCGGCCTCCACCAGCGCCCGGACCACGCCGTAGTAGAAGGCGGCGTTCGCCATGGTGTCCACCACCGTCGGGCCGGCGGGCAGCACTCGGTTCTCCACGCGCAGGTGCGCGTGCCCGTCGACCACGTCGTAGACCGGGCGGTTCCAGCGGTAGACGGTGCCGTTGTGCATCCGCAGCTCGGGCAGCTCGGGGGACTCGCCGCGCGAGACCACCTCGAGGGGGTCGACGTCGCTGCACACCGGCAGCAGCGCGGGGAAGTAGCGGGTGTTCTCCTCGAAGAGGTCGAACGTGGAGGTGATCCACCGCTCCCCGAACCAGACCCGGGGCCGCACGCCCTGATTGCGCAGCTCGATGGGGCGGGTGTCGGTGGCCTGCTCGAACAGCGGGATGCGGGTCTCGTGCCACAGCGCCTTCCCGGCGAGGAAGGGCGAGTTCGCGGCGATCGCCACCTGCACGCCCGCGATGGCCTGCGCCGCGTTCCAGTGCGCCGCGAAGTCCTCCGGTGCCACCCGCAGGTGCAGCTGCAGCGACGTGCACGCCGCCTCGGGAAGGATCGTGTCGGAGGTGATGTCCAGGCGCTCGCCGACCACCGCGCCGGGGAGCGGGGCGCCCTCGATGTCGATTTCGATGTCCTCGCCGCGGGCCGCGAAGACCTGCTCGTTGAGCAGGTCGTAGCGGGGGTTGGCGGAGAACCACTGCTTGCCGAAGTGCTCCTCCTCGAGCGTGGGCAGCATGCCGATCATCACCAGGTTCGACCCCGCGGCGCGGGCGCGGTCGTCTGCGCGGTTGAGCGAGTCCCGCAGCGAGTCCTCGAGGTTCTCCGTGCTCTGATCGACGAACGGGCGCGGCGCCACGTTGATCTCGATGTTGAACTGGCCCAGCTCGGTCTGGAAGTCGGGGTCCGCGATGGCGTCGAGCGCCTCGGCGTTCGCCATGGCCGGAGCCATCTCGTCGTCGACGAGGTTGAGCTCGACCTCCATGCCCAGCAGCGGTTCCGGCGGCGCACCGTCGTCCGTGAACAGGCCCTCGGCCAGCATGCGGGCGATGGCGTCCGTACCGCGCTGGACCTGGCGGCGGAACCGCATGCGGTCCTCGCGCGTGAACACCCTGGCATCGACATCGGCACCCATGGCTCGCAGCTTGGCAGAACCGCCGCGCGGCGCGGGCCGGATTCCGGGCACCGGGATCGAATTCACGATTGCAACGTCGTTCGCTACAGTGGCACCGCGAACAGTGCCTTCGGCGCTGCAGATCCCCGAGGAGAACCCACGTGCGTACCGTCCGCAACACCCTGGCCATCGGCGCCGCCGTCGTCGCCCTCGTCGCCCCCGCGGCCATCGCCCAGGCTGACCCCGCCGGTGCGCCGACGACCCCCGTCGACGAGCTGCTGCTCGCCGACGGCGAGTTCCCCGCCGGCTACGAGGTGATGCCGCTCTCCGTGGCCGAGCGCCTCGAGATGATCGCGCCGCTGAACCAGTTCGCGAAGAACATGAAGGTCACGCCCGCCGAGTGCGCCCCGAAGGTCACCCCTGCGCTGTCGCAGAAGGCGAGCGACCTGCCGATGGTCAGCGCGTTCAGCGATCGCACCGCCACCGGCCTGGTCGAGGTGATCTCGCCGCGTCCCGTCGGGACCAACGCCGACATGCTGCGCAACTGCAGCGACGTCACCGTCGAGCTGGCGCCCAACGAGCAGGTGCCGGCGACCGCGCACATCACCATCAAGGTCACGCGGACCTCGGTGCCCGGCGTCCCCGCCGGCGCGATGGTGATCGCCACGCAGGGCACGGGCACGGTCACCGTCTCCGGGAAGGACGGCAAGCCCGGCAAGGAGCGCAAGGTCAACGTCAACCAGATCGAGGGCGTCTCGCAGGTGCGGGGCCTGACCGTGGTGGTCACGGCCTCCGGCTCGCAGGGCGGGCGCCTCGATCGGGCCGCGTTCGCGCAGACGCTGACCAAGGCCGTCGACAAGGTGCGCGCGGCCCAGTAGCGCGCTCCGTCCGTTCCCTAGCGGGCTGTCGGGTGTTCACCTGTGGTCATGTGCGATGAACTATTCTTGACGCGATTCCGTTCACCGACGTCAGGATTTCTCATGCGCGTGATCCGCCGCTCCGCTCTCGTCCTCGCCGCCGTCGCCGCGCTCGCCGTTCCCGCGGGCGTCGCGTCCGCCGCTCCGGCCAAGCCCGCCACCCCGGCCGCGCAACTGCTGCTCACGCAGGGCGACTTCCCCGCGGGGTACAAGGTCGAGAAGCTCTCGCAGTCGGAGCTCACCGAGCTGACGTCCGGCCTCGGCGACGTCTTCGCCAGCGCCAAGGCGACGCCCGCGCACTGCCTCCCGGTCGTGACCCGCGGCGCCCTCGCCGAGGCGGCGGGACTGCCGATGGTGGTCGCGGTGAACGAGGCCAAGCGCACCGCGGTCTCCGAGGTGATCACGTCGAAGAGCGCCGACGCGGCGGTCGGCGTGACCCCCGGGTGCGAGAAGGTGCGGATGGAGACCGCCGTCGGCGCCAACGGACGCATCGTGATGGACGTCACGACCACCCCCGTTACGCTGCCCGGCGCCCCCGCGGGCGCGAAGACGGTGCTCGTCCGGTCGACCGGCACCGCGACCGTCGACGGCGAGACGCAGCCGATCCGCCAGGAGCAGATCATGGGCGCGCAGGACGTGCGCGGCTACGGCGTGCTCGTCGTGGGCAACGCCGTCGGCGAGAACGGCGCGACCGTCGATCGGGCCGGCTACGCGCGCATCCTCACCGCGGCCACCGACAAGGTGCGCACCGCGAAGTAGGCGTTAGACCCGCAGGACGGGGAGGTACCGGGCGATCTCGCCCGCACGGGAGCCGCTGGCCGCGAGGTCGGCGGCTTCCGTCGCTTCGTCGACGGTGAGCATCCCCGTCGCCAGGCGCAGCCACACCCGCGGCGCGCACTCGACGACGTTCGGCGGCGTCCCGCGGGTGTGCCGCGGACCGTCGATGCACTGGACGGCGACGAACGGCGGCACCCGCACCTCGACCGATCCGCCGGGCGCGTCCTGCGCCAGCGTGCGGGCCGTCGTGCGGACCGCCGCGGCGATCGCGGCGCGCGGCGGCGCGGGCGCGTCGTCGTCGACGAGCCAGTCCCGGACCGCGAGCACCGCGGCCCGCATCTCGGCCGGATCGATCGCCTTCGCCACTTCGAACCTCCCTCTCGACGGGAAGAAACCTACTCGGCGATTCGTTACCGCTGGCGGATCGGCACTACAATCGAGGTAGGCCACGCCCCCAGCCCCAGGAGTCAGCCGTGCAGCAGCTTCCGCTCAGCGTCGTCAACAGCAACGCCCCGCAGGGCGACGAGGAGGAGCGCGAGCCCCGGGAGGAGTGCGGCGTCTTCGGCGTCTGGGCCACCGGGGAGGACGTCGCGAAGCTCTCCTACTACGGGCTCTACGCCCTGCAGCACCGCGGCCAGGAGGCCGCCGGCATCGCCGTCGGCGACGGCCAGCAGGTGCTGGTGTTCAAGGATCTCGGCCTGGTCAGCCAGGTCTTCGACGAGCAGACGCTGAGCTCGATGCCGGGCCACGTCGCCATCGGGCACTGCCGCTACTCGACGACCGGCTCCACCACCTGGGAGAACAGCCAGCCGATCTTCCGCACCACGAACGCGGGCAACGGCGTCGCGCTCGGGCACAACGGCAACCTGGTCAACACCGCCGAGCTCGCGGAGCGCGCCGCCGATCTCGGCGTCGCGGGCACCCGCCGGGCGGGCGGCGCCACCTCGGATTCGGACATCCTCACGGCACTGCTCGCGCACGCCGCCGCCGACCGCACCCTGGAGCAGGCGGCGATGGAGCTGCTGCCCACCGTCAAGGGCGCCTTCTGCCTCACCTTCATGGACGAGCACACGCTGTACGCGGCGCGCGATCCGCACGGCGTGCGCCCGCTCTCGCTCGGCCGGCTGGACCGCGGCTGGGTCGTCGCGTCCGAGACCGCAGCGTTCGACATCGTCGGCGCCTCGTTCGTGCGCGACATCGAGCCGGGTGAACTGCTGGCCATCGACGAAGACGGCGTGCGGTCCACCCGCTTCGCCGAGCCCACCCCGAAGACCTGCATCTTCGAGTACGTCTACCTGGCCCGCCCCGACTCGGTGATCCACGGCCGGTCGGTGCACTCCACGCGCGTCGACATCGGCCGCCGCCTGGCCCGGGAGCACCCCGCCGTCGGCGACCTGGTGATCCCGGTGCCCGAGTCGGGCACGCCCGCGGCCGTCGGCTACGCGCAGGAATCCGGCATCCCCTACGGCCAGGGCCTGATGAAGAACGCCTACGTGGGCCGCACCTTCATCCAGCCGAGCCAGACCATCCGCCAGCTGGGCATCCGGCTCAAGCTCAACCCGCTGCGCGAGGTGATCCGCGGCAAGCGGCTCGTGGTGGTCGACGATTCGATCGTGCGCGGCAACACGCAGCGCGCCCTGATCCGCATGCTGCGCGAGGCCGGGGCCGCCGAGATCCACGTGCGGATCGCCTCGTCGCCGGTGAAGTGGCCGTGCTTCTACGGCATCGACTTCGCCTCTCCGGCCGAGCTCATCGCGAACGGTGGCGGCGCCGACTCCGTGGAGGCCATGGTCGAGTCCGTCCGCGCCGCGATCGGCGCCGACTCGCTGGGCTACATCTCGCTCGACGAGATGACGGCGGCCACCGAGCACGCGGGCGAATCGATGTGCCGGGCCTGCTTCGACGGGGTCTACCCGATCCCGCTGCCGGAGTCGACCTCGATGGGCAAGGCCGTCCTGGAGAACATGCTCCGGGCGGGCAACGGGCAGGGCGATCCGCTGCAGGCCGAGAACGACAACGCCTCCGCGCTGCGCCGTCCCTGACCGCGGTCCCCGTCCGGCGGACGCCCCGCGGCGTCCGGTCCGGTAGCCTATGGTCCCGTGACGGATTCCAACACCCACCCGCCGCAGGGTGCCTCGTACGCCGCTGCAGGAGTCGACATCGAGGCCGGTGATCGGGCCGTCGAGCTGTTCAAGCCGCACGCGAAGCGCGCGACGCGCCCCGAGGTCCTCGGCGGCCTCGGCGGCTTCGCCGGGCTGTTCGCGCTCAAGAAGTACCGCGAGCCCGTGCTCGCCGCGTCGACCGACGGCGTGGGCACCAAGATCGCGGTCGCGCAGGCCATGGGCAAGCACGACACCGTGGGCATCGATCTGGTGGCGATGGTCGTCGACGACCTCGTCGTGACCGGCGCCGAGCCGCTGTTCCTGCAGGACTACATCGCCGTCGGCAAGGTGGTCCCCGAGACGGTCGCCGAGCTCGTCGGCGGCATCGCCGAGGGCTGCGTCCGCGCAGGCTGCGCCCTGCTCGGCGGCGAGACCGCCGAGCACCCCGGGCTCATGGCCGAGGGCGAGTACGACCTGTCCGCGACCGGCGTCGGCGTCGTCGAGGCCGACGAGGTGCTCGGCCCCGACAACGTGCGCGCGGGCGACGTGGTGATCGCCATGAAGAGCTCCGGCCTGCACAGCAACGGCTACAGCCTGGCCCGCAAGGTGCTCCTGGACTGGGGCCACATGGACCTCGGCGGGTACGTCGAGGAGTTCGGCCGCACCCTGGGGGAGGAGCTGCTCGAGCCCACCGCCATCTACGCCCTGGACTGCCTGCGCCTCGCGCAGGAGACGCAGGTGCGCACCTTCTGCCACGTGACCGGTGGCGGGCTCGCCGCCAACCTGGGCCGCGTGATCCCGGAGGGGCTCGTCGCCGAACTCGACCGCAACACCTGGAGCCCGTCGGCCGTCTTCGCGCTCATCGCCCAGCGCGGCCGCGTGGAGCAGGCCGAGATGGAGAAGACGTTCAACATGGGCGTCGGCATGGTCGCGATCGTCGCGCCCGAGGACGTGGATCGCGCCATGGCAGTGCTCACGGCACGCCACATCGACAGCTGGGTGCTGGGGACGATCAAGAAGTCCGACAGTGCCGGCGAGAGGGCCGTACTGAGCGGCTCACATCCGAAGTTCTAGGAACGCCGTAGGCACCGTGGCCCTCGGCCACGGTGCCCAATGACGGGGTGCGAACGTCGAAGGGTGCGACGCGTCAGGCGCGGCGCCACTCGTCCTCGCGGTACGGGTCGCCCGCGATGTCGCTCCATTCGGGGTGTGTGGCGAGAACGTCGGCCTCGTCGGTCACGCCACCCGCCAGCTCGTCCTGCAGCCTCTTCAGGTCGGTACTCGGGGTGCTGTACTTCAGCTCCCGTGCAACCTTGGTCTGCTTCGCCTTTGCCCGGCCGCGGCCCATGGGGGACCCCCTTGCGCAATGAAGGGGCGGCCAGCTACCGGATCAACCGGTGGGTGGCGGCCCCTTTCTCCGTGTAGTAATTCTTCCTGCCGTCCAGTTTAGCGTGCTCGCGTCGATGGTGCTGCCGCCTGGGTGTCAGACGGCGCGTTGGAGTGCCCTCGTGGCGTCGCGTTCGACCTTCGGGGGCAGGTCAGAGGCACTGAGGAGGGCGCGCAGCCGGTCCGGTCGCGTCGCGCGGAAGAGGTCCCGGACGGTCGCACCGTGCTCCGGGACGTGCACGGGCGTGATCGCGTCGCCCGCGGCGACTGCGCCGGGGGAGAGCACCCGGAAGTAGGCGCCGCTGTCGCCGCGGTCGGCGAAGCGCTTGACCCAGTGGTCCTCACCTGACCACAGGGCGAAGGTGCGGCAGGGGGTGCGCGGGACGGTCACCTCGAGTTCGAGTGTCGCGCCCACGCGCAGCCGCGTGCCCACCACGAGGTCGGTGGTGTCGCCGTCGATGCGCAGGTTCTCGCCGAACCATCCGGCCGGCAGGTCCCGGCCGAGGTCGGTGGCCCACCGTCGCGCCTCGTGCTCGGAGTAGGCGTACACCGCCTGCTCCGCGCCGCCGTGGTGCCGGGTGTCGCAGACGTGGTCGGTCAGGGGGCCGAGCGGACCCACGTCGACGGGGCCGTCGGCCGGCCGCTTGTCGATGGACGTGCGCTGCTCCGGTTTGCGCGGATCCAGCTGGAGCTCGGTCGCGACGACGCAGACCGCGAGCACCCGTCCCGCTGCGGAGCTCACCGGCCGCGGAGCCGATCGACGGCCGAGCGTCCGGCCTGCTGGCCCGCATCCGCCGACGGGGTGACATCGGTGTCGATCGCCGCGGCCGCGCCGCCGGCATCGAGCTGCGCGTCGTCGGGGATCGAGCGCTTGATCAGGGCGAGGGCGATGGGCCCGTAGTCGGCGTGCTCGACGACGGTGCCGAGTCGCCCGACGGTGCGCCCGTCCAGCGTGACCGGGTCGCCCGTCGCGGGCCGGGCGTCGGCGGAGCCGTCGAGGTGCAGGAGGACGAGGCGGCGGGGCGGCCGGCCCAGGTTGTGCACCCGCGCGACGGTCTCCTGCCCGCGGTAGCAGCCCTTGTCCAGGTGCACGGCCGTGGCGATCCAGTCCACCTCGTGCGGGATGGTCTTGACGTCGGTGTCGACGCCCTGCCGGGCGCGGGCGGCGGCGACCCGTCGGGCCTCGTAGGCCCAGGTTCCCGCAGGACGCGCCCCGGCGGCCACGATCGCGTCGAAGGTCGAGCGCAGATCGTCCCGCGGCACGATCAGGTTGACCTCGCCGGGCTCGGTGCGGCGCACACCGTCGATCCCGGCGGTGACGGTCTCCGCGTCGGGCCCGATCACGGTGAGCACGGCCAGATCCGGTCGGGCCAGCACCTCGACGTCGCTGCGGAAGACCATCCGCTGCAGGTACGTCGCGAGGTCGGGGCTCAGCGGCGCCTCCGCCGGCGCGAGCGCGGCGGGCTCGGTGTCGAGGTAGGTGGTGCCGTCGACGTCGATGAGGTGGAAGTGATCGAGCACGCGGCCGCTGCCGTCGAGATTGAGGTTCTGCGTCGCGGTGCGGTCCGGCAGGTGCGTGAGGTGCTGGCTGGTGATCGAGTGCAGCCAACTCAGGCGCTCGGGACCGGTGAGGGTGATGACGCGGCGGTGCGAGCGGTCGATCACCGCCGCGCCGCGTTCGGCTGCGCGCTGCTCCGCGAACGGATCACCGAAATGCCAGGTCACGCCCTCATCGGGTGCGCCCTCGGGATTCATGATGCCGGACGTGGAATGTTCTTCGATCCGCACGTTTTCAGCTTACCCCGCCCCCCGCGCGCGGGCTCGGGGCGTCGAATACTGTTGCCGCCATGGCTTCCGTGGTGGTGACCCTGGACGGTTCCGTGCGCGCCTCCGATGCGCCCCTGCTCTACGCCGACGACCTCGGCGCCGTCCGCGGCGACGGCTGCTTCGAGACCGTCCTCGTGCGCGACGGTGCGCCGCTCAAGGGGCGCGCGCATCTCGATCGCCTCTCCCGCTCGGCCGCGGCGCTCGGCCTGCCCGCGCCCAACGACGGCGCCTGGTGGGCGGCGATGCAGCGCGCCGCGATGCTCTACGGCGAGGAGGCCGGCGGTGCGGAGGGTGCGCTGCGGCTGGTCTACACCCGCGGCCGCGAGTCCGACCCCGGCACGCCGACGGCGTACGTCACCGTCGGACCGGTGCCCGAGCGCGCCCGCACCGCGCGCGCCGATGGGGTCTCGGCGATCACCCTCGACCGCGGCTACTCCGCCCGGCTCGGGACCGAGGCGCCGTGGCTGCTGCTGGGCGCGAAGACCCTCTCCTACGCGGTGAACATGGCCGCCGCGCGGTACGCCGCCGAGCAGGGCGCGGACGATGTCATCTTCACCTCGAGCGAGGGCCGGATCCTCGAGGCGCCCCGGGCCACCGTCGTCATCGCGCGCGGCCGCACCCTCGTGACGCCGCCCGCCGAGCAGGGCATCCTGCCGGGGACCACGGTGCAGGCGCTCTTCGACGCCGCCGAGGACAAGGGCGTCAAGACCGCGATCGAGCCCCTGTTCCCGGTGGACCTGGTCATGAACGACGGGGTGTGGCTCGTCTCCTCGATCACCCTCTGCGCGCGCGTGCACACGCTCGACGGTCGCGCCCTGCCCGACGCGCCCATGGACGAGACGGTCCGTTCCCTCGTCGAGGCGGGAATCGAGAACACCCCCTAGCGGTTACGGACAATCCCGGCACCGGCTGCGGGCGGGCCGCGACGGGCATAACGTCGCGGAATGAGTACGGACACCGGCGCGGCTCCCGGGCGCGATCAGCTCGGCACCAGCCTCAAACCCCGGCACATCACGATGATCTCGATCGCCGGTGTCATCGGCGCGGGCCTGTTCGTGGGCTCGGCGAACGCCATCAAACTCGCGGGCCCCGCGGTGCTGATCTCCTACAGCCTCGCGGGTCTGCTGGTGATTCTCGTGATGCGCATGCTCGGCGAGATGGCCACGGCGAACCCCGACACCGGCTCGTTCTCGACGTACGCGGACCGGGCACTGGGCCGGTGGGCCGGGTGCAGCATCGGGTGGCTGTACTGGCTGTTCTGGGTGCTGGTGATCCCGGTCGAGGCGACCGCCGCCGCGGTGATCCTGTCGAAGACGGTCGGCGGCCCGCAGTGGTCCTGGGCATTGCTCGTCGTCATCCTGCTCACCGCGACGAACCTGTTCTCGGTGGGCAACTACGGCGAGTTCGAGTTCTGGTTCGCGCTGATCAAGGTCCTCGCCATCGCCGCCTTCCTCGTGCTGGGCGCGCTCGCGATCCTCGGGCTGCTGCCCGGATCGGGGGTCTCCGGCGTCCATCACCTGTGGGACACCGGCGGATTCGTGCCGAACGGCGCATCGGCGGTGATCGCCGCGATGCTCACCACCATGTTCACGTTCATGGGCTCCGAGATCGTGACGATCGCGGCGGCCGAGTCGCCGGAGCCGGCGAAGGGCATCACCAAGGCCGTGAACTCGGTGGTCTGGCGGATCTGCCTGTTCTACATCGGATCGATCTTCGTGGTGGTCGCCCTCGTCCCGTGGAACACCCTGGACTCGGCGACGGGCTCGTACCAGGCGGTGCTGCAGGCGATGAACATCCCGGCCGCCGCGGGGATCATGGACGTCGTGGTGCTGGTGGCCGTCGCCTCGTGCCTCAACAGCGCGCTCTACACCGCCTCCCGGATGCTGTACTCGCTCGCCCAGCGCGGCGACGCCCCGCGACGGGCGGGCCGCACGACGACGCGGGGTGTGCCCGCCGTCTCGGTGCTGGCGTCCATGCTGCTCGGCTTCCTCGCGGTGATCGGCAACTACGTGCTGCCGGAGAAGCTCTTCGGCTACCTCCTGGCCACCACCGGCGCGGTCGCGCTGTTCGTCTACCTGGTGATCGCGATCAGCCAGATCGCGCTGCGGCGGCGGGCCACCACGCCGTCGCCCCTGCGGATGTGGTTCTTCCCGTGGGCGACCTACGCCGTGATCGCCTTCATCGTCTTCGTCATCGTCGCAATGATCATCGATCCGGATCAGCGCAGCGCGGTGGGGCTCTCCACCGCGCTGGCGGTGATCGTGGTCGTCGCGAGCGTCGTGCACCAGCGTCGCGCGGACGGGCGGCGCAGCGCCGCTGCCGGCTGAGATCCAGGAGATTCCGCGTTCTGCGAGGCACCGAAGCCGGATTCCGGCTCGGAGTCGATCCCAGTGCCGATTCTCCGGAGCTTTCCGACGTACCGGTTGATCGCGGGGCGGGGTGATGCCAGTCTCAATAGTTGGGATCGCCGGCGTTCTCTACTACCATCGGTAGTAATTACTACGGGATGTAGTAGGAGGGTCGGCGACGATGCCTGCCCGACCCCTCGGCCCAGGGAGCACGCATGACCGCATTGGACATAGCTCGGTGGCAGTTCGGCATGACCACGGTGATGCACTTCATCCTGGTGCCGCTGACGATCGGCCTCGCGCCGATGGTCGCCACGATGCAGACCATCTGGCTGGTGACGGGGAAGGCGGCCTGGCTCAAGGCCACGAACTTCTTCGGCAAGCTCTTCCTGATCAACTTCGCGCTCGGCGTCGCCACCGGCATCGTGCAGGAGTTCCAGTTCGGCATGGCCTGGAGCGAGTACAGCAAGTTCGTCGGCGACGTCTTCGGCGCGCCGCTCGCGCTCGAGGGCCTGGTCGCCTTCTTCATGGAATCGACCTTCCTCGGCCTGTGGATATTCGGCTGGACCAGGCTGCCGAAACTCGTGCACCTGGGCTGCATCTGGCTGGTCGCGCTCGGCGTGAACGCGTCCGCGTTCTTCATCATCGCCGCCAACTCGTGGATGCAGCACCCGGTGGGCGCCACCTTCAACCCGGAGAAGAACCGCGCCGAGCTCACGAGCATCTGGGAGGTGCTCACCAACTCGACCACGCTGGCCGCGTTCCCGCACACCGTCTTCGGCGCCTGGCTCACCGCCGGCACCTTCGTGGCCGCGATCGGCGGCTGGTGGATGGTGCGCGGCATGCGCAAGGGCGACCCCGACGCGATCGAGCTGGCGCAGTCGATGCGGCCCGTCACCCGGTTCGGCCTCGGCGTCATGATCGCCTCGGCCGTCGGCCTGGGCATCACCGGCGACGCGCAGGCCAAGCTCATGTTCGAGCAGCAACCGATGAAGATGGCCTCGGCGGAATCGCTCTGCCACACCGAGACCGGCGCCAGCTTCTCGCTGCTGACCATCGGCACGCACAACAACTGCGAGTCGGTGACGCACGTGCTGCAGGTGCCGTACGTGACCTCCTTCCTCGCCAACGGCGATCCCAACTCGACGCTCAAGGGCGTCACCGAACTGCAGGCCGAGGCCGTGGAGAAGTTCGGCCCCGGCGACTACCGGCCCAACCTGTTCGTCTCGTACTGGGCCTTCCGCGCGATGATGGGCTGGTCCGTCGGCTCGGGCGTGCTCGCCCTGGCCGGGCTGTGGGTGACCCGCCGCGGCCGTGTCCCGAACCAGAAGTGGTTCAGCAGGATCTGCCTGATCGCCCTGCCGACCCCGTTCCTCGCCAACAGCTCGGGCTGGATCTTCACGGAGATGGGCCGCCAGCCCTGGGTGGTCGTGCCCAATCCGACCGGCGACTCCGCGATCCGGCTCACCGTGGGGCAGGCCGTCTCCGGTCACTCGGCCACGATGATGGCCTTCTCGATCGTGACCTTCGCCGCTGTGTACGGCGTGCTGTATCTGCTGTGGTTCCTGCTGTTGCGGAGGTACGTGATCAAGGGCCCGAACCTGCACAGCCCGCTCGATCCGCCTCACGACGACGAACCGCCCGCCGACACCGACGTCCCCGACGGCGCGGAACGCAAGGCCTCGTCGGACCACCTCTCGTTCGCGTACTAGGAGGCCGCCATGACACTGCCCGACTACTGGTTCCTCGCCATCGGCTTCCTCTTCACCGGCTACTTCGTGCTGGAGGGCTTCGACTTCGGCGTCGGCATGCTGATGCCGATCCTGGGCCGCAAGCGCTCCCACGCCGACGCCGAGAAGCGCCGCCGCGTCCTGCTCAACACCATCGGCCCCGTCTGGGACGGCAACGAGGTGTGGCTGATCACCGCGGGCGCAGCGATGTTCGCCGCCTTCCCCGTCTGGTACGCCGAGGTCTTCTCCGGCTTCTACCTCGTGCTACTGGCGATCCTGGTGGGGCTGATCACCCGCGTCTGCGCCATCGAGTGGCGCGGCAAGATCGACGAGCCGCGCTGGCGCGGCTGGGCGGACGTCGGCATCGGCCTCGGCTCCTGGATCCCCGCCTTCGCGTGGGGCCTGGTCTTCGCGAACATCGTGCACGGCGTCGACCTCGACGAGCGCGGAGACATGACCAGCGAGGTCTGGGACCTGCTCAACCCCTACGGGCTGCTCGGCGGAATCGCGACGCTGGTGCTGTTCCTGCTGCACGGCGCGATCTTCGTCGCCCTCAAGTCCGACGGTGACGTCCGGACCGACGCCCGGCGCCTCGCCGAGCGGATGTGGTTGCCCGTCACCGCGATCGGCGCCGCCTTCGCCGTGTGGACGCAGCTCGAGCACGGCAAGCCGTGGACCTGGGCGATGGTGGCGCTGGCCGCCGCCGGGCTGCTCGCCGCCGGCCCGCTGATCCGCGCCGGACGCGAGTTGGCGGCCTTCTTCGCGACATCGCTGACCGTGATCGGCGTGAGCGTGCTGCTCTTCGGCGCCCTGTTCCCCAACGTGCTCAACGCGTCCGATCCGGCCCGCTCGATCACGATCGAGGCGGCCGCGTCCTCGCACTACACGCTGGTCGTGATGTCCTGGTGCACCATCGTGCTGCTGCCGCTGGTGATGATCTATCAGGCGTGGACCTACTGGGTGTTCCGCAAGCGGATCTCCGTCGCGCAGATCCCACCGTCGATCGGCCTGAGCCCCCGTGCCTGACACCCGGGCCCCCGTCGACCCGCGGCTGCTGCGGTACGCGCGCAGCTCCCGCGCCCTCATGGCCACGGTGATCGCCTGCGGCGTCGCCGAGACCGCCGCGGTGATCGTGCTGGCCTACGCCCTCGCCACCGCGCTCGCCCGGCTGGTGACGGGCAACGCGGACGTGACCGGCCCGCTGGCGCTCGCCGCCGGCGCACTGATCGCGCGGGTCGCGGTGAACCACCTGCGCTCGCGCATCGAGCGCCGCGCGGCGGATCGCGTGGTCTCCGAACTGCGCTCGGCCGCACTGGGAGCCGTCGGCCCGGGGCGCACGCCCGTCGACCGGGAGGAACTGCGCACCGCGCTGACCCGCGGTCTCGACGACCTGCCGCCGTACCTCACCGGCTACGTGCCGGCGCTGGCGCTGAGCGCCATCGCGACGCCGGTGCTGATCGTCGCGATGTTCCTGGCGGACTGGGTCTCCGGCGCCATCGCGCTGGGCACCCTGCCGCTGCTGCCGATCTTCATGATCCTCATCGGGCTGCTCACCCGTGACCGCACGCGCCGCCGGCTCGAGGCGATGTCGCGGCTCTCCGGACGCCTGCTCGACCTCGTCGCCGGCCTGCCCACGCTGCGCGCCCTCGGTCGCGAGCGCGGCCCCGAGCGCACCGTCCGCGACCTCGGCGCCCGCAACGAGACCGAGACCATGGGCGCCCTGCGGATCGCCTTCCTCTCCTCCTTCGCCCTGGAACTGCTCGCCACCCTGTGCGTCGCGCTCGTCGCCGTGAGCATCGGCCTGCGGCTCGTCTACGGCGAGATGACACTGTTCGCCGGCGTTTTCGCCCTGATCCTCGCGCCCGAGGTGTACCGGCCGCTGCGCGCCGTCGGCGCCGGCTTCCACGCCGCCGAGCAGGGGCTCGAGGCCACCGGCCGGGTCTTCGCGCTGCTGGACGCGCCCGCATCCGCCCCGTCGTCCGGCCCCGCGCAGCCGGGAGTGCTCGTCGCGCGGGGCATCACCGTCGACGGGCGCGACGGGGCGGCACCGTCGGGCTTCCACGGGAGCTTCCCGCCCGGGCGGGTCACGGTGGTCACCGGGCCCAACGGCGCCGGAAAGTCCACCCTGCTCACGGTGCTGGCGGGGCTGACCGCGCCGGACGCGGGGGAGGTCACCGTCGACGGTGCGCCGCTCGGCGGTGGCCCCGACTGGTGGGCGCACGTGGCCTGGTGCCCGCAGCACCCCTACCTGGAACCGGGCACCCTGGCGCACAACTTCACGCTGCTGGGCGCTCCCGCACCGGATTCCGTACCGGACGTGCTCGCCGCGACCGGCCTCGACGAGGTGGTCGCCGAGCAGGGCTGGGAGCGGCCCGTCGGTGTCGGCGGGGCGGGCCTGTCGGCCGGTCAGCGGCAGCGGCTCGCGCTCGCCCGCACCCTCGCGCTGGGACGCGCGGTGCTGCTCGTCGACGAGCCCACCGCCCACCTGGACGACGAACTCGCCGCCCGCGTGCTCGACGCGTTGCGCGCCCGCGCGGACGAGGGCGCGGTCGTGGTGATCGCCGCCCACGACCCGCAGGTACTGGCCGCCGCCGACGAGGTACTGGAGGTGGCGCGTGCGTGATCTGCTGATCTGCTTGCGCGCCATGCGCTCCCGGCCGCTGGCCGTGCTCGGCGCCGCCGGTGCGGGCGTCCTCACCGCGGGCAGCGCGCTGGCGCTGGCCGGGCTCTCGGCGTGGCTGATCACGAAGGCGTGGACGATGCCGCCCGTGCTGGCCCTTTCGCTGGCGGTGACCTCCGTGCGCGGGCTCGGCATCACGCGCGGCCTGATGCGCTACGTCGAGCGGCTCGCCACCCACCGGGTCGCGCTGCGCGGCCTGACCGAGTTACGGGCCGCGTTGTACCTGCGGCTGGCCGGTGCCGCGCCCGCGGAATCGGTGCGCCTGTCCGACGGCGAGCTCCTCGCGCGGACCGGCGCCGACGTCGACGCCGTCGGCGATGCGCTGGTGCGCACCGTGATCCCCGCCGCGGTGGCGGCGACGGTCTCCGTCGCGGCGACCGGGTGGATGTGGTTCCTCGATCCGCGCGCGGGCCTCGCGCTCGCCGTGTGCCTGCTGTTCGCGGGGCTCGCCGCGCCGTGGCTCACGGCCCGGGCCACCCGCGATCGTGCCGCCGCCGAGGCCGCGGGGAGCGAGGCCTTCGGCGCGGCGGCCTCCGCCGTGATCGATCACGCGGGGGAGCTCGCGGTCGCGGGCCGCCTCGCCGACGTCCGGGCCCGCGCCGCCCGCGCCGAGGACGCCCGACGGTCCGCCGTCGACCGCGCCGCCCGCACCGGCGCGCTCGCCGACGCCGCCGTGCCGCTGGCCGTCGGCGTGGCGGTGATCGCCGCACTGCTCGTCGCCGTCGCCCGCGTCGACACGGCGTCGGCGACCACCCTCGGCATCCTCGTCCTGTTGCCGCTCAGCGCCTTCGAGGCCGTGTCCGTGCTGCCCGACGCCGCCCGCCAGTACGTGCGCTCCGCCGACGCCGCGGGCCGGATCGCGCCGCTGCTGAACCTGCCCGCGGTGCCCGTCGGCACCGCGCCGGTGGCCCCGCAGCCGCGGCTGCAACTCGGCGGCCTCGTCCTCGATCCCGGCGACCGGCTCGCCGTCCGCGGCGCGTCCGGTGCGGGCAAGACGACGCTGCTGCTCGCGCTCGCGGGCCTCGACGATCGCGGCGGGCGCGTGCTCGTCGACGGGACACCCGCTCCCGAGTACGCCGACCTGCCCACCGCGGTGGCCTTCTTCGGCGAGGCGGCGCACGTCTTCGCGACGACGGTGGCCGAGAACTGCCGCGTCGCGCGGGGCGATGCGAGTGACGCCGAGGTCGAGGCGGCGCTGCGCCGCGTGGGGCTGGGCGCATGGACCGCCGCGCTGCCCGAGGGCGTGCGGACACCGCTGCCGGACGGCGCCGGATCGCTCTCGGGCGGCCAGCGGCGGCGGCTGCTGCTGGCGCGTGCGCTGCTCAGCCCCGCCACCGTCGTGCTGCTCGACGAGCCGACCGAGCACCTCGACGAGGCCGACGCCGAACGGCTGCTGGCGGAGATCCTCGACCCCGCCGGGCTGTTCCCCGGGCGCACCGTCGTGGTGGCCGGGCACGCGCGGCCACCGGAGGGGGTGCGTCAGCTCGAGATCGACCGGCTCAGCTCCGCGTAGCGCTCGGCGTCGGCGTGCACCTGCTCGCTCGCGCCGAGGATCGCACGCAGCGCGTCGTCCCCGAGGTAGAGGCGCGTGGGCGGGTCGGGCATCGTCGCCACGCGCACCAGCGCCTGCGCCAGCCGCGCGGGGTCGCCGCCCTGGTTGTGGTTGAGCCGGTCCAGCGCGGCCAGCGTGCGCGAGACCGCGGCGTAGTCGTGGATCGCGGTGTCGGGGCGGCGGCTGGAGGAGGAATCGAGGAAGTCGGTGCGCACGCCGCCCGGGCAGATCGCCACCGCGTGCAGGCCGAGCGGGGCGACCTCCGCGGCGAGCGCCTCCGTGAGCATCAGCACCGCGGCCTTGGAGGCGCTGTAGATCCCCTGGGCGGGGCCGGTGACGCTCGCGGAGATCGACGCGAGGTTGAGGATGCGGCCGGAGCGGCGGTCGCGCATCCCCGGCAGGACGGCCTGCGTCACCGTCAGCAGGCCGAAGAAGTTGACGTCGAAGTTGGCGCGCACGTCCTCGAGCGAGACCTCCTCGACGGCGCCCAGCAGGGAGTAGCCGGCGTTGTTGACCAGCACGTCGATGTGCCCGAACTCGGTCTCCACCTGCGCCACCGCCCGCCGCACGTCGCGCTCATCGGTCAGGTCGACGGCGAGGGCGAGCAGGTTCGGGTCCCGGAGCTCGGCGGAGAGCTTCTCGGGGCTGCGGGTGGTGGCCGCGACGCGGGCGCCGCTCGCGAGGGCGGCCTTGACCACCTCGAGGCCGATGCCCTTGGAGGCGCCGGTCACCAGCCACACGGGATGCTCGCTCATGCCCCCATGGTGCGCCCCGGGGCTCAGTCGCGCAGGATTCCCGCGATCGCGGCGTCCACGGCGGCCTCGGCGAGCGGCCACTGCTGCTCGCCGGGCAGATGGTGCAGCGGGCCGCGCAGCGACATCTCGGCGAAGCCGTGCACCATCGACCAGCAGGACCAGGTGGCCGACCGCCGGGCGTCGGCGCGCAGGAGACCGGCGTGCACCAGCAGGTCCAGCGATTCCGACAGCGCGACGTACGGCGGGATGGCGGAGAGGGATTCGGGGTCGGGCACCTCGTCGCCGAAGAAGCAGACGGAGAACCAGCCCGGCTCGGCCAGGGCGAAGGCGATGTAGCCGAGGCCCACGGCGCGCAGTCGCTCGACGGGGCCCTGCTCGGGGGACACGGGCATCGCGTCGGCCATGCGCTGCTCGATCGCGGCGCTGACCGCGCGCAGCAGCGCGAGTCGGTCGGGGAAGTGGCGGTAGGCGGCGTTCGGGCTGACCCCGACCCGGCGGGTGACCTCGCGGATGGTCAGCGCCGACGGTCCGCCGCTGCGAGTGACCTCCAGGCCCGCGTCGACGAGCGCCTGCGCGAGATCGCCGTGGTGGTAGGCCATGCCCTTGTGCCTCCCGTTCGCTAAGTGTACGGTGTGAACATAGCAGATGTGGACGCTGTGAACATTACGAGGAGTCGCCATGACCGCCATCCCGCCCGTCGTTGATCGTGAGACCTGGCAGAAGGAGGTCGACGCGCTGCTCGTCCGCGAGAAGGCCGCCACCCGCGAGCTGGACGCCATCGCCGCGCAGCGCCGCCGGCTGCCCGCCGTCGAACTGCCCGAGTACACCCTCATCGCGGAGGACGGCCGCACCGTCACCCTCGCCGAGGTCTTCGACGGGCGGAGCCAGCTCATCACCTACCACCACATGTGGACCGACGGGAACGAGTGGCAGTGCCCCGGCTGCACCGGCGTGACCGCGCACTACGCCCGCACCGACTTCCTCGCGAACTGGGACGCGCGGATGGTGGTGGTCACCAACGGGCCGATGGACGAGGTCCTGGCGTACAAGAAACGCGTCGGGAACACGATGACCTGGTACTCCAGCGCCGAGTCGGACTTCGGCGCGGACATGGGCGCCGGCCCGGGGGAGGGCTTCGCGTACAACACCTTCGTCCGCGACGGCGACACCGTGTACCGGCAGTGGACCACCACCTCCCGTGGTGCCGAGCAGGTCTCGTACACCTTCGGCCTGCTCGACGTGCTGCCCTACGGGCGGCAGGAGCAGTGGCAGGACGTTCCCGAGGGCTGGCCCCAGGGCCCGACCTACGCCCGCTGGGCGTCGTCGAAGCAGTTCGCCGACTGGTACGGCGAGAACGCCTCCTGACCTGTGTGTTCGCGCTACGGATAATTCCGTTGCCGCCGCGGCGGCGCGGGCGTAGCGTCGAAGACGTCAACGAAAGGAGGTGGTCCGAGAAATGGTGAATTTCAGGACTGAGGAGGTGGCCGCCGCCTGACGGCGGTCGCCCACCTGGAATACGGCAGGCCCCGGGAGCGCGTGATGTTCACGCACCCGGGGCCTGTTGCGTTTCGGGGCCGGCCATCGCGATGACCGGCCCCGCGCGATCGGCGGTCACGCCGCGCTGATCTTCAGCCCGTCGTCGAGGATCTGCACGTCGCCCCGCAGGTCGTTCGCCTGCTTCGCCGTGGTGGTCACCATCAGCTGAACCGCGAGCCGCTGGCCGGCGCCGGACCAGAGGACGTACTTCGAGGACACGTTCAGGCGCAGGCCCTTGTCGTCGTAGGTGCCGGTGATCGTGGACGACGGCGCGCCGTCGTACTCGCCGACCTGCACGGACTCCTGTCGGAATCCGGGCAGGCGCATGGTGTCGACGGGGCCGCGCCGAACGGCTTCCGCGGCGTCGAACTCGCCCACCAGCCGATGCACGATCACGGTGGCGTTCGGTGCGAAGCCCTCGTCGACGGCCCGCGTGTTCGCGATCACGGCGAACGTGTTCGGGAGCTGGAAGGCGCTGTCGACGAACCAGTTCGGCGGCTGTTGGACCGCGATCCGAACCCCTTTCAGATCGGCCGAGGTCTGCGCCGTCACGCCGACCCCGTGCGATTTGAGGTACTGATCGAGCGTCATGTCGGCGATCACCGACGACGACGGCGCTGCCGGGGGTTCGGTCCCGCCGTCGGAGCATCCGGCGGATCCGAGCAGGGCGCCGAGCACGAGGATCGCGGCGATCGCGACGCGCATCAGGCCGCCTTCGCCAGGGTGACGCCGATCAGCCCGCCGATCGAGCCGATCGCGAGGTTCGCGGCACCGCCGATGCCGCCGCCGATGGTGCGTCCGAGGAGCTCCGCCGTCGGTCCGACGATCCTGGGCAGCCCCGGAACGTCGAACGGCGAAGCCCCGACCGTGGCGATCAGCTCGCCGATCGCGGCCCCCAGCGACGGGAACTGCGAGGCTGCACCGACGACCGCACCGGCGGGCCCGGCCTGATCCGCGCCGGCGACGCCCGCCTCGATGCTCGACCGTAGGGCCGCGAGCAGCGGAGTTCCTGCGACGGCGGAATCGATTCCGCCACCGATGATCCCGCCGATGCCGTTGCCGGCCGCCGCCGCCCGGAAGCCGCCGGTCACGCCGTCGCCGATCACGTCGCCGACGACGCCGCCGATCGACCCGCCGATCCGAGCGCCCGCGTAGGGGAGGCCCGCGGCGAGGAAGGGCACTGCGACGATGCCCACGCCGGTGGCGGTGGCGGCCGCCGAGGCGATCGCCGCCAGGGAGGTCCCGATCGCCGCGCCCACCGCAGTGCCCGTGGTACCTGCAACGGTCTTGGTCAGGGGGCCGAGCACCTGCTCGGCCGAGGTCAGGACCGCGGTGCCGAGGCCGGGGAGGCTGCGCGCCAGCTCGCTGGTCGCGCCGTGCACCGCTGCTCCGGCGACGGCGACCCCTCCGCCGATGAGGTCGAACCCATGGCTCCAGCCGAGTAGTTCACCTGCGGTTCCCTCCGCTGCTCCGGCTGCCACAGCGGCGATGGTGGAACCGATCGATGCTCCGAGCGTCCTCGCGGGAGTCGCGAAGTCCGCTCCTCCGACCACGCCGACGAGTCCGCCGGCGCCGGTCCCGACCAGGCCACCGAGGGAGCCTCCGATGGCCTGGGCGAACTGGACGAAGGGGCTGGCGGCGGGGGCGGCGACCGCCGCGGCCCCGGCCGTCCTCGGTGCGAGGTCGGTGACCGTGGGCTCCGGCGTCCCGGCCGGCGTCGACGGTGCTGCGGCGTCCGTTCCCGGAGCGGTCGGTGACGCGGTGGTCGGGGCGGGAGCGGTCGCGGGCGTGGTGGGGGCGGAGCCCGTCGTGGGCGCTTCGCTCGTGGTCGCCGGCGCACCCGGCGCGGTCGTCGGCGCGACAACGGTCGCTCCGGCCGCGGCCGAACCCTCCTCGGCCGCGCGGGTGGGTTCCGGTGCGCTCGTGGCCGATCCGGTCGGCTGCGCCGGTGTTTCGGCGGTCGGCGTGCCTTCGTGCGTGCCGGTCCCACTCGGCGCGGTGACGTCCGGTGCGCCCGTGGCCGATCCGGTCGGGTCCGTCGGTGTTTCGGGGGTCGGGGTGTCCTCATGCGTGCCGGTGCCACTCGACGTGGTGGGATCCGCTGCGCTCGTGGCCGATCCGGCTCGGTCGGTGGAGGAGTCGCCGGTCGCGGTGTCCCCCTGTCCGCCGTCCGAGGCGGCACCGTCGGTCGGGTCACCCGCGGTGAGCACGTATTCGATGCTCGGTGCGGTCCGCTCGGCGGTGGGCGGTACGGCCAGGTGGGCGCCGACCACCCCCACCACGGTCGCGGCGGCGAGAAGCGACGTCAGCGCGCCACTGCGGATCGAGTTCCATGTCAGTGTCATGAGCGGCCCCAGGTCTTCGAGGTCTGGCGGAGGAGTTGCCAAGGCCGGCACGACATTTCACTGTGCAATATCAACAACCAGAGTTGTCGTTCAACCAAGGTTGGCAAATCGTAAGCCGGGAGGCGCGCGCTCCGCCATCCGAGAAGGATGTGAGGGTGGTCTCATCCGTCGCGACGGATGAATCGAGTCGGCGACCCGGCGTGTGCAGCCGGTGTGATCGTCGCGCTCCGTCCCGACGGACCGCGGCTCCGCGTGCGGTTATCCCGCGTAGCGGCCCAGCTTGGCGCTCAGGCGGGGGATGAGCTCGCCGTCCGCGTCGACGCGCTCCTCGACGTAGGCCAGGGCGCCGCCCTGCTCGACGAGGCCGTACAGGCGCTTCGAGGCGCCGGCGAGCGGCGAGGTCTTGGAGCGGATCACCACGTCCGCCTCGAGCTCCCACGCCGTCTGGGAGACGGGCTTGCCGTAGTACAGCTCGACGATGCCGCTGGCGTGCGTGACGACGAACTCGATCTCGTCGTCCTCGCCGATGCGCCAGAAGCCGGCCTCGCGCAGGTCGGGCTCGGAGAACTCGCCCTGCTCGTCGAGCTTCCACGAGCGGGACTCCCAGGACAGGAAGTTCTGGCCGTCGTGGCTGACGATGATCTGCTGGCCGAAGTGGTAGTCGCCGGAGGCGTCGTGGCCCTCGCCCTCGCCGCGCCAGATGCCGACGAGGGGGAGCAGGCCCAGGAGGCCCGCGTGCAGGTCCGGGCCCTGCCGCAGATTCGCCGTGTCGTCGGCGAGCGGCAGCCCGGGGAGGTTCGAGATGTTGCGCGCCGAGGTGCTCTCGGCGCGCTCGATGGCGGCGTCGAGCGCCTCCTGACCGGAACCGGCAGGAGCGGCGGCCTCGGCCGCGGGCGTCGCCTCGTCGCTCACGGGCCTACTGACCGTCGGTGAGGACGCGGTACATCACGAAGACCGCGAACGCGAAGATCGCGACCGACGCCACCGCCATGAGGATCTCGAAGAAGATGACCATGGCCTCGATACTAACCCCCGGCTCGTGCGCGCTCGCAACCGCACGAGTCGCGGTGGTGGAAGGCGGTGGGCAATCTCTCGACCCGCCGCGGACCGTCGAATCCCCCGATCCGGTCGACGAGCAGGTCCACGCACCGGCGGCCGATGGCCTCGACGTCCTGCGCCGCGGCCGTCAGGCCCGGTGAGAACAGGTCCGACCACTCGAAATCGTCGTACGCGACGAGGGCCACGTCATCGGGCACCCGCAGGTCGAGGTCCCGGAGGGCGCGCAGCGCTCCTACCGTCATCTCGTTGTTGAGCACCACGAGTGCGGTGGGTTGCGGCGCCCGGCTGCCGAAGATGGCGAGGGTCTGCGTGTGGGCCTCGTCGGCGCGGGAGTCGCCGCACCGCACGTGCCGTGGCGCCGCGCGCAGCCCGGCCGCGGCCATCGCGTCCCGGAAGCCCTCGATCCGCTCCTCGGTGGACTGGATGCCCGGCCGGCCGGTGAGGACACCGATGTGCCGGTGCCCGCGCTCGACGAGGTGGGTGGTGAGCCGGGCCACGGGCTCGGCGCCCTCCGAGGCCACCTGGTCGACGTCGGCGGGGGAGAGCCGGTCGATGAGCACGACCGGGGTCCCGGTGGCCGCGATCGCCGGGATGGCCCGCCGCTCGGAATCCGGGGCGGGGGCGATGATCAGGCCGTCCACCCGTCGGTCGAGGAGGGAGCCGACCAGCTGGTACTCGATCTCGGTGTCGTCATGGGAGTCGCCCATCATCAGCGTGTAGCCGAGCTCGCTCGCGCGCGATTCGATCGCTCGCATCAGCGGGCCGAAGTACGGATTGCGCCCGGCGGCGATGCTCAGCGCGAGGACGCCGGACCGCGAGGTGGCGAGGGCCGCCGCGAGCGCGTTGCGCCGGTATCCGGTGGCCGCGATCGCCGCGAGGACCGCGTCCCGGGTGCGGGGGTCCACCCGCCGGGTCTCGTTGATCACGTGGGAGACGGTGCTGATCGACACGCCGGCGGCGGCGGCGACGTCGGCCATGGTTCCCATCCGCCCAGTCTGCCGCCGCGAAACGGGGCACGCAAGCGTTTGCGCAAACCCTTGCGCACCGTTCAGCAGCGGGTATAGCGTCCCCCTCACGCGGAGTCGTGTGACCTGCAACACAGTCGATCGGAGTTCTCATGTCGAACCGGAAGAGCCTGCGCATCGCGGCGGTGTGCTGCGCCCTGACCGTCAGCGTCACCTCGGTGGCCGCCTGCAACCGCGACGGCGGTTCGTCGGGCGGGGTGAAGGTGGGTCTGGTGACCAAGACCGACACGAACCCGTTCTTCGTCAAGATCCGTGAGGCCGCCGAGAAGCAGGCGCAGGCCAAGGGTGCGAGCCTCGTGGCGCTGGCGGGCAAGTTCGACGGCGACAACGAGGGGCAGGTCGCCGCGATCGAGAACCTGGTGAGCCAGGGCGCCAAGGGCATTCTCATCACCCCGAACTCGTCGACCGGCATCCTCGCCGCGATCAAGAAGGCCCGCGACGCGGGCGTCGTGGTGATCGCTCTCGACACCGCGACGGACCCCGCCGATGCCGTCGACGCGACCTTCGCCACCGACAACAAGGAGGCGGGCCGGTTGCAGGGCGCGTGGGTCAAGGCGACCCTCGCCGACCGCCCGGCCAAGCTGCTGATGCTCGACGGGACGCCGGGCAGCACCGTCTCGGACTACCGCCACCAGGGCTTCCTCGCCGGGATGGGCCTGACCGAGACCAGCCCCGAGGTCGCCGGCAAGGAGAACACCAACGGCGATCAGACCAAGGCGCAGACCGCGATGGAGAACCTGCTGCAGCGCGTCCCGGATGCGAACGCGCTGTACACGATCAACGAGCCCTCCGCCGCCGGCGGCTACGAGGCGGCCAAGAAGGCCGGCAAGGCCGCTCAGCTCGTGATCGGATCGGTCGACGGCAGCTGCACCGGCGTCGCCAACGTCAAGTCCGGCATCATCGGCGCCACCGTGCTCCAGTTCCCGGGGAAGATGGCCGAGCAGGGCGTCGACGCGGTGGTCGCCTTCGCCCAGGACGGCACCAAGCCCACCGGATTCCACGACACGGGCTCGCAGCTCGTGACCGACAAGCCCGTCCCCGGTGTCGAATCGAAGGACACCGCCTGGGGCGCGCAGAACTGCTGGGGCTGACGCGTGTCGGCACTGACCTTCCAGCGGCTCCTCCGGGAGCCGCTGGCCGGCCCGCTCGCCGCGCTCGTCGTGGCCTGCGTGGTCTTCTTCATCCTCACGCCCCAGTTCGCGACGGGGTACAACATCTCGCTGATCCTGCAGCAGTCCATGGTGATCGGGATCCTCGCCGTCGCCCAGTCGCTCATCATCCTCACCGCGGGGATCGACCTGTCCATCGGCGCGACGTGCGTGCTCGGCACCGTCGTCCTGGCCAAGGTCGCGGGCACCGATCCCGTGCTGGCGATGGTGGCCGCGCTCGGCGTGTGCCTGCTCATCGGCGCGATCAACGGTGCGCTCGTCACGGTGATCAAGCTGCCGCCGTTCATCGTCACGCTCGGCATGTTCACCATCGTCGCGGCCGCGACCCAGCTCTACGCGGGATCGCAGACCTACCGCGTGGCCGACGGCCCGCTCACGTTCCTGGGCAAGGGCTTCGACGTCGCGGGCTTCCCTCTCACGCTGGGCCTGCTCGCGCTGCTGGTGGTCTACGCGGTGGCCTGGTACGTGCTCAACCGCACCGCCACCGGCCGGCACGTCTACGCCGTGGGCGGCAACCCCGTCTCCGCCTCGCTCGCCGGCATCAAGACATCCAAGACGGTCTTCGGCATCTACCTGGCGTCCGGGCTGATCGCCGCGATCGCCGCGTGGGCCGCCCTCGGGCGCATCCCCACCGCGGACCCGAACGCCTTCCAGACCGCCAATCTCGACACCATCACCGCGGTCGTCATCGGTGGCACCAGCCTGTTCGGCGGTCGGGGCTCGGTACTGGGCACGCTGGTTGGCGCGCTCATCGTCGGCGTGCTGCGCAACGGCCTCACACTGGTGGGGATCGACAACCTGTACCAGAACATCGCGACGGGCGTCCTCGTGATCGCCGCCGTCGCGCTGGATCAGCTCTCCCGCAGGAGGTTGCAATGAGCGAGCGGGTCCCGGTGCTCCAGGCCCGCGGCCTGGTCAAGCACTACGGGCAGGTGCAGGCCATCGCGGGCGCCGACTTCGAGCTCCGCGCGGGCGAGGTGCTCGCCGTCATCGGCGACAACGGCGCCGGGAAGTCCAGTCTCATCAAAGCCCTGTCGGGAGCGCTGATCCCGAACGAGGGCGAGATCCTGCTCGACGGTGCGCCCGTGCATTTCCGCAGCACCCTCGACGCCCGCAACGCCGGCATCGAGACCGTGTACCAGGACCTCGCCGTGATCCCCGCGCTGGACATCGCGGCCAACGTCTTCCTGGGCCGCGAACTGCGCAAGCCCGGGGTCCTCGGCTCGGTGTTCCGCCAGCTCGACCGCCGCGCCATGCGCGAGGCCGCGGCGGGCCACCTCGCCGACCTCAAGATCGGCATCACCTCCCCGACGCAGGCCGTCGAGACCCTGTCCGGCGGGCAGCGGCAGGGCGTCGCGGTGGTGCGTGCGGCCGCCTTCGGCAAGAAGGTGATCATCATGGACGAGCCCACCGCGGCCCTCGGCGTGCGCGAGTCCGGCCAGGTCATCGACCTCATCCGGCAGATCCGTGACCGGGGCACGCCGGTGATCCTCATCAGCCACGACATGCCGCACGTGTTCGAGGTGGCAGATCGCATCCACGTGCACCGGCTCGGTCGGCGCGCCGCGGTCGTGGATCCGAAGCAGCGCAGCATGTCCGAGGTGGTGGCGCTGATGACGGGCGCGCTGGCCCCCACCGACGAGGAGGCGGCCGGTGGGCCGTAGCGGGCCCCGGGGCCTGTTCGTGGGGCTCGCCACCGTCGACGTCCTCTCCCGCGTCGCCGAGACGCCGCCCCGCAACGGCAAGGTCACCGCCGTGCGGCAGGACGTCGCCGGGGGCGGCCCCGCGCTCAACGCCGCGGCCGTCTTCGCCGCGCTGGGCGGCCGTGCCGTGCTCGCCGCGCCGGTCGGCGAGAGTGCGCTCGGCCGCGTGGTGCACGAGGATCTCGCCGTCTGCGGGGTCGAGCTCATCGACCTCGCGCCACCGGGATTCGCGCCGCCCGTCTCGTCGGTGACGGTGCACGCCCCGTCGGGCGACCGCCAGGTCGTCTCGTTCGACGGGTCCGGGTACCCCGACGCCGTGCCGCCGATCCGTGCCGACGACGTCGACGTGGTCCTGCTCGACGGGCACGGGCCCGCCGCGGCGCGCGCGGCGATCCGCAGCGCCGTCACGGCAGGCGTACCGACGGTGCTCGACGCCGGTCGCTGGCGGCCCGTCTTCGCCGAGCTCCTCCCGCTCGCCACGCACGCCGTGTGCTCCGCGGACTTCGCGCTGCCGGACTCGGTGCAGCGCCCCGCGGTGTTCGCGGTGACCGACGGGGCGGGGCCGATCCGGTACCACGATCACGGGGCCGTGGGCACCGTCGAGGTTCCGCCGGTGCCGGTGGTCGATACGCTCGGAGCGGGCGACGTGCTGCACGGCGCGTACGCCTTGGCGATCGCGCGAGGCGAGTCGGTCCGCGACGCACTGCGGTTCGCGGCGGGGCACGCCTCCGCGAAGTGCCGGTATCCGGGGGTGAGGGCGTGGCTGGAGACGCTGTGAGCGACGAGCTACTCGCTCGCGCACGGGAACTGATCGCGCGACCCGGCCGCGCGCTGCTCGGCATCGCCGGGGCGCCCGCGTCCGGCAAGTCGACGCTGGCGGAGCGGCTCGTCGCGGCGCTCGGCGATGCCGCGGTGCTGGTGCCCATGGACGGCTTCCACCTCGACGACGCCGTGCTGCGCCGGCACGGCAGCTGGGAACGCAAGGGCGCCATCGACACCTTCGACGACGCGGGCTTCGCGGAGCTGCTGCACCGCGTGCGCGCGGCCGAGGGCACCGTCTACGCGCCGCGCTTCGACCGTGGCCTCGAGGCGTCGATCGGCGGCGCCATCGAGGTGGGGCCCGATGTCCCACTCGTGGTCACCGAGGGCAACTACCTGCTCGCCGGGACCGGCGCCTGGCCGCGCGCCCGGGCGGCGCTCGACGAGGTGTGGTTCCTCCGCATCGACCCCGCGCTGCGCCGCGAGCGACTCATCGCGCGGCACATGCGGTTCGGCCGCGGCCCCGAGGAGGCCCGCGCGCGGGCCGACGGCACCGACGAGACCAACGCCCGGCTCATCGAGGCCACGGCGGAGCGCGCCGACCGCATCGTCGACGGGACGTAGCCCCGGCGACGACGCGGCCGCACCCGGTTCACGCCGGCGCGCACTCCTCGGGCGCGGAGGCCGTCGAAGCGTCGACCGCAACGGCGTCGACCGAGGCGGGCGGCCGTCGCGGCGCGAAGAGGAAGGACGTGAGCGCCGCAACGGCGACGATGACGGCGACCACGGTCATGGAGGCGGACAGGCCGTCCATGAAGGCCGTCCGGACGGCGTCGGCGAGCTGGGCGCCGGCGGTCCCGAGCCGTTCGGCGACGGCCAGGCCGCCCGCGGCCGACTCGTGCGCGGTCTCCGCCGCCTCGGGCGGAAGCCCGGTGAGGTCGGGCAGGTTCGCCGTGTAGGTCGAGCTGTACACCGCACCCATGAGGGCGATACCGATGGCCGATCCGACCTCGCGCGTGGTGTCGTTCATGGCGGAGGCCACGCCCTGCTTCGCGATCGGCAGGGAGCCGACGATCGCGGTGGTCCCGGTCGAACTGGCAAGTCCGATGCCGACGCCCGCGATCATCAGGCCGCACAGGAACGGGAGGTAGCCCGAGCCGGCGTCCATCCGGGAGACGGTGACGAATCCCGCGGCCAGGAGCACCAGGGCCAGGCCCATCGTCACGTTCATCCCGAGACGGTCGACGACCCTGGGGGTGGCGAGCGAGACGGGAACGACGACGGCCGCGACGGGGATCAGCGCCACGGCGCTGTGGAGCGGGCTGTATCCGAGGATGAGCTGGAGGTACTGCAGGCCGACGAAGAGGAAGCCGAACAGCGCCATGAACTGCACCACGACCACCACGCCGCCGGCCCGGAAGCCGGAGATCCGGAACAGGCGCGGGTCGAGCAGGGGGTGTTCGGTGCGCGTCCCCGCGATCGCGTAGCCCGCGAAGGCGACGACACAGACGGCGAGCGAGGCGAGGACGATCGGTTCGGTCCAGCTCGTCTCGTTGCCCTCGATGATCGCGAAGACGAGCGTTCCGATGCCCACCGTGGTGAAGAGGGCGCCCAGCAGATCGGGACGGTGCGTCTCCTCCTCGCGGGTGTTCCGGGCCAGCAGGAGCGCGGCGATCCCCGCGGCCACGGCCATCGCCGCGCTGACGTAGAAGATCGAGCGCCACGACCACACCTCGAGCATCGCGCCGGCGCCGACGAGGCCGAGGATCGCTCCTGCCGAGGCGAAGCCGGACCACACCGCGACGCCGCGGGGCCGCTGCTCCTCGGGGAAGGTCGCGGTGATGGTCGACAGGGTGCCGGGCATGATCATCGCCGCGCCCAACCCCATCACGATCCGCCACGCGATCAGCTGGTCGGCGGAGTCCGACAGCCCGGCGAACAGAGCGCCGACCGCGAAGACGGCGGTGCCGACGACGAGGACGTTGCGCCGGCCGAGCCGGTCGCCGAGCGCGCCGAGCGGCAGCACGAGAGCGGCGAGCGCCACGGTGTACGCGTCGGCGATCCAGGTCAGTTGCGCGTTGTCGGCACCCAGCGTGACCGCGAGCTCGGGCATCGCCAGATTGATCGCGGACACGGACGCCACGACGAGGACCAGCGCCAGGCACATGGAGAACAGGACGCCGGCGGTCCCGGTGCGATCGCCGGGCTGTGCGCCGGCGATGGGGGGATGAGTGGTCACGGGTGTGCCTCCGACATTCAATGATGATCAGTTCATAACTGACGAAATCTTCACACAAGGACCGACGGGTGTGCAAGACTTGTGACGGACAACGTCAGAAGTGATGTCTTCATCACTGCGCTCGGATGAAGGAGGATCGATGGCCGGCACGGGCTCGGCGGCGCCGACCAGTCGCCTCGAACAGCGGAAGGTGCGCACGCGCGCGGCGCTGATCGGGGCGGGGCAGCGACTCCTCGCCGAGGGGCGGACCGACGTCGCGGTGTCGGCCATCACCGACCTCGCGGACGTGGGTCTGGGGTCGTTCTACAACCACTTCGCCACCAAGGACGAGCTCTTCGCCGCGGCGAGCGAGACCGCGGCGCGGGAGATCGTGGCGGGACTCGGCGAGCTCACCGGGGAGGTCACCGATCCGGTCGAACGCTACGCGGCGTGTCTGCGTCTGGTCGGCCGGATGCACCGCCGGCTGCCGCAACTGAGCGGCATCCTGCTCCGCTCGGGCGCCCCGATGCTCAGCGTCCGGGGAGAACTCATGCAGTTCCCCCGCCGCGACCTGCTCGATGCGATCGAGCGGGGCCGCTTCACGGTGGCCGACCCCGACCTGGCGCTCGCCGCGACGGCGGGGGCGATGCTCATGCTCGGGCAGCTCCTCGTCGACGATCCCGACCGCGACGATGCGGCCGCCGCCGACGCGATGACCCGCACCCTGTTGGTCGGCTTCGGCGTCGACGCCGCCGAGGCGGAGCGGATCTGCGCGCTGCCCCTGCCGGATGGGCCCGACGCGGCGTCGTGACGCCGCCGGAGCCGGTGAGCGCCGTCAGCCGGCCATGCCGGTCTCCCGCAGGGTCAGGTTGATCCGGCCCGCGTCGAGGCCGCAGCCCGGCGGCGCCGTGCCGGGATGGATCGCGGTGACGCCGTGGAAGGCGAGCCGGGACGGGCCGCCGAAGACCACGAGGTCGCCGGACTCCAGCGTGACATCGGTGTACGGGCGGTTGCGGTCGTCCGTGTTGCCCAGCCGGAAGGTGCAGCTGTCGCCGATCGACAGCGAGACGACGGGAGCGCGGGAGACCTCGTCCTTGTCCTGGTGCATGCCCATGCGCGCGTGCTCGTCGTAGAAGTTCACGAGCGCCGTGTCGGGCGTGTACCGCTCCACCTCGCCGGCGTCGTGCCCGGTATCGGCCAGCGCCCGCCGGCCGGCCCGCACCAGCCAGTCCGGGAACGGCAGCACCCGTGCGCCGTTCACGTCGGTGGCGTCCCGGGTGTACCGGTACGGCTGCCAGTGCCAGCCCAGGCACACGGTGCGCACCGACATCGGGTGGCCGCGCACCGTGGCGGCGCGGATCGGCACGGGGCCCGCCGCCCACTCCCGGAACCGGTCGGCGATCCACGCCTGGCGATCGAGGTCGAGCCAGCCGCGGATCAGCGAGGCCCCGGGCGCGAGCGCCACCGGCGTCCGATCGGGTGGGAACAGCATCGGGGAATCCATGTCACGCCGCGTCGTGGAAGACGAGGGCGAGCGTGTGCCGTTCGCCGGAGCGGACCGTCGAGACGCCGTGCCGCACCGGCGCCGCCGACCAGCCGCGCGCGGAGCGGACCGGGCGGTCGCGGGTGGTGAAGACGAAGCCGTGCCCGCGCGGCAGGGTGAACGACGTGCCGCGGGACTGCGCGCGGGGCCGTTGCTCGAGCAGGAGGAACTCGCCGCCCTCGTGATCCACGCCGGGATCGTTGAGCGCGATCACCACCTGCAGGGGGAAGACCCACTCGCCGTAGAGGTCCCGGTGCAGCGCGTTCCAGTCGCCGGCGCGGTACTTGAGCAGGATCGCCGTCGACCTCCGCTGGCCCGCGTCGTGGCACATCGCGAGCCACTCGTCGAGGTCGTCGGGCCACGGCGCCTCCCGGCCCAGCCGACCCCACCAGTCGCGCGCGATGGGCAGTAGGTGCGGGTACAGCGCGTGCTTGAGCTCGTCGATCGGCTCCGGGTAGGGGCGCTCGAAGTACCGGTACTCGCCCGCGCCGAACCGGTACCGCTCCATGTCGATGGTGCTGCGGAACAGCTCGTCCCGCGGGTACAGCCCGCGCAGCTCCGTCGTGCGCTCGTCGGACAGCAGGCGCGGCAGCAGCGCCCCGCCGACCGAGTCCAGCTCGGCGGCGATCGCATTCCAGTCGGCGGCGATCGCGGTCATGCCGCCGACTCCAGCTCCAGCAGAGCTGCTTTCGCCTCGACGCCGCCGACGTACTGCCCGATCCCGCCGTCGGACTTCACCACGCGGTGGCAGGGAACCACGACGGGCAGCGGGTTCGTCGCGCAGGCGGTGCCGACGGCGCGGACCGCCGCCGGGCTGCCGACCAGCTCCGCCACCTGCTTGTAGCTCAGCGTGGTGCCGTAGCCGATGTCGGGCAGCCGGCTCTGCACCAGTTGCCGGAAGCCGTGTGAGAGAGCGTGATCGAGCGGCAGGTCGAACGCGGTGCGCGTCCCGGCGAAGTACTCGTCCAGCTCGCGCGACGCACGGTCGAGCCGCTGTGGGGCGCGGAGGATCCGCGGGCTCACCTTGTGCGCCAACGCCTCCAGTACGGCGTCGTGATCCTCGCGGGCGTACGCCACACGGAGTAGGCCGCGCTCGGTCGCGGCCAACAGCAGCGGACCGACGGGGGAGTCGACCGTGGTGAACGCGACGTCGAGCAGGTCCTGCGCCGCCGCCCGCGTCGCCAGCCCGGCTCGCAGGCGGGCGAGGGCGTCGCCGTCGGTGTCGGCCGTGGCGGCCAGGAGATCGGTGATGTCGTTCATGCGAGGTCCTCCCTCGTGGTTCTCGTGCGCAGTGTCTTGAGGCCGTCGGCGGCGGCGCGGCGCGCGGCTTCGACGGTGCCGCCGAGGATCTCGGCGATCTCGGCGTAGGGCAGGTCCGCCGCGTAGCGGTACGCGAGCGCCTGCCGCTGCTTGTCCGGCAGGGCGGCGACGGCGAGCCAGAGGTCACCGTCGGGCAGGGCGGAGGCGACGGGACGCTCCGGCACCGCGTCGACGGGCACGGCCCGGCGCTGCGCCGCCCGCACCTGGTCGATGGCCCTCCGGTGCGCGATCGTCACCAGCCAGGCCTCCACGTTCGCCGACTCCGGCAGCTCCGGGTAGGCGCGCAGCGCGGAGAGGAAGGTCTCCGACCACGCGTCCTCGGCGTCGTGCGGGCCCAGAATCGCGCGGCACACGCGCAGCACCGTCGCGCCGTGCTCGTCGACGATGCGCGCGAACGGCGCCTTCACGCCGTCCCCGGACGCGCCCGCGCCGTACTCGATCCGATCATCATGGTCTCTCCTCGTTCTCGATCCTGCCCTGTAGACGCTGCGGGCGGGCGGAACGTGAGATTCGATCTTCAGGAGAGGTGCGGGCTACCCGGTGTAGCCGGGGCGGGCGAGGAGTTCCCGCAGGCCGGCGTCGATGAAGGCCGTGTCGACGGGGTTGGCACCGCCGCCTGCGAAGTGGCCCCACACGCCCGGGATCACCCGCACGTCGCCGTGCTCGATGAACTGCGAGGCCCAGACCTCGTCCTCCGGCGGGAAGTAGAGGTCCTTCTCCGCCGGCATCGCCAGCAAGGGGCATTTGATGGACCGGAGCGCGGCCTCGTGGTCACCGTCGAACCCGGGGGTGTTCCCGACGTTCCCGGCGTGCCAGGTGCGGATCATCGCGATGAGGTTGTTCGGATCGCGGCCGTCGCGGAAGAACTTCTCCCAGAAGCCGTAGAGGAAGTCGTCGAGCGAGGTGAAGCCCAGCTCGCGCCACGTCTCGTGCCAGTAGAAGGCCTGGGAGAAACCCCACCCGGCGTAGATCCGGGCGAACGCGCGCAGCCCCTTGATCGGCGGCCGGATGGGGTAGTAGTCGCCGTCGGCCCACGCGGCGTCCGCCTCCAGTGCCGTGCGCAGCGACTCCAGGAACACCTGGTTGTGCGGGGCGGTGCGGCTGGAGCCGCAGAACGGCGCCGCGCGCTGCACCATCTCCGGGTGGCTCACGGCCCACTGGTAGGTCTGCCCCGCGCCCATCGACCAGCCGGTGACCAGCGCGATCGTCGAGACGCCCCACTTCTCGGTGAGCAGCCGGTGCTGCGCCTGCACCTGGTCGTAGAAGGTGACCAGCGGGAACCGGGCGTGGTCGTACGGCGCCCCCGCGTTCGAGGGGGACGTCGACAGACCGTTGCCCAGCATGTTGGGAATGACGATGAAGTACTCGTCCGGGTCCAGCGCCTTGTCGGTGCCGACGAGCCACTCGTTGTCGGTGTGCCAGCCCGAGTACCAGGTGGGGTACACGATCACGTTCGACTTCTCGGCGTTGAGCGTGCCGAAGGTCTTGTACGCGAGCCGGGCGCCGCGCAGGGTGTGGCCGGACTGCAGGGTGAGGTCGCCGAGGTCGAAGTACTCGGCGTCGGTGGGAGCGGGCACTCGGACTCCTCGGGTAGCGGTTGCGCGACGTAATACCGTTCCGGTACTGATTGTCGACGCTACCCGTCCGATTTCCGCCGGGCAGCGGAAACGGAAAGGGCGCGCACCCGGTAGCCGGATGCGCGCCCCTCACCTGCGATGCCTACTTGGAGACGGTGATGTCCTGGTTGTAGACGCCGTTCGACTCGGGCGAGACCTGGATGTCGCCGTTGCCCACCGAGGACAGGGCGCGCAGCGTCCAGGTGCCCGGCGCCGCGAAGAAGCGGTAGTCGCCGGTGCCCGAGGCGACGACCTCGGCGGTGAACTCGCCGGTGCCGTCGAGCAGGCGCACGAACGCGCCCGCGACGGGGTTACCGGCAGCGTCGAGGACGGAACCGGTCAGGACCGTCTCCTTCTCGACGTCGACACCTGCGGGCAGGACCTGGCCCTGCTTGGGAGCTCCACACATGATTGAAATCCTTACTTCTCGATCGGGGCGCCGACGAGGGAGCCGTACTCGACCCACGAGCCGTCGTAGTTCTTGACGTTCTTCTTGCCCAGGATCTCCTGGAGCACGAACCACGTGTGCGAGCTGCGCTCGCCGATGCGGCAGTAGGCGATGGTCTCCTTGGTGTCGTCGAAGCCCTTCTCGGCGTACAGCGCCGCGAGGTCCTCGTCCGACTTGAAGGTGCCGTCCTCGTTGGCGGTGGTCGACCACGGGATGTTGATCGCGCCGGGCACGTGGCCGCGCTGCTGCGCCTGCTCCTGCGGCAGGTGCGCGGGAGCGGAGATCTTGCCGGAGAACTCGTCGGGCGAGCGCACGTCGATGAGGTTCTTCTTGCCGATCGAGTCGATCACCTCGTCGCGGAAGGCGCGCAGCGACAGGTCGACGGGCTCGGCCTGGTAGCTCGTCGCCGGACGGGAGACCGCCTCGGTCGAGAGCGGGCGGCCGTCGAGCTCCCACTTCTTGCGGCCGCCGTCGAGCAGCTTGACGTCCTGGTGGCCGTAGAGCTTGAAGTACCAGTAGGCGTACGCGGCGAACCAGTTGTTGTTGCCGCCGTAGAGGACCACGGTGTCGTCGTTGCCGACGCCGCGCTCGGAGAGGAGCTTGGAGAAGCCCTCCCGGTCGAGGAAGTCGCGGCGGAGCGGATCCTGCAGGTCCTTGCGCCAGTCGAGGCGCACGGCGCCCTGGATGTGGTTGTCGTCGTAGATCGACGTGTCCTCGTCGACCTCGACGAAGACGACACCCGGGGTATCGAGATTCTGTTCAGCCCAGTCTGCGGAGACCAGGACGTCGGAGCGTGCCATGAGGATCCCTTTCGTTGATTCCATGACGTGCGGACGCGAAGGCGCGGACGCTACTTCGAGGGGTGCGCGGATCGCGCTGGGTGGGCGGAGATGGGTGCGTCGGCGAAGAAGCGGGAATGCACCCGGCCCGGGGGAGAACGGGACTAGCCCAGACAGCGACAACCGGCCATACGGCACAGATCGACCGCCAGACGGCGGGTGAGCAGCAGCTCACAGCGGTTGCGCATGGCGCCCAGAATACCCAACCCGGGCGGGTGCGTCACGGGAGGGTCGTCAGCGGGGGATCGTCACGCGGCGGCGGGACCGGCGGGCCGGTAGAAGGCACCGGGGGTGACCGTGACGTCGTCGGCCTCGCCGAGCAGCACCACGTCGGCGTTCTCGGCCCGCGCCGCGGTGGGGGCGATCCCGAAGGGCAGATCCATCGCGGGCAGCGTGCGGCTGAACGCGGCGAGCACCGCCGCGTCCTCGCCCGGCGCCAGTTCCGCCTTCCGGTGCTCCTCGGGCCCGGTGTAGATCCCGGTGGCGCGCACCGCGATCGCGTCGCCCTCGGCGGCGAAGTCCGCCGCCACGGAGATCAGCACGGTGCGCTGCGGCTGCGTGGGTGTCGGCAGCGGCACGGTGCCCGTGAGCACGATGCCCTTCGCCGCCTTGACGTACCCGTCGGCCGGGCTGCCCGCGCCGGGGCGCTTCGGGGCCGGCGTGTGCACCTGCAGGTCGACGATGCCCATGTAGCGGCCCACCGTCTTCTGGTCCAGGCGCACGCGCGACTCGACGTGCCCCGCGGCGATCGGGGTGTCCGGCGTGAAACCCGGCAGGGGCCCGCCGGGGATGCGCACGTCCGCGAACTCGGCCTCGAGGCGCGCGCTCTTGCCGTGCACCTGCGCGGGCACCGCGATGGTCAGCTTGGAGTGGTGTCCGCCCGAGGTCAGGTAGGGGAACCCGCCGATGGTGACCTCGGGGTCGTCGGCCAGGCCCGCGGCGGCGCGCAGTTCCCGGGACAGGCGGTACTCGGCGGTCGCGGCGGACCCGAGTTCGGCCGCCAGCGCGACTGTGAGGAGTGTCGCAACGGCGATCAGAACCCGCCTGATCCACGCCCGTCCCTGCCCCTGCACCACGCTGTGTTCCTCCCGTTCACCTGGGCGCCATCACGCATGACGCCCTGACCACCGCTATTGTGACATTCGTTGTTTTCCATCCGGACCGCCGCGCAGTGGGGAGGGCATGTGGATCTGATCCTGCTCACATCCGACCGGGAGCCCGACACGGTGCTGCCGTCGCTGTCGCTGCTGCCGCACACGGTGCGGGCGCTGCCCGCGGACGTCTCCTCGCTGCTCGAGGTCGGTCCGGCCGAGGTCGCGCTGGTGGATGCCCGCTCCGATCTGGTGACCGCGCGCGGCCTGTGCCGCCTGCTGGGCAGCACGGGCGGCGGGCGGATGGCCGTGGTCGCGGTGCTCACCGAAGGCGGACTGGTCGCGGCGAACGCCGACTGGGGCATCGACGACTTCCTGCTGCCGGCGATCGGCCCGGCGGAGATCGACGCGCGGCTGCGGCTCGTCGCGGCCCGTCGCGACGGCGGCGGCGAGGAGGAGGTGGTCGACAAGGTCACGCTCGGCGAGCTCGTGATCGACGAGGGCACCTACACCGCCCGCCTGCGCGGCAAGCCGCTCGACCTGACCTACAAGGAGTTCGAGCTGCTCAAGTTCCTCGCGCAGAACGTGGGCCGGGTCTTCACCCGCGCCCAGCTGCTGCAGGAGGTGTGGGGCTACGACTTCTTCGGTGGCACGCGCACCGTCGACGTGCACGTGCGGCGCCTGCGCGCCAAGCTCGGCGCCGAGCACGAGGGCATGATCGGCACGGTCCGTAACGTGGGCTACAAGGCGGTGCGGCCCGTGCGCGGCAAGGGCGAGCGGCCCGTCGAGGACATGGAACCGACGGACGAGGATCTCGAGGAGCTGTAGATGGTCGACGTGGTGCGCGGACCGATCGACGAGCCGGAGGCGGTGCTCGCGATCGCCGCGGCCGCGGAGTCCGCCGACGGCATCGGGGCGCTCTCGGAGCAGTTCCGTCTCGGCATCACCGGCGACGGCCCGCACCTGCTCGCACGGGGCGCCGGCGGCGCCGTGGCGGGCTACGCGGGCGTCGTCGTCCCGCCCGCGGGAGGCCCCGGTGCGGCGGAGGTCGTCGTGGCACCGTCGGAGCGCCGACGGGGCGCGGGCCGCGCCCTGGTGACCGGCGCCCTCGAACTCGTCGGGGCGGACGGCACCGTCTGGGCGCACGGGGACCTGCCCGCGGCCCGCGCGCTCGCTGCGGAACTGGGCCTGGACGCGGTGCGTACCCTGCTCAACCTCCGGCGCCCGCTGGCCGGACTCGACCCGGCACCGTCGCCCGCGGAGGGGGTGCGGGTGCGGACCTACGCCGGCCCCGAGGACGACGCCGCGATCCTCGCGGTGAACAACGCGGCCTTCTCCTGGCACCCCGAGCAGGGCGGCTGGACGGGTGCGCAGATCGACGAGCGGACCGGCGCCGACTGGTTCGATCCGGCCGGGCTGTTCCTCGCCGTGGACGAGGCCGGCCGCCTGTTGGGCTTCCACTGGACCAAGGTCGCCGACCCCGCCGCCGGCCTCGGCGAGGTGTACATCGTGGCGGTCGATCCCGCAGGTCAGGGTCGTGGGCTGGGGCGTCTGCTCACCGCCGTCGGCCTGGAGTACCTGGCCGGGCGCGGGCTCGCCACGGTGGAGCTGTACGTCGAGGGCGACAACGCCGCGGCGCTGCGGACCTACGCCGGACTAGGTTTTAAGGAAAACGAAAGACACGTGGCGTACGCGCGACGGTAATCCGTTCGACCTGCCGAGTTTCCCGGCCGTTCACTCGGGACACCCGATTCGGACACCCGGCCTCCCTATGTTGCTGGATGACACCCGCAAAGCCGGGGTGCTCAATCCTGACCCGACCCGGAGGAATCTCGGTGAACTTCAAGCGTGGATCCGTATCGGCCCTTGCCATGGTGGCCGCCCTGTCCCTGACCCTGTCGGCGTGCGGCGGCGAGGAGTCGAGCGAGGCCGCGGGCGGCTCCGCGGGCGGCGGCTCGGGTGTGCAGTGCGACGGCAAGCTGCAGCTCAAGGGCAGCGGCTCGACGGCGCAGGCGAACGCCATGACCGTCTTCAAGAACACCTTCGCCCAGGACTGCGACGGCGCGAACGTCGACTACAGCGGCAACGGCTCGGGCCAGGGCATCACCGAGTTCACCTCGGGCCTGACCAATTTCGGCGGCTCCGACTCGCCGCTCAACGCCGACCAGGCGAAGAAGGCCGAGGAGAAGTGCGGCGCCCCCGCGCTGAACCTGCCGCTCGTCTTCGGCCCGATCGCCGTCGCCTACAAGCTCCCCGGCGACGTGTCCGTGAACCTCTCGGCCCCGACCCTGGCGAAGATCTTCAGCGGCGCGATCACCAAGTGGAACGCGCCCGAGATCGCCGCCGAGAACAACGGCACCGCGCTCCCGGACCTGCCGATCACCGTCGTCTTCCGCTCCGACGAGTCGGGCACCACCGAGAACTTCCAGAAGTACCTCGCCTCGGCCGCGCCGGCCGAGTGGTCCGCCGATAAGAAGGGCAAGGCCTTCAAGGGCGGCACCGGTCAGGGCGCGAGCGGCAACGCCGCCGTCGCCGCGACCGTGAACAAGGCCGAGGGCACCATCACCTACGCCGAGTGGAGCTTCGCCAAGGCGCAGAAGCTGCAGGTCGCCAACATCATCACCTCGGCCGGCCCCGAGGCGGTCAAGCTCTCGAACGAGTCGGTGGGCAAGACCATCGAGTCCGCCAAGTTCAAGACCCCGGGCAGCAAGGACCTCGTCATCGACACCGAGGGCTTCTACAAGCCGTCGGCCGCGGGCGCCTACCCGATCGTCCTCGCGACCTACGAGATCGTGTGCTCGAAGTACTCGGACGCCGAGGTCGGCAAGGGCCTGAAGACCTTCCTCAAGGTCGCGGCCAGCAAGCAGGCGCAGGACCAGCTCGAGGGCCAGGGCTACGCCCCGATCCCCGAGTCCTTCCGCACCACGCTGAACGAGTCGATCGACTCCATCCAGTAACGAACGACGCAGGACGGGACGCCGTGCGGGCGGGCACAATGGTGCTCGCACGGCGTCCCGCCAGCCGGAAGGGACAGCTTTCGCGTGGCCGATCAACGGGGAGACATGGCGACTGAGGATTCAACCGACAGGGACGCCGGTTCCGACGGTGCGGCGACCGCCGCAGCGGCCGTCGACGGGGCCCCCTCCCGGACGAAGTTCGCCCACGGCACCGACCGCATGGAGAAGATCTTCAAGTGGGCCAGCTACGCCTCCGGGATCCTCCTGGTCGCGGTCATCGCGCTCATCTTCCTGCAGCTCGTGGTGCAGGCGATCCCGGCGCTGACGAAGAACAACGTCAACTTCCTCACCAGCTCCGAGTGGCAGACCAACCCCTCGAACATGCGGTTCGGCATCCTCGAACTGCTCAAGATCACGGTGCTGTCCTCGGTGATGGCGCTCGTGATCGCCGTGCCGGTGGCCGTCGGTATCGCCACCTTCCTGGTGCAGTACGTGCCGCAGCGCCTCTCGCGCCCGCTCAGCGCGGTGATCGATCTGCTGGCCGCGGTCCCGTCGATCATCTACGGCCTGTGGGGCATCTTCGTCCTCGCGCCGTTCCTGGTGCCGCTGCAGCGCTGGCTCAACGAGAACCTCGGCTGGTTCTTCCTGTTCAAGACCGGCAACGTGGAGCTCTCGCTCGGCTCGACGGTGTTCACCGCCGGCATCGTGCTGGCGATCATGATCCTGCCGATCATCACCTCGATCACCCGAGAGGCGCTGCGCCAGACCCCCGTGGCGCACCAGGAGGCCGCACTGGCCCTGGGCGCCACGAAGTGGGAGGTCATCCGCCTGACGGTCTTCCCCTACGGTCGCTCCGGCATCGTCGCCGGCTCCATGCTGGCGCTCGGCCGCGCGCTCGGCGAGACGATCGCGGTGCTGATCATCCTGTTCGCCGCCACCAAGACCTCCATCTGGTCGCTGTTCGACAGCGGCTACACCTTCGCTTCGAAGATCGCTTCCGCCGCGGCTGAGTTCGACAACGTCGACCAGCGCGGCGCCTACATCGCCGCCGGCCTCGTGCTATTCCTGCTCACCTTCGTGGTGAACGCGATCGCCCGCTGGATCGGCGGGGGACGGGTGAACGGATGACCGCCACCGAACTCGACGACGTCGCCAAGAGCGGCACCGTCTTCCACCGCACCTCCACCGCGCGGCGGATCAAGAACAACGCCGCCGCGATCATCTTCGGCGCCTGCTTCCTGCTGGCGCTCGCGCCGCTGGTCTCGCTGCTCTACATGGTGATCGCCAACGGCATGCCGGCGATCGTCAGCCCCGAGTGGTGGACCAAGTCGATGGTCCGCGTGGCCCCCGACTCCTACGCGGGCGGCATCCGTCACGCCCTGTACGGCACGCTCGTGCAGGCCGGCATCGCGACACTGTTCTCCGTGCCGATCGGCGTCATGGTGGGCATCTACCTCGTCGAGTACGCCGAGGGCACGCGCCTCGGGCGGATCACCACCTTCATGGTCGACGTGCTCGCCGGCATCCCGTCGATCGTCGCCACACTCTTCATCTTCGGCATCTGGATCACCACCTTCGGCATGCCCCAGTCGGCGTTCGCGGTGAGCCTCGCGCTGATCCTGCTCATGGTCCCCGTCGTGGTGCGCGCCACCGAGGAGATGCTCAAACTCGTGCCGAACGAGTTGCGCGAGGCCTCGTACGCGCTCGGCGTGCCCAAGTGGAAGACCATTGTGCGCATCGTGCTGCCGACCGCCGCGTCCGGCATGGTCTCCGGCGTCTTCCTCGCCATCGCCCGCGTCGTCGGCGAGACCGCGCCCGTGCTGCTGCTCGTCGGCATCAGCGACCGGATGAACTACGACCTGTTCAACGGCAACATGTCCTCGCTGCCGCTGTTCATCTACGACCAGTACCGCAACAACCCCGGCGCCGTCGGCGAGTACCGGGCCTGGGGCGCCGCCCTCACGCTGGTGATCCTCGTGGGCATCGCGAGCGGCCTCGCCGCCCTCATGTCCCGGCTGCTCGCCCCCAAGACGAAGTAACAAGGAGAACCATCATGGCGAAGCGCCTGGACATCAAGGACCTGAACATCTACTACGGCGCGTTCCACGCGGTGCAGGACGTCTCGCTGACGGTGCCGCCGAACTCCGTGACGGCGTTCATCGGACCGTCCGGTTGCGGCAAGTCGACGGTCCTCCGGTCGATCAACCGCATGCACGAGGTGACCCCGGGCGCCCGCGTCGACGGGCACATCACGCTCGACGGTGCCGACATCTACGGCGCCGGCGTCGATCCGGTGGGCGTGCGCAAGACCATCGGCATGGTCTTCCAGCGGCCCAACCCGTTCCCCACCATGTCGATCCGCGACAACGTCGTGGCCGGGCTCAAGCTGCAGGGCATCCGCAGCAAGTCCAAGCTCGACGAGGTGGCCGAGCAGTCGCTGCGCGGCGCCAACCTCTGGGGCGAGGTCAAGGACCGGCTGAACAAGCCCGGCGGCGGCCTCTCCGGCGGCCAGCAGCAGCGCCTGTGCATCGCCCGCGCCATCGCCGTCAGCCCCGACGTGCTCCTCATGGACGAGCCCTGCTCGGCGCTCGACCCGATCTCGACGCTCGCGATCGAGGACCTGATCGGCGAGCTCAAGCAGAAGTACACGATCGTCATCGTGACCCACAACATGCAGCAGGCCGCCCGCGTCTCGGACCAGACGGCCTTCTTCAACCTCGAGGCCACCGGTAAGCCGGGCAAGCTCATCGAGATCAACCCGACCGAGAAGATGTTCGCCAATCCGGACGAGCAGGCCACCGAGGACTACATCTCGGGCCGCTTCGGCTGACCGGTCACACCCGGGCGGTGATGTCGGATATCGGTCGTATCCTAGGACGATGACATCGCAGCCCCCGGCCGACGGCCGGTACAGCACCGTGCTGCCGGGCAACCGCGTCGTCGCCCGCGCACGGAACGCGGTGCTCCTCGTCGACGCGCCGGCGCTCGGCGGCCCGGCCGCGGCCGCGGGGTTGATCGCCGCCCTCGAGGCCGACGGCGATCGGACCGCCACCGTCCGCGACCACGCCGGGGTCGCCTTCGCACTGGTGGAGGTCGGGGACGATTCCGTGCGGGCGTTGCTGCGGGGCGCCGCCGGCGTCGACGCCGAGCGGGCCGTCACCGTCGCGATCTTCGCCGCCGCGGACGCCGCGGCACCCGAGCACGTCCTGCACGCCGACGCGGACCTCGTCGAGCGGGTTGCGCCCCTGGCACCCGGCGCGGTGGTCACGATCACCGTCGGTCCTCCGCCCCCGCCCGCCCCCGTGTGCGGTCCGACCGCGCTGCGGCTCGGCGGCGGCGCCGTTCCCGGCGCCGGGATCGTGCTGTGGTCGGAGGCCTCGGTGCGGCCCGCGGGGGAGGGGGAGATCGCGACCGACGTCTTCCCCGCCGACGCGCCCACCAACGAGGAGCCCACCGGGGTGAGCCCGCTGTTCGCCGCCACCGAGTACGACGTGGAGGTCGGCGCGGTGAATGCCGCCGCGCCCGCCGGGCCGGTGGTCGAGGGCCGGCGCTGCGCCTTCGGGCACCTCAACGCGCCCATCGCGGCCTACTGCACGCGGTGCGGGGCCCTCGTCGACCGCCGGGCCTCCCTCGAGCGAGGCCCCCGCCCGCCGCTGGGCGTGCTCGTCGCCGACGACGGCACCGCGTTCGTGGTCGAGGGCGACCTGGTGCTCGGCCGGGACCCGGCCGCGTTCGTCGCGCAGCGTGCGGGCCGCTCGGTCGACGGTGCCGGCCGGCTCGCGCCCGTCGTGCTGCCGGACCGCACCGGTGCGCTCTCGCGCGCGCACCTGGAGATCCGGATCGACGGGTGGCAGGTGCTGGCCATCGACGTGGGCTCCGCCAACGGCACCTGGGTGCGCCCGCCCGGGGCCGCGCAGCCGCTGCGGCTGCCGCCGGGGCAGCCCGTGCCGCTGGCGGTGGGCTCGGACATCCACCTGGGCGGGCGGATCCTGCAGCTGCAGGGCGGCGTGAGTTCCTGATTCCCGGCCGGCTCGGGCCGGCCCCGGACAGCGGAACGGCCGCCCCGAAGGGCGGCCGTTCGTGCGGGTGGTCCTACTTGGAGACGTCCGCGGTGGGCTCGGGGCTGCCCGTGGCCTGGAAGATCACGCGGCGCCCGATCTCGACGGCGTGGTCGGCGAAGCGCTCGTAGTAGCGGCCCAGCAGCGTCACGTCGACGGCGGCGGCGACGCCGTGCTTCCACTCGCGATCCATCAGCACGGTGAACAGGTGGCGGTGCAGATCGTCCATCGCATCGTCCTGCTCCTCGATCTCCGCGGCCTGCTTCGGGTCCTGGGTGACCAGGACCTCTCGGGCGGAGTTCGCCAGCTCGACGGCGAGGCGGCCCATCTCGGCGAAGTAGCCGTTGACCTCCTCGGGGAGGGTCTTGTTCGGGAACCGGCGGCGGGTCACCTTGGCGACGTGCAGTGCGAGCGCGCCCATGCGGTCGACGTCGGCCACGATCTGGAAGCCGGAGACCACCACGCGCAGGTCGCTGGCGACGGGCGCCTGCAGTGCGAGCAGGGAGAAGGCCTCCTCCTCGGCGCGACGGCTGAGCCGGACGATCTCGTCGTGCTCGGTGATCACCTCTTCGGCGAGCGCGAGATCGGCCTGGAGCAGCGAGTTGGTCGCCTTCTCCATCGCGATACCCGACTTGTCGCAGATATCACCGAGGATGTCGTTGAAAGCAGCCATCTGCTGGATGTACGCATTACGCATGTGCGCAGTATATCGGGCTTTTCGTACGCAATCGCAGCGTTGGATGAACGCCGGGTGAACGACGCTTAACCGCCGCTGGTCTCCTCCTCGGCACCCGGCATCGCGGCGGCGTCGGACTCCCACGGATCGTCGAGCCAGCCCTCGGGGAGCACCACCTTGCCGGGCGTCCCCTGCCGCCCGCGCGGGCCCTCGGCGTCCTTGGGGAAGGGCACATCGGGGTCGAGGGTGTCGAGCAGCGCCCGCAGATCGCCGAGCGTCTTGACGGTGGCGAGCCGCGTGCGCAGTTCGCCGCCGGCCGGGAAGCCGCGCAGGTACCAGGCGACGTGCTTGCGGATCTCCCGCATGCCCTTGTCCTCGCCGTGGTGCGCGGCCAGGAGCTCGCCGTGCCGGTACATGATGTCGGTGACCTCGCCGAGATTCGGCGGGACGGGCATCGGGGTGCCGTTGATCGCGGAGGAGAGCTCGGAGAACAGCCACGGCCGGCCGAGGCAGCCGCGGCCCACGACGACCCCGTCGCAACCGGTGCGCTCCATCATGGTCACCGCGTCCTCGGCGGCGAAGATGTCGCCGTTGCCGAGCACCGGGACGGTGTCGCCGAAGTGGTGGTGCACGTGCTCCTTGAGCCGGGTGATCTCGTCCCAGTCGGCCTGGCCGGAGTAGCGCTGCGCCGCGGTGCGCGCATGCAGGGCCACCGCGACGGCGCCCTGTTCGGCGGCGATGCGGCCGGCGTCGAGGTGGGTGTGGTGCTCGTCGTCGATGCCCACGCGGAACTTCACGGTGACGGGGATGTGCCCGCCCTGGCCGCCGTCGGCGATGCCGCGGACCGCGGCGTCGACGATGCTCGCGAACAGGTTCCGCTTGTAGGGCAGTGCGGAGCCGCCGCCGCGGCGGGTGACCTTGGGGACGGGGCAGCCGAAGTTCATGTCGAGGTGGTCGGCGAGGCCCTCCTCGGCGATCATCCGCGCCGCCTCGTAGGTCCACTTCGCGTCGACGGTGTAGAGCTGCAGGCTGCGCGGGTCCTCGTCGGGCGCGAAGGTGGTCATGTGCATCGTGACGGGGTGCCGCTCGACCAGGGCCCGCGCGGTGACCATCTCGCACACGTACAGCCCCGCGACGGTGCCCGTCCGCGCGCGCTCGAGCTCGCGGCACAGGCTGCGGAAGGCCACGTTCGTCACGCCCGCCATCGGCGCCAGCACGACGGGGGAGTCGAGCTCGAACCGACCGATGCGCAGCTTGGGCTGCGCGGTGGTGGCAGTGGTCATCGTGGAGCCTTCCTTCCGGGGCGTTCACCCCATGATCGCCGCGCCGTCGTGCCGTGGCAAACCTGCCCGCGCGGGAGGTGGCGGAGTGCCCGGAAACGACGGGACCCGCCGCACCTGGTGGCGCGACGGGTCCCGGTGAGTCGGTGGCTAGACGGCCAGGCCGGCCTTCTCGCGCTTGGCGGCCTCGCGGGCCAGCGAACGGTCGCGCATCTCCTCGAACTTCACGGCCGCGGCCTCGAGCTCGTCGAGGAAGGCCGCGAGCTCCTCGCGGGTGCGCTCGCCCTCGGGCCCGAAGTCCTCGCGCTCGAAGATCTTCCACTTGCGCAGGACGGGCATGACGACCTCGTCCTTGTGCTGGCGCAGGTCGTAGATGCCGTGCTTGGCCATGAGCACGCCGTTGCGACGGAAGTCGGGCATGCCGGCGCCGGGCATCTCGAAGTGCTTGATGGTGTCGGTGATCGAGCGGATCGCCTGGTCCGGGACCAGGTCGAGGCCGGCCGCCGAGATGTTGCGGTAGAAGATCATGTGCAGGTTCTCGTCCGCCGCGATGCGCTGCAGCATCTTGTCGGCGATCGGGTCCTTGCAGACCTTGCCGGTGTTGCGGTGGCTCACGCGGGTGGCGAGCTCCTGGAAGGTCACGTACGCCACCGAGTGCAGCATCGTCATCTTCTGCTCGGTGTGCTGCGCGACCTTGCCCTGCGGATCCCAGCCGTTGGTCATGTGGATCATGCGGGCCTGCTCGAGCTTGACCGGGTCCACGCCGCGGGTGACCACGAGGTAGTCGCGCATCGCGATGCCGTGGCGGTTCTCCTCGGAGGTCCAGCGGCCGACCCAGTGGCCCCAGGCGTCGTCCATGGAGAAGTTCGCGGCGATCTCCCGGTGGTACGTCGGGAGGTTGTCCTCCGTGAGGAGGTTGGTGATCATCGCGGCCTTGGCGACCTCGTCGAGCTGGCTCTCCTCGGGGTCGTAGTCGGTCCCGCCGAGCGCCGCGTAGTTCTTGCCGTCCGACCACGGGATGTAGTCGTGGGGGCTCCAGTCCTTCGTCATCGAGAGATGGCGATTGACGTTGTCCTCGGCGACACCGGAGAGCTCCTTCAGGAGCTCCAGCTGCGTCAGTTGGCGGGTCGACATCATTCCTCTTTCGACGTTTGGATCAGTTCCAGATTATCCCGAAAGTCTACGCACTTCGGTCGTTGTACTCAACGTCCCCAGCGGAAAGTGACCACTTCGTGTAGGGGGCGCACGGAGTGCATCGTCCGCGGACGCCAGTACGTTACACCGAGACATGGGTCACAGGATCCACCCCAGTTCCCGCGCGCGGACCGCGGCCTCGTACCGGTTCGACGTCCCCAGCTTGGCCATCGCCGACGAGAGGTAGTTGCGCGTGGTGCCCGCGCTCAGGTGGGCGCGCTTGGCGATCTCCTCGACCGAGGCGCCGTCGGCGGCGAACTCCAGCACGTCGGCCTCGCGTGCGGTCAGGGGCGAGTCGCCGGCGCTGATCGCCTCCGCCGCGAGCTCGGGGTCGACGTACCGCCCACCGTCGTGCACGGTGCGGATGACCTGCGCCAACGTCGCGGCGGGGGCGGTCTTGGGCAGGAACCCGCGGACCCCCGTCGCCAGGGCGCGCTTGAGGTAGCCGGGGCGCCCGTGGCTGGTGACGATGAGGGTCGCGGCGTCGGGGGTGCGCCGGAGCAGCTCGGCCGCGGTGTCGATGCCGTCGGGCCCCGGCATCTGCAGGTCGATCACCGCGACGGGCGACGCCGGGCCGTCGGCGGCGCGACGTTCCCACAGGGCGATCAGCTCGGTGCCGGACGCGGCCTGCGCGATCACCGTGATGTCGGATTCGAGATCGAGCAGCGCGGCCACCGCCGCGCGGATGAGGTGCTCGTCGTCCGCGATCATCACCTCGATCGCCGGTGTGTCGCTCATGCCGCCTCCCAGGTCGCGGACAGGGTGAACTCGTCGCCGTCGCGTGCGCCGGTCAGGTCCGCCCCCACCGCTCGGAGCCTGCCGCGCAGCCCGTCGATGCCCGACGGTGCGCCGTCGTCCCCGGAGCGCACGCGCGCACCGTCGTTGCGCAGGACCAGGCCCGACGGGGTGAGGGTGAGCACGGCCTGCGTCGCCGTGGAGTGCTTGACGATGTTGGTGGTGCCCTCGCGCACCACCCAGGCGGCGGCCTCGTGGAAGGTCCTCGGCACGGCGCCGGGCTCGCCGATGACCCGCAGGTCGCAGCCCGCGGCCGAGAGCAGCGAGCGGGCGCCGGCGACCTCGGTGCCCAGGTCGATGCCGCGGTAGCCGCGGACCAACGAGCGCGCGTCCTCCATGGAGGCGACGGCGAGCGCCTTGACCTCGTCCATCTCGTCGGCCGCGCGGTCCGTGGCGCCGGCGCGGGTGAGGGTGGCGGCGAGTTCGCTCTTGACCGCGATGGCGGAGAAGGCGCGGCCCACCACGTCGTGCAGGTCGCGGGAGAAGCGCAACCGCTCCTGCGCGACCTCGAGCTCGGCGGCGAGGCGCTTGCCGTTCTCCAGTTCGGTGAGTACCTGCAGCGCCCAGACGGTGCTGCGCGAGGTCCACATCAGGGCGGTGCCCACGAAGATCAGCAGCAGCGCGAGCCGCACCGGATCGGGCACGCCGGTCAGCAACGGGGTCAGGACCGCGCCCACCGCCAGGATGGCCCAGCGGTGGCGGACGAAGGGGATGACGCCCGCGGACGCCATGAGCAGGGTCATGGACGCGGTGATCGCGGCCTCGCGATCACCGCCCGCTCCCGCGAGCCGGGCGGAGGCCACGGCGATCAGCCAGGCCCCCACGACGCCCACGACGGCGAACCGCCAGGCCAGGCGCCGCTGGCGCGCCGTCGCGCGGAGAGCGAGGTCGGGCTGCGCCTCGATGCCGGCGATCGCGGCGAGACCCGCGACGACGACGCCCACCGTCGGCCAGGTGCGGGCGCCGCTGACCAGGATCATCACGACCACGCCGATCATGACGGTCTGCAGCACGAGCCGGGTGTAGAGGCGGTACTTCTCGACGCTGGGCATGTCCTGCCACCACGCGACGGCGCGGCGCAGCGGGCCCGGCATCATCCCCGATCGTCCCAGCGGAACCACCGTTTGGCGAGGATCACTGCGATCAGGGTCCATAGGACCAGTGTCGCAAGCGGGCGGCCCGTCTCGCCGAAGGTGGCGGCGAAGCCGAGCGCCGCGGCGTCGTCGGGTGCGCCGGGCGCGAGACCCGCCTGGCCCAGGCGGATGAGGTCGGAGATCGCGGCGAACGGCGTCCAGTCCGCGATCAGGGCCAGCCGCTCGGGGAGGATCTGCCGGATGCTCGCCAGTCCGGCCATCGAGACGATCATGACCGGCATGGAGGTGATCTGCGCGGCCTCGGCGTTCTTGGTCATCGCGCTGGTGGCGAGCGCGAGGAGGGTGAAGATCACCAGGCCGGCGGCGAGCGCGAGCAGCATGAGCAGCGCGTTCACCGGCAGCGGTCCGCCGGCCCCGTACACCGCGCCGCACACGATCACCGCGCCGAGCACGGTGAGGGCGACGCCGGGCACACCGGGGGCGGCCAGGATCTGCAGGTCCGAGGACTCGCCGGTGCGCAGCCGTTTGAGCACCCCTTCGGACCTGCGGGTGGTGACCATCGACAGCACCGAGTAGTACTGCACGAACAGCAGCGCGAAGACCGTGAACATCTCCAGCGTGACCGCCACGCCGAGGGGTTTCGGCGCCTGGTCGCCGCGGGCGAGGAAGAACAGCAGCAGCGGCGTGCCGACGGGGAAGACGGTGCCCATGAACAGCAGGGTCTTGTTGCGCCGGAACTGCAGGAACTCGGCGTGCGCGAGGGCGCGCAGCGGGTGGCGGCCGTAGCCGACGGTGGCCGGCCGGGTGGCGGTGGTCATGCGGGGGCTCCGATCGGGGAGGGGGTGGTCGCATCGTCGCCGGCGCCGGTCGCCAGCGCGAGGAAGACCGATTCGAGGGAGGGATGACGGGCCGAGAGGCCGGTGAGGGTCAGGTTCCGGTCGGCCGCCCAGGTGAGCAGCGCGTGCAGGTCCTCCTGCAGGCGGTGGGTGCGCAGGGTGACCCGGCCGGCACCGTCGGGCGCGGCGGTCCAGGAGCCGCTCAGCGCGGGCAGCGGCACCGCCGGATCGTCGAGGGCGATCTCGGCCGGGTGGCCGTCGACGATCTCGCGGAGCGTGCCCAGCCGGGCGATCGCACCGCGGTGCATGATCGCGATCCGGTCGGCGAGCGCCTCGGCCTCGTCGAGGTAGTGCGTGGTGAGCACCATCGTGACGCCGTCGCTCTTGAGTTCGGCGAGCAGCTTCCAGGTGGCGTGCCGGCTCTCCGGGTCGAGACCGGTGGTCGGCTCATCGAGGAAGAGCAGGCGGGGCTGGCCGATGAGGGCGCACGCCAGGTCGAGGCGGCGCTGCTCGCCGCCGGAGAGCGCGCGCACCCGCACGTCGCCGCGCTCGGTGAGGCGGACCCGCTCGAGCACCGCGTCGGCGGTGGTGGGGTTGCTGCAGGTGCCGCGCCACATCTCGAGCGTCTCGCGCACGGTGAGCTCGGCGGGGAGGCCGCCGGACTGCAGCATGATGCCGCAGAGCGGGCGCACCCGGCGGCGGTCGCGCCGCGGGTCGAGGCCGAAGACGGCGAGCTCGCCGCCGCTCGGCGCGGCCAGGCCCTCGAGCAGGTCGAGGGTCGAGGTCTTTCCGGCGCCGTTGGTGCCGAGCAGTGCGAACACCTCGCCCTGCCGGACGGTGAGGTCGATGCCGCGCACGGCCTCGAAGGCGTTCGCGCCCGTGCCGTACGTCCGGCGCAGGCCGCTCGCCTCGATGACGGGGTCGGCGGCGAGGTCGATCCCGGCGCTCATCAGCGGTCCCACTTCCGCATGCCGAGCACCCACCGCACCGCGAGGTGCAGCGCGGCGACGGCGCTGACGATCGCGGCCGCGACGACGGGCGGCTGCAACAGGACCACGACGAGCGCGATCAGGAGGACGGTCGTCACGACCACGGCGCCCTCGCGGGCCCGGGTCGGAGCGGGGCCGAAGCGGCACGCGTCGACGAAGAGGTTGTGCAGTGCCCCGGACGACGGTGCCGGGGCCGGCTGGTGCGGACGGTGGGCGGTGTGCAGATCGCTGGCGTTCATGACATCAAGCCTCGCCGCGATCCCGGTGCGTCAGTAGTGCCCGTTGTCAGGGGTTTCCCGCCGGTTGTCACCGATCGGCCATGACATCTGTCATGTCCGCCGGTGTGCAGGGGCACCGCGCGATCATGCATTCGTTACCGAATCTTTTCCCGGTTTTCGTCCGCCGGACGGGAAAGTACAGCACGCTACGGCAGTGACCGCCACGACCGAACGGGTGGAGCCATCACCCAAAACGGGGCTGGCCGCCAACCTGGTGCCCAAGGACAACCTGCTGTTCCTGTTGTTCGTGGTGCCGAACCTGGTGCTGCTGGCCGTCTTCACCTACCGACCGCTGATCGACAACGTGCGGCTGAGCTTCCAGGACTGGTCGCTCGCCAGCTCGGAGCCGGCGAAATGGATCGGGCTCGACAACTACCGCGAGTTCTTCACCAAGGCGGAGAGCTGGCAGGTCGTCACCGTCACGCTGATCTTCACCGTGAGCGCGGTGCTCTTCTCCATGGTGCTGGGCCTGGCGCTGGCGATGCTGCTCGATCAGAACCTCAAGGGGCGCAACCTGGTCCGCTCGGCGGTGTTCGCGCCCTTCGTGATCTCCGGCGCGGCGATCGGTGCGGCGTTCTACTTCGTCTTCAACCCGCAGTTCGGTGCCGCCGCATCGATCCTCGCCTGGTTCGGCATCGAGAGCCCCGACTTCTACCAGAATCCGGGCTGGGCGCTGTTCCTGGTGACCTTCACCTACATCTGGAAGAACCTGGGCTACACCTTCGTCATCTACCTCGCGGCGCTGCAGGGCCTGAACAAGGACCTCGACGAGGCCGCCGCGATCGACGGGACGCCGGTGTGGCGCAAGTTCTGGCGGGTCACGCTGCCGCAGCTGCGCCCGGCCACCTACTTCCTGTCGATCACGGTGCTGCTCAACAGCCTCCAGGTCTTCGACATCCTCAACATCATGTTCCCGGACGGCGGGCCGCAGAGCGGGACCACGACGATGGTCTTCGACATCTACTGGCAGACCTTCCGCAATCAGCGCGCCGGCTACGGCGCGACGATCGCCACCATCATGTTCCTGGTGCTGCTGATCGTGACCGTGGTGCAGGTGCGGATGATGGACCGGGGGGACGACAAGTGAGCGGATCGCCTACGGGCAGCACCGGAATGAAGGTGCTCGGCTACCTCGGCATGCTGGCCACGCTGCTGCTGGTCGCGGTGCCGGTGTACTTCATCGTGATCACCTCGTTCAAGGACCGGCCGGACATCTTCGTCTCGCCCGCCACCTGGTGGCCGCCCACCTGGTACCCGGAGAACTACAGCTACGTCACGCAGGAGATCCCGTACTGGCAGTACCTGCGCAACTCGGCGATCATCACGCTGGTCACGGGCTCCATCAAGTTCGTGCTGGGCGTGAGCACGGCGTACGCGCTGGTCTTCCTGCGCTTCCCGTTCAAGAAGCTGCTCTTCCTCGTGGTGATCGCGGCGCTCATGGTGCCCAACCAGATCACGGTGATCTCGAACTACGCGTTGATGGCGGACTACCGCAACACCTTCGTCGGCATCATCCTGCCGCTGGCGGGCGTCGCGTTCGGCACCTTCCTCATGCGCAACCACTTCCTCTCGCTGCCCAAGGAGATCGTGGAGGCCGCGCGGATGGACGGAGCGGGCCACCTTCGGCTGCTGTTCCGGGTGATCCTGCCCATCTCGATCCCCACGATGGTGGCCTTCGCGGTCATCACGCTGGTGAACGAGTGGAACGAGTACCTGTGGCCGTTCCTGATGTCGGACAACGCCGCCGTGGCCCCGCTGCCCGTCGGCCTGACCCTGCTGCAGAACACCGAGCAGGGCGTGAACTGGGGCCCCGTCATGGCGGCCACCCTGCTCACCGCCCTGCCGATGCTCGTCGTCTTCCTGATCCTGCAACGGCAGATGATCAAGGGCCTGACCTCCGGCGCCGTCAAGGGCTGACCGGGACCACCAGAAGAAGAAACACCAAGGGAGAAACTCATGGGCGACTTCACACGGCGCGGATTCCTCGTCACCGGCCTCGCGGCGACCGCGGCGGTGGCGGCCGCGTGCGCCGGTTCGGGCTCGGGCGGCGGCTCGTCGAATTCGGGCAGCGCAGGGGGAGGCGGCGACATCACGCTGCGCTTCCTCAGCAACCACCCCGGCAGCTCCAAGGCCACCGAGCAGGAGCTGATCGACGCGTTCGAGAAGGCCAATGCCGGCATCAAGGTCGAGCTGCTCGACGGCGGCAAGGACTACGAGGAGGTGGCGCAGAAGTTCCAGACCTCGCTCTCCGGTGGTGAGAAGGCCGACGTCATCGTGGTCTCCGACGTCACCTGGTTCAACTTCGCGCTCAACAAGCAGATCGCCCCGCTCGACGACCTCTTCGGCGGCGCCGGCCTCAAGCCGGAGGAGTACGTCGATTCGCTCCTCGCCGACACCAAGTTCGACGGCAAGCACTACGCCGTCCCGTACGCCCGCTCGACGCCGCTGTTCTACTACAACAAGGACGTCTGGAAGAAGGCCGGCCTCGAGGACCGCGGCCCCAAGGACTGGGACGAGTTCCAGCAGTGGGCGCCCCGCATCCAGGAGGCCATCGGCGGCGACAAGAAGGCGCTCGTGCTCGCCGACTCGGCGAACTACATCGACTGGGTCTTCGAGGGCTGGAACTGGTCCAAGGGCGGCGCCTACTCCGACGGCTGGGACCTCAAGTTCACCACCCCGGAGTCGATCGGTGCGGCGAACCAGCTCAAGGACGTCATCGGCAAGTGGGGGCGCCTGACCAGCAAGCCGGAGAACGACTTCGGTGCCGGGCTGGCCGCGGCCACGCTGCAGTCCACCGGCTCGCTGAAGACGATCTCCACCACCGCGAAGTTCGAGCTGGGCACCGCCTTCCTCCCCGGGCCCGCCGGTAAGTCCTGCCCGACGGGTGGCGCGGGTGTCGCAGTGGCCGAGGGGATCTCGGCTGATCGCAAGGCCGCGGCCGTGAAGTTCATCGAGTTCCTCACCAACACGGCCAACACCGCGAAGTTCTCGCAGGCCACCGGCTACATGCCGGTGCGCAAGGCCGCCGTCGACGAGCCGTCGATGAAGGAGTTCGTCGAGAAGAACCCGAACTTCGGCACCGCCGTCAAGCAGCTGCCGCTGACCCGCGTGCAGGACAACGCCCGCGTCTTCGTTCCCGGCGGCGGTCGCGATATCGGCCAGGCGCTGCAGCAGATCGCGACCGGCGGCGACGCCGCGGCCGTGCTCGGTGCGCTGCAGAAGACCATCCAGGGCAAGATCGACTCGCAGATCACGCCCAAGCTGCCGAAGTAGGTCCGGCCGCACACGGTTTCGTAAGAACTAGGAGTACAGGAAGACCATGGCAACGGTGCGTTTCGACGGTGCGACCGTCCAGTACCCGGGCGCCGAGCGGCCCTCGGTCAGCTCGCTCGACCTGGACATCGCCGACGGCGAATTCGTCGTGCTGGTCGGCCCGTCGGGCTGCGGCAAGTCCACCAGCCTCCGCGCGCTGGCGGGCCTCGAGGCCGTCACCGACGGGCGGATCCTCATCGACGATGTGGATGTCACGGCGGTCTCGCCGAAGAAGCGCGACGTGGCCATGGTCTTCCAGAACTACGCGCTCTACCCGAACATGACGGTGGCGCAGAACATGGGCTTCGCGCTGCGCAACGCCGGTGTCTCCAAGGAGGACACGGCCAAGCAGGTCGCGGAGGCCGCCGCGATGCTCGAGTTGGAGCCACTGCTCGACCGCAAGCCCGCGCGCCTGTCCGGTGGTCAGCGCCAGCGCGTCGCGATGGGCCGCGCCATCGTGCGCCATCCCAAGGTGTTCGCGATGGACGAGCCGCTGTCGAACCTCGATGCGCGGCTGCGGGTCTCGACCCGCTCGCAGATCTCCGCGCTGCAGCGCCGGCTCGGCGTCACCACGCTGTACGTCACGCACGATCAGGTCGAGGCCATGACGATGGGTGACCGGGTCGCGGTGCTCAAGGACGGTCTGCTGCAGCAGGTGGCGCCGCCGCGCGAGCTGTACGACGATCCGGTCAACACCTTCGTCGCGGGCTTCCTCGGCTCGCCCGGGATGAACCTGCTCACGGTGCCCCGCGGCGACGCGGGCGCGGACCTCGCGGGCGCGACCGTGCCGGTGCCGCGCACCGTCGAATCCGGTGCGACGGTGACCGTCGGCCTGCGTCCCGAGGGGCTCGACGTGGTCGCGCCCGGCACCCCCGGGGCGGCGCGCGGCACCGTCGCGCTGGTGGAGGAGCTCGGCGCCGAGGCGCTGGTCTACGTGAGCATCGAGGGGCAGGACAAGCCCGTGGTGGCGCGGGTCGATCGCGCGACCACGCTACGAGCCGGCGAGGAGACCGGCCTGGTCCCGGCGGCGGAGCAGGCGCTGTTCTTCCACGCGGAGACGGGCGACCGGCTGCGCTGATCGCCCGGCGCGCAGGAACATCCGGCGCTGGGCCGTCGCCCGGTGCAGGCCCAGCATCGCGTCCACGGCACGGTCCCACGTGTACTGCTCTGCACACGCCCGCGCCGCGGCGCGGTGGTCCCCGTCGAGCACGGACCGCACGGCCGCGGTGAACGCGGCGCCGGTGTCCGCGGCCGGCTGGCCGCACCCGTCGAGGGTCACCGCGGCGAGGGCGCTGTTGCGGGAGACCACGATCGGAGTGCCGGAGGCGAGGGCTTCCATCGCGCTGAGCCCGAAGGTCTCGTGCGGCCCGGGGCAGATCGCGACGTCGGCGCACGCCAGGAGGTCGGCGAGCGCGTCCCGGTCCGCGAGGTGCCAGGTGAAGGTGACCGGCAGGCCGCGTGCCTGCCGCCGCAGTTCGTCGGCCATGGCCCCGTCGCCCGCGATCACGAGGCGGGCGCGGACACCGTCGGCCACGAGGGCCCGGACGATCTCGATCCCGCGCGCGGGGTGCTTCTCCATCGACAGCCGGCAGGACTGCGCGAGGAGGACGTCGGCACCGTCGGCCCAACGCTCCCGGGCCGACGCGGTGGCGCGGTCCGGCCGGAAGGTCGCGAGGTCGACGCCGAGGGGGACGGTCTCGACGTTGGGCGCCTGCACGCGGGCGAACTCCTCGCCCGCGAAGGCGGTGGTGCAGACGACGGTGTCGTAGCTGCGGGCGGTGCCGAGGTTGGCCACGTCGGCGGCCCAGGTCGCGACGCGCGACGGAGCGCCGAGCTCGATCATCCGGTCCAGGCGCTCGTGGCTGATCATGATCGAGCCGATGCCGTGCGCCTTCGCCCAGGGGCCCATGCCGCGCAGCGTGAGGCGATCGGAGACCTCGAGGCTGTCGGCGCCGAGGCGGGGGAGGAGGCGGCGAATGAGGACGGGGCTCGCGGCACGGTAGCCCTCGACCTTGAAGAACTTGCGGCCCGGGACGGTGATGCGGCGGACCCCGGAGTCGAGCACCTCGTCGTCGTGCGCGCGGCCCGCCACCACCAGGGTGACGGCGTGGCCGCGGTCCACGTAGCCCGCGCCCAACTGGTCGACGGCGGTGCGCAGGCCGCCGGAACGGGGCCCGTAGAAGTTCGCCAGCTGGACGATGTGCATCGGCTGCATGTCGTCAGGCTGCCCGGGAGGGCGGTCGCGGGGGTGAACGGGCGGAATCGGCCGGACGAACTGTGTGAACTTGTCGGTCATCGGGAGCAGAATCAGCACATGACCGTACGCCTGAACCCCTACATCAGCTTCTCCGACAACGCCCGCGAGGCGCTCGAGTTCTACCGGGACGTCTTCGGTGGCGAGCTCGAGATCTCCACCTTCGAGGGCATGCCGCCCGAGATGGGTATCGACCCCGCCGAGGCCACCAAGGTGATGCACGGCCAGCTCACCACCGCCGACGGCTTCACCCTCATGTGTGCTGATACGCCCGCCGGGATGCCGCGGAACGTTGGAGACGACGTCTCCGTCTCCCTCTCCGGTGACGATCTCGCGAAGCTGACCGGCTGGTGGGAGAAGCTCTCCGCCAGCGGCTCCGTCACCGTCCCGTTCGTCCAGGCACCCTGGGGTGACACCTTCGGCATGTGCGTCGACGGCTTCGGCGTGCACTGGATGGTCAACGCCGCGGCTTCCTGATCCGGCCCGGTGCATATCCTGTCGCCGGTCAGTCGCTAGACTGACCGGGCTAGGGCCTCTAGCTCAATTGGCAGAGCTCCGGACTTTTAATCCGTTGGTTGTGGGTTCGAGTCCCACGGGGCCCACCACGCGGTGTGAACGCAGTTAGTCAATCCAGAAAGTACGAAGCGGCGGCCTCTGGCGTGTCGAGGATGTCATCCTGCGGAACTCCCAACAGAGTAGCGAGTTCGACAGACCCCAGAAGTGCGGTCTGGACATCAGGCGAGAACGCTCGGTCGAGAAGATCCAGAAAAACGATGGCGGCCGTCGCCAGAGCGGCGACGTAGGCGCGGTGGTCCGCGTCCAACCGGTCGTCGAGTTCCTTCTGCTCGATCTCGTATTGCGCGATGAGCGCGCGCTCACGGGCGGCGAGTGCCGACGAAGCGGTCCGGTAGAGGACGGCGCCGACGGTGTTACCGATGACCGCGCCGAGCACGGGCACTGGAATCAACGCCTGTCCGGCGAGAGCGGACACGGCGCCCACAGCGGTCTCCAGGCAGACCAGTTCGGCGTTCTCGAGGAACCTCGCCTCATTGATCTCGCCCCGGCGAAGCCTGTTCGCCTGGTCTGCGACGCCGAATGCCGCGGTCACCATCGAACCGGCCGCTGCGGCCGGAGTCGTCGTGAAGTTGCTCAGCCCGTACACGGCTGCTCCGCGAACGGCGCCCTTGGTGACTCCGAGGCCCGACTCGCCCGCCACGGACACCCAGTCTTCCGTTGTGAAGTCCCGCAACCTGGTCCGTTCGCGACGTTTCGCTGCAACGGCGAGAACGAACGTCATGCCGCCTTCTGCCGCGGCGCCGGCGGCGGCTGCTGCTGCGCCTCCCCGCAGGGATGGCCGACTCTGACGGTATGCGTCGTCGCGGATCGCTCGATCGGTCGTACGGAGGAAATCGGCTTCAGCCTGCAGTGTCGTCTCTATAGTGCCGCGTTGCGCTTGCGCGTAGTCGAGATGCGAAGGCTCGATGGAGTCGATGGTGACGGTTCCTCGCTCGAAGAACGACTGAACGCGTTCCCATTGCTTGAACGACGGATCGCTCCCGCCACCCGTGAGCAGGCTCGCCTCCTCGCGGGACATTGAGTGCAGTCGGATCACTGCGTCGTAGTGGTCGCGCGGAATCTGGTATTTGAATCCATTGTCCAAGTAGTCCGGATACTTGGCCAGGTGCTCCTCAATGGCGCCCAGGCCGAATCGACCGCCTGCCGCGACGAACTTCTGCTGGATTCCCACGCCGCTGCGCACCAAGTCCGTTGGTCCGTTGTCATTCACCCACTTGTAGACAGCGCCGCCGCCTATGATCCGGCTCCGAGCGTTACCGATGCCGACCTCAGCCGCCTCTGCGATGAACCCGTGCATGCCCTTGAGTCCGCCTCGGTTCGAGTCGATGATCGTGCTGTTGATGGCGCGCATCGCGTCGGTGATGCTTGCGAGCGATGCTCGAAGGTTGTCGTCCTGTGCACCCCAACTGCTGAGCAATGCGTCGATACGCAGTCGGTTCAGGTGGTCTACCCACGCTGCGACGGCTTGTTCCTGGCCGCTCTTCGCGACCCCGTCGATATCAGGCATCGATGTCGTCCTCGCTCGCGTCTAGGACGACGTGCTGAGCCAGCAATGCCGCGCTCGCCTTGGTGTTGTTGACGAGAGCTGCGAGTCGCACTTGGTCCGAGGCGTCGAGCGCCTCGAAGTCCGAGCGGTAGAACTCGAGCCGCTGGCCGTACGAGACGACGAGTCGTCCGCGAAGTCTGGAGGTCCGATCCAAAAGATCGACGATCTCCGCGTGAATGCGGCTTATCTGGGCCGTGTTCTCTTTGACGGAAGTCAGGGCATCGTGCTTCGAATCTCGGTTGTCGAACTTCTTCTTGGTGAACAGGGCCACCGAAGCGAGCAGGGTCGCGCCTGCGACCGACCAGCCGATCGGACCTGCGAGTGCGAGCAATGCACTTCCCGCCGCCGTACCGCCCCCACCCGCAGCGACGGCTCCGCCACCGAGCCAGGCCAAGGCGGCCTTGGTTGCGACCGCGCCCGACAGGGTCGAGATCGCGGTGCCCGTCGAAGCGGTGCCGAACGTGGTCGCGGCCCACATCGCCGCAGTCGGTGCCATGCCTGCCACTGCTGCTGCCGCACTGAATCCGGCGCCGGCGCTGATAGCGGAGGCGCGAGCCGCCTCGAGATCTTTCCGGGCGAAGTCCTCCGCACCGAGGAACTGCGCCTTGTGAACTTCGATCTCGGCGAAGTCTGCTGCGAAGGACTTGGGCGTGCGGGCGATGCTGTTGACGAGGAACTCCACGAGGTCGATCACGTCGGCAGTTCGTTGGCGCTCAAGCAGAAGTGCGACACCGCTATCGCTCATCGCAGTATATGTGGCGTTGTACTCGGCGACGGCAAGGTCGTACGGGTCTTCATCCTTTGAGTTCAGCTTTTCCACAGTGCTGAAGGCCGTGTCCTTGAGCTCACCCGCCTGGCTCGCGAGTTGGGCTGATGTGGCTCGCGCGAATCCGGTGATACCGGAAAGCGCCCGGCCCACGTTCTCACGTGCTCTGTCCAAATCCGTGGGACGAGGATCGGTCATCGTGTTCTCCAATTCGGCCGATCGTGGGTGATCAAGGCACAGTATCGATATGCGCTGACACGTTTCGGCCTGTTGAGCAGAATGGGCCGTCATGGACGTGCTGGAGTTCGTCACCGTCGGCGAGTGGGAGCGCTGGCTCGAGAGCAACCACGCCGACGCGACCGAGGCGTGGCTGCGGATCGCGCGACGGAACTCCGCCGTTCCGGGGCTGACGATCGAGGACGCGCTCGACGGCGCGCTCTGCTTCGGCTGGATCGACGGGCAGCGGAAGTCGAACGACGCCGATTCGTTCCTGCAGCGCTACTCGCCGCGACGCCGCACCAGCTCGTGGTCGCGGATCAACGTCGACAAGTTCGAGACGCTCGCCGCCGCGGGGAGAGTGCGCCCCGCCGGCTTTGCGCAGCGTGACGCCGCGCGAGCGGACGGGCGCTGGGACGCCGCCTACGCATCGCAGCGGATCGCGGAGACCCCGTCCGATCTCGCGGCGGCGCTGGCGGAAGTCCCCGGCGCCGCGGCGGCCTTCGAGGCGATGAGCCGGTCCGACCGCTACGCCGTGATCCTCACCCTGCTCAAGGCCCGGACTCCGCAGCGACGCGCGGAACTGGTGGTGCGGGCCGTCGCCGACCTCGGCGCAGCCGCCCTCGCTGCCGACCCCGCCGGCCGCCTGCTGCCACCCCTCGCCGCGCCGGTCGAGGTGGCGGTGCTCGATCTCGACCCGGGCGCGCGACGGCGCTTCCCCGATGAACCGGACCTCCACCTCGCTCGTCCGGGCGGGATCGGCGAGGGCGGTCCACGGGTCGGCGACAACGGACACGATGCGTGAGGTGCTCCTTACGCAGCGCGTGGTCAACGGTTCAGCCGCCGTACGGCGTCAGGGCGAAGCGGCCCCAGGCGATGAACGCGAACGCGGCGATGAACACGACGTCGCCGGCCATGTACCCCCACTCGCTGCGGCGGAAGCGCGTGGTGGCCGCGCCCGCCATGAACAGCGCCAGCCCGCACGCGGCCAGGGGCGAGAGCACCTCGGCGACGCCCACCAGCGGGGGCAGGATCAGCCCGAACGCGCCGGTCGCCTTGATCGCGCCGATGGCCTTGAGGTGCCCGTCGCCGAAGTCGTCCACCCAGTGCTGATTCGCGCCCAGCGCACGGTAGCGCTCGCGGGGCAGGGCGAGCAGGGCCAGGCCGCCGGCCGCGAAGCCCGCGGCGAGGACCCCGGTGATGATCCACAGTGCGGTGTTCATGACAGTTCCTTCCTCGTTACGTTCGCCCGGTCGGGCTCGTCACTGTGATGACGGATCACGACGTGGAAAGGTAACGACGATGGAACGACCCACTTCGGCGGAGCGGTTCGAGGAGCACCGCCCGCGCCTGCTCGCGGTCGCCACGCGGGCGCTGGGCTCACCGAGCGAGGCCGAGGACGCGGTGCAGGAGGCGTGGCTGCGGTTCTACCGGTACGACGGTGCGCCCATCGACAACCTCGCCGGCTGGCTCACCCGGGTGGTGGGCCGGATCTGCATCGACGTGCTGCGCCGCCGCACCGCGCGCGCCGAGACCGATCTCGACGGGCTCGCGATCGATCCGGTCGTCACCGAGGACGTCGACGGCCCCGAGGAGGCGGCGGTGGCCGCCGACGCGGTGGGCCTGGCGATGATGGTGGTTCTCGAATCCCTGCGGCCCGAGGAGCGGCTGGCGTTCGTGCTGCACGACATGTTCGCCGTGCCGTTCGCGGAGATCGGCCCGATCGTCGGCCGCTCCCCGGACGCCGCGAAGATGCTCGCCAGCCGTGCCCGCCGGCGGGTGCAGGAGCAGCCGCGTCCGGCGGCCGACCGGCGGCAGCAGCGGGAGGTGGTCGACGCCTTCCTCGCGGCCGCCCGCGACGGTGATTTCGACGCCCTGCTCGCCGTGCTGGACCCCGACGTCACGTGGACCCGGCACACCCCGCGCGGCAGGATCACCTCGGCCGGCGCGAACGAGGTGCTCGCCCTCGCGCGGCGCGGTGAGGGCGCGCAGATCGAGGCGCGCCGCGTCAGCGTCAACGGGGCGCCCGGCATTCTGGTGTGGAGCCCGACGGGGCGACCGCTCGCGCTCATGGCGTGCACGGTCGTCGGCGGGGTCATCGTGGACCTGGAGTCGATCGTCGACGTGCGGCGCCTGGCCGCGATGCGGTTGCCCGCGCTCTGAGTTCGGCTACCAGCGCCGCGTGCGCCGTCCGCCGAAGCGCAGGCGGAAGCGCGGCACCGCGACGGAGAGCAGCGGTCGGCGGCCGGCCAGGTGCGCGAGCGGGCCGGCACCGTCGAACTCCCACTTCGCGCGGACGGGGCGCACCCGGACCAGGCCCGCGACGGGCGTCCGCGCCCCGGCCCGGTCGTCGCCCTGGAGCAGCCGGAAGGCGATCGGCAGTGGCGGTAGCGCCCACCGCGGCGGGCGCGGCAGCCGCGCGGTGCCGACGGCCTCCGCGGTGTACTCGGCGAGCCGTCGCACCGCGAACCGGTTGAGCTCCTTGGGGATCGCCCAGAGCTCGCGCCCGCCGGCGCGTGAGGCCGGGCTGTCGACCTGGATGAACGGGATGCTCACGAAGGGCAGCAGGCGGCGCACGCTCACCGTGGTGCTCATGATCTCGTTGTAGGTGAGTGGACTGGGCCGTTCGTAGACGAAGAACGCGGTGGCCACGATGGTCCGGCCGAAGACCGTGAGCGTGCGGGCGCCCGTCGGCAGCGGCGGAGCCGGCGCGGCGGCCGCGGGCACGAGGAAGACGCCGATCAGGCAGTGCCCGGTGAGGTGCCAGGGCTCGGGCGGGTAGGTCACGTCCATGCGAACTCCTCGGGTTTCAGCCGCGCGGTGGCGTCGGCGTAGGTGCGGGTGTTGCCCGGCCAGTTCGACGTGATGCGCCCCGACGGGTGGCGGTACCAGCTCTCGCAGTGACCCCACACCGAACGCTCCAGCCGGTGCTGCACCGCCCGATCGAATCCTTCCGCGGCCTCGGATGTCACTGTGACGCTGCGGTGTCCGCCCTCGCGCATCCGGCGCAGCACGTCGCGGATGTGACGGGCCTGGGCCTCGAGCATGTACACGATCGAGCCGCCGCCGAGGTTGGTGTTCGGGCCGTAGGCGACGAAGAAGTTCGGGAACCCCGGTACGTGCACGCCGAGGTGGGCGCGCGCACCGTCGGCCCAGACGTCGGTGAGCAGTCGTCCCCTCGCTCCCTCGATCCGCATGGCGGACAGGAAGTTCTGCGCGTCGAACCCGGTGCCGTAGACGATCGCGTCGACGTCGTGGTGGACGCCGCCGGCGACGATCCCGGCCTCGGTGACCTCGTCGACCGCGGCGGTGACCAGCCGGACGTGCGGACGCGTCAGGGCGGGATAGAAGCTGTTGGCGAACAGGATCCGCCGACAGCCGACGGGGTAGTCCGGCGTGAGGGCCTCGCGGAGCTCCCGGTCGCGCACGCGCAGCCGCAGGTGCGCGAGGGCCAGTGCGCGGATGATCTCGCCCGCGCGGGTGTCGTCGTCGAGCCCGCGCGAGAACTGTTCGGCGAGCGAGAAGAAGGCGTTGCGTTCGGTCCGCAGCGCGCCGGGCACGACACGGAAGGAGCCCTGGTAGAGGCGTCCGTAGCGCTGGTCGGGCCGGGGCAGGATGTACGACGGGGTGCGCTGGAACACCAGCAGCTCGGCGGTTCGGTCGGCCAGGTGCGGCACGAACTGGGTCGCGCTCGCCCCGGTGCCGACCACGGCGATCCGCTTGCCGGACAGCGGCGCCGCGTGGTCCCAGCGGGCGGAGTGGAATGCGGTGCCCTGGAACCGGTCGATGCCGGGGATCGGCGGCAGCACCGGATCGGAGAGCTGGCCGACGGCGCTCACCAGGACGTCCACGCGGTCGGTCGTGCCGTCCGCGAGCGCGACCTCCCACTGCGAGTGCGCCTCGTCGTAGGTCGCGCCGACGACGGTCGCTCCGGTGCGCACCCGGGGCGTGACCCCGTACTTCGCCGCGGTCCGCCGCAGGTAGGCGAGGATCTGGGGCTGGTGGGCGTAGCGGGACTCCCAGCCCGTGTACGGCTCGAAGGAGAAGGAGTAGAGCGCCGACGGGACGTCGCAGGCGGCGCCGGGGTAGGTGTTGTCGCGCCAGACCCCGCCGATCCCGTCGGAGCGCTCCCACAGCCGGATGTCGTCGTGACCGTCCTGCAGCAGGGTGATGGCGACGGCGAGCGCGCCGAAGCCGGAGCCGATGATGCCGATCGAGGGCATGTCAGGAGCCTTCCGGTGCGGCCCCGGCGGAGGGGGCGAGGATGTGCACGACAGTGCCGGTCAGGATGTCGAGAACCTCGTCGCGGGACAGTGTTCCGCGTTGGAGCCATTCGCGGCACGCGGACTTGGTGAGGGCGGCGGCGGGGCGGAGCCGGGCCCGCAGGCGGGCGTCGTCGGGGAGCCCCACCGCGTCGAGCACGAGGCGCGCCGCGCGGTCGTCGGCCTCGTCGACCATCGCCTGGACGTCCGATCGACCGTGCAGGTCCACGCCGCCGCTGGTGTTCACCCAGTCCTGCCCGAAGGTGGCCGCGGCGTCCAGGATCCAGTCCATGACGCCGCGGACCGCCTCGGCCAGGGGGCGATCGCCGAGCTCGGGCGCGGGGGCCACGGGCATCACCACGGCCTCGCGCATCACCGTCAGGAACAGGGCGCGCTTGTCGCCGAAGTAGTGGTTGACGAGGCTGCGGCTCACGTTCGCCGCGTCGGCGAGTTCCTTCGTCGAGACCGTCTCGTACGGGCGGTCGCGGTAGAGGACGCGGGCCGCCGCCAGGATCTGTTCGCGGCGCTCTGCGGGGTCCAGCCGGGTGCGGGTCACCAGGGCAGCCTGACGCACTATTGTCATTATGTCAATAGTGGCTTACGCTGCGTGCATGGCACACGACTGTGACGTGGATTACGACGTGGTGGTGATCGGCTCGGGCTTCGGCGGTTCGGTCACCGCGCTCCGGCTGACCGAGAAGGGGTACCGGGTGGGCGTCCTCGAGATGGGGCGCCGGTTCGCGGACGACGAGCTGCCGCGCACCTCGTGGAACGTTCGCCGGTTCCTCTGGGCGCCGTGGGCGCGCTGCTTCGGGATCATGCGGATCACCCTGCTCAAGGACGTGCTCATCGCCAGCGGCGCCGGCGTGGGCGGCGGCTCGCTGGTGTACGCCAACACGCTCTACGAGCCCCTCGACGGCTTCTTCACCGATCAGCAGTGGGCGCACGTCACCGACTGGCGCGACGAGCTCGCGCCGCACTACGCACAGGCCAAGCGGATGCTCGGGGTGACCACGTGGCGCGGCCGCTCGCCCGCCGACGAGCTGATCGAGCAGTCCGCGGCCGCGGCCGGCGTCGCGGACACTCTGCACCCGGCCGATGTCGGCGTCCTGTTCGGTGACCGGCCGGGCGCCCCCGCGGGCGATCCGTTCTTCGGTGGCGCCGGCCCCGAGCGCACCACCTGCACCGAGTGCGGTGCCTGCATGACCGGGTGCCGCGTCGGAGCCAAGAACACGCTCGTGAAGAACTACCTGCACCTCGCCGAGGGCGCCGGCGCCGTCGTGCACCCGCTGACCACCGTCACCGACGTGCGGCCCGCCGACGGCGGGTACGTGATCCGCACGCGGGCCACCGGGAATCCCCTGCGGCGGCGCAGCTTCACCGCGCGCGAGGTGGTCTTCGCCGGGAACGCGCTCAACACCCAGAACCTCCTGCACCGGCTGCGCCGCCGCTCGCTGCCGCGGCTCTCGCGCTGCGTGGGGGCGCTCAGCCGCACGAATTCCGAGGCGGTGCTGGGGGCGCGGTCCTTCGAGCGGGACCGGGACGTCACGCCGGGCGTCGCCATCACCTCCTCGTTCCATCCCGACGATCACACCCACGTCGAGTTCGTCCGGTACGGCACCGGCTCGGGCGCACTGTCGCTGATGAACGCGCCGCTCATCGATCCGGAGCCCGGCGTGGGCACGCTGCGCGCCATCCTGCGGGCGTACCGGGAGCTGGGGCTGCGCGGCGCGTGGCGCCTGCACGATCCGCGGCGATGGGCCGAGCAGACCGTCGTGGTGCTGGTGATGCAGGCGCTGGACAACTCGATCACCACGTCGTTGCGGCGCGGGCCGTTCGCCCGGATGACGAGCAGGCAGGGCGAGGGGGAGCCCAATCCCAGCTGGATCCCCGTGGCCAACGCGGTCACCCGGGAGCTCGCGCAGCGGATCGGCGGCGCCGCGGGCGGTTCCACGGCGGGCATGTTCGGCGTCCCGCTGACGGCGCACTTCATCGGCGGCTGCGTGATCGGGCAGGGGCCCGAGGAGGGCGTGATCGACCCGTATCAGCGGGTGTTCGGCTACCCGGGGCTGCACATCGCCGACGGCTCCGCGATCACGGCGAACCCGGGCGTGAACCCGTCGCTCACCATCACGGCGCAGGCCGAGCGGGCGATGTCCTTCTGGCCGAACCGGGGCGAAGCGGACCCGCGTCCGACGCTCGGCGAGGCGTACCGCCGGGTCGAGGCGGTGGCACCCGTGCGCCCGGCGGTTCCCGCGTCCGCGTCGGGCGCCCTGCTCCTGCCGACGCCGAAGCTGCGAGAATAGATGTCTGACCTGGCGATTTGGGAAGTTGGCCGGTTGTGCCATAAGCTATCCCAGCTCCCAACGGAACACGGAAGCGGTGCGGAGAGCGGCTTCAAGTCGCCCGAAGCGAGCCCCCTTCGTTTAGTGGCCTAGGACGCCGCCCTTTCAAGGCGGTAGCGCGGGTTCGAATCCCGTAGGGGGTACGTCGCAAGACGAAAAATTGCATATGGCCCTGTGGCGCAGTTGGTTAGCGCGCCGCCCTGTCACGGCGGAGGTCGCGGGTTCGAGTCCCGTCAGGGTCGCCTTCCGAGTCTTAGGACTCGGCGGTGACGGTTTTACCGGCACGGCCAGGTAGCTCAGTTGGTACGAGCGACCGCCTGAAAAGCGGTAGGTCGCCGGTTCGATCCCGGCTCTGGCCACAAGCAAAACCCCCTGTTCGCAGGGGGTTTTCTTGTTGCCGGGGCCGAGTCGGGCGGGCGGCGATGAGTAGTTCCCCTCACCGCTGCGCGCAGTGCTACCGATCCGCGTGCCCTCGCCGCGCGCAATGATCGGTGCATGAACCACGCGTGGAACAGTCCTCCCGCGCCGCACGGCGCCTCTCCTGCGCCGGCTTGCCTCTCGCCGATGGGGTCGCCCGCGCCGCACGCGCCGAACCGCTGGCCGGCCTGGCGCATCGTCGACCTGGTGGTGACCATCGCCCTGTTCGCGGTCTACGCCTTCGGCGTCGTGGCACTGCTCTACATCAGCCTCTTCTGGGCGATGGCCACCGATTCCTGCGGCTCCACCGGCTGCGACTACGGCAAGCTGCAGAACGCGTACTTCCTCAGCGACATCTGCGGCGTCCTCGTCTACGTCGTGAGTCTGGTCGTCGCGATCGTTCTCCTGGTCCTGCGCCGGCCCGCCTTCTGGCTGCCGATCCTGGGCGCCGTGATCCAGGCGGCGCTGTTCGCGGCTGCCCTGGGGCAGTTGGCCGGCGTCAGCCCGAACTAGACCAGGTGGTCAGCGCGGGCGGTGCCGCGTCCCGATCACCCCGTTGGCGAAGGTGAGCGCGCCGAGCAGTTCCAGCCGGGGGACGGCGTGCCCGTCCGGGAACAGTCCGCGCCCGCGCCCCTGCACCGCGGGGTGGACGAACAGCCGGTACTCGTCCACGAGGCCGGCCCCGATCAGCGCGTGGCACAGACTGATGCTGCCGGTGGCCACGATGTCGCCGCCCGGCTGCGTCTTGAGCGCCGCGACCGCGGCCATCGGGTCGTCGCGCAGGACGACGGAGTTGCGCCAGCCCGGCTCCGCGAGGGTCGCGCTCACCACGTACTTCGTCACCGCATCCAGCTGATCGGTGATGCCGGTGGCGTCCTCGCGCTGCTCGGGCCAGTACCCGCGGAAGTCCTCGAAAGTCCGCCGCCCCAGCAGCACCGCATCGCAGGTGGCGTCCTGGCGGTGCAGCTCAGCGAGCAGGTCGGGCGGCTGCGCGGTGGGGTCGAACCAGTCGTCGAGCATCTCGACGCGCCCATCGAGGGTGATGTTCTGCGTGATCGCGAGCGCCCGCATGGCGGTCTCCTCTCCGGGGTCGCCGTGCGCGGCCCCTGAAGTACTGACCTGCGCACGGGCCGGGAATCATCGGCCGGCGGTCACTCGAATTCGACGGTGAGCTCGTCGGCGCGGGGGAGGGACTGGCAGGCCAGGCGCACGCCCTTGCCGAGCTCGTAGTCGTCGAGGGTGTCGTTGACCAGCATCTCGACCTCGCCGCTGCGCAGCGTGAAGGCGCAGCCGCCGCAGTTGCCCTCGCGGCACACGTACGGCGCATCGAACCCCTCGGCGAGCAGCACGTCCAGCAGGACCTGTTCGCGCGGCCACGCCACGGTGCTGCTCACCCCGTCCAGTTCGACGGTGACCGTCGCCGCACCCTCGGACCTCTCGGAGGCCGCAGCACCGGGGACGGCGTCGAACGGGTCGCCGGTCAGCGACGCGTAGGCCTCGCGGTGGATGCGGTCCGCGCCGATCCCGGCGCTCGCAGCGGCGGCCGCGGCGCAGTCCATGAACGGCGCGGGGCCGCACAGGTAGGCGGACGCGCCGGCGCCGGTGCGCGGCAGCAGCGCGGCCAGGCCCACGGCGTCGGGGACGCCCCGCTCGGACTCGAGCCAGTGCTCCACGCGCAGTCGATCGCCGTGTGCGGCGACCAGATCCGCCAGTGCGGCGTCGAAGATGACGGAGTCGCGGTCCCGGTTGGCGTAGACGAGCAGCACGGGCGTGGACGAGGCCGCAAGTGTCGCCCGCAGGATCGACATCACCGGGGTGATGCCGCTGCCGGCCGCGAGGAGCACCAGGTGGTCGGGGTCGTCGCGCACGGTGAAGCGCCCACCGGGCGGGAGCGATTCGAGCGTCATGCCCGGCTTCGCGTTGTCGCACAGCCAGTTCGAGGCGTAGCCGCCCGTGGTGCGCTTGACGGTGACCTGCAGGTGCCGGTCCAGGCCGGGGGAGCTCGAGAGCGAGTAGCAGCGCGGCGCCCAGGCGCGCTCGAGGCCGTCGGTCCCCGGGATGCGGAGGGTGAGGAACTGCCCCGGTCGGTAATGGAAGTCGTCGTCGGCGGGGTGCGCGAAGACCACGGAGACGGCATCGCGGGTCTCCTCGATCACCTCGATGATCTCGAGCGGCCGCGATCGCGCGGGCGTCGGTGCTGCCACGTGTCCTGCTCCTTCGTCGGGGTGATCGGACGCTACCGCGGTAACTGTGCCATTGACAACTGGCACGATTGCTGGTGGTGTGTGGGTATGCGAACAACGACACCGGCCCCGCCGGTCCCGTCGGCGTCGACCCCGCGATCCGACGTCGCCGCCCTGCTCACGCGGTACGGGCTGGGCGTCGCGAGCGTCCTGATCCCGATGAATCCGGTCGGCGTGCGGGTCGCCCGCGGCCTCGTCGCGACCATCATGGGCACGCTCGGCGGCACGCCCCGCGGCACAGACGTCACGCCGGTCACGGCGCCCGTCCCCGGCGAATGGGTGCTCGGGCCCGGCGTGACCCGGGGCCGGCGCGCGATCTACTACGTGCACGGCAGCGCCTATGTGATCTGCTCCGCGCGCACCCACCGCGGCCTCGCCGCCCGCCTGTCCGCCGCGACCGGCCTGCCGGTCTTCGTCGTGGACTACCGGCTCGCCCCCGAGCATCCGTTCCCGTGCGCCGCGGCGGACGTGGCCGCGGGCTTCGAGTGGCTGCTCACGCAGGGCTACACCGCCGACGACCTCGTCATCGCCGGCGACTCGGCCGGCGGGCACCTGATCAGCGACCTGCTCCTGCACCGCGCCGCCGGCGACCGCTCGCAGCCCGCCGCCGCCGTGCTGTTCTCCCCGCTCATCGATCTGACCTTCGCGCTCGCCGCCGAGCAGGAGCGGGAGCGCCGCGACCCGGCGATCTCCGCCGCGGCGGCGCGGCGGTTGGTCGGTCTCTACACCGACGGAGTGGACCCCGCCCACCCCCGCCTGCGGCTCGACTTCGGGCGCGCGGATCGGCTGCCGCCCTTCCTGATCCAGGCCGGCGGGGCCGAGATGCTCTCCGCCGACGCCCGCCACCTCGCCGCGGAGCTCCGCACGCACGGCGGCACCAGCACGCTCGAGGTGTGGCCGGGGCTCATGCACGTCTTCCAGGCGCTGCCCCGGCTCGCGCCGGAGGCGGACGCCGCGCTCCTGCGGGTGCGCGATTTCCTCGCGGGGCTCGACCGGGCCGCCGCGCACACGGATTCGGAGGCCTCCTGATGTTCGGTATCGACCGCCTGCTGCACCACCTCGTCCGCGACCCGATCACGGAGGGCGCCAAGGCCGTCGTCACCGGCGCCGGCAGCGGCATCGGACGCTCCTTCGCCCTCGAGATCGCCCGCCGCGGCGGCGAGGTCGTCTGCGCGGACATCGACGAGACCCGCGCGAAGGAGACCGTCGCGCTCATCGAGGCCCGGGGCGGCACGGCGCACGCGGTCACCGTCGACGTGGCCGACCGCGTCGCCGTGGAGTCCCTCGCGGCGTTCACCCGCACCGTCTTCGACGGTCCGCCGTCGCTGGTGGTCAACAACGCCGGCGTGGGCATCGGCGGCCGACCGGTCGGCGATGTGGGCCTCGACGACTGGAACTGGGCGCTCGGGATCAACCTGTGGGGCGTGGTGCACGGCTGCGAGCTGTTCGCGCCCATGCTCCGCGAGGCCGGCCGCGGCGGCATCATCAACGTGGCCTCCGCCGCGGGCTTCGCCGCCGCGCCGTCGATGGGGCCCTACAACGTCTCCAAGGCCGGTGTGATGTCGCTGTCGGAGACGCTCGCGGCCGAGCTCGCGGGCTCGGGCGTGAACGTGTCCGTGCTGTGCCCGACCTTCGTCAAGACCAACGTCGCGCGCGACGGCCGGATCACCGAGGGCAGCAAGAACCTCGCCGGCACTCTCATGAAGCTCACCGGGATCTCGCCCGACGGTGTCGCGGCGCAGACCCTCGACGCGCTCGACCTCGGCCGTCTCTACGTGGTCCCGCAGCTCGACGCGAACGTCATCTGGCACCTCAAGCGCCACTTCCCGACCCCGTACGTGCGCGGCCTCGGCCTGCTCACCCGCATCCTGCCCTCGTCCTGACCGGACCCGCCGCACCGCCCCCGAAAGGAACATCCACCATGGCCATGGATCTCGACAACATGCTCCAGATGATCAAGGACCGGCAGTGGTCCCTCGCCGACATCGACTGGGACGCGCCGGGCGTCGAGCTCATCGACCCGGAGCTGCACGCCAAGCTCAAGCCCTTCCTCTCCGACCTGATGTGGATCGAGAACGTGGGCGCCCGCGGATTCGCCGCCATGGCGCGCAAGGCGCCGACGCCCACGCTCAAGAGCATCTACGAGCACTTCCACGCCGAGGAGCAGAAGCACGCCAACGCCGAGCTCGCGCTCATGCGCCGCTGGGGCATGCTCGACGACGACGAGATCCCGTCGCCGAACGTCAACGTGCAGCTCGTGATCAACTGGCTCGACCAGTACTCCGACGGCATGTCGCTCTCGTTCCTCGGCACCGTCATCCCGATGCTCGAGGTGGCCCTCGACGGGGCCCTGATCAAGTTCATCACCGACGAGGTCAAGGACCCGATCGCGCAGGAGGTGTTCAAGCGCATCAACGCCGACGAATCCCGCCACCTGGCAGTCGATTTCGAGGTCATGGACATGCTCGGCCACGCGGACCTGCGCAAGCGCACCATCGACTTCGTCGGCGGCTGGATCAAGCCCTCACTGCTCGTCGGCTTCCTCAGCTACGTCCCGCTGCTGAACAAGATGCGCGACAACATCGTCGCCATGGGCGTCGACGAGGAGCGGCTCTACGGCGCGATGAAGCGCTACCGCGCCGCGGGCGAGCGCAGCGAGTACATCCAGCGGCTGCCCATGTTCCGGATGGTGGCCTGGCACGGCAGCCGGGTGATCGATCGCGGCAACAAGCTCTACCACGTTCCGGCCGACGCGCTGGTCAAGGCGACCGCGCTGATCCCCTTCCCGCTGGTGCACCGCACGCCCACCTGGTCGCAGGAACTGACCTACGAGCCCACCGCCTGACGAGGACGAACCACAGCCATGACCATCTCCGTAGCCATCATCGGCGCCGGCTTCGCCGGCATCGGCGCCGCCATCCGCCTGCAGGACAAGGGCATCGACGACTACGTCGTCTTCGAGCGCGACACCCGGGTCGGCGGCACCTGGCGCGACAACACCTATCCCGGTGCGGCGTGCGACATCCCCTCGCGCCTGTACTCCTACAGCTTCGCCCCGAACCCCGACTGGTCGCACACCTACTCGGGCAGTGCCGAGATCCTGCAGTACATCGACTCGATGGTCGAGTCCTCCGGCGTCGCGCCGCACATCCGGTTCGAGCACACCGTGACCGGCGTCGTCTACGACGCGGACGCGGGGGAGTGGACGATCTCGTTCGAGGGCCGCGAGCCGCAGCGCGCCCGCGCCGTCATCATCGCCTCCGGCCCGCTCGCGAACTGCTCCTTCCCCGCCATCACCGGCATCGAGGACTACGAGGGCCACAAGATCCACAGCGCCCGCTGGGATCACGACTACGACTTCACCGGCAAGAAGGTCGCCGTCGTCGGCACCGGTGCCAGCGCCGTCCAGATCGTTCCCGAGCTGGTCGAGCAGGCCGCCTCCGTCAAGGTCTTCCAGCGCACGCCCGGCTGGGTGCTGCCCCGGATCAACACCGAGACCGGCGAATTCACCAAGACGCTCTACCGGTCGATCCCCGGCGCCCAGCAGCTGGCCCGTGCGCTCTGGTTCTGGGGCCACGAATCCGTCGCCCTCGGCGTCGTCTGGAACACCCCGCTCACCCGAGTCGTCGAGGCGGTGAGCAAGCTGCACCTGCGCCTGCAGGTGCGCGACCCGTGGCTGCGTCGCCAGCTGACCCCCGACTTCGCGGCCGGCTGCAAGCGCCTGCTCATGACCAGCGACTACTACCCGGCCCTGCAGCGCGAGAACTGCAAGCTGGTGACCTGGCCGATCGCGCGGATCGCGCCGAAGGGCATCCGCACCGTCGAGGGCGTGGAGCACCAGTTCGACTGCATCGTCTTCGCCACCGGCTTCGACGTCTCCAAGACCGGTTCCCCGATCCCCGTCACCGGGCTCGACGGCCGCGTGCTGGCCGACGAGTGGAGCGGCGGCGCCTACGCCTACCGCAGCGTCGCCGTCTCGGGCTACCCGAACCTCTATGTGACCTTCGGGCCGAACTCCGGCCCCGGGCACAGCTCCGCGCTGGTCTACATGGAGGCGCAGATCGACTACATCACCGACGCGATCGCGCAGCTGCTGCGCAGCGGCTGGAAGGCGCTCGACGTGCGCGCCGACGTCCAGGAGGCGTACAACCGCGACATCCAGCGGCGGCTCACCGCGACGACGTGGAATTCGGGGTGCAGCAGCTGGTACCTCACCGACGACGGCTTCAACGCCACCATGTACCCGGGCTTCGCCTCGCAGTACGTGGGCCAACTGCGCACCGTCGACCTGCGGGACTACCGCATCCTGGTGCACGAGGGGGCCGATGCCGCCGTCGCGGCCGGATAACATGCGGGCATGACGGAGTACCGGATCGACGACCTGGCCCGGGTGTCCGGGACGACGACGCGCAACATCCGGGGCTATCAGGAGCGCGGCTTGTTGCCCAAGCCGCTGCGTCGCGGCCGCGTCGCGATCTACACCGAGAAGCACGTGCGGAACCTCCTGGCTATCAACAAGCTGCTCAGCAAGGGCTTCACGCTGGGGCACATCGCGACCTTCCTCACCAACCCCGGTGCCCGCATCGGCGATGCGTTGGACCTGACCGAGATCCTCGACGAGCCCTGGGCGACGGGAAAGCGCCCCGTGCTCGAGCGGGAGGACCTCGAGGCGCGACTCGGCCCGCTCGACGACGCCGCCCTCACCGGCCTGATCGACGCGGGCGTCCTCGCCGCGACGGAGGAGCCGGATCGCTACGAGGCGGCCGACCCGCACATCGTCGGCAACCTCGCACGACTGGTGGACAAGGGCATGGACCTGGCCGTGCTCATCGACGTGCAGAAGCGGTTCGCCGCCAAGCTCGCCGAGGCGGCCGAGATCCTCATGACCGCCGCCCACGACGAGGTGGACCGGCGCCGCGGACCGGGCTGGCTGCCCGCCACCGACGAGGACGTGGCCTGGGCGGTCGGCCTGCTCGGCGCGATGCGCCGGGCCGGCACCGAGAACGCGCACGCCGCGCTGGACCGGGCGCTCGACACCGCGCTCGATCAGGAACTGCAGGCGCACAAGATCGCGGCGGGCAACCGGACCGGGGCGGACGCGTCCTAGCCGGGCCGGCACCAGGGAGGCCCGGTGTACGGTCGAGCGCATGGGACGGATCACGGTGCGGCGGCCGGTGGTCCGGGTGGTGGTCGGCGCCGAGCCCGCGCGGCGGATCGACACCCTGGCGGCCGAGGAACCGCTCGAGATCCGCGTGGCCGGGGCGCCGCTCGCCGTCACCATGCGCACCCCCGGGCACGACGTGGAACTCGCCGCCGGCTTCCTGGTCTCCGAGGGGGTGATCGCCGCCGCCGAGGAGTTCCGCTCCGCGATCCACTGCGGCGGACCCGGCACCGGCGGCGCGATCAACGAGTACAACGTGCTCGACGTCGCGCTCGCCCCCGGCGTCACCCCGCCATCGCCCGAGGTGACCCGGAACTTCTACACCACCAGCTCGTGCGGGATGTGCGGCAAGGCCAGCATCGACGCGGTGCGCACGGTCTCCCGGTTCGACGTGCGGGCCGATCCCGTCTCCGTCGACCCCGAGCGGATCGTCGCCCTCCCGGATCGGCTGCGCGCCGGGCAGGCCGTGTTCGAGAAGACGGGCGGCCTGCACGCCGCCGCCCTCTTCGACGCCGGGAGCGGCGAGCTGCTGGTGCTGCGCGAGGACGTGGGGCGGCACAACGCCGTCGACAAGGTGATGGGCTGGGCCCTGCTGCACGGCAGGCTCCCACTGCGCGGGACGGTGCTGCAGGTCTCGGGGCGCGCCAGCTTCGAGCTGGTGCAGAAGGCCGTGATGGCCGGCATCCCCGTGCTGTCGGCGGTGTCGGCGCCGTCGTCGCTCGCGGTCGAGCTCGCCGACGAGGCCGGGCTGACGCTGCTCGGCTTCGTCCGCGGCGACCACATGAACGTCTACAGTCGCGCGGACCGGGTGCGCACCGGCTGACCGGTCAGGCCTGCCATTCGATCCGCTCGACCTGCTCCGGCGGCCACGGCGCCGGCGGCGCGAAGGGCGCGCCCGGGAGCGGGGTGACCGATGCGGCCGAGGCGGGTTTGGCGGCGGGCGCACCGTCGGCGTCCAGGAGGTAGAGCCACTGCCGGTAGCCGGCGTCGTCGCGCTCCGAACGCACCTGCACGCTCGACCCCAAGGGGATCGGTGCGAGGTACTCGATGATCGCGCGGTGCGGCGCCGCGAGCAGGGGATCGCCGTTCAGGCCGTCCTCGACGAGCTGCAGGTACGCGGCGTTGTTGAGGTGCTGGTACGGATCGAAGTCGGTGGCGCGCAGCCGCACCGTGACGTCGCTCGCCGACGGCTCGGGCGGCGTGGCGGTGTTGAGCGCCTTCCAGCGCAGCCGGGTCTCGGTGACGTGCTGCTGCAGGTACTCCATGCCGCCGTCGCTGATGTGCGTGGGCATGCCCGACTCCGCGCTGAACCGGATCCAGAAGGCCTCGGTCTCGACGTGCCCGCCGGCGCTGCCGCGCAGGGTGATCCGCATGTTGCACCAGCGCGAACTGGTGGCCTCGCACCAGCGCAGCAGGGTGACGTCCGACGGCCAGTGCAGCGGCTCGTGCACATCGATGATGCTGCGGCGCACGAGCCAGTACGGGTCGGTGGCGTCGAAACCGCGGTGGAACATCTCGTCGTTCGCCATGTCCTGCAGGTAGCGCGCGATCCCGTCGAGCCGGACCCGGCGCTCGGGGTCGACGTCGCCCGTCCGCACGGGCCAGGTCCGCTCGAAGGAGGGGCCGGGAGGCGCTGCCTGCAGGAACTCGTAGTCAGTCACATGGCGAGCCTAACGAGTTGGGTGATCAGTCGCGGCTGAACTTGGCCTTCAGCGCGGCGATCCGGTCCTCGTTCTTCTCCTGACGCTCCTGCTTCTTCTGCTCGTGCGCCGCCTTACGTGCCGCCTTGGCGGCGGCGTCCGCGGCGTCCTGCTGCGCCTCGAGCTCGCTGATCACCTCGTCGAGCGGGCGCCGCACGATGCGGCCGCCGGCGCGCGCCACCTGCGCGTCGAGCGCATCGGTGGTCGGCTCCTCCGTCTGCACGATGATGGCGTTGTTGCCGGGTGGGAGCTGCTGCGCGAACAGCGAGATCACATCGTCGCTGTCATCGAGGTTGCTCACGTCGACCAGCGCGCCCGTGGCGGTGCCGACGGACAGGCCGAGCAGCAGGCCGACGGGGCCGCCGAGGACGCCCACCAGCATGCCGATGAGCGAGCCGCTGAGGGTGCCGGTGCCGGTGGTGCCGTCCGTGTTCTCGGGGATGTCGTAGGTGCCGTCGGCGTTGCGCTCGACCAGTGCCGCGGAGATCACCCCGTAGGTGCTCGCGGTGTTGCGGATGTTCGAGTACTCCTCGTACGTGGCGGCACGGGTCGGCAGGGAGATGACGGCGACGTATTCGCTCATGGGGGTCCTTCGGTCGTGGGTGATCCGGGTCCAGCGCTGTCACCGCGAACCCTACGCTGCAATCGTGAACGACCGGTGCCGCTTTCCCGAACGGCGGCGACGGACGTGAGGGCGGCATGACAGGCTGTGCGCATGGCTGAGGTGACGATCGTCGGTGCGGGTGTGGTCGGACTGTCGTGCGCGGTGCGGCTGCTCGAGGCGGGGCACGGCGTGCGGGTGTACGGGCGGGAGCCGAGCGTCGAGACGACGTCCGCCGTGGCCGCCGCCGTCTGGTACCCGTACCTGGCCGAGCCGCGCGACCGGGTGACCGGGTGGTCCGCGGCGACGCTCGCCGAATTCACGGTGCTCGCGGCCCGCGGCGTCGACGGTGTCGTCATGACACCCGGGACCGAGATCTTCCGCGAGCGCGTCGACGAGCCGTGGTGGACCACGGCCGTCCCGTCGGTGGAGCGGGTCGACCGCCCCCGCCCCGGGTACGCCGAGGGGTGGAGCTTCGTCTCGCCGGTGATCGAGATGCCGGTCTACCTCCCGTGGCTCGTCGCGCGCGTCCGTGCCTTGGGCGGCACCGTCGAGCAGCGGACCGTGGCCTCGCTCGGCGACCTGGACGGGACCGTCGTCAACGCGACGGGGCTCGGCGCGCGCGAGCTGATCGGCGACACCAGTCTCACGCCGGTCCGCGGCCAGGTGGTCTACCTCGAGCAGGTGGGCATCGACCGCTGGTGGATCGACGACAACGATCTGCGCAACCCCACCTACGTGGTGCCGCGTTCGCGCGACATCGTGGTCGGCGGCACCGAGGACCACGGCGCGGAGGACACGACCGTCGCCCGGGCCACCGCCGACGCGATCCTCGACCGGGCGCGCGCCCTGGTCCCGGAGCTGGCGCAGGCGCGGGTGCTCGGACACAACGTCGGGCTGCGGCCCTCCCGGCCGACGGTCCGCCTCGAGCGGGAGGGCGAGATCGTCCACTGCTACGGCCATGGCGGCGCCGGTGTCACACTGAGCTGGGGCTGCGCCGACGAGGTCGCCTCGCTGATCGGCTGAGCCCGAACGCGGGGGTGCGCCGCGCGATCGTGATTAAGGTGCACACCGTGAGTACCGCGACGCTGTTCATCTTCCCGCACGCCGGTGGGGCGCCCTCGTACTACGTGCCGTTCGCGCAGGAGTTCTCCTCGGACCTGCGGCGGATCGCGATCCCGTATCCGGGTCGCGGTGGGGCGCATGACGTCTCGAGTCTGGACGGCATCGAGTCGCTGGTGGATCGCCTGTGGCGCAAGCTCTCCCCGGACACCGTGGGGGACGGTCCGATCGCGTTCTTCGGCCACAGCATGGGCGCACTCGTCGCCTTCGAGACGGCGTGCCGGTTCGGCGCGCAGGGTCGTGCGGTGGACGCCCTGTTCGTCTCCGCGTGTGCTGCGCCGGGGCACAGTGGCTTCGACGACGTCGCGGATTCCGACGATGCGCTGCTCGCAGCGGCGGCTGCGATGACGGGGATCGATCCGCAGTTGCTCGCACACGAGGAGTTCGCCTCACGAATCCTGCCGACGCTGCGGGGGTTCCAGGCGATCACCCGCTACCGGGCCCCGGCGGACGCGGTGCTGGATTGCCCGATCCAGGCCTACGTTGCAGCGGATGATGCAATCGCGACCACGGATAATATGCGCCACTGGGCAGATCGGACTTCTCGGTCGTTCGATATGACGACGTTCGGCGCGGTCACCACTTCTACCTGGACGAGCATGCCGCGGAGTTGGCGGCGGCGATCGAGGGGCGGCTCCGGGCGGCCCTCTGACCCGCAACGTCACGCGGTGTTAGCCGCGCGCTGGTTCAGTTGCACCTGAGCATCTTTGACGCCCCGTGTGACGTGAGCGCATTCCTCGGGCGACACTCAGCGATCGAGTGAACCCGAGACGGGGCGAATCGATCCGTGCCATACTTCGCGCAGTTGCAAAAGGCTGTGAACTGACGTACTTGTTGTGGGGCGTCAGTCCGAGGGGACATCGGTAGGTCGTCCCCGTGTCGTCGGCACGGAAGGTGTGAAGCAAGTGTCAGCAGATTCCCGGTCGGAAGAGTTGATTCCCGTTGCACTGGAGCGGCGGTCGAGGACCCAGGCGGACGAGCCGGCGTTCACCTTCGTCGACTACGACGTCGATCCGGACGGCTTCTTCGAGACCCTGACCTGGTCGGAGCTCTACCAGCGCGTGCAGGTCGTCGCGGCCGAGCTGTTGCGTCACGGCGTCGCGGGCGATCGCGTCGCCATCCTCGCGCCGCAGTCGATGGACTACATCGTCGGCTTCCTCGGCGCACTGGAAGCAGGCTTCATCGCCGTCCCGCTGTCGGTGCCGCTGTTCGGCGCCCACGACGAGCGCGCGTCGAAGGTGTTGGAGAACTGCGAGCCGGTGGCGGTCTTCACCACCACCACGGCGATCGACGCGGTACTGCCGTCGGTGAACGCGGTAGCGGGCCGGGCGATCACGGTGATCGAGCTCGATGCGCTCGACTACGACAGCCCCGCCGGCGCGTACCGCACCGAGCACTCGGGCGCGCGCCCGGCACTGCTGCAGTACACGTCGGGCTCGACCGGCACGCCCTCCGGTGTCATGGTCACCCACCGGAACGTGGCGCTCAACATCGACCAGATCGTGGTCGATCAGTTCGCCGACCTCGGCGGACAGCCCACCGAGGAGACGACGCTCGTCTCCTGGCTGCCGTTCTTCCACGACCTCGGACTCATGCTCGGGATCATGGCGCCGGTCGGTACCGGCCGGCATGCCGTGGTCACGAGCCCGGTGTCCTTCCTGCAGAAGCCCTCCCGGTGGATCCGCCTGCTGGCGATGTACTCGGGTGCGCACTCCGCGGCCCCCAACTTCGCGTTCGACCTGGCTGCGCGGCGCACTCGCGACGAGGATCTCGAAGGCCTCTCCCTCGAACGGGTGCACGGGATCATGAACGCCGCCGAGCGGGTCCAGCCCGCCACCGTGCGGCGCTTCAACGAGCGGTTCGCGCAGTTCGGGCTGCGGGAGGGGGTGCAGTTGCCCGCCTACGGCCTCGCCGAGGCCACGCTGTACGTCTCGTCGCTCGAGCCCGGGCGCGAACTGCCCATCGTGGCCTTCGATCTCGAGAAGCTCGCCGCGGGGTACGCGCTGCGGGTCGAGGCGGCGGTGGACGGCGACGACGCCTCCGTCCAGGTGGGCCTCGGCTCGCCGCGCAGCACCGTGTTCCGTGTCGTCGACCCCGAGACCTGCATCGAGAGCCCTGAGGGCCGGGTCGGTGAGATCTGGGCGCACGGCGAGAACATCGCCGCGGGCTACTGGCGCGATCCGGTGCGCACCGAGAAGGTCTTCCACGGACGCCTCACCGAACCCTCCGAGGGCACACCGGAGGGGCCGTGGATGCGCACGGGCGACCTCGGCGTGATGTTCGAGGGAGATCTGTTCATCGTCGGGCGGATCAAGGACCTCATCATCATCGACGGGCGCAACCACTACCCGGACGACATCGAGGCCACCGTGAGCGCACACACGGGTGCGCGCACCGCCGCCCTCGCCATCGCGGGCGAGGGCACCGAGGGACTGGTCGTCGTCGCCGAGTTGCGCCGCCTGCCCGCCGATCCCGCCGAGGTCGCGGACCTGGTGCGCGATGTGCGCAGCCGGGTCACCACCGCCATCGCGCAGAAGCACGCGCTGCGCGTGGTCGATGTCGCGCTGGTCCCGCAGGGGGCGATCCCGATCACCACGAGTGGCAAGACCCGTCGCCAGGAGACCGCCAACCTGTACCGCTCGGGCTCGCTGCAGAGGCTCGGCGAGGCGCAATGAGCTCGGGCCCGGACGAGGCCGCCCTTCGCACGTGGTTGATCAGCCACCTCGTCGACGTCGTCGGCTGCACCCCGGATCAGGTGGATCCGGATGCGCCGGTGCGTGATCTGGGGATCGGGTCGACCCATGCGGTGGTGCTGGCCGGTGAGCTGACCGAGCTGCTCGGCCGTCGCGTGGGCGTCGAGGAGCTCTTCGAGCACCCCTCCGTGAACTCGCTCGCGGGCGCCCTCGCGGGAGCGGCCGAGGAGGGGGGACCGCGCGCGCCGCTCCCGGTGGCCCGTGTCGCGGACGACGCCGTCGCCGTGATCGGCATCGGCTGTCGCTTTCCCGCGGACATCCAAGGGCCGGAGGCCTTCTGGTCGTTCCTCGAGGCCGGCGACTGCGCCGTCGGTGAGGTCCCGGACGACCGCTGGGACGGCTTCGTCGACGATGCGCCGGAGAACGTGGAGGCCGCGCGCGCGACCACGCGCTGGGGCGCCTACCTCGCCGACGTCGCCGCCTTCGACGCCGAGCACTTCGGCGTCTCGCCCAAGGAGGCCGAGAAGATGGACCCGCAGCAGCGGCTCCTGCTCGAGGTCGCCCACGAGGCGCTCGAACACGCCGGGATACCGGTGGATTCGCTGGCGCGCTCGGCCACCGGTGTCTTCGCCGGGGCCTGCGCGGCGGAGTACGGCTACCTGGTCGGCAGCGACCTCAGCACGGTGGACGGCTGGTCGGGGACGGGCAGCGCGTTGAGCGTCATCGCCAACCGCGTCTCCTACGCCTTCGACCTGCGCGGCCCGTCGGTCACCATCGACACCGCGTGCTCGTCGTCGCTGGTCTCGATCCACCTGGCCTGCCGCAGCCTGCGTTCGGGCGAGACGGATCTCGCGATCGCGGCGGGCGTCAACACGATGCTCTCGCCCGCCGTCACCCGCAGCTTCGATCAGCTCGAGGCCATGTCCCCGACGGGCCGCTGCCACTCCTTCGACGCCGCCGCCGACGGCTACGTGCGCGGTGAGGGCTGCGGGGCGGTCGTGCTCAAGCGGCTCGCGGACGCGCAGCGCGACGGTGACCGGGTCCTCGCCGTGGTCCGCGGCTCGGCGGTCAACCAGGACGGCCGCAGCAACGGACTCACCGCGCCCAATCCGGCGGCGCAGAGCGCCGTCCTCCGGGCGGCCTACGCCGATGCCGGGGTCGCGCCGGGCGAGGTCGACTACGTCGAGACCCACGGCACGGGAACGCTGCTCGGCGACCCCATCGAGGCACGCGCACTGGGCGGCGTGCTCGGCCGGGGGCGCGCGGCGCAGGCCCCGCTGCTGCTCGGGGCGGTGAAGTCCGGTCTGGGCCACCTGGAGGCCGCCGCGGGCGTCGCGGGCTTCATCAAGACCGTGCTGGCGCTGCACCACGCCCGCATTCCGGGCACCGTCGGGTACACCACCCCCAACCCGCACATCCCGTTCGACGCGCACCGACTCCGGGTCGTCGCCGAGCACACCGACTGGCCCACCGCGCCCCGGCCGCGCCGCGCCGGCGTCTCGTCGTTCGGTTTCGGCGGCACCAACGCCCACGTCGTCCTCGAACAGGCCCCCGCCGTCGAGGCGGCCGACGAGCCCGCGGACGGTGGGCCGTTCCGGCTCGAGGTCTCGGCCGGATCGCCCAGCAGGGTGGCGGGATTCGCCGCGGTGCTCGCCGACTGGCTCGACGGCGCCGGTCGCGCCACGGATCTGGGGGCCGTGGCCTCCGCGCTCGCGTACCGGCGCGCCCGCGGGCGCTGCACCGGCGCCGTCGTGGCCGCCGACCACGGCGGCGCGATCGCCGGCTTGCGCGCACTGGCCGGCGGCGGCGCGGGCGCCGCGGGAGTGGTGCCGGCCCGCGCGGCCGCGCCGCGCTCCGGGGTGGTCTTCGTCTTCTCCGGTCAGGGCTCGCAGTGGGCCGGGATGGGCCGCCGCCTGCTCGACGAGGAGCCGGCCTTCGCGGCCGCCGTGAGCGAGCTCGACCCGGTGTTCACCGCGCACGCGGGGTACTCCCTGCTCGAGGCGCTGCGCTCCGGTGCGCCGGTCACGGGCATCGACCGGATCCAACCACTGCTCGTCGGCGTGCAGCTCGCCCTGGTGGCACTCTGGCGCGCGCACGGCGTGGTGCCCGACGCGGTGATCGGGCATTCGATGGGCGAGGTCACCGCCGCGATCGTCGCCGGCGGCCTATCGGTCGACGACGGACTCCGCGTGATCTGCACCCGCTCCCGGCTCATGCGCCGCGAGCTCTCCGGACGCGGTGCGATGGCGCTGATCGAGATGGACGAGGCGGCCGCGCACGAGGTGGCCGCGCGGTTCGAGGGCGTGTCGGTGGCGGTGATCTCCTCGCCGCGGCAGACCGTCGTCGCGGGCGAGCCGCACCGGATCGACGCCCTGATCGACGAGGTCGCGGCCCGCGGCCTTCTGGCTCGCCGCGTGGAGGTGGACGTGGCCTCGCACCACGCCACCGTCGACCCGATCCTGGACGAGTTGCGCACGGAGCTGGCCGGATTGAACCCGCGTAATCCGGCGATCCCGGTGCTGTCGACCGTGCGTCCGGGCACCGAGTCGCCGGTCTTCGATGCGGACTACTGGTGCGAGAACCTGCGCTCGCCCGTCCGGTTCGCGGACGCCGTGCACGCCGCGGGCGCGCGCTGGGGCACGTTCGTCGAGGTCTCCCCGCACCCGATCCTCACCCACGCCGTCACCGAATCCCTGCCCGAGCCGGGCCATCGGGTCACCGGCACCCTGCTCCGCGACGGCGACGAGCAGCTCGACGTCCACACCGCGCTCGCCGTCGTGGGCCGGCCCATCGCCTCGGCGGTGCGCGGCCCGCACGTGGACCTGCCGACCACCCCGTGGCGGCACACGCGGCACTGGGTCCGTCCGGCGCGCCGCAGTGCGGGCGCGGGCACCGCCGCGCGCCCGGGCACGTTGCTCGGCGGCCACATCCCGATCGCCGGCGCGGGCACCGCGCACCTCTGGCGCGCCCGGATCGCGCCCGCCCTGCGCCCGTACCCGGGCGGGCACCGCATCCGCGAGGTCGAGATCGTGCCGATCTCGGTGCTGCTGCAGAGCTTCGCGGCGGCCGCCGCCGACATCGGTGCCACCGGGATCGATCGCCTCGCCTTCGACCGCCCGCTGGTGCTCGACCGCGAACGCACGATCCAGCTCGTCGCGGACGACGGGGCCCTCGCCCTCTCGAGCGCGCCCGGCGAGTCGGGGCCGTGGGTCCGGCATGCGAGCGCGCGGATCGCCGCGGGCTCGGCGCCCACTCCGCTCGCCGGGCCGGGCCCCGCGGCGATCGAGCAGTCCCCGCCCGCCGGGCCGCCCGCGGACTGGGGCGTGAGCGGCACGCCCTACCCGTGGACCGTCGAGGCCGTGCACGGCGACGAGGACGCCGTGTCCATCACCGTGTCCGCCGGGCGGGCACCGCTCACCGCGTTGCTCGACGCCGCCGTCTCCGCCGCCCGGATGATCGCTCTCGACGATCCGCGGCTGCTGATCCCGGCCGCGGTCCGCTCGCTGCACGTGCTCGGCGAGCCCGCGGAGGGCGAGGCGACCGTCGTCGTGCGGCCCGCGCGCCCCGGACAGTCCGTCCGCGGGGCGCAGTTCCTGCTCGACGGTGTCGACATCGACGTCCGCGCCGCGGACGGCACCGGCCTCGCCGCGCTGCGCGGGCTGCGCTTCGCCGCGCTCGACGACGCCGCGCAGGAGCCCGACGCGCTGCCCGCGGAGATCGTGCACACGCTGCAGTGGAGCCCGTTCGACCCCGGCGCCGAGACGGACCCGGTCGCCGACGTCGCGGTCCTCGGCTCCGACGAGGTCGCGTCGGCCCTTTCCGCGTCCGGCCTGCGGCCCGTCGCCGAGCCCTCCGCCGCCGACCGGGTGATCTACGTGGCCCGGCCGCGGCCCGGCGAGAGCGACCCCGCCGCCGCGCAGCGCTACACCGAGGACGTGCTGGAACTGGTGCGCTCGATGCTCGCCGGCGGTGCGCGGGCACGCCTGTGGCTCATCACCGACGGCGCCGCGGACGGCGCCGCGCCGCACGCGGCCGCGCAGTCCGTGCTGTGGGGACTGGCCGGCGTCGTCGCGGCCGAGCATCCGCAGTCGTGGGGCGGGCTGCTCGACCTCGAGCCCGGCACCGTCGACGCCGCGGACGGCGCCCTCATCGCCACGGCACTCGCTGCGCGGGGCCTGCGGCACCCGGTGCGCCTGCGCGCCGGCCGACTGAGCTCGGGCGTGCCGGCGCCGTTGACGGCCACCGGTGCCGGGTACCCGCTGCGCTGCCGCCCCGACGGTGCCTACCTCGTGACCGGTGGCATGGGCGGGCTGGGGCCGGCCATCGCCGGCTGGCTCGCCGATCACGGCGCCCGGCGGATCGTGCTCGCCGGCCGCACCGCGCTGCCGCGCCGCGACGACTGGGCCGGTACCGCGGACCCGGAGACCCGGCGCCGCATCGACGCCGTGATCGGGCTCGAGCGCCGTGGCGTCGCCGTCGAGGCCGTCCGCCTCGACGTGGCCGAGCCCGGAGCCCTCGAGGCGTACCTGCGCGAGCGCGATCAGCGCGGTGCACCGCCGATCCGCGGCGTGGTGCACGCGGCGGGCGTGCAGTCCGCGACCCTGCTCACCGAGCTGCGGCCGGATGCGGTCCGGGGCGTGCTGGCGCCCAAGGTCGCCGGCGCGCGGGCCCTCGCCGACGCCTTCCCGCCCGGCACCGTCGACTTCCTGCACCTGGTCGGCTCGGCCGGCGCCGTCTTCGGCGTCCCCGGGCAGGGCGCGTACGCGGCGGCCAACGCCTACCTCGACGGCCTGGCCCGGTGCCGCGCCCACGAGGGCGCCGACGACACCCTGGCGCTGGACTGGGTGGCCTGGGACGGCATGGGTTTCGGCGCCGACGCCGCCGTGGTCCGCGACGAGCTGGACCGGGTGGGATCGCGGCCCGTCCGCCCCGGCGAGGCCTTCGCCGCGTGGGACCACGCGGCGGCGCACGGCGTGACCCAGGCGATCATGGTGCCGATCCCGGCAGCCGAGCGGGACGAGCCGGACTCGGCGGGCGAGCCGGCCTCCGACTGGTCCGCGATGGATCCCGCCCTCGCGCTGAGCCGGATCGAGGAGGGACTGCGCGGCATCGTCGCCCGGGAACTGCGCCTCGACCCCGGCGAGCTCACGACCGACCGCCCGTTCGCGGACATCGGCCTGAACTCCGTGATGGCCATGTCCATCCGGCGCGACGCCGAGGAGCTGGTGGGCACCGAACTGTCGGTGACGATGCTGTGGAACCACCCCACTCTGGGCTCCCTCGCGGGGCATCTCGCCGAACGCGTCGGCGTGCCGGTGGCGGGCGCGACGCCAGTGGCCGGCGAGAGCGCGGACGACACCGAGGACGGGCTGCTGGAGAGCCTGTTCGACAGCGTGGAGGAGAACGCACTATGACGACGGTGCACCCGGACGCCGCGACCATCCGCACCTGGATGGTCGAGCAACTCGTCGACCGCCTCGGCGTCGATCCGTCCGCCCTCGGCACGGCGACGCCCCTGATCGACCTCGGCGTGGGCTCGAAGGACGCCGTCGTTCTCGCGGGCGAGCTCGGGGAGTTCGTGGGCCGGCCCGTCTCCCCGGTCGAGCTGTTCGAGCACCCCACGATCGATCAGCTCGCCGCGTACCTGACCGGTGACGCCGCGCAGGACTCGGAGACCGCCGTCGAGGACGCGTCGCGCGGGCGCACCGACGAGCCGATCGCCGTCGTCGGCATCGGGTGCCGGTTCCCCGGCGGCGCCGACGATCCCGACGCGCTGTGGGAGCTGCTCGCGGACGGCCGCAACGGCGTGCGCGAGGTGCCCGCCGAGCGGTGGGCGCCCTGGGACGACGGCGAGGCGGCCGTCGGCGAGGTGCTGGCCCGCACCACCCGGTGGGGCGGCCTGCTCGACGACATCGCGGGCTTCGACGCGGAGTTCTTCGGGGTTCCGCCGCGGGAGGCGACGGCCATGGACCCGCAGCAGCGGATCCTGCTCGAGGTGGCCTGGGAGGCGCTCGAACGGGCCGGCATCCCGCCGGAATCGTTGCGGCGCAGCCGCACCGGCGTGTTCGTCGGTGCCTGTCTGAGCGAGTACGGCTTCCTCTCCTCGGCGGACCTGACCGCGATCGACGCGTGGAGCAACACCGGCGGCGCGCTGAGCATCATCGCCAACCGCCTGTCCTACCTGCTCGACCTGCGCGGACCGTCGCTCACCATCGACACCGCCTGCAGTTCCTCGCTCGTCGCGGTGCACCTGGCCACCCAGTCGCTGCGGCTGGGGGAGTCCGACACCGCCCTGGTGGGCGGCGTGAACCTGCTGCTCTCCCCGTCCGTGTTCCGCGGCTTCGACGCCTCCGGCGCCCTCTCGCCGACCGGGACCTGCCGGGCGTTCGACGCCGCCGCCGACGGTTTCGTCCGCGGCGAGGGCTGCGGCGTGGTCGTGCTCAAGCGGCTCTCCGACGCGCAGCGCGACGGCGACGACGTGCTCGCCGTGGTCCGCGGCAGCGCCGTCAACCAGGACGGCCTCTCCAACGGCTTGTTCGCGCCCAACCCCGCGGCGCAGATGGCGGTCCTGCGCAGCGCCTACGCGGCCGCCGGCGTGGCGCCCCGCGACGTGGACTACGTCGAGGCCCACGGCACAGGCACCCCGCTGGGCGACCCGATCGAGGCGCGCGCACTGGGCACCGTCCTCGGCCGGGGCCGGCGGGCCGACGCGCCCCTGCTGATCGGCTCGGTCAAGGGCAATCTGGGCCACCTCGAGGGCGGCGCCGGGATCGCCGGGATGATCAAGACCGTACTGGCGCTGCGGCACCGCGTGCTGCCCGCCACCCCGCATCACGCGGACCCCAACCCGCACATCCCGTTCGACCAGCTGCGGCTCGCCGTGGTGCAGGAGCAGCGGCCGTGGCCCGCCGTCGACCGGCCGCGCCGCGCCGGAGTCTCCTCCTTCGGGTTCGGCGGCACCAACGCGCACATCGTGCTCGAGGAGGCACCCCCTGCGGTGTACTCGGCGCCCCCCGCGGCCGAGCCCGTGACCACCCTGACGCTCTCCGCCCTGAGCGCGCCGCGGCTCGCGGCGTGGGCGCAGCGCCTCGCCGACTGGTTCGACGGTGCCGGCGCCGGTTGCCCCCTGCCCGCGGTCGCCGCGGCACTCGCCGTGCGCCGTCCCAGCCACGCGGTCACCGCCTCCGTCGCCGCGCGCGACGCCGCGGGCGCCGCGGCCGCGCTCCGCGCCCTGGCCGCGGGCGAGACCCATGCGGCGCTGACCCCGGTGCGCTCGGGCGCTCTCGACGGCGGCACCGTCTTCGTCTTCTCCGGCCAGGGTGCGCAGTGGGCGGGAATGGGCCGCACCCTGCTCGCGGAGGAACCGGCCTTCGCCGAGGCCGTGGACCGGCTCGAGCCGCAGTTCCGGGCCGAGGCCGGGTTCTCGCTGCGCGAGGCCCTCGCCGCCGGCCTGCCCTTCGAGGGCGACGCGCGGCTGCAGCCCGCCCTGGTCGGGCTGCAACTGGCGCTCGCGCAGACCTGGCGCGCGCACGGCGTCGAGCCCGACGCCGTCATCGGGCACTCGGTCGGCGAGGTCACCGCGGCCGTCGTCTCCGGAGCCCTCACCGTAGCGGAGGGGCTGCGCGTGGTCGCCGCGCGCGGCGCACTGATGGCCGAGCGGGACGGGCTCGGCGCCGTCGCGATGCTCGGGGTCGACGCCGAGACCGCGGCGGAGATCATCGCGCCTCACGCGGGAGTCGAGATCGCGGTCCTCGCCGCCGCCGGCCAGACGGGGATCGCCGGCCCTCCTGCGGCCGTCGACGCCGTGATCCGGGAGGCGTCGGTCCGCAACGTCTTCGCCCGCCGGGTGGACATGCGGGTCGCCTCGCACACCGCGCTGATGGATCCGATCCTGGGGCGGCTCACGGCCGCGCTCGAGGACCTGGCCCCGTCGGCACCATCGATCCCGTTCTACTCGACGGTGCGCGCGGGCGAGAGCGCGCCGCACGTCGACGCCCGTTACTGGGCGGAGAACGTCCGGCGGCCCGTCGACCTGCGCGGCGCCGTCGCCGCCGCCGCGCATCACGGGACCTTCATCGAGATCAGTGCGCACCCGGTGCTCACCCACGCGATCGCCGGGGGCCTCCCCGAGGGCGCCCTCGTGCTCGGCACCCTCGTGCGCGACGGTGACGACCTCGTCGCGTTGCGGCGTTCCGTGGCGGCCGTCCGCCCGCCGCGCCCGGCGGCTCCGGCCGCGGCGCGGGGCGCCGCAGGACTGCTGCCCACCGTGCCGTGGCAGCACCGCCCGTACTGGCTGGCGGAGCGGTCCGTCGGGCGGCCCTCCGCCGCCGGCGCACCGGGCGGGCCCGGCGACGGCGAGCCCGCCGACTGGAGCTACCGCCTCGACTGGGTCGCGCGGGAGACGCCCGAGGAGGTGCCGGCGCCGGCGCGCAGCTGGGTGGTGATCGGCGACGGCGCCGAGGCGTGGGCCCTCGCCGCCGCTCTCGGCGAGGGAGCCACGACGGTCTCCGCGAACGAGTTCGCCACGCCCGAAACGATTCCCAGCGCGGCCGCCATGGCGGCGCTCACCGCGGCCGAGCGCGTCGTCCACCTGCCCGTGCCCGCCGCGGACCCGCTCGATCCGCGGGCCGGCTACGCGATGTTCGCCACCGGGCGGGCGCTGGTGACCGCGCTCGTCGCCCACGGTGCGGGCCGACTGCACCTGGTGACCCGCAACGCGCAGCCGATCGACGTCGGCGACCGGGCGGACCCGGCGCACGCCGTGTTGTGGGGCCTAGGGCGCACGCTCGCCCTCGAGCACCCGGAGCACTTCGGCGGGCTGCTCGACGTCGACGCCTCCGTGCCCGCGGTCGTCCTCGCCCGCTACCTGTGCGCCGAGGCGGCCCAGGCCGACGGGCGGGACGCCGAGGACCAGGTCGTCTACCGGGGCGGCGAGCGGCACGTGCCGCGCCTGCGCCCGGCGCGGGGCGCGACCCCGGCGGGCGACGGCGTCGTCGATGCCGAGGCGGCGCACCTGGTCGTCGGCGCCACCGGCAACCTCGGACCGACAGTGATCCGCGAGCTGGTGCGCGCCGGGGCGCGCACCGTCGTGGCGGTCTCCCGGAACCCGGGCGACCGGCTCGAGCCCCTGGCCTCGGAACTGGCCGAGTGCGGCGCGACGCTGCACGTGGTGGCGGCCGACGCCACCGACGAGGCGTCCATCGCCCCGCTGCTGCGTCGTTTCGGTGCCGATCTGCCGCGCCTGTCCACCGTGCATCTGGCCGCCTTCGGCGGCGGCCCGGTGACGCTCGCGCAGATGAGCGAGGCGGACGTGGCCGCGATGTTCGCCCCCAAGCTCGACGCGGTCGCCGTGCTCGACCGGCTGACGCGCACGGTCGACATCGACGACTTCGTGCTGTTCACGTCGATCTCGGGGCTGACCGGCTCGCGCTGGCTCGGGCACTACGCCGCGACCACGACCTACCTCGACGCCTACGCCTACGCCCGGCGCGCCGCGGGGCTGCCCGCGACGGTGATCAATTGGGGCCTGTGGCGTTCGCTGCACGAGACCCAGGACGCCGTGGTCCGCGAGACCACCGAGGGGTCGGGGCTGGTCCCGATGGAGGACGGGATCGCCATCCGCGCGCTGCCGCGCGCCCTCGCGCCCGGCGCGCCGGTGCGCTCGGTGGTGGTCGCCGCCGACTGGCCCGTGCTCGCCGCGGCCTACCGGGTGCGGGCCGCGCTGCGCATCGTCGACGACCTGGACGCGCCCGCCGAGCACGACACGGCCGACGGCGCCACGGAACTGCGGACCGCGCTGCGGGCCGCCCCGCTCGCCGACCGGGAGTCGCTGCTCGGCGACGCCGTCGCCGAGATCGTCGCCGCGGCACTGGGTCTCGATTCCCCGGCCCTGCTCGATCGGGGCGCGGGGTTCTTCCAGGCCGGCATGGACTCGCTCACGGTGGTCACCGTGGCCCGGACCCTCGCGCTCGCCGTCGGCGAGGAGCTGCCGACCTCGGTGGTCTTCGACTACCCGAGCGCCGACGGCCTCACGGCGCACCTGGCGGGCATCCTCCCCGAGCTGCTCGAGGCCCGGGAGGCCGAGGCGGCCACCGACGACTACGACGACTTCAGCGAGGACGAGCTGCTCGCGCAGCTCGCGGAAAGGCTGGGCTGATCATGACGTCCCCCACCACCCCGGACCGCCGGGCGCTCATCACCGACGCGCTGCGCCGGATCGACGACCTCACCGACCGGCTCGCGATCGCCGAACAGGGCGCGCGCGAACCCGTCGCCGTGGTCGGCATCGGCTGCCGCCTGCCCGGCGGGGTCGACGGGCCGGACTCGTACTGGGATCTGCTCGAGCGCGGCGGTGACGGCGTGGTGCGTGTGCCCGAGGACCGGTGGGACGCCGACGCCCTGTACTCCGCGGACCACACGGTGGCCGGCACCATCTGCAACCGCGACGGCGGCTTCCTCACGCACTGGGACCCCGCGCAGTTCGACGCCGAGTTCTTCGGCATCTCTCCCCGCGAGGCCGCGGGGATGGATCCGCAGCACCGCCTGCTGCTGGAGGTGGCGTGGGAGGCGTTGGAGCACAGCGGAATCGTGCCCGGCAGTCTGCGCGGCACCCGCACCGGCGTGTACGTGGGACTGACCACCGCCGACTACGCGCACACCCTCTCGGGAGAGCTCGCGCTCGACGAGATCGACCCGTACATCCCGTTCGGCAGCGCCCACAACTTCGCCGCGGGCCGGTTGTCCTACTTCCTCGGCCTCAACGGGCCCGCGGTCGTCCTCGACACCGCGTGCTCGTCGTCGCTGAGCGCGATGCACCTGGCCTGCCAGGGGCTGCGACGCCGCGAGAGCGATGCCGCGCTCGTTGCCGGGGTGAACCTCGTGCTGAGCCCGGAGAACAGCATCGCCTGCTCACGCTGGGGCATGCTCGCCCCGGACGGGCACTGCAAGTCCTTCGACGCCGCCGCCGACGGCTACGTGCGCAGCGAGGGGTGCGGCGTCGTCGTGCTCAAGCGGCTCTCCGACGCCGTCGCCGACGGTGATCGGATCCTGGCGCTCGTGCGCGGCACCGCCGTCAACCAGGACGGCGCCAGCAGCGGGCAGACCGTGCCCAACGGCCCTGCGCAGCAGGCACTGCTGCGGCAGGCGCTCGAGTCCTCGGGGCTCGAGCCGTCGGACATCGACTTCGTGGAATCGCACGGCACCGGCACCGGGCTCGGCGATCCCATCGAGCTCGACACCCTGGACCGGGTCTTCGGCGAGCGCGGCGACGCGGCGCCGCTCGTCGTGGGCGCGGTCAAATCCAATCTGGGGCACCTCGAATCGGCTGCGGGCATCGCCGGCGTGATCAAGACGGTGCTCGCCCTCGGCCGGAGCCGGATCCCGCGGAACCTGCACTTCGAGTCCCTGACGCCGCACGCCTGCGCGGGCGCGGCGCGCTTCGTCTTCCCGACCGACACCGTCGACTGGCCCGAGCGGGAGGCGCCGCGCCGCGCCGGGGTCTCCTCGTTCGGCGTGAGCGGCACCAACGCGCACGTCGTGCTCGAGCAGGCGCCCGCAGCGGAACCCGCGCCGGTTCCCGCGCCGCCGGCCGAGGGCGCCGTGCACCGGCTCGTCCTCTCCGGCAAGTCGATCGAGCGGGTCCGCGCCGCCGCGGCGAACCTCGCCGACTGGCTCACCGGCCCCGGCGCGACGGTGCCCCTGGCGGACGTCGCGGACGAGATCGGCCACCGCCGGCCCCGGTTCCCGCGGATCGCCACGGTCGTCGCGGACGATCACGACGGCGCGGTGCAGGGCCTGCGAGCGCTCGCCGCCGGCCGGCCGGCCCCCGGGACGGTCGCCCCGCAGCGCGGCGGTCGCCGGGACGGGATCGTCTTCGTCTTCTCCGGGCAGGGCGCGCAGTGGGCGGGGATGGGGCGGGCGCTGCTGCGCACCGAACCCGCCTTCGCCGACGCGATCCGCGCCCTGGAGCCCGATTTCCGGCGCATCGTCGGCTTCTCGCTCGAGGAGGCGTTGACCACCGGCGAGGTGACCAGCGGGATCGACCGGATCCAGCCCGTCCTGGTCGGCGTCCAGCTCGCTTTGGTCGAGCTCTGGCGCTCGCGCGGGGTTCACCCCGACGCGGTGATCGGCCATTCGATGGGCGAGGTCGCCGCCGCCGTGACCGCCGGCGCGCTGTCCGTGGCGGACGGACTGACCGTGATCGCCACGCGCTCCGCGCTCATGCGCCGCGAGCTCGCCGGCCGCGGCGCCATGGCCGTCCTCGAACTCGACGAAGCCGCCGCCGCGGAGGTCGTCGCCCGCCACGAGGGGGTCTGCGTCGCGGTCGTCGCCTCGCCGCGGCAGACCGTCGTGGCCGGCGATCCCGAACGGATCGACGCCGTGATCGGGGAGGTCTCCGCCCGTGACCTCCTGGCCCGCCGGGTGGAGGTGGACGTGGCCTCGCACCACGCCACCGTCGACCCCATCCTCGACGAGCTGCGCGAGGCCCTGCGCCCCGTGGCCCCGACCGCGCCGCGGATCCCGTTCCACTCCACGGTCCGCGCCGGCGATCGCGCGCCGCGCCCGGACGCCGACTACTGGGCCGAGAACCTGCGCCGCACCGTCCGGTTCGCGGACGCCGTCGCGGCCGCCGCGGCCGAGAACGGCACCTTCATCGAGATCAGCCCCCACCCGCTGCTGACCGGCGCGATCGCCGACGGCGTGGACGACGCCGAGCACCTCGTCGTGGGCACCCTGCTGCGCGAGACCTCCGAGCCGGTGGTCTTCGAGGCGAACCTGGTGGCGGTCCGCGGACCGTCGTACCCCGAGGTCGCGCAGGCCCCGCAGGCGCTCCGCCCGCCCGTCGCCGTGCCCACCACCCCGTGGCTGCGGCGCCGGCACTGGATCACGCCGCGCGCGGCCGCCCCCGGCGCGGCGGCACCGGCCGCGGACGGCGGGCCCAACGGCTGGTTCCTCACCCTGGAGCACCCGGCCCGCGAGGCGAGCGGTGCGCCCGACGAGAGCAGCGCGTGGCTGGTGCTCGCCGACGACGGCGGCGAGCATCTCGCGCGGGCCCTCGGCGCGGGCTCGCGCGGCCTGCCCGCCGCGGCCCTGCGGCAGGACCCGGACGCCGTGCGCGCCGCGTTCGAGGGTGCGGACCGCGTGCTGTACGCGCCCGCACCCGCCGCCGACGGACTCGACCCGGCCGCCGCGCGGCGCGTGCTCGGCGACCTCACCGCGCTCGCCCGCCTGCTGGCGGGGCACGACGGTGCGCCGCGGCTGACGATGCTCACCCGCAATGCGGAGGCGATCGCGGAGGGGGAGGCCGTGAGCGGCGTGCACGCCGCGCTGTGGGGCGCCGGGCGCACGCTCGCGCTCGAGCACCCCGAGTTCTGGGGCGGCCTGGTGGACGTCGATGCGGCGCTGCCGCCCGCACTGCTCGCGCCGGTCCTGCGCGCCGAGACCGGCTCCCGCGACGGTGACGACCAGGTCCTCCACCGGGCCGGTGTGCGCCGCGTACCGCGGCTGCGCCGCGCGCACGCGCCGGTGGCGCGGGCCGACGTCGATCACGATCGCGCCCAGCTGGTCGTCGGCGCCACGGGCAACATCGGCGGCGACGTGGTGCGCCAGCTGGCCCGCATGGGCGCGGGTACCGTGGTGGCCCTCTCGCGTCGCGGCGGCCTGCCCGACGGCCTCGCCGAGGAGGCCGCCGCACACGGGACGACGCTCGTCCCGGTCGCGGTCGACGCCGCCGATCCGCAGGCGCTCGCCGCGCTGTTCGCGCGGTTCGGCGCCGACCTGCCGGAGCTCGGCGGGATCCACGTCGCCTCCCTGTCGGGCGGTGCCGGGCAGCTCTCCGAGCTCACCGCCGACGAGATCGACGCGATGTTCCGCTCGAAGGTCGACGTGCTGGCCAACCTGCACGCGCTCAGCCTGACCGTGCCCGTGCGCGACTTCGTGATCTTCTCGTCGATCACGGGCGTCATCGGCTCGCGCTGGCTCGGCCACTACACCGCCGCGAACGCCTACGCCGATGCGGTCGCCGCGACCCGCCGGCACCTGGGACTGCCCGCCCGCGTGGTGGACTGGGGCCTGTTCGAGTCGTGGGCGCAGGCTCGGCCCGAGACGGCCTCCGCGGGGCTGACGCCGATGCCCAACGACGCGGCGGTCCGCTGCCTGCCCGCCGTGCTCGGGGCCGAAGCGCCCACCCGCAGCATCGTGGTGGGCGCCGATTGGCCCCGGCTCGCGGAGAACTTCCGCAGCCGCAGCGCCTTCCGGGTGGTCGACGATCTGCTCGGCGCCGCCGGACCCACCCTCGCGCAGCTGCCGACGGCGAGCCCCGGCACGCTGACGGCGCCGCAGGACGCCGCCGCGATCCGGGTCTCCGCGGCCGAGCGTCCGCACGCCGTCGCGCACCGGGTGCGCGGCGTCGAGGTGGTGCCCGTCTCGGTGCTCGCCGCCGGCATGCTGGCGGCGCGGCCGGAGCACGCCCTGCGGGACCTGCGATTCGAGTACCCGATCGTGCTCGATCAGCCCCGAGCCGTGCGGGTGAGCACCGGGCCGGACTCCGTGACGGTCAGCTCCAGCACCGACCCGCAGGCTCCGGCCGACCGGTGGATCCGGCACGCGGAGGCGGGGATCGGCGCCGCGCCCGACGGTGCGGCACCAGGGCTTCCCGACGACGCCTCCGGCGGGGATCTCGAGCTGCCCGACTACGACGCCGCCGGCGCGGCCGATCTCGCCCGGCAGTGGGGCGTCGAGGGCGTCCCGTTCCACTGGGAGGTCCTCGAGCACGAGGCCGGACCCGGAGCGCTGCGGGCGCGGGTGCGGCTGCCGCACGAGGCGGCGGCCGCCGCCGCCATCGACGCGGCGGTGCACCTGGCCCGTCTCACCGGTCGTCTCGACGACGGCCTGCTGCTGCCCACCGCGATCGGATCCCTCACGCAGGAGCACGATCTCGGCCCGGAGGTCGTGATCGCGGTGCAGCGGCGCGCCGACCGGGGCGAGGGCCTGCTGGTCGACGCGAGCGTCGAGGCCCCGGACGGGCGGCAGGCGATCCGCCTGGCGGGCGTGCGCTTCGCTGCGGTCGATCCGATCGTGGTCACCGCCCCGGAGGAGGCGGGTCCGGGCCCGGCGGTGATGGCCGTGCCGGACCTGACCACGCTCGCGCCGGCGGAGGTGGCCGACACGGTGGCCCGCGTGCTGCGCGACGTGCTGGCCCGGGAGCTGGGCACCGATCCCTCCGACGTCGACGCCGAGCAGCCGTTCCCCGAGCTGGGGCTCGACTCGATGATGGCGATGGCGATGCTGCGCGACGCCAAAGCGGCACTGGGCGTGGATCTCTCGGCCACCATGCTGTGGGACCACCCGACGGTGGCGCGGCTCTCCGCCCACATCGCGGCGACCCTCGTGCCCGCCGCGGCCGAGGACCTCCCGCCCGAACCGGCCACCGCGGCCGGGGCCGACGACGTCGGCGGACTACTGGACGAACTGTTCGAGAGCGCGGAGAGCTTCGACTTCGCTGAGGGGGAGATCCGATGACCGAAACGGACCGGACACCGTCGACGGCGGGCACCGCCGCCCGCGGATCGACCTACGCGCGGGTGCGGGCGATGAGCGAGTCGCAGCGCGACGCACTCACCGACCAGTTCGCCAAGGCCGCGCGGATCACGGCGGCCGAGCCGATCGCCGTCGTGGGCATCGGATGCCGCTTCCCGGGCGGGGCCAACGCGCCGCAGCAGTACTGGGACCTGCTCATGCGCGGCCAGGACGCGGTCGTCGAGGTGCCGCCGGACCGCTGGGACGCCGACGCCTACTACGACCCCGATCCCGCGGTGCCCGGCCGCATGCCGTCCAAGTGGGGCGGCTTCCTCGGCGGGATCGCCGGATTCGACGCCGATCACTTCGGGATCGCACCCCGCGAGGCCGAGACCATGGACCCGCAGCAGCGGATCCTGCTCGAGGTCGCCTGGGAGGCACTCGAACACGCCGGCATCTCGGCGCAGAGCGCCGAGGGCGTGCGCGCCGCGGTGATGATGGGCGTGTACTACAACGAGTACCAGTCGACCTCCGCCGCGGACCCCGAGAAGATCGACGCCTACTCCGCGACCGGCAACGCGCACAGCGTGACCGTCGGCCGGATCGCCTACCTGCTGGGCCTGCGCGGCCCCGCGATCGCCGTCGACACCGCCTGCTCGTCGTCCCTGGTCTCGGTGCACCTGGCCTGCCAGAGCCTGCGCTCGCGCGAGAGCGACCTCGCGCTGGCGGGCGGGGTGAGCCTGATCCTGCGGCCGGAGACCCAACTCGCCCTGGGCAAGTGGGGCATGCTCTCCCCGCTCGGCCGGTGCCACTCCTTCGACGCCGCGGCCGACGGCTTCGTGCGCGGAGAGGGGTGCGGCGTGGTCGTGCTCAAGCGCCTGACCGACGCGGTGCGCGACGGCGACCGCGTGCTCGCCGTGGTCCGCGGCTCGGCCACCAATCAGGACGGCCGCAGCAACGGCCTCACGGCCCCCAACGCCCCCGCCCAGCGCGAGGTGATCACCCGCGCACTCGGCGAGGTGCCCGCCTCCTCCGTCCATTTCGTGGAGACCCACGGCACCGGCACCGCCCTGGGCGATCCGATCGAGTTCGACGCCCTCGCGCAGGTGTACGGGGCGGGCGAGAGCCGGTGCGCGCTCGGCGCGGTGAAGACCAACATGGGCCACCTCGAGGCCGCCGCCGGGATCGCCGGCTTCATCAAGTCCGTGCTCGCGGTCCACCGCGGGCAGGTCCCGCCCAACCTGCACTTCACCCGGTGGAACCCGGCGATCGACGCCGCCTCCACCCGCCTGTACGTGCCCACCGAGGCCGATCCGTGGCCCGCGGCGGGCGGCCCCCGCCGCGCCGCGGTCTCGTCCTTCGGCCTGGGCGGCACGAACGCGCACGTCGTGCTCGAGCAGGGGCCCGATCCCGAACCCGCCGCCCCGGCGGGTGCCGACCCGGCGGTTCTCCGCATCGGCGCCGGCTCGGCCGAGGCGGTGGCCGCGCGCGCCGCCGACCTGGCGGCCTGGCTCGCCGGGAAGGGCGCCGCCGCCGCGCTCACCGACGTGGCGCACACCGTCGCGCGGCAGGGCGCGGGCGCCGCCGTCGTCGGTGCCGTCACCGCGCGCGATACCGCCGCCACCGTCGAGGGGCTGCGGGCCCTCGCCGCGGGCGCCTCCCGCCCCGGCGTCACCGCCGCCGCGCCGCGACCCCGGCCCGGCGTCGTCTTCGCCTTCTCGGGGCAGGGCTCCCAGTGGCCCGGCATGGGACGCAGGCTGCTCGCCGAGGAGCCCGCGTTCGCCGCCGCCGTCGACCGGATCGAACCGGAGTTCGTCGCGCAGGTCGGGTTCTCGCTGCGCGAGACGCTGCGATCGGGCGAGCCGGTCGAGGGCATCGACCGGATCCAGCCGGTGCTGGTGGGCGTGCAGCTCGCGCTCGCCGAGCTGTGGCGCGCCCACGGCGTGACCCCGGACGCCGTCATCGGGCACTCGATGGGCGAGGTGACCGCGGTCGTCGTGGCCGGCGGGCTCACCGTCGCCGAGGGGCTGCGGGTGATCGCGACCCGGTCCGCGCTGATGCGGCGCGAGCTGTCCGGGCAGGGCGCGATGGCGCTGCTGGAGATGGACGTCGCGAGCGTCGAGGAGCTGCTCACCTCGCACGAGGGCGTCTCCGTCGCGGTCGTCGCCTCGCCGCGGCAGACCGTCGTGGCTGGCTCGACGCGGGCCGTCGACGCCGTGGTCGCCGCGGTCTCCGCCCGGAACCTGCTCGCCCGCCGCGTCGAGGTGGACGTGGCCTCGCACCACGCGACCGTCGATCCGATCCTGCCCGAACTGCGCACGGCCCTCGCGGGACTGCGGCCCGTACCGCCGACGATCCCGGTGCTCTCGACCGTGCGGCCCGGTGAGCAGGCGCCGGTCTTCGACGCCGACTACTGGGCGGACAACCTGCGCCGGCCGGTCTCCTTCGCGCCCGTCGCGGCCGATGCGGCCGCCCGCTTCGGCACCCTCATCGAGGTCAGCCCGCACCCCGTCCTGACCCACGCGCTCGCCGACAACGTGCCGGCCGGTCGCGACGTCGCGGTGCTGCCGACGCTGCTGCGCGACGAGGACGAGAGCATCGTCTTCCACGCCCACCGGGCCCGCCTCGGCGGCGAGCCGCCGGCCGGCCGGATCATCGACGTGCCCCCGCACAGCTGGCGGCACCAGCAGTACTGGACGAGTGCGTCGCCCGGCCGCCGCACGGGCACCGGTGGCGCGCACCCGCTGCTCGGCGACCGCGTCGACCTGCCCTCGGGGACGGGGGTGCTCTGGCACGGCGACACCGGGCTCGACGCGCTGCCGTGGCTCGCGGACCACCGTGTGCAGGGCCAGCCGATCATGCCCGCCGCGGGCTTCGCCGAGATCGCGCTCGCCGCGGGCCGCGCCGCGCTCGGCGCGGAGGCGGTGGCGGTGACCCGGCTCGAGGTCGAGCAGATGCTGCCGCTGACCGAGTCGGTCCCGCTCACCACGCAGCTCACCCACGAGCCCGACGGCACGGCCCTGGTGGAGGTCTTCCACCGCACGGCCGCGGGGGAGTGGGTCCGCCACGCCCGCGCCCACGTCGGCGCCCTCCCGGCCGGGGAGGCCGCCACGCCCGTCGGTGCGCCGGCCGACGGTGCCCCCGTTTCGCCCCGCGCGGTGTACGCGGCGCTGCGCCGCGCCGGCGCGCACCACGATCGGGCCTTCGCTGCGCTCGAACGCGTGCTGCGCGATCCGGCGGGCGCCGCCGAGGCGGACGTCGTCCTGCCGTCCGAGGCCACGGCGCACCCGGCGCTGCTGCTGCACCCGGTGGCGCTGGACGCGGCGCTGCAGACGCTCGCCGCCGCCCTGCCGGACGAGGCCGCCGACGGCGACGCCGCCTACCTGCCCGTCGCCGTCGAGGCCGTCCGGCTCCACCGCCCGGTCGGACGGCGTGCGCTCTGCCGCGCCCGGATCACGACCGTCGGGGACGAGGGCGTGAGCGGCGACGTCACGGTCCTGGACTCCACGGGCACCGTCGCCGTCGAGGTGCGGGGCGTGTTCCTGCGGCGCATCCACCGCCGCTCCGTTCCGTTGCCGTTGGAACGCAAGCTCTTCGGACACCGGTGGGAGACGGTCCCGACTCCCGCGCCGGCGGACGCGACGGATCCGGAGGGCTGGCTGGTGCTCGCGGACGACCACGGTGCCGCAGGCGCTGCCGCCGACGCGCTCGCCGCCCCGCACCGCAGGATCGTCACCGCCGGATTGGACGAGCGCGGCCTCGCCGATGCGGTCGCCCGGTTCGCCGAGGATCCCGCGCACGCCCCGGCCGGCGTGGTGCTGCTCGTGGACGGCGCACCGTCGTCGACCGGCGGCGCGGAGGCCGCCGAGGCAGTGATCTGGCGGGCGGCCTCGGTCGTGCGCGCCGTGACCAGCGGCTGGCACGGCCGCTCGCCCCGGCTGTGGCTGATCACCCGCGACGGCCTCGCCGTGCGCGACGGCGACGTCCCCGACCCCGCGGCGGGCGCCCTGACCGGTCTCGTCCGCGTGCTCGCGTACGAGCACCCCGACCTGCGGGCCACGGTGCTCGACCTGCCGGCCGGTGCCGACCTCGCTGACGCGCTGGCGCGCGAGAGCGCCGCCCCGGACGCCGACGACCTCGTCGCCTGGCGCGACGGGGAGCGGTACGTGCAGCGGCTCGTGCGCCGCGACAGCGCACCGGCCGAGGCCCCCGCCGTGCGCGGCGACGGCGCGTACCTCGTCACCGGCGGCCTCGGCGGCATCGGCCTCGTGATCGCCCGCCGCCTCGTGGCGGCAGGCGCGGGCCGGGTGGTGCTCAGCGGACGCGGCGAGCCGTCCCCGGAGGCGGACGCGGCGCTCGACGAGTTGCGCGCCGGTGCCGACGTGCAGTACGTGCGCGGCGATGTCGCCGAGCCGGGCGTCGCCGAGCGGCTCGTGGCCGTCGCGGAGGAGACCGGCCTCGCGCTGCGCGGGGTGATCCACTCCGCGGCCGTGCTCGACGACGAGCTCGTCGCCGCGATGTCGCGCGACGCGCTGGGCCGGGTGTGGCGGCCCAAGGCGATCGGCGCCGACCGCCTGGACGCGGCGACCGCGGAGCACGATCTCGACTGGTGGGTGCTGTTCTCCTCGGTGGCCTCGCTGCTGGGCTCGCCCGGACAGGGCGCGTACGCCGCGGCGAACGCCTACCTCGACGCGCTCGCCGAGCGGCGCCGCGCCGGCGGCCGCACCGCGACCGCGATCTGCTGGGGGCAGTGGTCCGAGGTGGGGCTCGCCCGCTCACTGGAGATGGGGGTGCTGGACCCGATCTCACCCGCCGAGGGCACCGAGGCGCTCGATGCGATCCTCGGGGGCGGCCACACCCGCGTCGGCGTCGCCCGGCTGCGGCTCGACCGCGCCGCGTCGGCGTTCCCCGAACTGGCCGGGTTGGGCTACTTCACCCATCTGCTGGCCGAGCTCGAACCCGAGGAAGACGCCGGCGCGATCGACCTGGCGGCACTGACGGCACTGCCCTTCGCCGCCGCCGTCACCGTCGTGCTCGATCGCCTGCGCCAGCGGATCGGCGCGGTCCTGGGCTACTCCGGCGGTGCCGGGATCGCCGCCGACCGTCCCCTCACCGAGCTCGGACTGGATTCGCTGATGGCGGTGCGCATCCGCAACGCCGCTCGCGGCGAGTTCGGGATCGAACCGCCCGTCGCCCTGCTGCTGCAGGGCGCCGACCTGACCGCCCTGGCCGTGGACCTGGTCCGCAGGCTCGGCATCGACGACGACACGGACGAGACCGCCGCGGCGCCCGGTGGGCTCCGCGATCGAGCGCAGCAGCGCGCCGCCGCACGCCGGCGCGGCGCCGCACGACGGAAGGCAGGCAACACCGCATGATCGGGACCCGGACCCGCGACGACATCGGCGAGGACGCACCCGAGGACGGCGAGCTGATCGCCGTCGTGGGCATGGCCGGGCGCTTCCCCGGCGCGCGGACCCTCGCGGAGTACTGGCGCAACCTGCGCGACGGCGTCGAATCGATCGTCCCGATCGACGAGGACGAGCTGCGCCGCAGCGGGATCGGCGCCGACGCCCTCGACGACCGCGGCTACATCCGGTCCGGGGCACCGCTCGACGGCATCGACGAGTTCGACGCCGCGCTGTTCGGATTCACGCCCGCCGTCGCCGAGGGGCTCGATCCGCAGCACCGCCTGTTCCTGCAGAGCGTCTGGCACGCCATCGAGGACGCGGGCTACCGCCCCGGCGAGCTGGACGGCGCCGTCGGCGTGTACGGGACCAGTTCCGCCAGCGGCTATCTGCTCAACAACCTGATGTCGCGCCTGGACGTCGAACGCACCATCGGGCAGGGCGCCAGCTACGAGATGATCGACCTGTCGCTGCGCAACGACAAGGACCACATCGCGACCCGGATCGCGCACCAGTTCGACCTGCACGGGCCCGCGCTCTCGGTGCAGACCGCGTGCTCGTCCTCGGCCGTCGCCGTCCACCTGGCCTGCCAGGCCCTGCTCTCCGGCGAGGTCGACGCCGCGCTCGCGGGCGGCTCGTCGATCCGGGTGCCCAACCGTGCGGGGTACTGGCACACCCACGGCGCGATGACCTCGCCGAGTGGGCACTGCCGGCCCTTCGACGCCCGCGCCGACGGCACCGTCTTCGGCAGCGGGGTCGGCGTGGTGATGCTCAAGACCCTGGAGCGGGCCCGCGCCGACGGCGATCGCGTGCACGCCGTGATCCGCGGCTCCGCGATCAACAACGACGGCGCGGCCAAGATGACCTATGCGGCCCCCACCGCCGCCGGGCAGGCCGCCGCCATCGCCGAGGCGCACGCCGTGGCGGGCGTGGACCCTGCCGACATCAGCTACGTCGAGACGCACGGCACCGGAACGCCGCTCGGTGATCCCATCGAGATCGAGGGCCTGCGGCAGGCCTTCGATCTCGGCGAGCGCGAGCGCACCCGCGCCTGCCGCCTGGGATCGGTGAAGGCGAACATCGGGCACCTCGAGGTCGCCTCCGGCATCGCCGGGGTGCTCAAGGTGATCCTCGCGCTCAAGCACCGGGCGGTGCCCGGCACGGTGCACTACACGGCACCCAATCCCGAGCTGCGCCTCGGCGACGGGCCCTTCGAGATCAACCAGGACCTCGTCGAGTGGGAGAGCGACGGCCCGCGCCTGGCCGGCGTGAGTTCCTTCGGCGTCGGCGGCACCAACGTCCACCTGATCCTCGAGGAGGCGCCGGCCCCCGCGACCCCCGCCCCCGCACCCGGCCCGTACCCGCTGCTGCTCTCCGCCCGCGGCACCGAGCGGATCGACGTCGCGCGCGCCCGGCTCGCCGACGAGTGGGAGGCCGACCCCGCGCTGGAGCCGGCCGATGTGGCCGCCACCCTCGCCGCCCGGCCCGCCGACACCACCCGCGCGGTGACCGTGGTGCGCGATCGCGCCCACGCGATCGCCGCTCTGCGCGCCGGCGAGGGCGCCGTCGGCTCCGTGCCCGAGGGCGTCCGCGACGACGCCGACCGGATTGCGCTGCTCTTCCCCGGGCAGGGCACCCAGTACGTGGGGATGGCGCGCGGGCTCTACGACGCCGAGCCCGTCTTCGCCCAGAACGTGGACCGGTGCGCCGCCGGTTTCGACGCGGCCCTCGGCATCGACCTCAAGGCGCTGCTGTTCGGCGGTCGCAGCCGCGAGCTCGAACGCACCGACCGCTCCCAGCCCGCCCTGTTCACCGTCGAGTACGCGCTGGCGCGCCTGCTCGAAGCGCGTGGCGTGGTCCCGTCGATCCTGGTGGGGCACAGCATCGGCGAGTACGTGGCGGCGACGCTCGCCGGTGTCTTCGATCTGCCCACCGCCCTGACCGTGGTCGCCGAGCGCGGCCGGGTCATGCAGGCCGCGCCGCGCGGCGTGATGCTCGCGGTACCGCTCGGCGAGAAGGAGATCGCGCCCTACCTGGGCTCCGAGATCGACGTCGCGACCGTCAACGAGCCGGGCGGCTGCGTCGTCGCCGGCACCGAGGACGCGATCGCCGACCTGACCGCCAAGCTCGCGGCCGACACGATCACCGCGCGCCGGGTACGGACCTCGCACGCCTTCCACTCCCGGCTGATGGAGCCGGCCGCCGCGCAGTTCGCCGAGTTCCTGGCCGGCGTCGAGCTGCGTGAGCCGCGGATCCCGATGGCCTCCAACGTGACCGGGACGCTGATGAGCGCCGCCGAGGCGACCGACCCGGCCACCTGGTCCCGCCAGATGCGGGCCACCGTCCGGTTCGCGGACGAGCTCGACACCGTCCTCGCCGAACCGCACAGGGTGCTCGTCGAGGTCGGCCCCGGCGGGACGCTCACGTCGGCGGCCAAGCGGCACCCCGGGTTCGGCGACGGTCACCGCATCGCGCGGCTCGTGCGGCATCCGGCGCAGGACCGCGACGACCGGGAGTTCTTCCTGGAGGGACTCGGAACGCTCTGGGCCGCCGGATTGGACGTCGACCCGGGCGTACCGCAGGGCCGCGAGGTGCTGCTGCCCGGCTATCCGTTCCTCCCGGAACGGCACTGGGTCGAGGCGGCGCCGCACCGGCGGTCCGCGCCCGGCCCGGACGCCGCACCGTCCGGCGACGCGACGGCCGCGGGCGACGACGGTGCCGACACCGGTACCGAGGCCGTGCTGGGCCGCGTGTGGGCCGCGTGCCTGGGCACCGATACCGTCGACCCGGAGGCGGACTTCTTCGACCTCGGCGGTGACTCGCTGGTGGCGATCGGCGTCTCCATGGCCGCCGGCCACGCCGGGATCGATCTCACCCCGCAGGACCTGTACGACCACCCGACCGTCGCGGCGCTGGCGCGGGCCATCACCGAGCGCGACGCCGCGGGCGGCCTCGCCGAGCCCACGGCACCGTCGCAGCGCCCGCCGCTCACGCCGAACCTCGCCCGGCTCACCGAATCCGGGGTGCGCGATCACGCGCGCTGGCGGATCCCGCTGGTGCTGGGCGTGGGACCGGAGGTGACGGCCGAGGACGTGACTGCGGTGCTCGAGGCCCTGATCGCGCGGCACGACGCCCTGCGGCTGCGGCTGCGGCGCGACGACGGGCTGTGGGAGCAGGTGATCGCCGAGGCGGGCGAGGCCCCGACCCATCTGCGCGTGCACGAGGAGCATACGGCGGCGACGGATCTCGACGCCGTCGCGCAGGAGCGCCTGGCCGCCCTGATCGCCGAGGCCGACGACGACGCCGCACCCGTGCAGGCCCTGCTGCTGCGGCCCGAGCCGGGGGGCGCCGGCCGCCTCGCGCTCGCCGTGCCCGGTTGGGTGGGTGACGCCCGATCGCGGGAGATCCTGGCTGCGGACCTGCTCACCGCGTTCGGCCAGCGGGCCGCGGGAATGCAGGTCTTCCTGGCGCCCACGGCCACCGGATGGGCCGAGTGGTCCCAGCGGCTCGCGGGCCTCGCGGGCCACCCGGCCGTGCTCGAATCCCGCTCGCGCTGGCTCGATGCCGCGCTGCCGGCGGTGCGGATCGCGACCTCCGACCCCGAGGACCGGCCCGCCGCCGCGGACTATCGCCGCCTGCCCACCACGGTGGGCACCGTGGAGGCCGCCGAGATCGACGACGCCCGGCGCCGCACCGGGGTCCGGCTCGAGGAACTGGTCACCGCCGCGATCGTGCGCGGGGTGGCCTCGGCGGTCGGCCCCGGCCGCGTCGCGATCGACCTCGACGGCGACGCCCGGTCCGTGCTCAAGCCGGCCGTCGACGCGCGGGACACGGTGGGCTGGTTCACCACGGTCCACCCGGTCGCGCTGACCGCACCCGACGGCGACGACGAGCTCGTCGAGCAGGTGCGCACCGCCCTGCGCGGCGTACCGCACCACGGCGTCGGCCACGGCCTGCTGCGCTACCTGCACGCGCCCACCGCGGCGCACCTGGCCGCGGCTCCCGCGGCGGACCTGCACCTCGTGGTCGGCGGCACGGTCCCGGACCCGCCGGACATCGCGCAGGGCGCCAAGGCGGTGTGGTTCGCCGCCGACGCGGCGATGCCGGTGCGCGACGTCGTGCCCGGGCTGGGGCACCCCGTCGAGCTGCGGGTCTACCGCACCGGAGGGCGCCTCCACCTGGACTGGTGGTTCGACGCGCGCCGCGTGGACGCCGCGCGGATCGACGCGCTGGCCGCGGCCGTCACGCAGGCGCTCGGGGCGCTGGCGCGGACGAGTGCCGAGCCGGAGGACGAGGACGCCGACGACTGGGAGCTGGTCGACCTGTCCGGAGGGGATGCGTGATGCGGCACTCCGGACCCGCCGTGGTGGTGGAGGGCCTGACCAAACGGTTCGGCGACTTCACCGCGCTGCGCGGCATCGACCTGTCCGTGCGCCGCGGCGAGATCCTCGGCCTGCTCGGGCCCAACGGTGCGGGCAAGACCACCACGGTGGACATCCTCGCCACCCTGTCGCGGCCCACGAGCGGCGTCGCCCGGGTCGCGGGCTGCGACGTGGCGCTCGACCCCGCGGGGGTGCGGCGCGCGATCATGCTGACCGGGCAGAACGCCGCGCTCGACGACCTGCTGACCGGCCGCGAGAACCTGGTGCTGTTCGGCCGGCTGCAGGGGCTGCGCAAATCCGAGGCCCGCAGCCGGGCCAAGGAACTGCTCGACCGGTTCGACCTCGATTACGCGGCCGACCGGCGGGTGGGCACCTACTCGGGCGGCATGCGCCGGCGCATCGACATCGCGTGCGGCCTGGTGATCCGTCCCGAAGTGGTCTTCCTCGACGAGCCGACCACCGGCCTCGATCCTCGCAGCCGGCAGGGCGTGTGGGAGCTGGTGGCCAAGCTGCGCGACGACGGGATCGCCACGCTGCTCACCACCCAGTACCTCGAGGAGGCCGACGCGCTGAGCGACCGGATCACCGTGATCGACCGCGGCACCGTCATCGCCGAGGGCACCGCGGACCAGCTCAAGGAGCGGACCGGGGCCACCATCTGCGAGATCGTGCCCCGGCATCGCAGCGACCTGCCGGCGATCCTCGCCGCGCTGGGCCCGCTGGCCGGCCGTGAGCCCGTCGCCGACGGTGCCGACCGGGTCGCGATCCCGGCACCCGACGGGACCGGGACCCTGGTGGCGGCGGTCTCCCGGATCGACCCGACCGGGATCGAGCTGCTGGACGTGGCGCTGCGGCGCCCCTCCCTCGACGAGGTCTTCTTCGCCCTCACGGGCGGTCCGGCGGCCCCCCGCGTGGCCGAGGACGTGACGCTGTGAGCTCTCGTCCCGACACCTCGCGGGCGCAGCAGTGGTGGGTGCTGACGGTCCGGGCCGTGGCGCCGAGCCTGCGCAACGGCGAGCTCGTCACCCAGGTGGCCGCCTCGGTCATGTTCACCGTCGGCTTCTACATCCCGCTCAAGCAGTTCATGGGCGCCTACGCGGCGACGATGAGCAGCTACGCCCAGTACCTGACCCCGCTGATCGTGCTGCAGGCGATCTCGTTCGCCGCCATCTCGGGCGGCTTCCGGGCGGCGACCGACGCGGTGGAGGGCATCGACCGGCGCTTCCGCTCCATGCCCATCGGCCGGCTGACCCCGATGGCGGCGCGCATGTCCGGCAGCATGTACCGGTGCGGGCTGGCGCTGGTGATCTCGCTGGTGTGCGGCCACGTGATCGGCTTCCGCTTCTACGGCGGGCCGCTGCACACCGCGGGCTTCGTGGCCCTGGTGCTCCTGCTCGGCCTGACGCTGTCCGTGCTCGGGGACCTGGTGGGCACCGCGACCCGCAACCCCGATGCCACCACGCACCTGATGATGCTGCCGCAGCTGACCCTGGGCCTGCTGTCGGTCGGTGTGCAGCCCGTCGAGCGGTTCCCCGAGTGGATCCAGGGCTTCGTCCGCGATCAGCCCATCTCGCAGTTCGTCTTCGGGTTGCGCGCGCTCGCCGGGGACTCGATCCCCGGTGCCGCGGGGGAGCCGTCCTGGGCCGTGGTCGGCCCGGCCGTCTACTGGGCCCTCGGCCTGCTCGCGGTGCTCCTACCGCTGCACGCTCTCGTCGCGGCGCGGAGGAACCGCTGATGTGCGCGCACCGGTTGGAGGAGCGCCGGGCACCCGGCCTGCGGACCCACGGTCAGCGGGCCGTGCGGCCGGTCCGGTCGAGTGAGCGCTCACCGCGCGACCTGCTCGTGCAGACCGGGGTGCTGGCCGGGCGGATCGTGCGCCGCTGGGTCCGCGACCCGGCCACCCTGGCGGAGACGGTGCTCGTCCCGGTCGCCTTCCTCGTCACGCTCAACATCGTGCTCGGGGACGGCATCTCGAAGCTCACCGGCGTCAACGCCCTCGCCGGCAGCGTGCCGCTGGTGGCGCTGGTCGCCGCCACGCAGGGTGCCACCGTCGGCGGGCTCGGGGTGATGGCGGAGCGGGACAACGGATTCCTCGCCCGCCTGTGGGGCACGCCGATCCATCGCGGCGCGGGCATCACGTCCCGGCTGCTGGCCGAGGCGCTGCGGATCGTGACCGCCACGGCCGTGCTGACGATCACCGGTGTGCTGCTCGGGCTGCGCTTCGAGAACGGCGCGCTCTCGGTACTCGGGTGGCTGCTGGTGCCGGTGCTGTTCGGCGTCGCCTTCGCCGCCGCGGTGCTGACCGTGGCGGTCTACGCCGCGAAGACCATCGTCGTGGAGGCCACGGCCCTGATCTCGGGGCTGTTCATGTTCTTCTGCACGGGGTTCGTCCCGCTGGAGCAGTACCCGGACTGGTTGCAGCCCGTGGTGCAGCACCAACCCTTCAGCAACACCGTCGACACCATGCGGGGCCTGGCCGTGGGCGGCCCCGTGGCCGCGCCGCTGATGGAGCTGCTGGCGTGGACCGTCGGCATCCTCGCGGTCTGCGCCGTGCCGTTGACCGTCGGCTACCGCCGGGCGAGTACCCGGGACTGACCGAGATCGGAGAGAGATGTTCGAATCCGCTGTGCTGCGCCCGTTGGCGGAGAGCGAGAAGATGTTCGCCGAGACGCACAACTTCGTCGGGCTCGGCGCGCACGTGCGCGGGCCGGTCGACGTCGAGTTGCTGAGCGAGGCCTTCGAGACGCTGCTCGAAGTGCACCCCGTGCTGGCCGCGCGCCTCGAGCCCGACGAGCGCGACGGATTCCGCATCGTCGCCGACGACTTCCTGCCCCAGGGGGTGGTGCTGGCCTCCGATCCCGCTGCCGCACAGCCCTTCGACCAGCGGCAGTCCCTGGTGCGGCTGGTGCTCGATCCGGGCGAGGAGGAGACCGCGGCCACCCTCTACGTGCACCACGCCCTCGCCGACGGGCACCACCAGTTCGCGCTCATCGAGGAGCTGTTCGGCATCTACACCGACCTGGCGACAACGGGGACCGTGCGCGTGGGTCCCGTGCAGCCGACGCCCGCCGCGCTGGAGACGGTGCTCGCGGACCGCGCGGTGGTCAAGCAGCGCCGCTCGGGGCTCGAACGCTTCATGCCCGCGATGTACGCCTACGACCTGCCGCCCTCGCGCCGGTCGGTGACCGCCGAGCGCCCGGACGTCCCGGTCCTGGTTCCGATGGTGCAGCACACCTTCACCGCCGAGGACACGCGCGCATTGTTCGACCTCTCCCGGGCGGAGCGCGTCAGCGTCAACGGCATCGTCTCGGCCGCCGTCCTGCTCGCCGAGTGGCGGTTGCGCGGCGCGACGGCCGTGCCGGTGCCCTACATCTACCCCGTCGATCTGCGTTACGTGCTCTCGCCGACGGTGTCGGCCACCGCGTGCACCAATCCGGTGGGGGTCGCGACCTACCTCGCCGAGATCGGTTCCGGCACCCGGATACTGGACCTGGCGCGCGAGATCGCGGAGACCTTCCGCGCCGACCTGGCCGAGGGCGTGATCCAGCAGTCGCTGCTGCACTTCCGGCCCGCGTACGTGGGGAACCCGCCGGGACTGCCCGACGTGGTGATGGTGACCGACAACGGCGTGGTGCCTCCGGTGCGGACTCCTCCCGGCGTCGAGATCAGTGCCGTGCACGGCGAGCTGTACTTCCAGGTGGGGTCCGGCATCGAGATGTACACCAGCAAGGTCTTCGACGGCCGGCTGCAGCTCGAGTACCACACGCACGGGCCCGATCCGGAGGACGCGCTCGCTGCCGTCGCGGCGCAGCTGAGCGCGCTCGCCGCTCAGTCCGTGGGACCGAAGGCGTAGCGGTGGTACTGCAGGGCGCGCCGCACCGGCCGCACCACCCGCCCGATGCCGCCGACCGCGGCGAACAGGCGCGAGCTGCCCTGGAAGGTCTCGGCGTCGAAGAAGGTGACGTCGCGCACCGGGCGCAGGCCGGGCACCGCCGCGGCGACCTCGGCGGGATCGTCGACGCCCCAGTGCAGGACGGACCCGGTGGTGCGGTTGAGTTTGTGCATCCGCTGGCTGCGGATCGCGAGACGGCTGTAGAAGTCGATCTGGACCTCGCCCTCGGGGAAGCGCTGCAGGACGGCGCGCAGCAACTGCGTGCCCTCCGTCGCCGTGAGGTACATGCTGATCCCCTCCGCGAGGAACAGTGCGGGCCGATCCGCCGGGATGCGCTGCAGCCATTCGTGATCGGTGGCCGAGCTGGCGAGCAGGTGGTAGCCGTCGCGCTCCGGGTAGACCTGCCGGCGCAGGTCGATCACCGCGGGGAAGTCGACGTCGACCCAGTGCACCGCGGGCCCGGGATCGACGCGGAAGACCCGGCTGTCGAGACCGCAACCCAGGTGCACGACGGTCGATTCCGGGTATCGCCGCAGGAACTCCCGGGTCCAGCGGTCGTACTGGGCGGTGCGCACCGTCGCCAGCGGCGACCAGCGCGCCGACACGCCGAGCGAGGACCAGTCGTAGTCGATGCCGGCCACGGCGTCGCGGGCGAAGGTGTCGCCGAGGACGGGGCGATCGGAATCCGCGTCCAACGCTTTGAGATACAGCGTGGTGAGCATCGTCTGCGCGGCGCCGCTGAGGTCGACGGTGGCCTTGGGGGGCATGGCGCTACCGTACGTCATCGAGTTTGCATTGTCACTGCGTCGGATCCATGGGTGGGTTATGGTCGGGCCGTGTCCCGCGACGAGGAGGTGCGCAGTGGTGTCCGATGAGCGCCGCAGCCCCCGGGTGCTGTTGCTGTACTACAGCTTCACCGGTCAGGCGGAGCGCTTGCTCGAGGCCGCGGGTGCGGAGTTCGCCGAGCGCGGGTGGGAGGTCGTGCCCGCCCGGATCGAGCTGATCGACCCGCGGTACGCACCCCGCCTCGCCCACTTCCCGCTACGCCGGGTGTGGCGCACGATGCTCTCGCTGGTCCCCGCGCAGGCGCGCGGAGTCACCGCCGCCGTGCGGGTGCCGCCGCAGGCGTTCGAGGGGCGCTACGACCTGATCTGCCTGGGCTCGCCCACCTGGTGGGATCGCGCCAGTATCCCGATGCGGTCCTTCCTGGCCTCCGCCGATGCGCGCCGAGTGCTGGCAGGCCGCCCGTTCGCGGTCTTCATCGCCTGCCGGGACCGGTGGAAGGGCAATCTCGCCGAGGTGCGCCGGCTTGCCGAGTGGCAGGGCGGGCGGTACGCGGGACAGGTGCACACGGCTTATCCGGGCAACCAGCTCACGTCGATGCTCTCGTTGACCAGCTTCCTCGGCTCGGGTGAGCAGCGCGAGCGCTACCTCGGTATCGCGATACCGACCACCAATGCGCAGCCGGCGCACCTCGATTCGGCTCGCAGGCTGGCCGGCGAGCTCGCCGGATCCACGACGGGGGAGGGCTGAGATGCCGCGGCGGTTCTCGGTCCGGGCCGACTCGCCCGCGCCGGTGGCCGCCGTTCTGGGCGCCTTCGGGGATGCCCGGTACTGGCGGGACCGGTTCACCGAGTTCGGGGGCGGTCTGGAACTGACGGCGCTCGACGTCGACGACGCGGGAGCGATCTCGGTGCGCACCGTGCAGGACGTGCGGCGCGAGTCGATGGCTCCGCTGCTCGCGCGCCTGTACCCCCGCGAGCTGCGAGTGCTCGCCACCGAACGCTGGGTCCCCGTGGGCGATTCGGCCGACGGCACGATCACCGTCACCGTGCAGGGAGCTCCGGGCGCGGGGGAGGCCGCCGCGCGGCTCGATGCGGCCGACCGGGGCTGCGTGCTGCGCGTCGACGGCGAGGTGCGAGTGCGGGTGCCCGTGCTCGGCGGTCCCGTCGAGCGCCTGGTCGCGCACGGCTTCGCCGCGCACGTTCCCGAACTGCAGCGGTTCACCGACGAGTGGCTGGCCGCGCATGCCTGATCCGATCCCGTCCACCGATGACGCGCTGGCGCGCCTGGCGGCGATGCCGCTCGTCGAGGCCATGGCCACGCAGCGCGCCATCCGCCGGGTGCTCCCGGACCCCGTCGACGACGCCCTCGTGCTGCGGTGCATCGAGGCGGCGGAGCGCGCCCCCACGGGGCAGAACGGACAGCAGTGGGAGTTCGTGGTGGTCAAGGACGCTCGACTCAAGCACCGGCTGGGACGTCAATACCGGCTGTGCTGGGGTGCGTACTGGCGCGCGGTGTACCGGCGCGAGGCGGCCGCCGACGACGCCAAGGCTCGGATGGCCAGGGCCGTGCAGTGGCAGGTCGACCATTTCGGGGAGATCCCGGTGCTGGTGGTGGCGTGCCTGCGGCTGGGCGTCGGCGAGGGCCGCGTGCCGCTGGTGCGCATGCCCCACGTGGCGGAGAGCGGCTACTGGGGCTCGGTCTACCCGGCGGTGCAGAACCTGCTGCTGACCGCGCGGGCGATGGGGCTGGGCGCCTCGCTCGTCACGATGCCGCTGTGGAACCTGCTGGCGGCCCGAAGGATTCTCGGGCTGCCGGCGAACGTCACCCCGATCTGCGTGATGCCGCTCGGGTGGCCGCGCGGCAGGTACGGGCCGTCGGCGCGCAAGCCGGTCGGCGAGGTGACGCATCTGGACGGGTACGGCCGGCGCCACTGGCTGGAGGCGGATTCGTGACACTTCGCCGACCGGTGTGTGCGATCGCACAGGGAGCGGTATAGTCGGCCGCGGAATGACATTGCAAATCTGAAGCGAAGTGGGTTACCTATCGTGGTATCGACCAAGTCTTCGGCCGCATCCATCGTCATGGCGACCGCCGCGGCCACGGGAGTCCTCGCATCGACCGCCCCGGTGCCCGCGGCATCGGCCGGCTCCGTCGCGAACATCCCCCTCAACATCATCCAGACGCTGGCCAACATGCCGGCCGAGCAGGTCGCCGGCGCTGCGCAGACGGCCGATGCCCTGGAGATGAGCGGGAACTGGTGGCTGTACACGCCCAACAACGTGCTCGGGTTCGATCAGGCCGATATCGCCAAGGTCAACGGCATCATGGCCTGGCTCATGCCGGTTCCGGAGATCGCGCAGGCCTTCGCCGATCCGATCAACGTCACGTTCGAGGCGAACTTCCCGATGACGGCGGACTGCACGGGCGCCCCGGCCCCGTGCGGCGATTCGACCTACTGGACCGACTACTTCAAGGTGATGCCCTGGAAGCTGATCCAGGGCGTCAGCTACGGCACCGTGACGAACACGATCGATCCGTCGATCACGATGCCCTGGTCGAACTCCACCCAGCGGATCGACGTCTTCGGTGTGGCCCGCGCGATGTGGAACACGCTGACCAAGGACCCCGAGGGATTCCAGGGGCTGCCCTCGATCGAGCAGATCACGAGCACCTACGAGCGGCTCGGCCTCGCCACGCTCAACTCCCTCAACCCCTTCGTCGACGGCACCTACTGCCTGCCCTGCCAGTTCGTGGTCAAGGGCGCGCCGGGCTCGCTCGCGCGCGTCCCGCTCTTCGGCAACTGGTACACGCTCACCGACCTGGGGCAGGAGTTCACCGACGAGAACTGGGTCGGGCGCCCGCCCGGCATCCCCGACGCCGACGACGTCGAGGCGCTGTCGCTGTGGAGCGCCGAAGGGCAGCAGCGGCTGTGGAAGGACATCGACGGTTCGATCCAGCGCGCGCTGAGCGGCGACCTGATCGACGTCGACGAGATGTGGAAGTCGATCGAGACCATCGCGACCGGATTCCAGACCATCATCCCGTCGCCGGAGGATCTCGGCGGGGCGGCCGAGTCCATCGGTCGTGACTTCCAGGGCTTGATGGACAGCATCTCGTCCTCGTTCGGCCCCTCCACCTACGGCCCGCCGTCGGCGGGCTCCGCCCTCTCGCGTCTCGGCGCCGCCACCGCGCCGGCCGACGAGGAGGACGCGTCGTCGGCGAAGGCGGTGAAGGACACGAAGGACGTCAAGGACTCGAAGGGCGCCACGGACTCCGAGGGGGCGAAGGACACCCGGGCGTCCGCGAGTGCGAAGGACGGATCGGACGACGACCAGGTCCAGGGGTCCGGACACAAGTCCTTCCTGGAGGTGCTGGGCCTCGATGCGAACGCAGGCGCCCAGGACACGGGATCGGCCGAGGAGTCGTCCGGCGCCGATCGGACGACGGACGCCGATCAGCCCGGCGACGTCGACGAGACCGGGCCCGTCGATCAGCCGGATGCCGGTGACGACGCGGCCGGTGACGACGCGGCCGGCGCCGACGAGGGCGATGCCGACGGCGACGCGGATCCCGCGGCGGACGAGCCCGATCCGGAGCCCAGCGCCTCGTCCTCGCACGTGTCCTGGAAGGAGCTCTCCGCGAAGCTGGCGGAGGACAAGGCGAAGGCGGATGCGGCGCAGTCCGATTCCGGTGGCGATCAGGAGCAGGCTCCGCAGGCCGACGAGCCGGACACCGGCGGGGCGCAGGCCGACGAGCCCGACGACGAGCCGGACACCGGCGGGGCGCAGGTCGACGAGCCCGACCTCGACCAGTCCGCCACCGATGACGCGGGCGGCTCGGGCTCGAGCGATGCGGGTTCGACGGGTGGCTCGGACGACGATTCCAGCGGCGGAGATGCGGATGCCGGCTCGTCGAGTGACGACTCCGGTGCGAGCGACGACGGGTCGGAGTGACCCGAGGTCATCTCTTGCGGCGCTGGCCCTCACTGACCGCCGCCATCATCGCGTCGTTGCCGGTGCGACGCGCCAGCGCCGCCGAGACGCCGGGGGCGAGCGCGCCCAGCGTCGTCGCCGCGCGCAACGCGAGCGGTGCCACGACGACCTCGCCGCGGTTCGCCTCCACCGCCCGCACGGTCGCGCGCGCCACCTGGGCGGCGGTCCGCGTGGCGGCGCGGGGCACGCGCACCCCCGAGTCCGCGAACATCCCTGCGTCGCGCACCGGCCCGGGCAGCACCGACGAGACACCGATGCCGTACGGACGCAGGTCCTCCCGGAGCGCGAGAGCGAAGCCGCGCAGGCCGAACTTGGTGGCGTTGTAGAGCGCCATCCGCGCGGACGCCGACCTTCCGGACAGCGACGAGAGGAACACGACATGCCCACCCGTACCGCGCTCGCGCATCGACTCGGCGGCGAGCTTGGCCAGGAGCACCGGCGCGCGCAGGTTCACCGTCAGCGCGCGATCCATCTCCTCGGTGGAGTACTCCCACAGCAGGCCCGACGCGGGCACGGCTGCGGCCGCGACGAGCACGTCGATCGGACCGCACTGGGAAAGAAGGGATTCGGGTGCGGCCGGGTCGGCGAGATCGGCCGGTACCGCCCGGCCGCCCACTGCGGCGGCGAGCCGGTGCAACTCCTCGGCGCGGCGCCCGCTCAGGGTGAGCTCGGCTCCCCGCTCGGCGAAGGCCTCGGCCAGGGCCGCGCCGAGACCACCGCTGGCACCGGTGATGAGAACGTGTGCGGATCGCAGGTCCATGCATCGCAGGCTACTCGCATCGGCGTTGTCGCACAGGGAGGTCCGCGCGGATGAGCGGTGCCGATACGGAGCGCCACGACGTACTCGTGGTGGGCGCGGGCTTCGGCGGCATCGGAGCCGCGATCGCGCTCAAGGAGCTCGGCTACGAGAAGCTGGTGATCGTCGACCGGGAGGACGACCTCGGCGGTACCTGGCACGTCAACCGGTACCCCGGGCTCACCGTCGACGTCCCCTCGACCACGTTCTCCTACTGGTTCGAGCCCAATCCCGATTGGTCCGGGATGTACGCGCGCGGACCGGAACTCAAGGCGTACGCCGAGCGCGTCGCCGACAAGTACGACGTGCGCCGGCACATGCGTTTCGGTGCCGAGGTCCGGAGCGCGGAGTGGAACGAGGACGCCGGCGAGTGGCGCGTCGTCCTGGGCGACGGCGACCAGCTGCGCGCCCGGTACCTGGTGTGCGCCACCGGTTTCCTCTCGCAGCCCGCGACTCCGGACATCGAGGGCATCGACCGCTTCCGCGGCACGGTGATCCACACCGCCCGCTGGGACCCCGAGCACGCCTTCGCGGGGGAGCGCACGGCCGTGATCGGCACCGGATCGACCGCGGTGCAGGTGATTCCGGAGCTGGCGAAGAGCGCCGCGCAGCTCTCGGTCTATCAGCGCACCCCGATCTGGGTGATGCCGAAACTCGACGTGCCGTTCCCGCGGCCGGTCCGGCGGATGTTCGCCCGGTTCCCGCTCACGCAGCGCGCCGTCCGGCTGGCGACGGATTCCTTCATGGAGTTCCTCATGGTGGTCGCGATGTGGCGCTACCGCTGGTTCCGCCGGCTGAACGTCTCGGCCGCGCACGCGGCGGGGGTGCACCGCTTCCTCCTGCTGCGGGACAAGCGGCTGCGGGCCGCGCTCACTCCGTCCTACGACTACGGGTGCAAGCGCCCCACCGTCTCCAACGCCTACTACCGCGCGCTCGCCCGGCCGAACGTCGCGCTGGTCACCGAGCCGATCGCCCGCATCGAGGAGAATGCGATCGTCGGGGTGGAGGGCACGCGCACCGAGGTGGACTCGCTCGTCCTGGCCACCGGATTCGACGTGTGGAAGACGAACCTGCCCGCGCTGCGGGTGATCGGCCGCGACGGTGTCGACCTGGGGCAGTGGTGGCGCGACACCCGCTTCCAGGCCTACGAGGGCGTGTCCGTTCCGGGATTCCCCAACCTGCTCACTCTCGCCAGCCCGTACTCCTGGGTCGGGCTGTCGTGGTTCAACACCGTCGAGTACCAGATGCGGCACATCCGCCGGTTGTTCGGCGAACTGCACCGGCGCGACGCGGGGGTCTTCGAGGTGACCGGGGAGGCGAACGCGCGGTTCCTGGGCCGGATGGAGCGGCTGCTCGAGGATTCGGTGTTCCGGCTGGGCGACTGCGCGACGTCGAACTCGTACTGGATCAACGGGCGTGGTGAGGCCCCGCTGTTCCGGCCGACCTCCGTGCGCGACGCCGTCCGCACCCAGGACCGGTTCCCGCTCGCCGACTACGACTTCCGGTAGCGATCGGTGCAGGCCGCACCGCGTGCGGGCCTGGTCACGGCGGGGCGGGAGGCGTAGCGTCGGCCCCATGTGCAGGAACATCACCGAACTGCGAGGACTCGAACCCGCCGCCACGGACGAGGAGATCGAGGCCGCCGCGCGTCAGTACGTGCGCAAGGTCTCGGGCGTGCAGAAGGTGAGCGATGCCAACCGCGAGGCCTTCGAGAAGGCCGTCGCTGCCGTCACCGCCGCCACCGAGGAACTGCTCGACGCACTGCCCGCGCGGCGCCAGCCGCCGAAGACGGTGCCGCCGCTGCGCCGCCCCGAGGTCCGCGCCCGGATCGAGGCGAGGGCCGCGGTCGCGTCGACCGCGGGCTGACCGGCGGGGCGGACAGCGCCCTCACTCGTCGCGCGGGCCCGGGGCCTCCGATGCTGCGTCCGCGCCGGTGGACGGGGCCGTGACGGTTCCCGACGCGGACGCCGCGCCCCGCTCGCCGTCTCCGGGCGGGCTGCCCTCGACGGCTCCCGTCGCGGTCGGCGACGGTGCCGATCCGATCGGTTCCGGCCCGGTGCGGTCCGCTCGCGGGGGCTCCGGCACGACAGGATCGGGCGGCGCGGAGCCGGTGGTGAGGCGATCGCGCGTCGCCGGTGCGGCCGCCTCGGCCCGCGGGTTCGTCGCTGCGGAGCCGGTGATGTCCGCCCCGTCGAACGCCCCGGACAGGATCCGCACGTTCTCCGAGGCCACCGCACCCGCGGACTGCAGGCCCGCACCCGCCGCGGCGACGGGGTCGCCCGTCCGCGCCAGAGTGGACGCCGCTGCGTTCGCGGTCTGCGTCGCTCCGAGCAGGGACAGCTCGGGCACGAAGAAGGCGGCCGCGAAGAAGATGTTCGTCGCCCGCACCGCCGCCACCTGGACCGGGCCGACGGGCGTGGGCATGATCCCGAAGGGCGGCGGCGCGGTCAGTGGCGGGGGCACCGGCCCCGCCGGGGGAAGCGGCTCGCGCAGGGCGGCGAGGAGATCCGTACGGAGTGCGGTCACCGATCCCGAACCGTCGGCGATCCGCAGGAGATCGACCATCGCGATCAGTACTCCGTTCTGGAAGCGCGGCACCACCTGATTCAGGTCGTTGCCGATGATCCCGGTCATCGCGGCGTCCGCCGGCGCAGTGACGGACAGGGCGGCGGCGCCCAGCGCCGCCAGCGGGTTCCCGGTATCGGCGGCGGACCGCAGGAACGCGATCGGCGCGGACGCCGCGCCCAGGGGCACCGTCACCGCGCCCTGCGCCGCGAAGGGGCAGATCACCGCGCAGTTCTGGAACTGGTTGAGCGCGAACCGCTCCAGCAGCGATCCCGGTGGTGGTGCAGCGGCCGAGGCGGCCGGTGACCCAGGGGCGGCCAGTGCCAGCGCCGCCGCGACCGCGAGGGTGATTCGCCTGCGCATGAACGCGAACCTACTCCCGATGTGATCCATGTCATAGGATGGTGAGCGTTGCTCGCGATCTCCACCCGGATCTCCACCCGCCGGTGGAGGTGTGAAGCCGCCGTCGATCACAGAATCATCGGCATGACCATTGCTCACAACGCCACCGCCGGCGTCGCACCCGGCGTGGCCGCACTCGACATCCACGGCCTCACCAAGGGCTTCACCGCGTCCGACGGCGAGCGCTTCCGCGCCGTGGACGGCATCGACCTCACCGTCCGGCCCGGCGAGGTCGTCGCCTTCCTCGGCCCCAACGGTGCCGGCAAGAGCACCACGATCGACATGATCCTCGGCCTCACCCAGCCCGACGACGGTGCGGTGCAGGTCTTCGGCCTCCCGCCGGCCGAGGCCGTGCGCTCCGGCCGCGTCGCCGCGGTGCTGCAGACCGGCGGGCTCCTGCCCGACCTGACCGTGCAGGGCACCGTCGAACTGATCGCGTCCCTGTTCCCCGGCGCGGACGCCGAGGACGCCATCCGCCGCGCCGGCCTCGACGAGCTGCGCCAGCGCAAGGTCTCCAAGTGCTCGGGCGGTCAGCAGCAGAGCCTGCGGTTCGCGCTCGCCCTGCTCCCGAAGCCGGACCTGCTCATCCTCGACGAGCCCACCGCCGGGATGGACGTCGACGCGCGCCGCCGCTTCTGGGCCGACGTGCGCGCCGACGCGCAAAAGGGCACGACCGTGCTCTTCGCGACGCACTACCTCGAGGAGGCGGACCACTTCGCCGATCGCGTCGTGATGGTCGCCCGGGGCCGCGTCGTCGCCGATGGCACCACCGCCGACGTGCGGGCCCGCACGTCGGGCCGGTCGGTGTCGGCCGTGCTCTCCCGCGCCGACGCCGATGCGGCGCTGCGCGCCCTGCCGGGCACCCGGGTCAGCGAGATCCGCGGCGACCGCACCGTCTTCATCACCGATCAGCGGGCGAACAGCGGCGCCGCGACGTCCGACGACCTGCTCCGATTCCTGCTCACCCAGACCGGCGCCCGCGAGCTCGAGGCCGCGAGCCTCGGCCTCGAGGACGTCTTCGTCCAGCTCACCGCCGACCGAGAGGCCGCCCGATGACCGCCACCGCCCCCACGACCGCCCCGCGCACCGGGCTCAACGCCCGCTTCCTCACACTCGAGGTCCGCCGCCTGCTGCGCAACCGGCAGACGCTGATCTTCACGCTCGCACTGCCCGCCGTGCTCTACCTCGCGCTCTACAAGCAGCGCGCCGGGATCGAGGCACAGCTCGCGCACGGCGACTTCGCCGCCTGGATGATGATCGGCCTCGCGGTCTACGGCGCCGCCGCGGCCTCCACCACGACCGCCGCCGCCGTCTCCGTCGAGCGGTCGTCGGGCTGGATGCGCACGCTGCGCCTGACGCCCCTGCGCCCCGAGGCGTACACCGCCACCAAGATCCTGAGCTCCATGGCCGTCGCCGCGCTCCCGGTGACCGTGGTCGGCGCGCTCGGCGCCGCCACCGGAGCGCACGCGGAGCCGCAGGTGTGGGTGCTCTCGCTGCTCGCCGCGTGGATCGGATCGGCCGTCTTCGCCGCGCTCGGGCTCGCCCTGGGGCTCGCCTTCAAGCCGGAGATCGTGATGCACATGCCCGGTCTGCTGATGACCGCGCTGGCCTTCGCCGGCAACCTGTTCATCCCGCTGTCGGGCACCGCCCTGACCATCGCGAAGTTCACCCCGATGTACGGCGTGGCGACGGTGGCCCGCTACCCGCTCAACGAGGGCTGGCAGTTCTCCGGCGAGCACGTCTCGCTGCTCGGTGCGGTCGCCAACATCGTGATCTGGTTCGCTGTCTTCGCCGCCGCCGCGATCACCCTGTACCGACGGGGCGGCGGGCGGCAATAGCCCGCGCCACCGCCTGGGCGCGGCTGGAGATCCCGAGCTTGGCGTAGACGTTGTTGATGTGCGTCTTCACCGTCGACTCGCTCACCTGCAGCGCCCGCGCGATCTGCCGATTCGACAGACCCTCCGCGATCAGGCCGAAGACCTCGGCCTCGCGGGGGGTCATGTCGTCGTCGGGCTCGGCGTGGGGGAGCGGTGCCCGCGCCGCCAGGGCGGCGGTCACCACGTGTGAGTAGGCGGCGGTGCTCAAATGCGCGTGCCCGGCGGCCGCGGCCCGGACGGCGCTCGCGATGTCCTGCCGGGAGGCGTCCTTGGTGAGGTAGCCGATCGCCCCGGCCGAGACGGAGGCCAGCACCGACTCGGCCTCCTCGGTGGAACTGATGATCACGACGCGGGTCCGCGGTGCCGTCTCCAGGATCCGGGCGGCGGCCTGGATCCCGTTGACGTCCGGCATGTGCAGGTCGGTGAGCACCACGTCGGGCAGCTCCCGCTGCGCGAGGTAGACCAGTTCGGCCCCCGACGTCGCCATGCCCACGACGTCGATGCCCTCGACGAGCTCCAGGATCATGGCCAGTGACTCCGCGATGGTCCGCTGGTCGTCGGCGACGATCACCCGGATGGGGCACGGCGGTACGGAGGGAGCCGGCGCAGCGGACATCCGTCTGTCCTTCCGATCGGACGGGACTTTTAATGAGGCGTACGAAAATCGAGTGTAAGACATGGACCGCCCGCGCGCCGAGGGAGCCGATCGCCGCGATCCGAAGGTGAATTCGCGGTGAGAAGGCCGTGTACGCACGACGTCTCACGCATCCGGACTCCTCCCACTATGGACGGTTTTGGCCCGATTCGGCTCCACCGTCCTCCACCCCCTCTCCACCGAACTGGCGATACCGCACATCGTTCGTGAACCACACGATGGACTCGTCCGTTCAACGTGGAGGTTCCGATGCTCATCGAAGGTCTCATCGCGGTCGTGGTCGTGATCGCCGTGCTCGCGCTCCAGATGCGGGCGCGCCCGGTCCGCTCGTCGCCGCGCGCAGCGGTGGTCGTGGCCGTCGTCGGCGCGGTCCTCGCCTGGCGCTTCGTCAGCTCGCACGACGTGCCGCTCGGCGACCAGGCGTTCGTCATCGTCTCGCTGGTGATCGGCGCCGCGATCGCCGTGGCCCGCGCGTACACCGTGCGCCTGTCCCGGGTCGACGGTGCGCTGACCGCGCAGGGGACCGTCGCGACGCTCGCGCTGTGGGTCGTCGGCATCGCCGCGCACCTCGGGATCGAGCTGCTCAGCGGCGAATCAGGCCTCGGCACCGCCTCGCTCACGCTCTACATCGGTGTCGTCGCGTTCGTGCAATCCGTGGTGATCCTGCTGCGCGCCAAGTCCGCCGGGCTGCTCGCCGACGACGTCGACCTGTTCGCGCGCCGCAGCGAACTGCGCGGGCACCTCGGCACCGAGCGCCGCCGCGGCCGCCGGCGGGCCGACCGATGACGAGCCCCGATCTCGCGGTCCTCGCGCCCGGCCAGGGCGCGCAGAAGCCCGGCGTCCTCGCGCCCTGGCTGCGGGGCGAGGAGCCGCGGGCGCTGCTCGCGGACTGGTCCGCCGCGGCCGGCCTGGACCTGGCGGACCTCGGCACCCGCGCCCCCGCCGAGGTGCTCCGCCGGACCGAGGTCGCCCAGCCCGTGCTGGTCGCCACGGCGCTGCTCGCCACCGCCCGCGAACTACCGGCGCACCTGCGCCTGATCGTCGCCGGGCACTCCGTCGGAGAGCTCGCGGCCGCCGCCGTGGCGGGGGCGCTGGCCCCGCGCGACGCCGTCGCCCTCGCCGCCGCCCGCGGTCGCGCCATGGCGCTGGCCTGCGCCGAGGTCGAGTCCGGCATGCTCGCCGTCCTCGGCGGCGAACCCGCCGCGGTCCTGGCCGGCATCGAGGCGGCCGGCCTCGCCGTCGCCAACCGCAACGGCGCCGGGCAGATCGTCGCCGCCGGCCCCGCCTCGGCCGTGTCCGCCCTGCTCGCCGCACCCCCCGCGGGGAGCACCGCCCGTCGGCTCGAGGTCGCCGGGGCCTTCCACACGCCGTTCATGGAGCCGGCGCGCGCCGCCTTCGCCGCCGCGGTCGGGGCCGTCGCGTTCGCCGACCCGGTGCACCGCCTGCTCGGCAACGCCGACGGTGCCGAGATCACCACCGGCGCGCAGTGCGCCGCCCGGCTCGTCGATCAGCTCACCGCGCCGGTCCGGTGGGACCTGTGCCAGGCGGCGGTCGTCGAGGCGGCGCCCGCCGGCATCGTCGAACTCCCGCCCGCCGGCGTGCTCTCCGGGCTGCTGCGCCGCACCGGCGGCCCGCGCGCCACCGCCCTCGGCCGCCCGGGCGAGCTGACCCGCGCCGCGGCGCGCACGGCGGTGCCCGCATGAGCGGCCTCGGGGCGCTGTTGGCGGCCGCGGCCGCGCGGCACGGCGCCCGGATCGCCCTCGTCGACGGCGACGGGCGGATGGACTACGCGCAGCTCCTCGCCGCCGCGCGGAACGTGGCGGCCGGGCTCCGCGCGGCCGGCGTCACGCCCGGCGATCGCGTAGTGCTGCGCGCCGCGCCCGACCGCCGATCGGTCGCCACGATCTACGGAACCTCCCTCGCCGGAGCGGTTCCCGTGCCCCTGCATCCCGACGCGACCGACGACCAGCTCGAGTACGTCGCCGCGGACTGCGCCGCCGCCCTGGTGCTGCGCGACGAAGCGGCCCTCGCCGCGCTCGCAGCGTCCGCCGGCTCCGCCGACCCCGCGGCCGACGGCACCGGGGACAGCGATGCGCCCGCGCTGCTGATCTACACCTCCGGCAGCACCGGCCGGCCCAAGGGCGTCATCTGCCCCGCACGTGCCGTCGACGCCGCGATCGCCGCCGTCGGCGCCGCGCTGCGGTACCGGGGCGACGACGTCATCCTCTGCCGCCTGCCTCTGGCCTTCGACTACGGCCTCTACCAGCTCCTGCTCGCCGCGCGGGTCGGCGCCGCCGTCGTCCTGGCCGCGCCCGCCGCCGACATCGAACTCGCCGACGTGCTCGCGCGGGAGGGCGTCACCGTCGTCCCCCTCGTCCCGGAGCTGGCCCGCCTCCTCGTCGCCGTGCACGGCGGGGCGCCCGGCGCCGCCGGGGTCCGGCTCCTCACCAACACCGGGGCGCGGCTGGCGCCCGAGCTCGGGGGGACCTGTTGCGGGTCTTCCCCGGCGCGGGCATCGTCGCGATGTACGGCACCACCGAGTGCAAGCGGATCTCGGTGCTGCCGCCCGAGGAGTACGCCGCCGCACCGGAATCCGTCGGCCACCCGATCGACGGGCTGCGCGTGCGGATCGACCCGGGCACGTCCGAGATCGTGGTGCGCGGCGCCACTCTCATGGACGGCTACTGGAACGACGACGCCGCCACCGCGCACCGCTACCGGCGGGACCCGGCCACCGGCGAGCGGGAGCTGTGGACCGGCGACACCGGGCGCATCGACGCCGACGGCCGCCTGTACGTCGACGGCCGGCTCGACGACGTCTTCAAGCGGCGGGGCGTGCGCGTGTCCCTCACCGAGGTCGAGGCCGCCGCACTGCGGGTGCCCACCGTGCGCGCCGCGGTGGCCGCGCGGTCCGGTGAGCGCCTGTTCCTGTTCGTCGTCGCCGACACACCCGTCGCCGCCCTCGGTCGCGACCTCGCCGCCCGGCTGGACCCGCCCCGCCGTCCCGACCGGATCGTCGCCGTCGCATCGATACCCCTGAACCCCAACGGAAAAGCGGATCGCGCCGCGCTCGTCCGCGCGATCACCGCCCCGCCGATCGACGAGGAGATCACCGCATGACCGCCGACCGATTCACCGACTTCCTGCGCGCCGCCGCCGATCTCGACCCGGCCGCCGACCTCGCCGACGACGTGGCCTTCGCCGACCTCGGCCTCGACTCCCTGGGCATCGTCTCCGTCTACCTCGCCGCGCGCCGCGAGTACGGCGTCACCATCACCGCCGACGACGTCGCGAGCGGCGCCGTCGACACCGTCGGCGGCCTGCGCCGGCACCTCGCCGAGGCGGCCGCGTGATCACCCGCACCGGGGCCGGACCCGACCTGTTCACCGTGCCGCCGGGCACCGTCTCGCTCGCGGGCGGCATGCCCGCTCTCGGCACGCTGCCCTGGCCCGAGATCGCCGCCGCCACCGGCGCGACGCTCGAACTCGCCGGGCCGACGGTGCTGCAGTACGGCCGGCCCGTCGTCGGATCGACGCTGGCCCGGCGGATCCGGGACCTGCTCGCGCTGCAGGGCGCGGACGTCGACGCCGCCGAGCTGATCCCGACCGCCGGATCCCAGATGGGGCTGTGCGTGGTGGCCGCCGTGCTCGGTCGCGACGCCGACACCGTGCTGTGCGAGGCCCCGTCCTACCCGGGCGCGCTCGCCGCCTTCCGCGACCGCGGCCTCGAGCCCGTCGCCGTGCCCGCCGACGCCGACGGCGTGGACCCGGACGCCGTCGCGGGCCTGGTGCGCCGCCGCCGGCCCGCCTTCCTCTACGTGAACCCGACCTTCCACAACCCCACCGGCAGAGTGATGCCGCGGCAGCGGCGCCGCGATCTCCTGGCGGCCTGCGCCGCAGTGGATCTGCCCGTCGTCGAGGACGATCCGTACGGCCTGCTCTCCTTCGACGGTCACCTGCACACCTCGCTGCTCGCGCTCGCCGGCCCCGGCGGCGACGTGATCCACCTGGGCACCGCGTCGAAGATCTTCGCCCCCGGACTGCGGGTGGGCTGGATAGCCGCGCCCGCGCACCGTCGGTCCGCCCTCGCCGCGCAGGCCGACCTGATGTCGCTCTCGCCGTCGGTGTTCGCGCAGGGCGTGGTGGCCGACTTCCTCGCCGGACCGTCCTGGCCCGCGCAGCTCGACGTCTTCCGCCGCGAGTACCGCGAGCGGGCCGAGATCGCCGACGGGGCCCTGCGTTCCGCCGGCGCCGAGCGGCACTGGCGCTGGGAGCGGCCGCGCGGAGGCTTCTACCTGTGGCTCACCGCCCGCGCGGGCGGCGTCGACGCCGAGGCGGTCGCCGAGCGGGCCCGCCGGGCGGGCGTGCTCGTGGTCCCGGGGCGCCACTTCTCCGTCGCCGGCGAGAGCGACGACGGGCTGCGGCTGTGCTTCACCGGGCCCCGGCGCGCGCAGCTCGCCCCCGCCGTCGAGCGGCTCGGCGCCGTGCTCGCGGAGGTGGGCGCATGACCGCCGCCGCCACTCGGGCACTGATCGTCGACGACGCCGCCCTGCGCGAGCGGGTCCCGCTCGCGGGCGGGTGGAGTGCCTGGCGCGCGGCGGTCCTGCGCAGCACCGGCTTTCCCGTCGAGGGCCTGGACCAGCTGGTCGACGACGCCGTCGGCGCCGCCGCGGACCGCTACCGCGCGGGCGAGCTGAGCGGCGAGGACTACCGGGCCCGGTTCTCCGAGGCGGCGGAGACGGTCGGCGCACGCCTGCGCGCGGTGGTGACCGACGACCGCTTCCTGCGGGCGCTGGTGTGGCAGAACCGCTCCGCCGCGGGCGCCGCCGACCGCGTGGCGCGGCACACGGGCGCGGGCAACGCCAAACACCGTGCCCGCGAACGCCTGGTGGCCCGGTACTGGCAGCGCTACTGCGGCAAGGCGGAGACCATCGGCTTCTTCGGCCCCGCCGCCTGGGTCGACCTCGGCGCGCCCGGCGGGGAGCTGCGGCACGCGCCGCCCACCGGCACGGACATCGTGGCCGACCGGCACGTGGTCCTCGAATCGTGGGCCGTGATCGAGCTCGCCCGGTGGATGGCCGAGCAGCCCGGCGTGCGCGCGTGGCTGCCGCCCATGCTGCGGCCGGACACCCTGCTCGACGGTGCGCGGGCCCTGGTCGGCGGGCGGCGCGCCGTGCGGCTCACCCCGGAGGAGGCGCTGATCGCGGCCTCCGCCGACGGCGAGACCCCCGCGGCCGAGCTGGGATCCGGGTTCGGCATGCCCCGCACGACGGCGCTGGAGACCGTCGCGCGGCTCGCCGAGCGCCAGGTGCTCTCCTGGGACGGCAACATCAGCCTGGGGCCCGACGCCGAGGCGCAGCTGGCCCGCCGGGTCGCGCGGATCGCCGACCCCGTGGCCGCCGCCCCGTGCATCGCCGTCCTCGAATCCCTCGCCACGCACCGCGCGGACATCGAGGCGGCCGTCGACGCCGAGACGCTCGACGCCGCGCTGGGCGCCCTGGACCGCTGGTTCGCGGCCCTCACCGGCCGTGCCGCCGACCGCTCCTCCGGCGCCTCCTACGCCGGGCGCACCCTCGTCTACCACGACTGCGTGCGCGCGGACCGGGTCGAGGTCGGCGCCGACGTCCTCGGCGCGGTGGGCCCCGCGCTGGCGCTCGTCGCCGACTCCGCCACCTGGTTCTCCGCCCGCCTGGCGCAGGAGTACCGGGCCGACATCACCCGCGAGATCGTCGACGCCCGCCGCCGCGGGCGCGGCGCCGAGGTGACCCTCGCCGACGTCCTCGCGCGGATCCTGCCGCTCTTCTTCGGCGACGCCGGCGACCGCGCGGTGGACCGCGCCGCCGCCGAGCTCTCGGCGCGCTGGGAACGGGTGCTCGACCGGCTCCTGGCGCACGCCGACGGGACCGGTGCGGTCCGCGCCACCGCGGCGGATCTCGCCCCGCTCGTGGCCGACGAGTTCGGCGGCGCCGAGCCGGGGTGGCCGCACTCGGTCATCCACAGCCCCGACCTGCAATTGGTCGCCACCGACCCGGACGCGGTGGCCCGCGGCGAGTTCCGCGTGGTGCTGGGCGAGCTGCACGCCTGCATGCCCAGCCTCGACGTGCCGCCGCTGACCTGGTCCATCCCCGGCAGCGTGCGCGAGGCCGTGGACGCCGAATGCGTTCTGCCCCGACTGGTCCCGTTGTTCCCCGCGGGGTGGCGGCGCAACACCGGCCGGTTCATCCCCACGACCCTCGGTGCCACCGAGGTCGCCATCGGCTTCGCGAAGGCCTCGGTCATCGGCCGGTCGCGGGTGGTGCCCGCGGGCGCGATCGTGCTGCAGGACGACGGATCGGCGCGCACCCCGGACGGCCGGAGCTGGAGCTTCGGCCAGACGTTCGGCTCGTTCCTGTCGATCGTGGCGGCCGACGCCTTCAAGGTCGGCCTGCCCGGCGCCCACGCCCCGCGCGTGGAGATCGACCGCCTGGTGCTCTTCCGCGAGACCTGGCGGCCCGAGGCGGGTTCGCTGGTGCTCACCGCCCGCAGCGACGAGGCCGAACGGTACGCGGTCTTCCGCGCCTGGGCGCGCCACGTGGGCCTGCCGCGCCGCACTTACGCCAAGGTCCCCGGCGAACCGAAGCCGCTGTTCGTCGACCTGGACAGCCCCGTGCTGGTCGCCGGGCTGCTCTCGACCCTGCGCGGCGACGGTGCGCCGCGCCCCGACGCGCGCCTGACGTTCAGCGAGGCGCTGCCCGACCGCGACGACTGCTGGCTCCGCGACGCCGACGGCGCCCGCTACGTCAGCGAGTTCCGGCTCCATCTCAGCCGCACCCCGGAGGGAATCCGATGACCGACCTGTACGCCGACGGACTGCTGCGCGCCCGCGAGGCGTCGGTGCTGTCCGTGATCGGCAACACGCCACTGGTCCCGCTGGACCGGATGTTCGCCGAGGCGCACTTCCGGGTGTTCGGCAAGCTCGAGCGCTGCAACCCCGGCGGCTCGGTCAAGGACCGTCCCGCCCGCGCCATGATCGAGCGGGGCATCGCCGAGGGGCGCCTGATCCCCGGCGTCTCCGAGGTGGTCGAGTCCAGCTCGGGCAACCTGGGCATCGCGCTGGCGCAGGTGTGCAACTACTACGACCTCCGGTTCCACTGCATCGTGGACGCCCGTGCCACCCGCACCAACATCGCGCTGATCCGCGCCTACGGCGGCACCGTCGAGGTGATCGACCGGCCCGACCCGGAGACGGGGGAGTACCTGCCCGCGCGCATCCGCCGGGTGCAGCAGATCTGCGGGGAGACGGGCGCCTTCTGGCCGAACCAGTACGCGAACGCGGTCAACGCCGAATCGCACCACGCCACCATCGCGGAGATCCTGCGCGCGGTGCACTTCCGGCTCGACTACCTGTTCTGCACCACCAGCTCGTGCGGCACCCTGCGCGGGTGCTCGGACTTCCTGCGCGCGCACGGCCTCGAGACCGTGATCATCGGCGTCGACGCGGCCGGCAGCGCCATCTTCGGTCCGCAGTTCGTGGGCGAGGCCGTGCGGAAGCTGCCCGGTCACGGCGCCGCGATCGTGCCCCCGCTGTTCGCGCAGGACCTCGCCGACGACGTGGTGCACGTGACGGACGCGCAGGCCGTGCGGGGCTGCCGGCGACTGCTGCGCACCGAATCGATCCTGTGCGGCGCCTCCTCCGGCGCGGCGCTGGCGGCGATCTCCACGTACGCGAGCCGGATCCCCGAGGGGGCGCTGTGCGCCGCGATCCTCCCCGACGGCGGGGATCGCTACCTGGACACCATCTTCGACGACGACTGGGTCGGCGAGAACCTGAACGACGAGACCGACGAGGCGGTGTGTGCGTGATGTTGGCGATCAACAGGACGGATGTGGACGAGATCGTGGCCGAGCGCCACATCGCGATCATCGATGCGGTCGAGGCCGCCTACCGCTCCCACGAGCGCTACCCCGAGGGCACGCCCCACTCGGTGTTCCTGCGCTTCCCGGACGACCCGGTGAACCGGATCATCGGGCTGCCCGCGTACGTCGGGGACGGCGGCCGACCCACCGCGGGACTGAAGTGGATCTCCAGCTTCCCCGCCAACACCGACCGCGGCCGCGAACGCGCCTCGGCGGTGATCGTGCTCAACGACCTCGAGACCGGGTACCCCCGCGCGATCCTCGAGGGCGCGCGGATCTCCGCCCTGCGCACCGCCGCCTCCGCGGCCGCGTTCAGCCGGATCGCGGACGGCGCGCGCCGGGTGGAGAAGGTCGGCGTGATCGGCTGCGGCACCATCAATCTCGCCACGATCGCGATGCTGCGGGCCGTGCACCCGGCGCTGCGCACCGTCGCCGCCCACGACGCGGTCCCGGAGCGGGCCGCCCAGTTCGTCGAGGCCACCGGCCTGGACGGGGCGGTGGCGCCCACGATCGCCGACGTCGTCGACGCCGACGTGCTGGCCATCGCGACCACCGACTCGTCGTACTGGCTCGACCTCGACGGGGCCCTGCACGACCGCACCCGGCCCGGCCGGATCACGGTGCTGCACACCTCGCTCCGCGACATCGCGCCGGCCTCGCTGGTGGGCGCGCTCAACGCCGTCGACGACGTCGAGCACGCGCTGCGCGCCGATACCGCGCTCGAGCGCGCCGTGCGGCTCGCATCGGCCGACGGGCGCACCGCCGCAGACGTGGTGCCGCTGACGATCGGCGCGCTGGCCGCCGGGACGGCGCACATTCCCGCCGACGACGGCCGCCCGCTGGTGTACTCGCCGTTCGGCCTCGGCATCACCGACATCGCCGTGGCCCGCTGGGTCGCCGACGAGGCCGAGCGCACCGGGCGCGGGGTCCGCCTCGAGGGCTTCGAGCCCGGCGTGCACGCGACGGCGGCCGCCCATGTCTGATCCGTTCGCCTTCGCCCCGGGCACCGTCGCGGTCGTGACGGGGGCCTCCCGCGGCATCGGCCGCAGCGCCGCGATCGCCCTCGCCGCCGCCGGCTGCGATGTCGCCGTGGGCTTCACGGCCGACGCCGACGGTGCCGAGACCACCGCGGAGGCGGTGCGCGCGCACGGCCGCCGCGCCGTCACGATCCGGGCGGACGTCCGGCAGGAGTCCGAGGTCGTGGCCCTGTTCGCCGCCGTGCGCGCCGAACTCGGACCGGCGGCCGTGCTCGTCGCCAACGCGGGCGTCACCGCCGACGGCTACGTCGCCGCCATGGGCGCCGACAAGTGGTCCACCGTGATCGACACCAACCTCACGGGCGCCTTCTACACCGCCCGCGAGGGCGTCAAGCAGATGTACCGCCGCGGCGGCGCGATCGTGCTCGTCGCCTCCACCTCCGGCGTCGCCGGCCGGGCCGGGCAGGCCAACTACGCCGCCAGCAAGGGCGGGCTGATCGCGCTCGGCAAGTCCCTCGCCGCCGAGCTCGCGCCGCGCGGCATCCGCGTGAACGTGGTCGCCCCCGGCTTCATCGACACCGACATGGTGGCCGGCATGCCGCCCGCCGCCCGCACGGAGGCGACCGCGGGGATCCCGCTCGGCCGCATCGGTTCCCCCGACGACGTCGCCGCCGCCGTGACCTTCCTCGCCGGACCCGGCGCCGGCTACATCACCGGCAAGGTCCTCACCGTCGACGGCGGCCTGGTCAACGGCTGACGTCCCGATCCGTTCCGCAATCCCCGCACCCACGAAGGAGAACCACCATGGCCGATATCGCAGCGATCCGGGAGGCCGGCGCCGCCCGTCTCGAGCTCAACCGCCGCATCAAGCAGCTCGTCATCGACGGGCTCGGCCTCGAGGTCACCCCCGAGGCCATCTCCGACAACCAGCCGCTGTTCGGCCGCGGCCTGGAGATGGACTCGCTCGACACCCTCGAGGTGGTCGTGCTCGTCAACGACGAGTTCGGGGTATCCGTCAGCGATTCCGACGCGCAGGCCTTCGGCTCGGTCAACGCGCTGGCCGACTTCATCCTGGCGAAGGCCCCCGCCCCGGCGGCGGCGCGATGACGACGTCCGTCGACGCCCCGGCGAGCGCCGGCCTGCGCAGCTACGACGCGTCGGCGATCCTGTCGATGCTGCCGCACCGCTGGCCGTTCCTGCTCATCGACGGCGCGTTCGACGTCGATCCGGGACGCTCGGGCAAGGGCGTCAAGAACGTCAGCCTCGCCGAGCCCTACTTCGCCGGGCACTTCCCCGGGGATCCGATCGTCCCGGGCGTGCTCATCATCGAGGCCCTCGCCCAGCTCACCGCCATCGTCTACGTGGCCCAGGCGCAGGAGTCCGGGCACCCCGCGCCCGCGTCCACCGTCGGCTACCTCGGCGCGATCAACCGGGTGAAGTTCCACCGCGTGGTTCGGCCCGGTGAGCGGCTCGACCTCGCGGTCACCCTCACCACGGCGCTGGGCGATCTGCGCACCGTCGACATCGCCGCCCACGTGGGCCGGGAGAAGGTCGTGACCGGCACGATCACCGTGAGCAACCGGGCGGGCGAGCGATGACCGCGGCGGTGCAGCAGCACGCGGCCGACGCCGCGGACGCGGACGTGCGGGTCCGGCCCCTCGTCGACGACGATCTCGCGCAGATCGCCGCCCTGTACGCGGCGCACCCGGACAACCCCAACCCGATCGGGGTGCCGCTCACCGCCGACGCCCTGCGCGCCGAACTGCGCGACCGCGGCACCGTCGCCTTCACCGTCGCGGTCGTCGACGGTGCCGTGGTCGGCACCTTCGGCCTGTTCGAGTCCACCGGACGCCGGGTCGCCGAGCCCGGCCAGCTTCTGGCCGACATGTTCTTCGTCGCGCCGGAGCACCGTCGCGGCAGCCTCACGGGGAACCTGTTCGCCGCCACCGTGGACACGATGATCGCCCTCGGGTACGGGGTGCTGCGGCTGACCGTCAACCCGGCCAACGCGATCGCCTACCGCCTCTACCGCCGCGTCGGCTCGCTCGCGCTCGCGCCCGCCGCGGCCGGGGCCGACGGCAACGTCGAGCTCTACAACGTGATCCCGCTCCTGCTGAGCACCGCGGCCCCGCACCTGCCCGCCGCCGTGATCGAGGCGGCCCGCTCCCGGGAGACCTTCCGGTTCGGCGCCACGCAGGGCCGCGACGCCGGGCACCACTGCGACGTGCGGACCGCCGCCGACGGCACCCCCGTCGTGCGCACCACCGTCCACCTCGGCGGTGCCGAGCTCGACGCCGAGCTCGACGCAGACACCCTCACGATCCGCTCCTTGACCCTGCGTCACGACGGCGAGGAGACCGCCCTGCCGGTGCCGGCCGCCGCGCCCCGCGTCGCGCGCGCCGCCCCGACGGAGCTGCGCCGCGGCGACTGGCACGTGCGCGTCGATGACGCCGACGGCGCGATCACTCTGCGCCACCCCGGATTCCGCGGCGACCTGCTGGCGATCGCCTGGCCCGCGGCCGGCGGCACGCGCCCGGCCTGGCGCCGCGGCCGGCGCGGCGACTTCGCCGTCACCGCGACCGCGGCCGGCCTGACGATCCTCGACCGCGCCGACCCCGCGTCCGTCGTCGTCGACCTCGCGATCGCCGACGGCCCCGACGGCCCGGTGCTCGAACACCGCGTCACCGGCGGGCCGCACCGCCGGCTGTACCTGACCGGCCTGCGCGCCGGCACCGTGCGCAGTGCGGCGGGGACGGCGCGGATCGGGACCGACCTGGCGGCGCCGGGGGAGCGGATCGTGCCCGACACCGCCGAGATCCCCGCCGCCGCACCCGCGGCGGGCGACCGGGTGACCTGGTCCGGCGGGTTCCGGATCGTCGCCGAGGCGACCGGGATGGATGCGCGCCTCGTCGACGCCACGACCCTGGACGTGCGCGCGGACTCCGGATCGACGGTGCGATTGCGCCTGAGCGCGCCCGGACCCGCCGGGGCGCCGCAGGTCACTGGCGGGCGGCTGCGCGCGGCGGGGCGCCCGCTGGCCCTGGACCCGGCAGTCGGAGGAGCCCGCACCTGGGCCCCGGGCGGCCGCCCCGTGCTGTGGGGGCCGCACCCGCGCGTCCGTGCCCTCGGACACCTGCCCCAGTGGCGGGCGGGGCTCTGGGTCACCGCCGAGCAGCCGGACCGCACCGCCGGCGTCGGCTGGGGCGCCGCCCCCGGCGCGATCTGGGCCACTGCCGGTGACGGGCTCGACGGTGACGGGATCAGCTGGTGTGCGGTCGAATCCGAGACCGAGCACGGTCCGGAGCTCACCGTCGACGTCGACGACCGCGGGCCGCGTGCCGCCGTCCTGTGGTGCACGCCCCGCACCGCCCGCACCGGCGACGTGCTGCTCGGCGACGCCCGGATCCCGCTCGGTGCGAGCCGGCACCGCTGGGCCCGCCCCGGTGAGGAGCCCTCGATCCCGCTGCCCGATGGCGGCACCCTCACCCTGCACGCCCCCGCGGGCGGCGAACTGCTCGTCCGCGCCACCCCCGCCGGACTGCTGATCGGCGGGCTCTGTCCCCCCGGCCGCAGCACCTGGCGCATCACCGTCCGAACCAGCCGAACCACCACCGAGGAGAACCGATGAGCGAGAACCCGACCGACTACGCCGGCTACCGCGCCCTGCGCGACGGCGCGGGGGTCTACCGGCGCCCGGACCACGGCGTCGTCGTCCTCACCGGCGACGACCGCCTGCACGTGCTCGATCGCGTGCTGTCCAAGGGCAGCGACTTCACCGACCCCGACACCGCGCGCGAGGCCGTCATCGTCACCGCCGACGGCGCGCCGCTGGCCCTGGTCCTGCACGTCGAACTCGACGACGCCTCCGTGCTCCTCGCGCTCACCCCGCTCGATGCCGGCGCGCTGGCTGCCCGCGTGCGGGAGATCGCCACCGGCACACCGGACGCCGGCGACACCGCGGTGACCGAGCCCGCCCTCGCCGGGATCGCCGTCGAGGGGCCCGCCGCCTGGCGGGTGGCCGCCGAGTTCCTCGACTTCGACGTCTCCGGCCTGGTGCTGGGCGCCGTGGAGCGCGCCGCCCACGCGGAACTGCCCGCCGCCGGTTTCGAGCCGCGGATCGTCCGCACCGGCACCACCGGCGAGTACGGCTACCTGCTGCTGGTGGACGCCGCCTCCGCGGACGCGGTGCACGAGCTGGTGCACCGGCTCGCCGCGCCCCACGGGGGCGCCCCGGTCGCCACCGACGAGCTGTGGCGGGCCCAGGCCGAGGTCGCCTCGCCGCTCTACGGCACGGGGTTCGACGGTCTGTCCACCGCCGAGGCCGACGTCAGCTGGCTCATCGACTTCGCCCGCATCGGCGCCTTCGACGGCTCCGACGCCATCGCAGCGCCCCCGGAGCCGGGCCGGCGCCTGACACCGCTCCTGCTCGGCGCCTCCGCCCGCGTCCGCGGCGGCGAGGCCGTCACCGCGGGCGATGCGGGCGACCGCGTCGGGACACTCGTCGCCGCCTCGATCCCGGTGGACGGCAACCGGATCGCCTACGCCGTGATCGAGGACCCGTTCCACGCGCCCGGCCTCGCGCTCGCCGTCGACGGGGAGGCCGGCAGCCTGCCCGCCGCGACCGTCGCGCTGCCGCTGCTGGTGACCCGGTCCACCACCGAGCGGATCGGCTGAGCCCATGCCCGCAGTCGTCGTCACGGGTGTCGGCCTGATCTCCGCCGCGGGGAGCACGGCCCAGCAGTGCTGGGACACCCTGCTCTCCGGCGCCACCGGGATCGTGCCGAACACGGTCTTCCCCACGGACGATCTCCAGGCGGCGATCGCGGGCGTCGCGCCGCTGCCCGAGGGGGAGGAGCAGGAACTCGACCGCTGCTACCGGCTCGCGCGCCGGGCGTGCGCCGAGGCCCTGGCGCACGCCGGGCTCGGCCGCGCGGACGCCGCCCGCGCCGGGCTGGTGCTCGGCTCCAGCCTCGGCGCCATGCCGTCGCTCGAGGACTTCCATCGCGACGTCCTCGCGGCCGGCGCGGTGCGCGACCGGGCCGCGGCGCGCGCGGGCATCGACACCCAGTTGCACTGCGCCGCCGACTACGTGGCGGGCGAGTTCGGACTGGGCGGGCCGCGCGTGGTGACCTCCAACGCGTGCGCCGCCGGGGCCGTCGCGCTGGGCTACGCGGCGGAGCTGCTCTGGCGCGGCGACGCCGACGTGGTGATCTGCGGCGGCGTCGACCCGCTCACCACGCTCTCGGCCCACGGCTTCTCCAGCCTCGGCGCGCTCGCGGAGAGCCCGTGCTCGCCGTTCGCCGCGTCCGACGGCCTCTCGCTGGGCGAGGGCGCGGGCTTCCTGGTGCTGGAGTCCGAGGAGCACGCGAGGGCTCGCGGCGCCGCGCCGCTCGCCCGGCTCGCCGGCTACGACCTCAGCAGCGACGGCTTCCATCAGACCGCCCCCGACCCGGGCGGCGACGGGGCGCGCCGCGCGATGGAGGGCGCCCTCGCCGCGGCCGCGCTCGGGCCCGGCACCGTCGACTACGTGAACCTGCACGGCACCGGCACCCCCACCAACGACGCCGTGGAGCCGAAGGCGATCCGCTCGGTGTTCGACGCCCCGCCGCCGGTGAGCTCGACGAAGTCCGTGGTGGGCCACACCCTCGGCGCCGCCGGTGCCGTGGAGGCGGTCGTCGGCGTCCTCGCGCTCACCGACGGGGTGCTGCCGCCCACCGTCGGCACGCGCGGCGACGCCGAGCGGACCGGGCTCGACATCGTGCCGGACCGGGCCCGGGAGGCACCCGTGCGCACCGTGCTGTCGAACTCCTTCGCCTTCGGCGGCAACAACGCCGCGGTGGTGCTGCGCCACGCCGCCGAGCCGGCCGGCGCGGCCGACGCCGCGGCGCAGGAGGCGCCGGTGATCACCGGGATCGCGGCGCTCGCGGGATCGGCGCAGTCGACGGCGGAGGTCCTCGCGGCGCTGAGGACGGGCGAGCCCGTCCACGAGCAACTCGGGCCACTGCGGTTCGCCCGGCTCGACCAGGCCGCGGTCGCGCGCCGGATCAACCCGGCCAAAGTGCGCAAGATGGACCCGATGAGCGTCTTCGCCGCCGGGGCGGTGGCGGATCTGCACGCGGCCTTCGGCAAGCCCGACCGCGCCGGGCTGGCCCGCGCGGGCATCGTCCTGGGCACCGGGTACGGGCCGCTGAGCGCCGTCGCCGAGTTCCACCGCGGCGTCGTCGAGCACGGCAGCGCCGGCGCCAATCCCACCGTCTTCGCCAACACCGTGCAGAACGCGGCCGCGGGGCACCTGAGCGTGCTGCACCGCTACCGGGGCTTCACCGCCACCCTGACCTGCGGCGGCACCAGCACCGTCTCCGCGCTCTACCTCGCGCGGGCCGCGCTCGCCCGCGGCCAGGCCGACCGGATCGTGGTCGTCGTGGTCGACGAGTTCCCCGAGCTCGCCGCACAGGTGTACGGCGCCACCGGCAACGCGCGGCACGGCGCGCTGGGCGAGGCGGCCGTCGCGCTCACCGTCGAACGCGCCGACACCGCCCGCGCCCGCGGCGCCGCACCGCTGGCGAGCCTCGCCGGGATCGGCATGGCGGGCGAGCCCGCCGGCATCGGCCGCGTGGGCGGCGACCCGGCGGCCTGGGCGCACGCCCTGACCCGCTCGCTCAAGGACGCCGGGCCCGGCGAGCCCGACCTCGTCGGCGCCGCCGCGACGGGCCACCGCACCATCGACGGGGCCGAGGCGGCCGCGCTCGACGCCGCGGGGCTCGCCGCCGTCGCGCGCTCCACGCCGAAGGCGGTGCTGGGCGAGACCGTCGGCTCCGCGGGCGCTCTCGCGCTGCTCGACGGCATCGACCGGCTCCGCGACGGCGGGCGGCTCGTGGTCTCCTCGTACGCCCTCGGCGGCAGCTACCAGGCCGCGGTCTTCGACGTCCCCGCCGGGCGGCCGGACCCGGAGGGCGCCCGATGACGGCGCACGCCACCGTCTTCCGCTGCGCGGGACCGCGGGACGAGCGCGGCCGCACGCGGACGGCGGGCACCGGGCGCGCCCTGCTCACCCGCGCCGCCGCGCCGCTGGGCCTCGGCGCACCGCGCCGCACCCGCACCGGGGGCTGGGCGTGGCCGGAGGACGGCTGGCACGGCTCGGTGGCGCACTGCGCGGACACCGCCGTCGTGGTGCTCGCCCGCTGCGGCGTCGGCGTCGACGCCCAGGAGCACCGCGACCGCCCGCGCGCCCTGGCGGCCGTGGCCGCGATGCTGGGCCGCGACCGCGCGGACGTCCGGGACTTCGCCGAGGTCGAGGCCGTGATCAAGCTGATCGGCCCGCAGCACGCCGCGCTCGCCGGGCTCCGGCTGCCCGGCCGCGAGCACGGCTGGCGCGCCGCCCCGTTCGGGGTGATCGGCTCCGCCGTCGACGAGCGCGGCCTCGCCGTCGCCGTCGCCGCCGAACGGCCGCTGGACGTGCGGTGGCGGGCCGTGGGCGCACCGGCGACGGGGCCGCTGTGGTGAGCGCGGTGCGGGCACCGGCGTACGCGCGGCGCGTCTCGCAGATCGAACGCAGCTACCTCGCCGCGGCCGCGGCGGGCTCCGACTGCGCCATCCGGCTCGTGGTGGAGGGCACGGGCGCGCTCGCGTTCGCGGACCTGCGCGCCGCCGTCGACGTCGCGGCGGCCGCCCACCCGGGCCTGTCCGCGCTCCGCCGCGGGGGCCTGTGGCGCGGTGGCGGTCCCGCGCCCCGCGTTGTCGCGTCGTCGCTGCCCGTCGACGACGACCCGCGGATCCGCGCCGAGCTCTCGGTGCGCACCGGCCCCGTCGCCGAGATCCTCCTGCACCCGGGCGGCGACGGCGGCACGGCCGTGCTCTTCCGCGCGACGCACGCCGTGACCGACGGGCACGGGGTCATGGACTTCGCCCGCGACGTCTTCCGCGTGCTGCGCGGCGAGGCGCCCACCGGGAACCCCGACGCGCTCGGCGACGAGCACTTCGTCCGCGCCGCCGGCCGCTCCGGCGCGCCCGCCGGCGGCACCGACCCGGTGCCCGCGCCGTGGCCCGTGCGCGCGCCGGGGCTGCGGTGGGTGCGGCGCGAGGTGCCGGGGCGGCTGAGCGGCGGCGCCGGGCGCGTGGCAGCCGCGGTACGGGCGGCCGCGCCCGGCCCGGCCCGGGTGATGGTGCCCGTGGACCTGCGCCGGCACGACCCCGCGGTGCGCTCGAGCGCGAACCTCACCGCGCCCGTCTTCGTGGACCTGCCCGTGCCGGTGAGCCGGCGCGCGGTGCAGGCGGAGCTGCTCGCGGCGCTGCTGGACAACCGCGAGGTGGCCGGGCTCGGCGCCGACTACGGCAGCGCCAACCGGTTCGCCCGCACCCTCGCCGAGGCCACCACCGACGGCAGCGCCGGGCTCCCGGTGACCGCCATCGTCTCCGATCACGGCGCCGTGCCCGACGGTGCCTTCGACGCCCCCGGCTTCCGCGCCGTCCGGGTGCACACCATGCCCATGTGGGTGCCGTACGCCGCGACCTTCGTCTCGCTCGTGCACGCCGCCGGCCGCACGGTCCTGACCGCGGTCGTCGCGGACACCCCCGACGCCGTGGCCGCGATCGAGCGGGTCCTCGCCGCGGCAGTGGAGGAACCATGATCCGAACCGCACCGTCGACCCCGATGATCACCGGCATCGCCGTGGTGGGCTCGCTGCTGCCGCTGCTGGACTCGACGATCGTCAACATCTCGCTGCACGCCACCGCCGACCGGTTCGGCACCATCACCGACGTGCAGTGGGTGGTCACGGGCTACCTGCTGGCCCTGGCCGCGACCATGCCCGTGACGGCCTGGCTGGCCCGGCGCTACGGCCGCTACCGCACCTTCCTGGTCGCGGTGATCGCGTTCGCCGCCGGCTCGGTGGTCTGCGCCGTGAGCCCCAGCCTGGAGGTGCTCATCGCAGGTCGCGTGCTCACCGGCGCCGCCGGCGGCGTGCTCGCGCCCATCTCGACGGTGGTGCTCACGGCCGGGGTGCCGCGCGAGCGGCTCGGCGCCGTGCAGTCGCTCAACGGCACCGTCATGCTGGCGGGCCCGCTGATCGGGCCCACCGTCGGCGGGGTGCTGCTCGAGCACGGGGGATGGCGCTCGATCTACTGGGTGGCCGTGCCGGTGTGCGTGGTGGTCGTCGCGCTCGCCCTCGTCGCGCTGCCCCGCGACGCCGGCTCGCGCAGCGCGCCGCTCGACGTGCCGGGGCTGGTCTCCGGATCCGCCGGCGTCACCGCGCTCGTGTTCGCCCTGCGCGAGGCCGCCGTGCCGCACCGCGACCCCGTGGAGATCGCCGCGCTCACCCTGCTCGCGGTCGGCGGGACCGCCCTGTTCATCCGTCGCGAGCTCACCGCGGAGCACCCCCTGCTCAACCTGCGGCTGTACGCGGACCGTCGATACGCGTGGGCCAGCGCCTGCGTGGCGCTGGTCGGCATGCTGCTCTACGCCCCGATGGTGATCGTGCCGCTGTACCTGCAGAGCGAGCGCGGCGAGTCCGCGATCCGCACGGGCCTGATCATGTCCTTCGGCGGGATCGGCGCCATCGTCATGGGCGCGCGCACCGCCCGCATCGTGCAGCGGCTCGGCGCGGGGCGGACCCTGCTGATCGGCCTGGCCGTGGTGGGCGCCTCGACGGTGCCGCTGATGCTGCTCACCGCGACCACGCCGATCTGGATCATCGCCGTCACGCTGGTGGTGCGGGGGATCGGCGTCTCGCTGTCGATCGTGCCGGCGATGACGAGCGCCTTCGTGGCCATCACGCCGCAGGACATCCCCGACGCGTCGCCCCAGCTCAACCTGCTGCAGCGGATCGGCGGGGCGCTCGCGGTCACCGGCGTGACCATCGTGATGCAGTCCGACGGGCTCGAGGTGGGTGCCGGCGGGCCGGTGCTCAGCGCCTTCACCCACGGCTTCGACCTGGTCCTGGTGGTCACGGTGGTCACCGGCTTCGCCGCGCTCGGGCTGGTCCGTGCCGAGGCGCGGGAGCGGGCGCCGAAGCAGACGGAGCTCGTGGGAGCGGTCGACTGAGCCGATTGTGACCGAACTCACACGGGCGTAGCGTGGAGGCATGTCCACGTCAACGAATCGGACGCGTCCGAACCTCCTCGAGCGGGTGAAGTACCTGATGGGAATGCGCCTGCCCGATTCCATGCGCGATTGGGTGGTCAACGACGCCACCGGCCCCGGCCACAACCGTCGCTTCTTCATCCGCGGGGCGCTGATGTTCCTGCCCTTCGTCGTGGTGGCGCTGGCCCTGCCCTCTCCGCTCTGGGTCAAGCTGGCGCTGGTCGCGATGATGGCGCTGCCGGCGATCGTCTTCATCGGCGGCCTGCGGTCGATCTACCTGCAGGAGCTGCTCGCCGACAACGGCATCGACCCGCACACCGAGAGCGGGCGGCAACGCGAGCGTCACCACCGTCGCGCCCGGGTCTACGAGGCCAAGTACCGGCACCGGGCGGCGTAGCCTCGCCGGGTGACGGCAGAACGCTCATGGGTCACGGGACATCCGCTCGACCTGCACGGCACCGTCGGGGTACTGCGGCGCGGCGCCGGCGATCCGGCCTACGCCCGCACGCCCGGGGCGCTGTGGCGCGCCGTGCACACCCCGGACGGCCCCGGGACGGTCCGGCTCGCGCTCGCGGGCGGGGAGATGACGGCCCGGGCCTGGGGGAGCGGGGCGTCGTGGCTGCTGGAGCACGCGCCGGCGATGGTGGGGGCGGACGACGATCCGTCGCAGCTGCGCCCGCGGCACGACGTCGTCGCCCGGGCGATCGCCGCCTCCCCGGGGCTGCGGCTGACCCGCTCGGACCGGGTCTGGGAGACCCTGGTGCCGACGATCCTGGAACAGAAGGTGGTCGGGGCGGAGGCGTTCCGGGCCTGGCGGTACCTGCTGCGGCGCTTCGGCGCGCCCGCGCCGGGTCCGGCCGGGGCGCCGCGACTGCACGTGCCGCCGCCGCGCGAGCAGTGGAGCGCGATCCCGTCGTGGGAGTGGCACCGCGCCGGCGTCGAGCCGGTGCGCATGCGCACGATCCTCGGCGCGAGCGCGGTCGAGGTGGAGCACCGGCCGGAACGGCTCGGGGCCCTCCCGGGTGTCGGCGCGTGGACCGTCGGGGAGCTGCTGGGGCGCGCGTGCGGCGACCCGGACGCCGTTCCCGTGGGCGATTACCACCTGCCGCGCATCGTGGGAATAGGTCTGACGGGGGCCGCGTTGGATGATTCCGAGATGCTCGAGGCGCTCGAGCCCTATCGGGGGCAGCGCGGCAGGGTGATCCGGCTTCTGGTGCGCGCGGGCGTCGATCGCGAGCGGCGCGGGGCGCGGGTCTCCGTCCGCGACTATCGTGGCCTGTAGACAATGCATTTTGACCAGTGTGAGTTCAGGCGGGTAAGCTAGGTCGCCGTGCCTGGGTAACCAGGACTATTCTCACGTGCCCATGGCTAGGCCGGACCTCCGGAACCGCCCATGAACACGCGACACGCCCGACCTCGGGGTACGTGCGAGGCGGGTAGCTACTTCCCGGAGACGGGACTGACCAGTGGAAACGATGCGAATCGATGAAGCCGGTGGGGCCGCGCTGCGGAAGGAGTGCACCGCGTTCGCGGGGTGCGCGACTTGCCCGGAGCTACAACCGCAGCAGTAGGAACAGCCGGCCGCGCGGCCGGTGACAGCCGAAACGAAGGAAAAAGCGCTTCTATGCCAACTATCAACCAGCTGGTCCGCAAGGGCCGCCGGGACAAGGCGTCCAAGACGAAGACGGCGGCCCTCAAGGGCTCGCCGCAGCGTCGCGGCGTCTGCACCCGCGTCTACACCACGACCCCGAAGAAGCCGAACTCGGCTCTCCGTAAGGTCGCCCGTGTCCGTCTGACGAGCTCGGTCGAGGTCACCGCGTACATCCCCGGCGAAGGTCACAACCTTCAGGAGCACTCGATGGTGCTCGTCCGTGGCGGTCGTGTGAAGGACCTCCCGGGTGTTCGTTACAAGATCATCCGCGGTTCGCTCGATACCCAGGGTGTCAAGAACCGCAAGCAGGCGCGGAGCCGCTACGGCGCGAAGAAGGAGAAGGGCTGATGCCTCGTAAGGGACCGGCGCCCAAGCGCCCCGTCGTCAACGACCCCGTCTACGGCTCGCCCGTGGTCACCCAGCTCGTGAACAAGGTGCTCCTGGACGGCAAGAAGTCCACCGCCGAGCGCATCGTCTACGGCGCCCTCGAGGCGACCCGTGAGAAGACCGGCACCGATCCGGTCCTCACGCTGAAGAAGGCGCTCGACAACGTGCGCCCGTCGCTCGAGGTCAAGAGCCGCCGCGTCGGTGGCGCCACCTACCAGGTGCCGATCGAGGTGAAGGCCGGTCGCGCCAACACCCTCGCGCTGCGCTGGCTCGTCACCTTCACGCGGCAGCGTCGCGAGAAGACCATGATCGAGCGGCTCGCCAACGAGATCCTCGACGCGAGCAACGGTCTGGGCGCTTCGGTGAAGCGTCGCGAGGACACCCACAAGATGGCCGAGGCCAACCGGGCGTTCGCGCACTACCGCTGGTGATCCGATACCGGGCCGCCGCCTTCGCGGCGGCCCGGGTCACCGGAAGCAAATCCATCCTCTAAGAGAACGAGGCTTACCACCGTGGCACAGGAAGTGCTTACCGACCTCACGAAGGTCCGCAACATCGGCATCATGGCGCATATCGATGCCGGTAAGACCACCACTACCGAGCGCATCCTCTACTACACCGGTGTGAACTACAAGATCGGTGAGACCCACGACGGTGCCTCGACCACCGACTGGATGGAGCAGGAGAAGGAGCGTGGTATCACCATCACCTCCGCCGCCGTGACCTGCTTCTGGAAGAAGAACCAGATCAACATCATCGACACCCCCGGGCACGTCGACTTCACGGTCGAGGTGGAGCGTTCGCTCCGCGTGCTCGACGGTGCCGTCGCGGTGTTCGACGGCAAGGAGGGCGTCGAGCCCCAGTCGGAGCAGGTGTGGCGCCAGGCTGAGAAGTACGACGTCCCGCGTATCTGCTTCGTCAACAAGATGGACAAGCTGGGCGCCGACTTCTACTTCACCGTGCGCACCATCGAGGAGCGCCTCGGCGCGAAGCCGCTGGTCCTGCAGCTCCCGATCGGTGCCGAGGATGCCTTCGACGGCGTCGTCGACCTGCTCGAGATGAAGGCCATCACCTGGCGCGGCGTCGTCGAGATCGGCGCTGAGCCGACCATCGAGGAGATCCCCGCCGAGCTCGCCGAGAAGGCCGCCGAGTACCGCGAGCAGCTGCTCGAGACCGTCGCGGAGTCCAACGAGGCTCTGATGGAGAAGTACTTCGCCGGCGACGAGCTGACGATCGACGAGATCAAGGCCGCGATCCGCAAGCTCACGATCACCCGTGAGCTGTACCCGGTGCTGTGCGGCTCGGCGTTCAAGAACAAGGGCGTGCAGCCCATGCTCGACGCCGTGATCGACTACCTCCCCAGCCCGCTCGACGTGCCCTCCATCGAGGGCCACGCCGTGGGCGACCCGGAGACGATCCTCTCGCGCAAGCCGAGCAAGGACGAGCCCTTCGCGGCCCTGGCCTTCAAGATCGCGGCGCACCCGTTCTTCGGCAAGCTGACCTTCGTCCGCGTGTACTCGGGTCACATCGACTCGGGCACCGGCGTGCTCAACGCCACGAAGGGCAACAAGGAGCGCATCGGCAAGCTCTTCCAGATGCACGCCAACAAGGAGATGCCCGTCGAGGATGCGACCGCCGGTCACATCTACGCGATGATCGGTCTGAAGAACACCACGACCGGTGACACCCTGTGCGACCCGGCCAACCCGATCGTGCTCGAGTCCATGTCCTTCCCGGACCCGGTCATCAACGTCTCGATCGAGCCGAAGACCAAGTCCGACCAGGAGAAGCTCGGCGTCGCGATCCAGAAGCTCGCCGAGGAGGACCCCACTTTCTCCGTCGAGCTCGACGATCAGACCGGCCAGACCGTCATCGGCGGCATGGGCGAGCTGCACCTCGACATCCTCGTCGACCGCATGCGTCGCGAGTTCAAGGTCGAGGCCAACGTCGGCAAGCCGCAGGTGGCCTACCGCGAGACGGTCCGTCGTCCCGTCGAGAAGCACGAGTACACCCACAAGAAGCAGACGGGTGGCTCGGGCCAGTTCGCGCGCGTCATCATCAAGCTGGAGCCGCTGGAGGACGCCGAGGACGGCGCCACCTACGAGTTCGTCAACGCCGTGACCGGTGGCCGCGTCCCGAAGGAGTACATCCCTTCGGTCGACGCCGGCGCGCAGGACGCGATGCAGTACGGCGTGCTCGCGGGCTACCCGCTGGTGAACGTCAAGGTCACGCTGCTCGACGGCGCGTACCACGACGTGGACTCGTCCGAGATGGCGTTCAAGATCGCCGGCGCGCAGGCCTTCAAGGAGGCTGCACGCCAGGCCGGTCCCGTCATCCTCGAGCCCATCATGGCTGTCGAGGTCACGACCCCCGAGGACTACATGGGTGACGTGATCGGCGACCTCAACTCCCGCCGTGGCCAGATCCAGGCCATGGAGGAACGCAGCGGTGCCCGCCTGGTGAAGGCTCAGGTCCCGCTGTCGGAGATGTTCGGCTACATCGGCGACCTCCGGTCGAAGACCCAGGGCCGAGCGAACTACTCCATGGTTTTCGACTCGTACGCCGAGGTTCCGGCGAACGTGTCGAAGGAGATCATCGCGAAGGTGAACGGGGAGTAATTCCTCCCCGCTCTCCGGAGCGTGGCGCTTCCCGGCTCCCGCCGCGGCGTCAGACCCACGGCCCGTCCGTGGCGTCGAAAACCACCCGAAAGAAACACACCCTTGCAGGGCAACCGGCCCGCAAGCACTACGTCCAGGAGGACATAAAGTGGCGAAGGCGAAGTTCGAGCGGACCAAGCCGCACGTGAACATCGGCACCATCGGTCACGTCGACCACGGCAAGACCACCCTGACGGCTGCCATCACCAAGGTTCTGGCCGAGAAGTACCCGGACCTGAACGAGGCCTCGGCCTTCGATCAGATCGACAAGGCGCCGGAGGAGAAGGCTCGTGGTATCACGATCAACATCTCCCACGTCGAGTACCAGACCGAGAAGCGTCACTACGCTCACGTCGATGCGCCGGGTCACGCCGACTACATCAAGAACATGATCACCGGTGCCGCGCAGATGGACGGCGCGATCCTGGTCGTGGCCGCCACCGACGGCCCGATGCCGCAGACCCGCGAGCACGTGCTGCTCGCGCGTCAGGTCGGCGTGCCCTACATCCTGGTCGCCCTGAACAAGTGCGACATGGTCGACGACGAGGAGATCCTCGAGCTCGTCGAGATGGAGGTCCGCGAGCTGCTGGGTTCGCAGGACTTCGACGAGGACGCCCCCGTCGTCCGCGTCTCGGGCTACCAGGCCCTGCAGGGCGAGGAGAAGTGGGTCGACTCGATCGTCGAGCTCATGAACGCCGTCGACGAGTCCATCCCGGACCCCGAGCGTGAGACCGACAAGCCCTTCCTGATGCCGGTCGAGGACGTCTTCACGATCACCGGTCGTGGCACCGTCGTCACCGGTCGCGTCGAGCGCGGCATCATCAACGTGAACGAGGAGGTGGAGATCGTCGGCATCCGCGAGAAGTCGACCAAGACCACCGTCACGGGCATCGAGATGTTCCGCAAGCTGCTCGACTCGGGCCAGGCGGGCGACAACGTCGGTCTGCTGGTTCGTGGCCTCAAGCGTGAGGACGTCGAGCGCGGCCAGGTCGTCGTGAAGCCGGGCACCACCACCCCGCACACGGAGTTCGAGGGCCAGGCGTACATCCTGTCGAAGGACGAGGGCGGCCGCCACACCCCGTTCTTCAACAACTACCGTCCGCAGTTCTACTTCCGTACCACGGACGTGACCGGCGTCGTGACCCTCCCCGAGGGCAACGAGATGGTCATGCCCGGCGACAACACCGAGATGAGCGTCAAGCTCATCCAGCCGGTCGCCATGGACGAGGGCCTGCGCTTCGCGATCCGCGAGGGTGGCCGCACCGTCGGTGCCGGCCGCGTCACCAAGATCATCGCCTGATCTTCGGTAGCAGCCGAAAACGGCGCCTCTCCCTTCGGGGAGGGGCGCCGTTTCGCGTATCCGGGGCCGTCCGGCGCGGCGGTGCCGGTCAGAGGGCGTCGACCGCCGCCAGGATCGCCGACGGCTCGGTGGCGGTGGTGTAGTCCGGATGCACGTCGATCCAGCGGACGACGTGGGCGCCGTCGACGAGGACCGTCGACGGGTGCGGCAGGCGGGTGGTGCCGTCGGCGTTGGCCTGGGTCACGTCGAGCCCGAGGTCGAGCTGCGCCGCGCGCGCCTCGTCGGACGGGGTGGTGACGATGCCGAGCCCGTCGGCGATGACGAGGCCGGGATCGGAGAGCACCGTGAAGGTGAGCTCGTTCTTCTCCGCGGTCGAGAGCGAGCCGTCGGGCGTCTGCGGACTGATCGCGATGAGCTGCACGCCGCGCTCGGCGAGCGCGGGCGCGAGCTCGGTCTGGTAGGTGTGCAGGGTCAGGTTGCAGTACGGGCACCACGCGCCGCGGTAGAAGACCAGCACGGCGGGCCGGTCGCCGAGCACCTGCGCCAGGGTGGTCTCCGCGCCGTACGGGTCGAGGACGGGACCGTCGGGGACCGGGGTGCCGGGGCGGGCCACGCCGGCGCCGGGGCCGGACTCGGCGAGGGCGCGCTGCTCGGCGGTGAAGGCCTCCATGGGCCCGCCGGCCTCGGCGGCGTGGGCCTTCAGGGCGGACAGGGCTTCGTTGACGGTGCTCATGCCCTCACGGTAGGCACTGCGCCGGCCCCGGCGGCCGGGGGCGGCGCGACGTCAGAGAACCGTCATCATCGCCGGAAAACGGCGCCCGGCCGTGCGTCCGTCGGTGATAATCCCTGCAGACGTGGGGCGGCGCCCCACCGGAGGCGAGGAGAGAAGACCGATGCCGAAGCTGATGAGGGCGATGGCGGCCGGGCTCGCGGCGGCGGGGATCGTGACCCTGGTGCAGGTGCCCGCGGCCCACGCGGACGGCCGGCTCGACGAGGGCCGCTTCCTGGTGGCCACGCACAACACCCGCGACTTCACCCGGCCCTACGGCTACAACACCACGGATGCGCAGCGGATCCGCTTCGGGTACCAGGCGTGCGCCGCGCTCGACCGGCACCCGGAGAGCACCGTCGCGGCGACCCGGGCGCTCTACCGCCAGGCGGGGACTCCCCAGTGGGAGCGCCAGCAGGTGGTCTTCTACGCGGCGCAGTACCTGTGCCGCCGGCACTGGGACCGCTACAAGAGCCCGTGATCGGCCGTCAGCGGGCGAGGTAGCGGGCGAACGTCCACCCGTAGATCGCCGACTCCAGATCGTGCCGCGCCGCGGACACCGTGGCCTCCACCAGCGCCCGCTCGAGCAGCCGGGCGCGGAGCGCGGTGCCGTCGGGCGGCCCGCTGCCGGCGGTCAGCGATCGCGGCGGCGTGCGCGGCAACCGCAGTGCGTCGTCGAGGGCGTCCTGGTCGATGAGCAGCTGATCGAGCACGGCGGGCGCCACCGGGCGCCCGGCCGCGAGATGACGGCGCGCCTCCGCCCGGGCCTCGTCGACGCCGATCGCGTGCTGCTCGGGGATCTCGATCCGCTCGAGGTCGCGCAGGAGCGCGCGGGCCTGGCGATCGGCAGCGTCGGGCTGCAGGGACCGGACGTGCTCGATCCGGGCCGGTGAGGCGACGAGCTCGAACCGCGTGACGCGACCGGGGAGGACCTGCCCGGGGTGCCGCTCGCCGACGAGCTTCCACGGGCCGCGCGGGACGTGGTGCGCGCGACTCGGATGCGTGGTGGCGACGGCGTGGATCGTGTAGCCCTCGGCGCCGGCGAATTCGACGAGCTGGCGCACGGGATCGTCGACGGTGGCCCACGCGGCCGCGGTGGGGACGTTCCACAGCACGCGCACACCGGCCGGGACGATGGCGCCGAGCGGCAGCCAGCCGGCGTCGGTCGTGGTCACGACGAGCAACGGCTCGGGGCCCCGCGTGAGGTAGGCGGCGGCCCAGTTCAGGCCCGATTCCGGGAGGTACGGGCCGCCGCGCAGCGAGCCGAGGATCGAGCCGATGACACCCCGGACCTGCTGGATCTCAAGGCTTTCCGGCACCGGTGCGCCGGGCGTGGGGAACCGCCCGATGGGAATGGGGACGAGCACTGGGAGGTCGATGGCACCCTCCTCGGACGACCCGCTTCTTGCGATGGCAATCGTATCCGATGGGCGCGCGGACCGTCCGGTCGCAGGGGCCGCCGGTGAGAGCGGCCCCTGCCCGCGGCTATCCGCTCTTGCGGCGGAACTGCTGCTGGTGACTCTCCGAACCGTGCGTGTTCTGGGTCTTGGCCGCCCCGTCCAGGTGGGCCGAACCCTGACGATTCGACGCGTTCTTGCGTTCGAGCGCTTCCTTGAACTTGTCGGCGATACCGTCGGCGGGCATGGTGTCTCCTCTCTCTCGCGTGACTTCACGCTAAACCGGACAGAGAGGGATGTCACTCGATTTGCCGCGCGGTCGTGTGCGGGGGGAAGGATAGGGGTCATGAGCATCTACGTGGTCACCGGAGCGGCGTCCGGGCTCGGTGCCGCCACCGCGGAACGGCTGCACGCCGCGGGGCACGGCGTGATCGGGGTGGACCTGCACGGCACCGACGTCGAGGCCGATCTGGGGACGCCGGGCGGACGATTCGAGGCGGTCGCCCGGATCGGCGAGCTGGTGGGATCCGCGCCGCTCGCCGGCTTCGCCGCGTTCGCGGGGCTCGGTCCCGGTGCGGGACGGTCGGGTTCGTCGCTGGTGGCGGTGAACTACTTCGGCTCGGTCGACCTGCTGGTCGGCCTGCGGCCGCTGCTGGCGCGGGGGCCGTCGACAGCGCTGCTGGTGAGCTCCAACTCGACGACGACGCAGCCGGGCTGGCCGTTCGAGCTCGCGCAGGCCTGCCTCGACGGTGACGAGCACGCCGCCGCCGACCTCGCCGACTCGTACGGCGAGTACGCCTCCGTTCCCGCCTACCCGGCCACGAAGGCGGCGCTGGCCTACTTCGTGCGCACGCACGCCGCCGAGTACATCGCGCAGGGCATCCGGCTCAACGCCATCGCGCCGGGACTCATCGACACCCCCATGACGCAGGCGGGCCGCGAGGATCCGCAGCTCGGGGCCGCGATGGACGCCTTCCTCGAGCTCATCCCCGCCGGCCGCGCCGGCCGGCCCGACGAGATCGCCGCGCTCGCCCAGTTCCTGCTCGGGCCCGACTCCGGCTACTGCGTCGGTTCCGTCGTCTTCGCCGACGGTGGCCTCGACGCCCAGCAGCGCCCGACGGACTGGCCGCGGCCGGTCTCGGGGGCGGACTAGGTCACGAGGCCGGCCACGATCCGGGGCGTCACCCGCGCTGCGACGGTGCCCCCCGCAGTTCCCGTTCCGGCGTTCTCACCGGATGCCGGCTAAGGGCTTTGCGACTGTTCCAGGATTCAGAACCGGATCACTTGGCGGACGGCGGTGCCGTCGGCCAGGGCGTCCATGCCCTCGTTGATCTGCTCCAGCGTGATGACGCCGGAGATCAGCTTCTCCACCGGGAGCCTTCCCGCGCGCCACATCTCGACGTAGCGCGGGATGTCGCGCTGCGGCACGGCGGAGCCCAGGTAGCTGCCGATGATCGTGCGGGCCTCGGCGGTGAGCACCAGCGGGCTGATCTCCGACCGCGCAGCGGGATTGGGGAGTCCGACGGTCACCGTCCGCCCGCCGACGGCGGTCGCCGCGACCGCGGACTCGAACGCGCGGGGATGCCCCGCTGCCTCGATCACGACCGGGGCGCGCACGCCCTCGGCCGCCAGTTCCTCAGGGGTGTAGGCGACGTCCGCGCCGAGCGCGCGCACCTGCTCCAGCTTCGCGGGCTGGGCGTCGACGCCGATCACGCGGCCGACGGCACCGTCGGCCTGCAGGGACAGGGCGGTGAGGACGGCGGCCATGCCGACCCCGCCCAGGCCGATGACGATCACGTCGTCGCCGCCCGACGGTGCGCCGGCGTTGAGCACCGCGCCGCCGCCGGTGAGCACCGCGCAGCCGAGGACGGCCGCGATCTCCGGCGGCACATCGGAATCCACGCGGGTCACCGATCGGGCGTCGACCACGGTGTGCGTCGCGAAGCCGGAGACGCCGAGGTGGTGATGCACCTCCGCGCCCTCGCGGGAGAGGCGGCGGCCGCCGCCCAGCAGCTCGCCGGCGTTGTTGGCGACGCTGCCCGGCGTGCACGGAAGCTGGCCGTCCGTACGACAATTGGCGCACTCGCCGCAGCGGGGGAGGAAGGCCATCACGACGCGATCGCCGACCGCGACTCCGGCGACGCCCTCGCCCAGCGCCTCGACGATGCCCGCGGCCTCGTGGCCCAGCAGCATCGGCACCGGGCGGACGCGGTTGCCGTCCACCACCGACAGGTCCGAATGGCACAGGCCCGCGGCCTCGATGCGGACCAGCAGCTCGCCGGGGCCGGGCGGCGCCAGCTCGAGCTCGCCCACCGAGATCGGGGACGACTGCGCGTACGGACGCGCGCGCCCGATCTCCTCCAGCACCGCTCCGCGGATCCGCATCAGTACTCGACCTCCAACTCCGGCGACGTCGGCTTCGCCTGGCACCCCAGAATGTAGCCGTCCTCGGCGTCGTCCGGGTCGAGTCCGTCGGTCACCGCCATCTCGACGGTGCCCTTCGTCAGCTTGCACAGGCAGGTGGCGCATTCGCCGGACTGGCAGGAGTACGGCACGTCGTGGCCGTTGTTGATCAGGACGTCGACGAGCGACTCGCCCTCCGGCCACGACACGGTGAAGCTCGCGCCCAGGTTGTGGACGGTGACCTCCGGCGAGTCCGCCGTGACCTCGACCTCGTGCGGCACGATGTCGGCGAAGGCGTCGCCGGTGAGCGAGGCGTAGATCTCCTGGTGCACCAGCTCGCGCGGGGTGCCGATGACCTTCGCGGCCTCCTTGCAGGCGGCCATGAACTCGTCGCGGCCGCACAGGTACGTCGCGCGCGAGTGGTACGGCGTGAGCAGCGCGGCCAGCATGTCGGCGTCGGGGCTGCCGCGCTCGGACTCCATCCACCAGATCACCGTGAGCCGCTCGTGCTCGGCCTCCAGCCGCGCGATCTCCGCGCGGAAGATGGTGTTCTCGGGGTCGGCGTTGGCGTAGAGCAGCGTGACCGGCTGCGTCCCGGCCTTCAGCGCGGCGGCCAGGATCGACATGATCGGGGTGATGCCGCTGCCCGCGGCCAGCAGTAGGAGCGGCACGTCCAGGCTCTCGGGCACGAACACGCCCGACGGTGGCAGCACCTCCAGCTCGCTGCCCACGGTGATGTTGTCGCAGAGCCAGTTCGAGGCGTACCCGTCGACGGTCCGCTTGACCGTCACGCCGGGCTTCGCGGCGTCGAACGGGGAGGTGTAGAGGGAGTAGGAGCGGGCGACCGATCCGGTCCGCTCCGACGGCACCCGGACCGTGACGAACTGGCCCGGCCGGTAGTCCCATTCCGCGTCGAAGACGAAGGACTTCGCGAGCGCCGTCTCGTCGATCACCTCGGTGACGGTGACGATCTGACTGCGGCTCGAATGGGGGGTGAGGCTCATGCGTCCAGGTTATCGGCCCGACGTGTGTGCGATCGTCTCCGCCCAGCGGGCACGATGGCACACAGGACCGAGCGCGGGCCACGGCGTGCGGCGCTCAGCACGCGCACAGCGGCCGTGACTACCGTGCATCCGGTGGATCACACGCTGCCCGACGTCCTCGCCCTCGCCTGGGAACGGGTCGTCTCCGACGTGGCCGACCGCCAGCCCGCCCCCGAGCCCGCGGTCCTGGTGGGCACGGCCGTCGCCGCGCTGATCCTGGTCCTGTGGCGGCCCGCGTGGCGCCGGGCCAGGCACGTCGTGACGATCGCCCACGAGGGCGGCCACGCCGTGGTCGCGATGCTGTGCGGCCGCCGATTGAGCGGGGTGCGGCTGCACTCCGACTCGTCGGGCCTGACCGTGACCCGCGGCCGCGCGAGCGGGCCCGGGGCGATCGCGACGTTCGCGGCGGGGTATCCGGCGCCGACGCTGGTCGGCCTGGTGGCCGCCGTCCTCCTCTCCCGCGGCTACGCACTGGCCGCCCTCTGGGCCGCCGTTCTCGTCCTGGCGCTGCTGCTCGTGCAGATCCGCAACTTCTTCGGCCTGTACGTCGTGCTCCTCGCGGCGGCGGTCGTGGTGGGCGTGTCGTGGTGGGCCGCCCCGGAGGTCAAGGTCGCGCTCGCCCACCTGGGGACCTGGTTCCTGCTGCTCGCGGCGCCGCGCGCCGTCGTCGAACTGCAGCGCGTGCGGCGTCGCGGGCGGGGCCACGAGAGCGACGCCGACCAGCTCGCCCGCCTGACGCGGATCCCCGGCGGTCTGTGGGTGGCGGTGTTCGCGACGGTGACCGTCGGGGGAGCGGTGCTGGGCGTCCTGCTGCTGGCGGCGGGGGCCGGATCTCCGCCCTGAGGACGATGCGACGGCCGCCGACCCGGTCCTACACTGGTGTAGATTTCGGGGCGGGAACTGACGTCCCGTTCACCGAAAGGGAGTGGCCATGGCTCACGACGTGATCATCGTCGGCGCGGGGTTCGGCGGCATGGGCGCCGCGATCGAACTGCTCGGCCGTGGCCGCAGCGACATCGTCATCCTCGAGCGCGAGGACGACCTGGGCGGGACGTGGCACGTCAACCACTACCCGGGCCTCGCGGTGGACATCGCCTCGGTCACCTACTCGTACTCCTTCGAGCCGAACCCGAACTGGTCGCGCCTCTACGCGCCGGGCTCCGAGCTCAAGGCCTACGCGAGTCACGTCGCCGACAAGTACGGACTGCGGCCGCTGATGCGCTTCGGCGTCGACGTCACGGGCGCCGTCTGGGACCCGCAGGCCGCCGAGTGGGAGGTCACCGTCGTGCGCGAGGGCGGCCTCGAGCAGAAGCTGCGCACCCGCTACCTGATCACCGCCACCGGCTTCCTCAGCCAGCCCAAGCTCCCCGACATCGAGGGCATCGACGACTTCGCCGGCACCGTCATCCACAGCGCGCAGTGGGACGACGACGCCGACCTCACCGGCCGGCGGATCGGCGTCATCGGCACCGGCGCGACCGGCGTGCAGCTCGTGCCGGAGCTGGCGAAGCTCGCCGGGCACCTCACCGTCTTCCAGCGCACCCCGATCTGGGTGGTGCCCAAGGTCGACTTCCCGGTCCCGGGGCCGGTGAAGACGCTGTTCGGTCGCCTGCCCGTGACGCAACGCGCTGCGCGGCTGGCGAATTCGACGGCGCTGGAGGTGCTCAGCACCGTCGGCGTGCTCAACTACAAGTACGGCCACCGGTTCAACGATCTGGCCGCCGTTCTCGCGAAGGCGCACCTGCGCGCGCAGGTGCGCGACCCGCGGACCCGCGCGGCGCTCACCCCGTCGTACTCCTTCGGCTGCAAGCGGCCCACCTTCTCCAACACCTACTTCCCGACCTTCGGGCGGGAGAACGTGACCCTGGAGGCCTCGTCGATCGCGCGGGTGCTGCCGCACGGCATCGAGATGGCCGACGGCACCGTGCACGAGCTCGACGCCCTCGTGCTCGCCACCGGATTCTCGCTGTGGGAGAAGAACTTCCCGGCGATCGAGGTGATCGGCCGCGACGGCCGCGATCTCGGCGAGTTCTGGCGCGAGGGCCGGTTCCAGGCGTACGAGGGCATGGCCGTGCCGAAGTTCCCCAACTTCTTCAGCCTGCACAGCCCCTACAGCTACACCGGGCTGAGCTACTTCTGGACCATCGAGGCGCAGATGGTGCACCTGCGGCGCGTCTTCGACGAGATCGACCGCACCGGGGCGCGCACCGTCGAGGTGACCGAGCAGGCGAACGCGCGGTTCCTGGAGCAGATGAGCCACCGCCTGGAACGCTCGGTGTTCCAACTCGGTTCGTGCGAGGGCAGCCGCAGCTACTACTTCGACCCCCACGGCGAGGCGACGCTCCTGCGGCCCAGCTCCGTGCTCGGCGCCCGCCGCGACGCCCGCACCTTCCCGATCGACGACTACGCGTTCGCGTAACCGCCGATCGGGTGGGGGCGAGGGCTATTTCACCTCGAAGACGCCGGTGCAGGACGACGGCGTGCCGCCCGGCACCCGCGGCGTGACGGTGCCGGTGAACTCGATGACGCCCGCGCCGGTGCGCAGGCCCGGGAACCACATGCCCGCGTGATCGGGGCCGAGGAGCGAACTGCCGATCTCGTGGTCCGTCGCGCCGGTGGTGCGGTTCTTCCAATCGATGCGCAGGTCGGTGGGGGTGGGGGCCGTGAACGTGGGGTCCCAGCGGCCGACGGTGACGTCGATCTGCCCGGGGACCGGGTGCAGGTAGCCGTCCTCACCGAGGCTGTGTCCCACGGAGAGGTCGGCGCCGCCGTCCTGCGCGGAGCAGATCGGCAGTTGCGCGCCCGGCGCCGCACCGGCGGCCGCGGGGAGGGCGAGTCCGCCGGCGAGAGCTGCACCGGCGGCGAGGGCGAGGGCGGAGCGGGTGTGAATCATGCGATCTCCTTTGCTCGAATCATTGCCTTCGCTCAGAGATCGTCGGGGTGTTTGCGAGCGTTACGCGTCGAGGAGTGCGAGCACCGCGTCGGCGGCCTTCGCGGGCGCGCCGGACTTCGCGGGCGCCAGGTCGTGCGCGGCCGCGACCTCGACGATCGTCGTCGGGCCGGCGATGAGCGCCGCGGCGTCCGCCAGCTCCTCCGGCGAGGCGAAGGGATCGCGCCTGCCGTGCACCAGCACCGTCGGGATCGTGATGTCCGGCAGGTGCGCCGTGCGCGCCTTCTCCGGCCGCCCCGGCGGGTGCAGGGGGTAGGAGAGGAGCAGCAGCCCGTCGGGCCCGGGCAGGTTCGCGGAGGCGCCCTCCGCGACGGCCATCGACGCCATGCGCCCGCCGTAGCTGTGCCCGCCCCACAGGATCGGCCCCTCGAGCTCGAGCACCCGCGCCGTCTCGGCGAAGGCGGCCCGGTCGGCCGCCTGCCCCGACGGTGACGGCGGCCCCTTCGGCCGCTGCCGCCGGAACGGCAGGTCGATGCGGACCGTGCACACCCCGCGCCGCGCCAGCTCCTCGCCGAGCAGCCGCAGCATGGCCTGATCGCGGTTGCCGCCGGCGCCGTGCGCCAGGACCAGGGTCGCGCGGGCGTCCTCGGAGCCTTCGGGGTCGTGAATCGAGAGCCAGGTCACCCTCCCAGCCTACGGGCAAGTTAACGTGCATTCATGACTGATTCGAAGCAGGGTCCCCTCGCGGGACTGAAGGTGGTCGAGTTCGCCGGTCTCGGCCCCGCCCCGCACGCCGCGATGCTCCTCGCCGACCAGGGCGCCGACGTCGTCTCGGTGCAGCGCCCCGGGGTCGGCGTGGCCGGCCTGACGGGTAAGCCGTCGGGCGTCAAGCGCGGCCGCACCATCGTCGAGGCCGACCTGAAGAACCCCGACGACATCGCGACCATCCTCGAGCTGATCGACCGCGCCGACGTGATCGTCGAGGGCTTCCGCCCCGGCGTCATGGAGCGCCTCGGCCTCGGGCCGGACGTCGTGCTCGAGCGCAACCCGCGCATCGTCTTCGCCCGGATGACCGGCTGGGGCCAGGACGGCCCGTTCGCGCAGCGCGCCGGTCACGACATGAACTACATCTCGCTCACCGGCCTGCTGCACGCCATCGGCCGCCGGGGCGAGCGCCCGGTGCCGCCGCTCAACCTCGTCGGCGACTTCGCGGGCGGCTCGATGTTCCTCGTCTTCGGCGTGCTCGCGGCGCTCTACGAGCGCAACACGTCGGGCAAGGGGCAGGTCATCGACGTGGCGATGGTCGACGGTGCCTCCCTCATCGGGCAGATGCAGTGGGACTTCCGGGGCCAGGGCATCTGGAGCGACGAGCGCGGCGTGAACACCCTCGACGGCGGTGCGCCCTTCTACGACACCTACGAGACCTCCGACGGCAAGTACGTCTCCGTCGGCGCGATCGAGCCGCAGTTCTTCGCGGAGCTGCTGGCCAAGCTCGAGCTCAAGCAGGAGGATCTGCCCTTCCAGCTCGACCAGGCGCGCTGGCCCGAGCTGCGCGCCGCGCTCGAGGCGGCGATCAAGACGAAGACGCGCGACGAGTGGGCGGAGATCTTCTTCGACTCGGACGCCTGCGTCGCGCCGATCCTCACCTTCGAGGAGGCCTCGCAGCACCCGCACATGGCGGCGCGCGGCAACCTGCAGGAGATCGGGGGAGCGATGGCGCCGATGCCCGCGCCGCGCTTCTCGCGCACCCCCGCCGGGGTGCCGGACGCGCCGAACCCGGAGGCCGTCGACCCGTCGACGCTCTGGCGGGACTGAGAACTCGGAGAATCGGCCGATTTCGCGGTGGCGCCGGATATCCACGGCGCCGACCGGAAATCGGCCGATTCTCCTCAGAAGGGGCGTCTACCCGACGACGAGTGAGGTGCCGGTCGCGCGCAGTGCCGAGCCCAGGTCGTAGAACAGCGAGCCGCTGCGGGTGAGCGGGCCGTCGAACGTGGCGGCGCGGCTGGCGATCCCGAGGGCGGCGTTGTCCGAGGTGCGGATCAGCGGCCCGCCGCTGTCGCCCACCTGGACGGGGATCGTGGTGGCGATGTAGCCGCCGTCCACGCTGACCACCGAACCGCAGCGCCAGCCCGACGAGACGCCCTGGCTGCAGACCGGATCGCCCGGCCGGGCCGTGCCCACCGAGGTCGGCCGGACACGGCCGCCCGGGGTGGCCTTCGCGAGCTTCGGATCGAGGGTGAACACGCCCCAGTCGGGGGCGTCGGGCACCTCGAACATGTCGGACTTGGTCAGTCGCGGCGAGGACGAGCCGGCGTTCACTCCGACGATCCGACCGTCGACGACGACCTGCTGGCCCTGCGCACCGCAGTGGCCGGCGTACAGGCCCACGCGGGTGCCGTCGGGGCGCTGGCCGACGAAGCCGACGGTGCAGCCGCGGCCGTCGGCGACGTTCCCGACGAGCTTGGTGACGGTGAGCACCGAACTGCCGGGGACCACGGAGGCCACCGGCTCCGCCTGTGCGGCGGCGGGGACGAGCGCGGCGACGCCGCCGAGGACGGCCACGGATGCCGCGAGGGTCCTCGGGTACGACGTGATGGTGCGGCGCATGATCCTCCTCGGGTCGGCGCAAGACTGTGCGACGGTAGCGTGCCACACGCCACACCGCCTGTAAACCGAGTGATCGATGATGCGCAGATTAACTCATGTGACTCGAGTTGTGTGATGGACTCACTTCGAGGGCTTGGGTGTGACCCAGGTCGTGATCTTCGCGTGCACCACCTCGGTGCCCTTCTTGTCGCGGATCGCGATGTCGACCGGCACCTCGCGCCCCGTGGTGATCGCGTCCCAGTCGACGTCCTCGGCCAGCGTGGCCGTCGCGACGAGCGAGGACTCGGCCTTGGCGAGGTAGTCGACGGTCATGGACTTGGGCAGCCAGCGGTGGGTGCCCGGCGTGGACGCCTCCATCACCATGCCCATGCCCACCTCGGCGAGGTTGCAGGCGGCGATGGCGTGGAACGTGCCGATGTGGTTCTGCACGAACCACCACTTCGGCCCGTGGACGACGGCGCGGCCGTACTCGATCTCGGAGATGTAGGGGGTCACGGAGGCGAAGTAGGGCGCCTTGAGGGAGGCGGCGGCGGAGAAGGCCAGCTTGCCGAGCGGCTTGTCGCTGAGTGTGCGCCACATCTTGAACGTGGAGGTGTCGGTCATGGACGTATCTTACCGCAGAGTAAGTTAGGGCGCCCGCCGCAGTGCGGTATCGCCGTGGTGGCGCGTACGCTGATCGGCACACTCGAGTGAATGGGGAGATTGATGACCGAAAGTGACGGCCGGAACGACCAGAATCCGACCGAGCAGGCCGGGCCGAGTCAGGACCCGTACGCCCAGAGCCCCTACGGACAGAGCCCGTACGGACAGAACCCGTCGGGTCAGGATCCGTACACGCAGAGCCCGTACGCCCAGAACGCCGATCCGTTCAGCAAGGAGCAGCCGGCCCCGGGCTACCCGCAGCAGTCTGCCCCTCCCGCCTACGGGCAGCAGGCCTACGGACAGGAGGTCTCCGGGCAGCAGGCCTGCGGACAGCCGGCCTCCGGGCAGCAGGCCTTCGGGCAGCCGGTCCACGACCAGTCCGCCTTCGGTCAGCCCGGTCAGCCGTACCCGGGCTACCCCCAGCCCGGCTACCCCCAGCCCGGCTACTCCCAGCCCGGCTACGGCGGGGCGCCGACCTCGCGGCCCGGCACGATCATCGGGGCGGCCGTGGTGCTGATCGTGGTCGGCCTGATCTGCGCGCTGGTCGGTGCGCTCACGCTGCTCGGTTCGGGGGAGGCGCTCGAGGGCGAGGACGCCGCGTTCGCGGCCGGCTTCCTCGGCGCGGCGATCCTCGGCCTCGTCGGATCGCTCGGCGGCATCGCCACGGGCATCGGCCTGCTGCTCAAGCGTTCGCGGATCATCGCGATCCTCGCCACCGTCGCCTCCGTGCTGATGGCGTTCACCTGCATCGGCCTCATCGCCACCGTCGCGGTGCCGATCCTGCTCTGGGCGCCGGAGTCCTCGCGCCGCTGGTTCACCGCCTGACCGGACGGCCCGTCACCGCGGCGGGGCCGCCGCGAGCGCGGCGAAACCGTCGCGGGCCAGCCGGACGATGCTCTCGCGCACCGTCGGCCAGTACCGCGAGCGCACGCTGACCGGCGTGCCGTGTCCGGCACCGTCGAGCTCGACGAGCAGCGACGGTGCCCCGAGAGCGCGCGCCGCCGCCACGAAGTCCACGGATTCGCTCGCGGGGACCACCGTGTCCTTGGAGCCGTGGATCGCCACCGACGGCATGAGCGGATCGATCCGCTGGATGGGGTTCGCCAGCGCGTAGCGCTCGGGCACCTGGTCGGGCATCCCGCCCAGCGCCTTGCGCACGTGGTCGTTCAGGCGCGACGAGGTGCGCATGTCCAGCACGCCCGCCATAGCCACGAAGGCGCGGGGAACCACGGTCGGGCCGCCGCCGGCCGGCCAGGTGACCCCGGGCGCCCCGGCCGGCAGGGTGCGCCGCGAGGCCGCCCACGCGGCGAGCTGGCCGCCCGCGCTGTGCCCGACCAGGATCACGTTCGTCGGGTCCAGGGCGGGCGCGTTCTGTGCGAGCGCCGGCACGAAGTCGACGGCGTACCCGACGTCGGTGAACGTCGTCGACCAACCGCCGCCCGAGCCCACGCGGCGGTACTCGACGTTCCACACCGCCAGGCCCTCGGCCTGCAGCGCCCGCGCGACCTCGGCCGTGTACCCGGCGCTCGAGCGGTTCTTCCAGCCGCCGCCGTGGATGAGCACCACCACGGGGACACTGCGCGGCGCGTGCGCGCCGCGCGGCAGGTAGAGGTTGCCGTAGTTCTGCCGGGGATCGGCGTTCGGCGCGGGGTAGCGGTAGCGGACCGCGTCGTCGCGCACCGCCGCTGCCGGTCGCGGGACGATCGGCTCCAGTGAGGGTGACGCGCTGACGGAGGTCGACGGTCCGCCGGGGCCGCCCGGGTCGACGGCGCAGCCGACGAGTCCGGCGCCCAAGGACCCCACCAGGATCAGCGCGCCCAGCTTCGGCGCGACGCGCTGCTCGGTCATGACCACATTCTTCCAGAGCGGCCGTTCGGGCGGCTGTGACGCGAATCGCACGCAGCGGATCGACCGGTTCGATTTGAAGAACGGGCCGGAGCAGTGCATACTGGTCGGGTTGCCTTGTCGGGCGGCGCGGTCCCCTGTGGATCGTCCCACCGGCTTCGGTATCGCCCGGCACCCCTTGCGGGAGCCACCGGAACACACGGCGGAGTATGAGCGCCAGCGCGACACGCCCGACCGCGTGGACCGGAGCAATTTGACACATGAACAGCGTCGATCGACTTTTCAGCGGGATACGTTCCCGCAGGTTTTTCAGCTGTCCGTGTGTCTGGCAATACGTGAACACTTGACGGAAGAGGACACAGCGTGGCGGGACAGAAGATCCGCATCAGGCTCAAGGCCTATGACCATGAGGCGATCGACGCGTCTGCTCGGAAGATCGTCGAGACCGTGACCCGCACCGGCGCCCGCGTGGTCGGTCCCGTGCCGCTGCCGACGGAGAAGAACGTGTACTGCGTCATCCGTTCGCCGCACAAGTACAAGGACTCGCGCGAGCACTTCGAGATGCGTACGCACAAGCGGCTGATCGACATCCTGGACCCGACGCCGAAGACGGTCGACGCGCTCATGCGCATCGACCTGCCGGCCAGCGTCGACGTGAACATCCAGTAAGCGGCTGCGGAGAATCGATATGACTGAGAACAAGATCAAGGGAATCCTGGGCACCAAGCTCGGCATGACCCAGGTCTTCGACGAGAACAACCGGGTCGTCCCGGTCACCGTCGTCAAGGCCGGGCCGAACGTGGTCACCCAGATCCGTACCCAGGCCGCTGACGGCTACGACGCCGTGCAGCTCGCCTTCGGCGCCATCGACCCGCGCAAGGTGAACAAGCCCGTCTCGGGCCAGTTCGCCAAGGCCGGCGTCACGCCGCGTCGCCACATCGCCGAGCTGCGGCTCGCCGATGCCGACGCCGCCGCCGACTACGAGGTCGGCCAGGAGCTGGGTGCCGACGTCTTCGAGGCCGGAAACTTCGTCGACGTCACCGGCATCAGCAAGGGCAAGGGCTACGCCGGCGTCATGAAGCGCCACGGCTTCGCCGGTCTCGGCGCCAGCCACGGCGCGCAGGCCGTGCACCGTGCCCCCGGTTCCATCGGTGGCTGCGCCACCCCCGGCCGCGTCTTCAAGGGCGTGCGCATGGCCGGCCGCATGGGCTCCGACAAGGTGACCACGCAGAACCTGTCCGTGTTCAAGGTGGACGCCGACGCCGGCGTCCTGCTGATCAAGGGCGCCATCCCCGGTCGCAAGGGCGGCCTCGTGATGGTCCGTACCGCTGTGAAGGGTGGTGCTCGCGCATGAGCAAGCTGACTCTTGATGTCAAGACCGCCGACGGCAAGACCGACGGCACCGTCGATCTCCCCGCCGAGATCTTCGACGTCGAGCCCAACATCGCGCTGATGCACCAGGTGGTCGTCGCGCAGCTCGCCGCTGCGCGCGCCGGCACCCACGCCACCAAGACCCGCGGCGAGGTCCGCGGCGGTGGCCGTAAGCCGTACCGCCAGAAGGGCACCGGCCGCGCCCGTCAGGGCTCGACCCGCGCGCCGCAGTTCGCCGGCGGTGGCACCGTCCACGGCCCGCAGCCGCGCGACTACAGCCAGCGCACCCCGAAGAAGATGAAGGCCGCCGCCCTGCGCGGTGCCCTCACCGACCGGGTTCGCGAGGACCGTATCCACGTCGTCACCGAGCTGGTGGCCGGCCAGGAGGCGTCGACCAAGACCGCCCGCCTGTTCCTGGCCGCGCTGTCGGAGCGCAAGAAGTTCCTCGTGGTCGTCGGCCGCGAGGACCTGACCGCGCAGCGCAGCGTCCAGAACCTGCCGAACGCGAAGTGGATCTACGCCGACCAGCTCAACACCTACGACGTCCTGGACGCCGATGACCTGGTGTTCAGCCGCGAGGCTCTGGGTTCGTTCATCGCGAGCGCCACGAAGACCGAGGAGGCGAACGCCTGATGGCTACCGCAACCATCCCCGCCGACCCGCGGGACATCCTGCTCGCGCCGGTGATCTCCGAGAAGGCCTACGGCCTCATCGAGGAGAACACGTACACCTTCGTGGTGCACCCGGACGCGAACAAGACGCAGATCAAGATCGCCGTGGAGAAGGTCTTCGGCGTCAAGGTCGACAGCGTCAACACCTTGAACCGCCAGGGCAAGCGCAAGCGCACCCGTGCCGGTTACGGTCAGCGCAAGAGCACCAAGCGCGCCATCGTGACCCTGAGCGCCGACAGCAAGCCCATCGACATCTTCGGAGGCGCGAGCTAAATGGCTATCCGTAAGCACAAGCCGACCACTCCGGGTCGTCGTGGTTCGTCGGGCTCGACCTTCGACGAGATCACGCGTTCGACCCCGGAGAAGTCGCTGGTCCGCCCGCTGCACGGCCGTGGTGGCCGCAACGCGCACGGCCGCATCACCACCCGGCACAAGGGTGGCGGCCACAAGCGCGCCTACCGCGTCATCGACTTCCGTCGCCATGACAAGGACGGCGTCAACGCCAAGGTCGCGCACATCGAGTACGACCCCAACCGCACCTCGCGGATCGCGCTGCTGCACTACCTCGACGGCGAGAAGCGCTACATCCTCGCGCCGAAGGGCCTGGGACAGGGCGACGTCGTCGAGTCGGGCCCCAACGCCGACATCAAGCCGGGCAACGCCCTGCCGCTGCGCAACATCCCCGCCGGCACCGTGATCCACGCCGTCGAGCTGCGCCCCGGTGGCGGTGCCAAGATGGCCCGCTCGGCCGGTGCCAGCATCCAGCTGCTGGGCAAGGAGGGCGCGTACGCGACCCTGCGCATGCCCTCCGGTGAGATCCGTCGCGTCGACGTGCGCTGCCGCGCCACCGTCGGCGAGGTCGGCAACGCCGAGCAGAGCAACATCAACTGGGGCAAGGCCGGCCGTATGCGGTGGAAGGGCAAGCGCCCGACCGTCCGTGGTGTCGTCATGAACCCGGTCGATCACCCGCACGGCGGTGGTGAGGGTAAGACCTCCGGTGGCCGCCACCCGGTGAGCCCGTGGGGCAAGCCCGAGGGCCGCACCCGCAAGAACAAGGCGAGCGACAAGCTGATCGTGCGTCGCCGCAAGTCCGGTAAGAACAAGCGCTAGGAGGGAGTTAGAGAATGCCACGCAGCCTCAAGAAGGGCCCGTTCGTCGACGACCACCTCCTCGCGAAGGTCGACGTCCAGAACGAGAAGGGCACCAAGCAGGTCATCAAGACCTGGTCGCGTCGCTCCACCATCATCCCCGACTTCATCGGTCACACCTTCGCCGTCCACGACGGTCGCAAGCAGGTGCCGGTGTTCGTCTCGGAGAACATGGTGGGCCACAAGCTGGGCGAGTTCGCCCCGACGCGGACGTTCAAGGGCCACATCAAGGACGACCGGAAGGGTAAGCGCCGCTAATGAGCAACGAAGCAGCCACCACCGCCAATCCGACCGCCTCGGCGACCGCGCGTTTCGTGCGCGTCACGCCGATGAAGGCCCGTCGCGTGATCGACCTGGTCCGCGGCAAGGACGCCGAGCAGGCGCTGGCGATCCTGCGGTTCGCGCCGCAGGCCGCGAGCGAGCCCGTCGCCAAGGTCCTCGCCTCGGCGATCGCCAACGCGCAGAACAACCTGGGTCTCGACCCGCGCACCCTGGTCGTCTCGGAGGCGTACGCCAACGAGGGCCCGACCATGAAGCGCATCCAGCCGCGGGCCCAGGGCCGTGCGTACCGGATCCGCAAGCGCACCAGCCACATCACCATCGTGGTGGAGTCGCTGGAGTCGAAGAAGCCCGCCGCCAGCCGCAACAGCCGGAAGGGAGCGTAAGCATGGGTCAGAAGATCAATCCCCACGGCTTCCGCCTCGGCATCACCACGGACTGGAAGTCCCGCTGGTACGCCGATAAGCAGTACTCGGAGTACGTCAAGGAAGACGTCGCGATCCGTAAGCGTCTGACCGACAGCCTCGAGCGCGCCGGCATCAGCAAGATCGAGATCGAGCGCACCCGGGACCGCGTGCGGGTGGACATCCACACCGCGCGTCCGGGCATCGTCATCGGCCGCCGCGGCGCCGAGGCCGATCGCATCCGCTCGGAGCTGGAGAAGCTCACCAAGAAGCAGGTGCAGCTCAACATCCTCGAGGTGAAGAACTCCGAGGCCGACGCCCAGCTCGTCGCGCAGGGCATCGCGGAGCAGCTGAGCAACCGCGTGGCGTTCCGCCGCGCGATGCGCAAGGCGATCCAGTCGGCGATGCGTCAGCCGAACGTCAAGGGCATCCGGGTCCAGTGCTCGGGTCGCCTGGGCGGCGCGGAGATGAGCCGCAGCGAGTTCTACCGCGAGGGCCGCGTGCCCCTGCACACGCTGCGCGCCGACATCGACTACGGCCTGCACGAGGCGAAGACCACCTTCGGGCGGATCGGCGTCAAGGTGTGGATCTACAAGGGCGACGTCGTGGGCGGCCGGCGCGAGCTGGCGGCACCGTCGAACGACGACCGTCGCGGCCCGCGTCGTGAGCGCCCCCAGCGCCCGCGTCGCAGCGGCGCTTCGGGCACGACCGCCACCAGCACCGAGGCCGGTCGCGCCGCAACGGAGGAGACTCCGGTGGCGGCGGCTCCGGCTGCAACGAACCAGGAGGGCTGACGCCATGTTGATCCCCCGTCGGGTGAAGCACCGTAAGCAGCACCACCCCAAGCGCTCCGGCGCCGCCAAGGGTGGCACCACCGTGGCCTTCGGTGACTACGGCATCCAGGCTCTCGAGCCCGCCTACATCACCAACCGCCAGATCGAGTCCGCTCGTATCGCCATCAACCGCCACATCAAGCGTGGCGGCAAGGTCTGGATCAACATCTTCCCGGACCGCCCGCTCACCAAGAAGCCGGCCGAGACCCGCATGGGTTCCGGTAAGGGCTCGCCCGAGTGGTGGGTGGCGAACGTCAAGCCCGGTCGCGTGATGTTCGAGATGACCTACCCCAACGAGCAGATCGCTCGCGAGGCCCTGCGCCGCGCGCAGCACAAGCTCCCCTGCAAGACCCGCATCGTGACCCGAGAGGAGCAGTTCTGATGTCGAACACCGTCGCCGCTGATCTCCGCGGTCTCACCGCGGACGAGCTGGTGGAGAAGCTGCGCGAGGCCAAGGAGGAGCTGTTCAACCTGCGCTTCCAGATGGCCACCGGACAGATGAGCAACAACCGTCGCCTGCGTACCGTGCGTACCGACATCGCCCGGATCTACACGATCCTGCGCGAGCGGGAGCTCGGCCTGGCCTCGGGTCCGGAGGGTGACGCCGCATGAGCGAGAATGGAAGCAACGTGACCACTGAGGCTCGGAACAGCCGCAAGGTGCGTATCGGGTACGTCGTGTCCGACAAGATGGAGAAGACCATCGTCGTCGAGCTCGAGGACCGCGTGAAGCACTCCCTGTACGGCAAGATCATCCGCACCACCTCCAAGGTGAAGGCGCATGACGAGGAAGGCGTCGCCGGTGTCGGCGACCGCGTCCGGATCATGGAGACCCGTCCGCTGAGCGCCAGCAAGCACTGGCGTCTGGTGGAGGTGCTGGAGAAGGCCAAGTAAAGGCCCCTCCCACCGAGAGACACGCGAACACCCCGGAACCTCGTACGAGGATCCGGGGTGTTCTGCTATTCGTCCTCGATCCGGTTGCAGAGCGTGACGATCTTCGCGTTCATGTGGTCGGTGACGGCCTTGTAGGCCTCGTTGGTGCCGCCCCACATGTTCGGCGGACCGGCGGCGGCCGCCTGCGCCGCCTGGACGGTGCTCCGGTAGACGGTGATCAACCGGCGGTATTCGGTGAGCACCTCCACGAGCTCCGGGATCGGGGCCGCGATCGTGAGCACGGCGGGCAGCGCCGCCATCTCGGTATCGATCGCCGCGTACTCCGCGGCGAGCTTCGGCGCCATCCCCGCCCAGAACGCCGCGACGCTCGGAGAGTCCTTGAGCACCTTGGTCGCGCCGGTCCCAGCGTCGTGCGTCGCGACCCGCGGCGTGTACCCGGCGACCCATCGGTGGCACGCGTCCAGGCCGGCCCGCTGGACGGCCTTCTTCTTCAGGTGCGCCGCCACCGCGTCGGGATCGGCGGTGGCGGTGCCCGCGACGGTGCGCGCGGCACCGTCGACCGAGGGGAGGGGCCGTCGGACGAACAGCCCGTGAGGGCGCCGAGCAGGATCCCCATCGCGGCCGCGCCGCGCATTCGTACCGTCATGATCCGCCCCCCGGCAGCCGAAAGACGCGCCCCCCGGCGCGCGCTCCCACCGTAGCCGGGCGCTACGGGTGCGTCCGGGTTTTGCGGGGAGAGCGGTGCCGGGGGGCGGGCTCAGGCGTGGGGTGCGGCGTCAGAGCGTGCGGCAGATCGCGTGCAGCGCGTTGCTGGCGTCGGTGACGCGGTCGTAGGCGGGGTTGCTCCGCGTCCACGTCGCGCGCTCGGTGCCGCGGGCGGCGCGGTCGGCGTTCAGCGCGCGGCTGTACTCGGTGAGCCGCGCCTGGTAGGCGCGCAGGGCGTTGGCGAGCCGCGGGTGCGAGGCGGCACGGTTGATGGTGCCCGGCAGGGTGCGCAGCTCGGTGGCGATCGCGTTCTGCTCGGCGTCGATGACGGGGCCGATGCCGGCCCAGTTCCACTGCGGGTTCTTGGTGAACTCGACGGTGGCGCGGGTCGCCTTCAGCCGCGGGGCGCGGTTGGCGTACCACTGGTCGTAGGCCGCCCGCGCGGCGCTGGTCGACGGTGCGCTCGGGGCGGCGGCGCCCGGTGCGCCGGGCGCGGGTGTCGGGGCGGCGGTGGCGACCGCTGCGAGGGGAGTGGCGACGGCGGCGGCCAGCAGCCCCGCGGAGACGGTGCGGGCGACCCACAGGCGAACGGTCATGACGGTTACCTCTCGATGTCAAATAGTGAACATGGAGAAGGTTAGCCCACGCCTTAACTTCGGCGTATGGAAATATTCGTGATATCGAACACCTGCGTCGTCAGCGCGACGGGCAGACCGCCTCGATCCTCTCGAGCGTGTCGACCATGGCGGACGAGGCCGGATTGCGCTTGGGCCAGGTCTGATCCCCGGAACCGCGCGCCTGCGCGTCCGCGCGCAGCGCCACGCCGTACGCGTCCAGCTTGGTCTTGTACTGACTGAACAGGGTCTTCAGCGATTCCTGCAGGTTCGGAGTGGCGACGATCCCCGGCAACTTGCCCGATTCCGTCTCGATCGCGGCCAACTCCGCGTTGACGAGGCCGGCGATGCCGTCCCACTGCCAGTTCGGGTCCTTCGTGAAGGCGGTGGTGGCCCGCGTGGCGACGAGGCGGGTGTCCACGTTGGTCTCCCAGGCGGCGCACGCCGAGACGCGGGCTGACTCCGCCGCGGCGGCGCGCGAGGCCGCGATGGTGCTCTGGTACGCCGCGACCGCCGACGGATCGGCCGAACCGGTGCCGGCGACGGTGCAGCCCGTGACGAGCACGGCCCCGGCCAGCGCGGCCGTCGCGGTTGCGATGGACCTGGTGCGTGTGGACATGGTTCCTCCCCGGTGGCCGGTCATTTCGTGGTGCAGAGCCCCTTGACGTTCTCCCCGACCCGCTCCAGCGCGTCCAGCGCGGGGTTCGTGCGAGCCCAGCTGTCCTCCGCTCGCGCGGCCTGGTCGGCGCGCATCGCCGCGCCGTAGGCGTCGAGCTTGGCCTTGTAGTCGGTGAGCACGGTCGAGACCGTCGCCGGCAGATCGCGCGTCGCGATCAGCGCGGGCAGTGCGGTGGACTCCGTCGCGACCGCCGCCAGCTCGGCCGCGATCGTCGGTGCGATGGAGTCCCAGGTCCACGCGGGATTCTTCGTGGCCGCGACCGTCGTGGAGGTGACCGCGTCCCGCTTGGCGAAGCCCGCCTGCCACGACGCGCACACCGACGTCTTGGCCGCCGCCGCGGACGCCGCCCTCGACGAGGCGAGCGTCGACTGGTACGCCGCCACATCGCTCTGCTGCGCCGAGCCCGACCCGGCGACCGGCGTACACGCCGCCGCCGCGACGAGCGCCGCACCGGCGACGACCAGCGCGGCGCCGCGCTGTGCCGCCGATCCGTTCCCCATCCCCATATCGCCCCCTCCGGCGCGCGGAACGCGCGCCTCGATGAGTGCATTGTCGCGCATGACGCGGTCGTTCGTCGCGCAGGGGCGAAGATCGCGCGGCCCTGTGAGCGCGGGCACCTCCGCCTCGGACGTGCGCTGTGGTGCGAACAGGTTTGCTATGCTTGTCATCGTGCGGGACGGTGACGTCCCACATGCGTCGTAGGGCCCCGGGCCCTGTCTCGCCCTAGCGGCTCGAGACCTCCTCCCGGTTCTTCTCTTGCGGCGAACGGACGCGGCCACCGCCGCCTTCGCCACCCACCAGTGTTAGGTGAGACCACCCGTGTCTACAGCTGTGCCCACGAAATCCTTCTCCGACCTCGGCGTTCCCGCCCCCGTCGTCGACGCCCTCGTCGCGATGGACCGGCCCACCCCGTTCCCGATCCAGGCCGACACCCTGCCTGACACCCTTTCCGGCCGCGACGTGCTCGGCCGGGGCAAGACCGGCTCGGGCAAGACCCTGGCCTTCGCCATCCCGCTCGTCGTCGCCGTCGACGAGGCGCGCGGCTCCCGTCGCCGCCCGGGCCGCCCCGTCGGCCTGGTGCTCGCGCCGACCCGCGAGCTGGCCACGCAGATCACGGCCACCGTCGAGCCGCTGGCGAAGTCCCTCGGGCTCAACGTCACCACGATCTTCGGCGGCGTCAAGCAGTCCCGCCAGGAGCAGGCGCTCGCGCAGGGCGTCGACATCGTCGTGGCCTGCCCCGGCCGCCTCGAGGACCTCATGCGGCAGCGCATCGTCGATCTCTCCGACGTGGCCGTCTCCGTCCTCGACGAGGCCGATCACATGGCCGACCTCGGGTTCCTGCCCGTGGTCACCCGCATCCTCGCGGCCACCCCGGCCGATGGGCAGCGCATGCTCTTCTCCGCCACGCTGGACAACGGCGTCGACAAGCTCGTGCGCAAGTTCCTCCACGACCCGGTCTCGCACTCGGTCGACCCCGAGACCTCGCCCGTCGCCGACATGACCCACCACGTCTTCGAGGTGAGCGGCAAGGACGACAAGACGGCCCTCGTGCGCGCCCTCGCCTCGGGCACCGGCCGCCGGATCCTGTTCACCCGCACCAAGCACCAGGCCAAGAAGCTGGCCAAGCAGCTCACCGAGCAGGGCATCCCCGCGCGCGACCTGCACGGCAACCTCAGCCAGCCGCAGCGCGACCGCAATCTGGAGGCCTTCAGCGCCGGTACCGCCCGTGTGCTGGTCGCCACCGACATCGCCGCCCGCGGCGTGCACGTCGACGACGTGGAGCTCGTCGTGCACGTGGACCCGCCCGCCGAGCACAAGGCCTACCTGCACCGCAGCGGCCGCACCGCGCGCGCCGGCAGCGCGGGCACCGTCGTCACCGTGATGACGCCCGAGCAGCGCAAGGACACCCAGGTCCTGCTCAAGAAGGCCGCGATCGCCGCGCGCCCCGTCGCCGTCACCGCCGCCTCGCCGGTCGTCGTCGACCTGGTCGGCGATGTCGCGCCCTACGTCAAGCCCGAGCCCGTCGCGCCGCCGCAGCAGCCGCGCCGCGCCGGTGGCGGGCACGCCCCGGGCCGGGGTCGCGCCGGGCGCGGCAAGGGCACCGGGCAGCGGTCCGACGGTGCCGGCCAGGGCGGCCAGCAGCGTCGCCAGGGGCAGAGCGGCCAGCAGCGGCCCCGCGCCGGAGCCGGGCAGCGCCAGGCGCCTTCCGGCGGGCGGGTTCAGGGCCAGGGGCAGGGCCGCGCGCAGCAGCCCCGTCGCCGCGCCACCCGCCCTGCGGGCTGAGCGAGCGATCACGCGACCGCCGCATCCTCGACCGAGGGTGCGGCGGTCGTCGTCTGCGGGCGGTCAGCCGCGGGCGATCCGCAGCACCTCGTCCTCGGTGGGCGGGCTCGCGGCGTGGTGGCTCAGGCACATCGGGGAGTGCAGGCGCACCGTCTCGGCGCCGGCCCCCAGGTAGAAGTCGCCCGCGCCGAGGCCGCCGATCCCCTCGAGCCGGCCGCCGCGCGCCGCGGCCAGATCCTTCGCCGCCTGGATCTGCACCGGCGCGTTGAGCTTGCCGTAGAAGTGTGTCGCACTGTTGCCGACGACCTTGTCGTGCAGGCCCTTCGGCGCCTGCGTCGCGAACACCAGCCCCAGCCCGTACTTGCGGGCCTGCGAGGCCAGCAGCAGCGTCGACTCGGTGGACGGCTTGATCGCCCCCGACGGCGCGATCTGCTGCGCCTCGTCCATCACCAGGAGCCAGCCCAGCGGCGTCTCGCCCGCGGGGTGGCGCCGGATCCAGGCGAACAGCGCCAGCTGCAGCTGCGCGACGAAGGTCTGCCGCTGCGTCTCGTCGGGCAGGCCGATGAGGCTGATCACCGAGACCCGCGCCCGCTTGCCCGGCGCCGGGGTCAGCAGGGTCGCCGGGTCCACGGCCTCGCCGCGGCCGCCGAGCAGCGGATTGTTGATGAGCGCGGCCTGCAGGTTCGCGGCCAGCTCGGGCGCCAGCTTGTCGGCGCTGCCGAGGCTGCTGCGGCTCGAGTCCCAGTCGGCGAGATACTCGGCGAAGCCGCGGATGTCGGCGCGGCCGACCTGCCGGCCGTAGGCGTCGAGGGCCTCGCGCAGGATCGCCCGCTGCTGCTCGCGTTTGGCGCCGCCGATCCCGACGTGCTGCTCGAGCGAGCTCGCCGACGCCTCGACCGCCATCGCGAAGCCCTCGCGGGCCTCCTGCGCCTCGGTATCGCCCGGGCCGTCGCCCCCTCCGATCCCCTCGCGTAGCGCCGCGAAGTCCGGGATCGGTTGCAGCACGAGCGGTCTCGCGGACTGACGGTTCGGCGTCCACACCACCACGTCGGTCTCGTCGAGGTAGCGCTGGGCGCGTTCGGCGTCGCCCTCCCACCAGCCCGACGGCGGCTGCGGCCACGCCTCGCCGTGGCGGGAGAGGTCGTTGTTGGGATCCAGCACGATCGCCGAGATCCCGCGCAGCGCGCACTCCTCGATGAGTCGGCGGAGCAGCACCGTCTTGCCCGAGCCGGAGCCGGCGAAGACCGCGGTGTGCTTGCGCAGCTCGGCCGGGTCCAGCGCGACGCGCTCGTGGTCCGGGCCCAGGCCGACCACGATGCCCTCCGGGCCCTGGGGGCTCGACGGTGCCGGCGGAACCGCGGGGGCGGGCTCCGGCTTCGGGGCGGGCGGGCCGCCGAACATGACGTCGGCGACGGAGCTCGACAGCCCGCCGACGCGTCCCACGGCGTCGCCGGGGATCATGCCCCGGCCGCGCCGCGAGGCGGGCGCGGGCCGGTCCGTGGGCGCCCTGCGCTCGAGGCCGGCGAACATCCGCAGCCCGTGCGCGGGCCGGCGGGCGGCGAGCCACTCGTCCAGGCCCTCCGGCGAGTTCGCGATGATCCGGCCGAGCGCGTCCAGCGTCGCGAGATCGGCCTCGTCGAGGGGGAGCAGCTCGGCGCCGCGCTCGATCGCATCGGCGATCACCGACGACGCCTTCGGGCTGGTGGGCCAGGGCGTGGAACGCAGCAGGAAGAGCTTGCGCCGGTCCATGCCCGCGGCGACGCCCGCCGCGGTGGCGGCGCTCTGCACCCGGTTGGTGGTGGCGACGGCGTTGGCCGCGGGGATCGCGCGGAAGGCCCAGTGCTGCTCGTCCTCGACGCGGCCGGGCAGGCGCCGCCGCAGCCGTCCGTCGAGGTGCTTGTTGCCGCGCTCGATCTGGAAGCCCTCGCCGCCGTCCTCGCGGGTCCAGGCGCGCAGGCCCGCCTCGATCAGGCCGCTCATGCGCTTGTCGGCGACGGTCTGGTCGGTCGCCACGTCGCCCACGCGCGCGCGGATCCGCAGCGCGTCGAACTGCTCGTCGATGCGGGCCAGCGCCGCCTCCGGCGTGGTGTCGGGTAGTGCCGGCTGCACCGGCGCGGGGGTCGCGGCGGGGTTCGCCGCGGGCGGCGCGACGACGCGCGGCGCGTCCCCGTCGGAGGCGCCGAAGGACGCGAGTTCGAAGTCGGTGCGGGCGCTCACGCACGCCCGGATGTGCGCGTCGACCTTGGTGAGCAGGTCGCGCGGGGTGTGGTGCACCGCCGAGGCGAAGGCCTCGGGCGCCACCGGCCACGTCGGGTGCGGCGGCGTGAACTCCTTGGCGCGGTACGCGGCGGTGAGCCGGCGCTCGACGATGGCGCGCGCGATGGCGCCGTCGGGCAGCGACTTGAGCGGGCCGACGACGCGGAACCGGGCGGCGACGGAGGCGGTGGCCCGGCCGGCGAGCGTCTCCCAGGCCGTGGGCAGCATGCAGGCGACGGTGACCGTCCGGTACAGGCCCTGCCGCAGCGACATCAGGCCGTGGCCGACCTGCTCGATGACCTCGCTCTCGGCCGTGTCCGGCGCGGCGAGCGTGGCCGCGGACTGCGCGAGCAGCGTGTCGATCTGGTCGACGGCGAAGACCGTCGCGGCGGTCTCGGCCATGAACGCCGAGATCGCACGGACCGTCTCCACCGCGGGGAAGCCGTGCGCCGGCAGGCCCCAGTGCAGGCGCTCGGCGGCCGTCTCCTCGACTTCGATGTCCTCGAGGAAGGCGGAGCCGAGGTCGGCGAGGCGGCTGTCGGGGGAGCCGAGCAGCACCAGTGCGCGCAGCACCCCGTGGTACTGCCGCACCTGCGGGCGGCGGTTGCTCATCGCGGTGACCAGCGCGTCCAGGCCCTCCGGCGTGGGCACGGCGTCGCCGGAGAACTCCCGGCGGTGGGCCCGCGAGAGCCCCGCCTCGTCGGAGAGCAGCCACAGCAGTTGCGCGAGCTGGGTCTCGTGATCACGCGCGGGGCGCAGCAGGGAGCTGCGCAGCGAGGTCAGGGCGGCGCGCCAGAAGTCGGAGGCGTCGAGTAGTTCCAGCAGCACGAAGTAATGGCCCGCGGCCTGCACCTCGGAGCGGAAGCGGGTGAGCAGGTGGGTCTTGCCGGTGCCCGCGTTGCCGGTGATGACGAGGCCCGTGGGAGAGGCGCCGGTGGACGCGACCGCGTCGCCGAGGGCGTCCTCGAGGTCCTCCCAGACGTCGGTGTGCAGGCCGTCGACGTGGGTGTCCTCCGTCGCCGCGTCCCAGACCTCCTCGTAGGTCGGTGCCCAGCTCAGGCGGACGGAGCGCAGCGCGGTGCGCTGCAGATCGGAGAGCGTCATCGGGTGATCCTGATCGCGTGCAGGGGACGGCCGCCGAGCTGCAGCGCGGCCGCGTGGTCGTCCGGGGTGAGGGCCTTGAGATTGTCCTCGGCGACGATGTGCACGCCGGGCTCGGGATAGAGGGCGCGCAGGGCGTCGTCGAGCTCCGCGCGGGGCAGGTCGGGCAGGGCGGCGCGCAGGTCGCGCAGGGCGACCCAGGCGCCCGGCGCGGCGATCCGGCCGTAGGCCTCGCGGACCCGCGCCGACGGCGGACCGTCGGGCACGGGGGCCGGGGCGCCGGGGGTCGACGGTGCCGGCGTGACCACCTCCCCGAGCGCGAGCGACTCGCGGCGCAGGTACCGGCCGATCCCCGCGGCGAAGGTGAACAGCGCGCGCAGCTGCGGGGTGGCGCGCGGAGGGGGAGAGGATTCGAGCAGCTCGGCGGCGGCCGCCCAGCCCTTGTCGGTGAGGGAGAGGAGCAGGGTGCGGCGCGCGCCGGTCTCGACCTCGAGCAGGCCCCGTTCGACGAGCCTGCGGCGCGACGGCGCCTCCAGCGCGGGGCCGAGCAGTTTCAGGTCGGGATTGCGCACCGGTTCCACGGCGGACGCGAGCACCAGTAGGACAGTCGATTCCGTGCCGGTGAGACCGTCGATCGACGCGCTCATCACTCCCCTTCCCGTGACCCGACCCCGTTGCAGTGACCAATGTACGGACCCCACAACGACCGATTCCGCGGTATCGCCCGGTGGCACGGCGCGTGCGGTCCTCGTGTCTTCGGCCAGGGAGAGCACGGAGGGGGCGTCACGGCTGTCACCAGCGTCGATGTCGATCGACTGTGGATCCGGCGCGCCCGGCCGCGCGGCGGTCACGGCGCGGCGGAGGATCTCGGCGCCACCCGCACGCCGCGGGTGCTCGCGCTCCGCCGCCGTGCGCGCACGTCCGAGGCGAACCGACGGTGCCGGGAGGGGACGTCCCGGGGCTCCCCTCTGGACGAGGCGCGCGTCCTCGACGTCCGGGCCGCCCCGCGGCGGCGTGAATGCGCGCCCGGGCGCGCGGGATCAGCGCTTCTCGCAGGCGATGCCGTCGCCGTCGCGATCGAGGCCGTCGTTGGCCTTGTAGAGGTCGGCGTCGACGGTGAAGGTGGTGACCGGCGTCTTCGACGTCGAATCGACGGCGCCGGGTTCGCCCACCCCGTGCGGGTAGTCGGCGTTGAGCGCCTTGCAGTTGGGGTAGTCGCCGGCAGCCGTTGCGGGCGCGCCGATCAGTACCGGCCCCGCTGCGATCGCCAGCGCGGTGAGCCCCGTGAGAAACCTCGTCGATCGATTCACCGGACACTCCTTCATCAGGGGGAACCTCGAGTTCGAGGTTCGTGGAGCGTAGAGCGCGCAGTGCGGCGAAGGGGCCGAAATGCTGATAGTCCCGGCAGGATCGCGATCGCGGGCGGGAGGTGTCGTCGGGCCGCCGCGACCGGCGGCCGGGACCCGGCGCAGGCTGACCGGGCGCGATTCGACAGCGACCTGCGGTTTCCTCTACTATGGATCGGTTGCCTGTGGCCTCGCGCCACGAGCGACTGACCACGCGTGTTCGGGTCGGAAATCCGGCGCGCATGAAAATCCAGGTCGAGGAGACTCTCTAGTGATTCAGCAGGAATCGCGGGTGCGGGTCGCCGACAACACGGGTGCCAAGGAAATCCTCTGCATCCGCGTGCTCGGTGGAAGCTCGCGCCGCTATGCCGGCATCGGTGACATCATCGTCGCCACCGTCAAGGACGCCATCCCCGGCGGCAACGTCAAGCGCGGCGAGGTCGTCAAGGCCGTCATCGTGCGCACCGCCAAGGAGCGCCGCCGTCCGGACGGTTCGTACATCAAGTTCGACGAGAACGCCGCTGTCATCATCAAGAACGACAACGACCCTCGTGGCACCCGCATCTTCGGCCCGGTCGGCCGCGAGCTGCGCGACAAGAAGTTCATGAAGATCGTTTCGCTGGCTCCGGAGGTGCTCTGACATGAAGGTGCACAAGGGCGATACCGTCATCGTGATCTCGGGCCCCGACAAGGGCGCCAAGGGCAAGGTCGTCGAGTCCTTCCCGAAGGCTGACAAGGTCCTCGTCGAGGGCGTCAACCGGATCAAGAAGCACACCAGCACCTCCGCCACCGCGCAGGGCGGGATCGAGGTCCGCGAGGCCCCGATCCACGTCTCCAACGTGATGGTCGTCGACTCGGACGGCAACCCCACCCGCGTGGGCTACCGGACCGACGAGGAGACCGGCAAGCGCGTGCGGATCTCCCGCAAGAACGGGAAGGACATCTGAGATGACCACCTCTGAGAAGATCCAGCCGCGCCTGAAGGCGCGCTACCGCGCCGAGATCAAGGACGCGCTCAACGCCGAGTACAAGTACGACAACGTGATGCAGATCCCGGGTGTCGTCAAGGTGGTCGTGAACATGGGCGTCGGCGACGCCGCCCGCGACGCCAAGCTCATCAACGGCGCCGTCAAGGACCTCGAGCTGATCACCGGCCAGAAGCCGGAGATCCGCAAGGCCCGCAAGTCCATCGCGCAGTTCAAGCTCCGTGAGGGCATGCCCATCGGCGCGCGCGTCACGCTGCGCGGCGACCGCATGTGGGAGTTCCTCGATCGACTCACCTCGATCGCGCTGCCCCGTATCCGCGACTTCCGTGGCCTCAACGGCAACCAGTTCGACGGCAACGGCAACTACACGTTCGGCCTGAACGAGCAGTCGATGTTCCACGAGATCGACGTGGACTCGATCGACCGCCCCCGCGGCATGGACATCACCGTCGTCACCACTGCCACCAACAATGAGGAAGGCCGCGCGCTGCTCAAGCACCTCGGCTTCCCCTTCAAGGAGAACTGAGCCATGGCAAAGAAGGCGCTGATCAACAAGGCCAACAAGAAGCCGAAGTTCGCCGTCCGCGCGTACACCCGGTGCAACAAGTGCGGCCGCCCGCACTCGGTGTACCGCAAGTTCGGCCTGTGCCGCGTGTGCCTGCGCAAGCTGGCCCACGCCGGCGACCTCCCCGGCGTGCACAAGAGCAGCTGGTGAGTCCCGCCCGGGTCTGACCCGGGACGAGTTCCACACGCGAAGGGCGCGTGCTCCGCTTCGGCGCGGAGCACGCGCCCTTCGGCGTCCCCGCACCGTCGCGCGCGAGCCGGCCGTCGTCGTGCGAGTGCTGTCTCCGCGCTGTGCGAGTGCTGTCACGGCGCTGTGCGCAGCGCGATTCACGTCACGAAACGCGGATCGGATGCACAGTGTTACTCGGACGTTAACTATGCTGTCATCTCATGTTGGTGCGTGCAGACGTCGCGCTCCCGCGAGGTCCGCGCGGGGAGCACACCCGCGGCGGTATCCGGAACCGGCCCTGGCTGTGGGCCATCGGGGCGGTCGTCGTCTTCGTCGCGGTCATCCAGGCGGCCGCGGTGGCCTACGGACTGGCCGGCCCCGTCGAGGGTCTGGCGAAGGACTTCGTCGGCCGTCCGGTCACCGGCGAGGTCAAGGTCGCTTCGCTCGCCCTCGCCCTGATGTGCATGCCCGGGCGCCTGCGGCTGCCCTTCGTCGGCGTCGTCCTGGGTGTCGAGGTGCTCTTCAACGCCGAGCGGTTCGTGGTCGGCTCGCCCCTGCACTTCGGCAACGGCGTGATGTGGGCGCTCGTCGCCCTGGCCGGGTACGCCGCCCTGCGGCTGACCGGGCGCGAGCAGGTCGCCGCGTACAAGGCCGCCGGCGTGGCCGGGATCCTCATCGTCGCCAACGCCGTCTCCGCGGTCTGGCTCGGGCTGACCATGGAGGCGCTGCCGTACGTCGCCGATCACTTCGTCGAGGTCGCCGACCGCGCGCTCGGCAGCCCGTCGTGGGTGATGGGCCGGTTCGTGCACGAGCACGGCTGGTACCTGTGGCTGATCACCAAGGTCTACACCTACCTGCCCGTGGGCGCGGCCGTCGTCGCGTACTTCCAGCTGCGCCGCAGCTCCACCGAGGGCTTCCCGCGGCACCACATCGTGCGCTCGTTCATCGTGATCGGCGCGATCGGCCCCATCGTCTACTTCCTGTTCCCCGTCGTCGGGCCGGCCTACGCCTTCGGCAACGAGGTCGCGGGCGCCGGCTGGATGAACATCTGGCCGCACGTGCTGCCCACCTCGCTCGAGCCGGTCTCCGCGTACTTCAGTCAGGCGGCGCCCCGCAACTGCATGCCCAGCCTGCACACCGCCTGGGCCACCGCGATCCTGGTGCACGCGCTGCGCGGGCCGCGGCTGCTCAAGCTCTTCGGCGTCTTCTGGTGGGTCTGCACCATCTCCGCGACCCTGGGCCTCGGTGCGCACTACGGCGTCGACCTGATCGCCGGCTTCGTCTTCGCGCTGACGCTCGAGGCCGCCATGGTGCGCCCCGAGGACGGTTGGCATCCGCGCCGGATCGCCACCGTCGCGGGCGGCGCCCTCGCCTTCGTCGCGATCCTGCTCTCGATCCGTTACCTCAGCGTGCCGATGGCGCAGAGCGGCGCTCTCGCCGCCGTGCTGCTGTTGGGCACGGCCGGTGCGATGGTGCTCGGCTACGCGCGGATCGCTCGGCGCCCCGCGCCCGATGACGCCGTCGTCCCTGCTCCGGTGGGGGAGCGGGCGCTCGCGGCCTGACGACTAGGGTGTTCGTCGTGGGTGCTTCCGATGCGTAATACGGCGATCGCGGGTCTGCTCGGCGTCGGGGCGGTCGGTCTGATCGCCACCCGGTTCGTCGGTTCGATCGGGGCACTGCTGCTCGCGGGCGCACTCATCGTCGCGATGATCGTGTTCCTCGGCGGCAACGGCGATCCGTCGAAGTCCGCGACGGCCGATCCGTTGCAGTTCACCTCGCCCCCGCCGCCGCGCGAGCGGCCGCGCGCGAGCGCGCCGTCGGGCGAGGCGCTGTGGGACCGCGCGGTCGGCCGGCACGACGAGGTGCTCGGTGAGTACGCCGTCTACGAACTCGATCCCGAGATGCTGCTGCGCTTCCCCGCGATGTGGGACTTCAGCTCGACCAAGGTGATCGCCTTCCACGACGCCCTGGAGCGCGCGGGTGCGCTGCGCACCGACGAGTACCCCGGCGAGGCGAAGGGCGCCGAGTACGCCGACGCCGTGACCGACCTGCGTACCAGCTGGTACGCCGCCGACCGGCACGCCCGCAGCACCGGCTCCGCCGGCCTCGCCGAGGAGGACGTGCGCGACCTCGATCGTGGGCTCAAGCTCTACCGGCACGCCTCGTCGAGCGCCGCCGCCGAGCGGGCCGCGTACCTGAACCAGGTGGTCAGCACGGTCGACCGGCTCGTCGATCGCGGTGTGCTGCCTGCGCCGCCGCGTTTCCGTGCCGAACTGGAGGCCGAGGCCCGCAAGGCCATCGAGGGCTGAGTTCGTCGCGTCGTTCGAAACCGGGCTGATTCTGGATCAGGATCGCCTGACGGGATTCTGACGCGAAATTCGCCCGGTTTCGGAACGGACGCGCGGCCGTCGCCTTGACCGAACTGTGACTAATGTTGCGTATGGTGTTTTTGTGACTGTTGTGACTCGAAGGGTGATGCTCTCGGCGGCGGCCGCGCTTCCCATGGCGATGGTGGCCGCGCGGGCGGCCGCTGACCCCGGCTCCGGGGCGGGCGCGGGCGGCACGGTCGGGCCGACGACGCCCGGGGCTCCGGCCGGTGCACCCGGCGCTCCCGCGGCACCGGCCGCGCGGTGGACGCCCGAGCGGGCCCAGCAGTGGCGGGCCCAGAACCCGTGGATGGTCGGCGCGAACTACATCAACGCCAACGCCGGGAACCAGTTCGAGATGTTCCAGGCGCAGACCTTCGACCCGAACCGGATGAATCTCGAACTGAGCTGGGCGCGCGGCCTCGGCATGACCACGATGCGCGTCTTCCTGCAGGACCAGTTGTGGACCGCCGACCCGACCGGCCTCGTGCAGCGACTCGACCAGTTCCTCACGATCGCGCACAACAACGGGATCAAGATCATGTTCGTGCTCTTCGACTCGTGCTGGGACCCGAACCCGAAGCCCGGCGTGCAGCGCGAGCCCACCCCCGGCGTGCACAACTCCACCTGGGTGCAGAGCCCCGGCGCCGCCGGTCTGACCAACCCCGACACCGCCGCGCTGCAGGCCTACGCGACCGGTGTGGTCAAGGCGTTCGCGAACGATCCCCGCGTGGTCGCGTGGGACGTCTGGAACGAGCCGGAGAACCTCGCCGACTCGTACCCGCTGAGCCCGCCCGACAAGGTCGCCCGCGTCGCGCAGCTGCTGCCCCAGGCGTTCGCCTGGGCGCGCGCCGGCAACCCGACGCAGCCGCTGACCTCCGGCACCTGGGCCGACACCCGGCCCGAGATCCGCGCGATCCAGCTCGAGCAGTCCGACGTCATCAGCTTCCACAGTTACGACCCGCCGGAGAAGTTCCGCGCCATGGCCGCCGACCTCGCCAAGCAGGGCCGCCCGATGCTGCTCACCGAGTACATGGCCCGCCCGCAGGGCAGCACCATCGAGACGATCCTGCCGATCTGCAAGGAACTCGGCATCGACGCCTACCAGTGGGGCTTCGTCGCCGGCCGCAGCCAGACCTACTACCCGTGGGACTCGTGGAAGCAGCCCTACGTCGGGGCGCGGCAGCCGCAGCAGTGGTTCCACGACCTGCTCTGGCCCGACGGTCGTCCCTATCGGGACGCCGAGGTCGCGACGGTCCGCCGCCTCACCGCGGCGCAGACCTAGTCGGTGCGCAGGAACCGGCCGTCGAGCGCGTAGTAGGCCTCGGCGCTCGAGTTCGGTCCGAGCCCGACCTCCATGACGGTGGGCGGGGTGACGCGGGAGCTGGTGCGGGTGTCGGCGGAGACGCGCAGCCCCAGCGCGAAGGCGTCGATCGGCAGCACCGAGAAACGCTGCACCAGATCGGTCCGCGCCTTCTCGATGCCCTCGTAGCGGACCGCTGACAGGGGGAACGAGGTCTCGCTGCTGGACGAGCTCGGCCGCAGGTCGATCTCGGGGAACTTGCCGACGGTCTCCGCGAGCTTCCCGGTCCGGCCGGCGCCCGCGATGCTCAGCTCGACGGTGCCCTTGCCCGAGCCGACGGAGCTCACGTTCTCGGCGAAGACGCGGTACTCCAACCGGTCGATCACGCGCGCGGCCGGATCGAAGCCGTTCGCGCGCAGGAGGCGCTCGGCGATCGGGAGCATCCCGCCGGTCTTCGCCAGCGCCAGGTTGTCGGGGAGTGCGCCCGACGGGTCGACCTCGATCTCGATCGGGGACCGGTCGAAGGTGGCCACCAGGCGCTGGTCACCGCTGCGCCGCCCGATCTCGATGTCGTCCGACGAGGACGCCGTGCGCTTGACGCCGAGGGTCGCGATCGCGCCGTCGACCTTCGTCGTCGCCGCCCGCAGGTCGAGGCCCGCGATGTCCGCGGCGCTGAAGGCGTCCGCCGCGCGACTGGGCGTGCTCGAGCGCGACGGGGTGTTCCACTCGTGGGTGCTGCCGACGCGGGAGTACTGGAACGACACCTCCTCGCCGCGGGTGAGGTCGAGGAAGCGCATCTGCGTCCAGTTCTGGCTGATGCTGATCTGGCGGATCGTGCGCGTACTGCCGGGCTGGATCTCCTCCGCCTTGGCGAGCACGCTGCGCAGCTCCTCCGACGGGTCGATCGGCTGCTCCTCCGAGGAGGCGAACGCCGACGAGCCCGACCGGCCCGACTCGGTGAGCACGATCGTCGCGGGCACGCCGGCCGAGACGATGACGATGCCGGTGGCGAGGGCTCCCGCCCACGCGGCACCGGGCGGGGCGGACCGCAGCCGCACGGCGAGGACGCCCGCGACGACGACGGTCGCGACGGCCAGCACCAGCGACGCGGTGCCGTCGGTCGCCACCGCTCCGACCAGGCCCGCCGTGGTGAGTACCGCGAGCAGGGTGACGGTCAGGGTGGTGGACACGGCCCTCAGGGTATCCGTCGGCAATCACGGTGAGCGCAACCGCTGTGCCCGGACCGGGATCGGACATATGTTCCGCGGAGCACTAGCGACCCTTCCCGTCAGGAGTGATCATGACCGCATCCGCCACCGGCACCCTCGCCGCCATCATCGACGCGACCGACCAGGCCGTGACCCGCAACGTCGCGAACGCCCACGTGGTGTTCTCGGCGAGCGCGGTTCCGCAGGGCGCCGTCGGCTCCGTCACGACCGCCCGCCAGCACACGCTCGCCGTCGACGAGCCGCCGACGCTCGGCGGCGACGACACCGCGATCAATCCGGTCGAGACCTACTTGGCCGCCCTGCTCTCGTGTCAGGTGGTGACGTACCGCTTCTACGCCGACAAGCTCGGCATCACCATCGACGAGCTGAAGCTCAGCGCGGAGGGCGACCTCGACGTGCGCGGCTTCTTCGGCCTCGACGAGACCGTGCGCCCGGGCTTCACCGCGGTGCGGGTCACCGTCGACATCACCGGGCCGGACACCGAGGAGCGCTACCGCGAGCTGACGACCGTCGTCGACGCGCACTGCCCGGTCCTGGACCTGACCCAGAACCCGACGCCGGTCACGACGACGCTGCGGGTGAACTGACCCGGGGGCCGGTCGCGGCGAGCGCGCCGTAGAACAGCAGCAGCGACGAGGCCGCCGCGAAGTTCAGTCGCAGGTCGCGGGCGCGCACGTGCAGGCCCACCGCGACGGCGAAGTAGAGCGTCAGCATGATCGCGGTGAGCCGGGCCAGTCCCGGCCACCGCGGCGCCGCCGCGAGGCCGAGCGCCGAGGCGCCCTTGACCACGGGGAAGAACCAGCGGCCACCGTCGGGCCAGCCGACGTCGTCGAGGCACCGTGCGATGTACGGGACGGGCTGGATGCACAGGGCCCCGTCGGTCGCCTGGCCGGCGGCGGCCGCCTGATAGAGCCGGGGATCGCGGAGGAGATCGTTCACCGAGGGCATGATCCTCACGCTAGGCGCCCGCGCGGCGGGGGACAAGAGGTGCCGATTCGACTCTGACCGGCACTTTCTCTACACTAGTGAGGTTGCCTGTCGTGCTTCGAGCACGGCCGGCGCACTTCCCCGAACCGGTTCGCCGGTCCGGAATCCCTGCAGTGCAACGGTATTGCAGGACGGTTTGCTTCGTAGCAGGCCCACCGTCGGACGTTCCAGGCCCCGATTCGTCAGGGCACCAGAGCGCCGGCGATGTATGGGAACCGCTGCGAGAAAGGTAGACGAATCTGTCATGACCATGACTGATCCGATCGCAGACTTCTTGACCCGTCTGCGCAACGCCAACTCGGCGTACCACGACGAGGTGACGCTCCCGCACTCGAAGATCAAGGCGAACATCGCCGAGATCCTCAAGCGTGAGGGCTACATCACCGACTTCCGTACCGAGGACGCCGAGGTGGGCAAGAACCTCGTCGTTTCGCTGAAGTACGGCCCCAGCCGTGAGCGTTCGATCGCCGGCCTGCGCCGCGTGTCGAAGCCCGGTCTGCGCGTGTACGCGAAGTCCACCAACCTGCCGAAGGTCCTCGGTGGCCTGGGCGTGGCGATCATCTCCACGTCCTCGGGCCTCCTCACGGATCGCCAGGCAGCCAAGCAGGGCGTGGGCGGCGAAGTCCTCGCTTACGTCTGGTAAGGGGACAAACAACTATGTCGCGTATTGGTAAGCACCCCGTGGTCGTTCCCGCGGGCGTCGACGTGCAGATCGCCGGCCAGGACGTCACCGTCAAGGGGCCCAAGGGCCAGCTTGCGCTGACGATCGCTGAGCCGATCTCGGTGTCGAAGAACGAAGAGGGCGCCATCGTGGTGGCCCGTCCCGACGACGAGCGGCGCAACCGCGCGCTGCACGGCCTGTCGCGGACCCTGGTCGCCAACATGGTGACCGGTGTGACCGAGGGTTACACCAAGAAGATGGAGATCTACGGCGTGGGCTACCGCGTGGCGCTCAAGGGCAAGGACCTCGAGTTCGCCCTGGGCTTCAGCCACCCGGTGCCGATCGAGGCGCCCGAGGGCATCACCTTCGCGGTGGAGAGCCCCACCAAGTTCTCCGTGTCCGGCATCGACAAGCAGCAGGTCGGCCAGGTCTCGGCGGTCATCCGCAAGCTCCGTCGTCCCGATCCCTACAAGGGCAAGGGCGTGCGGTACGAGGGTGAGCAGATCCGTCGCAAGGTCGGAAAGACGGGTAAGTAACTCATGGCAACTCAGACTGAGAACAAGCGCATCCCGGCGGGCAAGGACGTCTCGACTCGTCGTCGTACGTCGAAGGCCCGTCGCCACTTCCGCCTGCGCAAGAAGATCGAGGGCACCGCGGTCCGTCCGCGGCTCGCGGTCAAGCGCTCCAGCCGGCACATCCACGTCCAGCTGATCGACGACCTCAAGGGCCACACGCTGGCCGCGGCGTCGACGCTGGAGGCGGACGTCAAGGCTGCCGGCGGCGACAAGTCGGCCCAGGCCAAGAAGGTCGGCGAGCTCATCGCCGCCCGCGCCAAGGCCGCCGGTGTGGACGCCGTCGTTTTCGACCGTGGTGGCAACAAGTACCACGGCCGGATCGCCGCGCTCGCGGACGCCGCTCGCGAAGGCGGGTTGACGTTCTAATGACTCACACCAGCATGTTTTCCATCGAAGGAGAGGTCGCCTGATGCCCGGACGTCAGCGTCGTGACGGCGGTAGCAACGGCCCCGCCGGGAACAACGAGAACTCGAACGACCGCCGCGGCGGTCGTGGTGGCCGCGACCGCGATCAGCGCGGTGGCCGCAACGAGGCCGAGAAGAGCAACTACATCGAGAAGGTTGTCACCATCAACCGTGTCTCGAAGGTCGTGAAGGGTGGTCGTCGCTTCAGCTTCACCGCCCTCGTGATCGTGGGCGACGGCCAGGGCATGGTCGGCGTCGGTTACGGCAAGGCCAAGGAAGTTCCTGCGGCCATCCAGAAGGGTGTCGAGGAGGCTCGGAAGAACTTCTTCCGCGTCCCGATGATCGGCAACACCATCGTGCACCCGGTCCAGGGTGAGGCCGCGGCCGGCGTCGTGCTGCTGCGTCCCGCCAGCCCGGGTACCGGTGTCATCGCCGGTGGCGCCGTGCGTCCCGTGCTCGAGGCGGCCGGCGTCCACGACGTCATCGCCAAGAGCCTGGGCTCGGACAACGCCATCAACGTGGTGCACGCGACCGTGGCGGCTCTCAAGGAGCTGCAGCGTCCCGAGGAGGTCGCGGCTCGTCGCGGCCTGCCCATCGAGGACGTCGCCCCGGCCGGCATGCTCCGCGCCCGTGCAGGTCAGGGAGCGTAAGTCATGGCAGAGCTGAAGATCACCCAGGTGCGGGGCCTCGTCGGGCTCAAGCAGAACCAGCGCGACAGCCTGCGCACCCTGGGCCTCAAGGGCATCCGCAAGTCGGTCGTCCGTGAGGACACCCCCGTCAATCGCGGCCTGATCCAGGTCGTTTCGCATCTCGTGGAAGTGGAGGAGGTGTAAGCAATGGCTATCAAGCTGCACGATCTCCGTCCCGCTAAGGGCGCGAAGACCGCCAAGACCCGCGTGGGTCGCGGTGAGGGCTCGAAGGGTAAGACCGCCGGTCGCGGCACCAAGGGCACGAAGGCGCGCAAGAACGTCCCCGTGGCGTTCGAGGGCGGTCAGATGCCGCTGCACATGCGGCTGCCGAAGCTCAAGGGCTTCAAGAACCGCAACCGCGTCGAGTACCAGGTGGTGAACGTGGGCGACATCGCTCGCCTGTTCCCGCAGGGCGGCACCATCGGCATCGACGAGCTCGTCGCCGCCGGTGCGGTTCGCAAGAACCGTGTCGTCAAGGTGCTGGGCGACGGCGAGATCAGCGTCAAGGTGGACGTGACGGCGACCAAGGTCACCGGCGCCGCCAAGGCGAAGATCGAGGCCGCCGGTGGCACCGCCACCGAGCTGAAGCCGTCGGCCGAGGCCTAGTCCTCGCGCTGCGCAACGTGGACGCCGCGGTAGGCGCCGGTCACCGGTGCCTACCGCGGCTCTCGTTTCGCGGCCCCCTCACGGCCCACCGCCTGTCTCCTGCCGGGCGGTACCCGCCGTGAACAGCCCCAATGAGTGCGGCTGTTAGAGTTCATACGTTTGCAGGATTACCCATGAGGACATCGCGCTCCGCCGCGGGCGGTGCGCGTGTCCACGAGCGTGGGGCGGCCCGTCCGGGCCGCCCGGCTGCCAGGAGGATGTGTGCTTTCGGCCCTAGTCCCGATCTTCCGGACCCCGGATCTACGGCGGAAGATCCTGATCGTCCTGGGCATCCTCGTGCTCTACCGGCTCGGCGCCACGTTGCCGTCGCCCGGTGTGAACTTCGGGACGATCACCGAGTGCGTCGACAAGGCCACCAGCGGCGACAGCGGTCAGGTGTACTCGCTGATCAACATGTTCTCCGGCGGTGCGCTGCTGCAGCTGTCGGTGTTCGCGATCGGCATCATGCCGTACATCACCGCGTCGATCATCATCCAGCTGCTGATGGTGGTCATCCCGCGGTTCGAGACCCTTCGTAAGGAGGGGCAGGCCGGCCAGGCGAAGATCACCCAGTACACCCGCTACCTCACGGTGGCGCTGGCGCTGCTGCAGGCCACCGCGATCGTCGCCATGGCCTCGCGCGGCAACCTGCTGCCCGACTGCCCCGGCATCATCCAGGACAACGACGTCTTCTCCCTGCTGGTCATCGTCTTCACCATGACCGCCGGCGCGATCCTCGTCATGTGGTTCGGCGAGCTGATCACCGAGCGCGGCATCGGCAACGGCATGTCGCTGCTGATCTTCGCGGGCATCGCCTCGCGCCTGCCGGCCGACGGCCAGAAGATCCTCGAGAGCCAGGGCGGCCTCGCCTTCGGCCTCGTCTGCTTCGCCGTGTTCCTGATCCTCGTCGCCGTCGTCTTCGTCGAGCAGGGTCAGCGCCGCATCCCGGTGCAGTACGCCAAGCGCATGGTCGGCCGCAAGATGTACGGCGGCTCGTCGACCTACCTGCCGCTCAAGGTGAACACCGCGGGCGTCATCCCGGTCATCTTCGCCTCGTCGCTGCTGTACCTGCCGCAGCTGGTGATCCAGCTCGTCGCGAGCGATTCGACGGCCGGCTGGGTGCAGTGGATCCAGACCAACCTGGTCAACCCCGGCAGCACCTGGCACATCGTCATCTACTTCGCCCTGATCATCTTCTTCACGTACTTCTACGTCGCGATCACCTTCAACCCGGAGGAGCGCGCGGACGAGATGAAGAAGTTCGGCGGCTTCATCCCGGGCATCCGGCCGGGCAAGCCGACCGCCGATTACCTGAACTACGTGCTGCAGCGCATCACGCTGCCCGGTTCGCTCTACCTCGGCATCATCGCGATTCTCCCGAACCTCTTCATCGAACTCACCGGTAGCGGCTCGAACCTGAGTAACCTGCCGTTCGGCGGCACGATGGTCCTCATCATCGTGGTCGTGGCGCTCGACACCACGAAGCAGATCGAGAGTCAATTGATGCAACGTAACTACGAAGGATTCCTCAAGTGAGACTGGTTATTCTCGGCCCTCCCGGGGCGGGCAAGGGCACGCAGGCCGAACGACTGTCGGAGAAGTACGGGATCCCGCACATCTCGACGGGCGACCTGTTCCGCGCGAACATCAGCGAGGGCACCGCGCTCGGTGTCGAGGCCAAGAAGTACATGGACGCGGGCGAGCTCGTCCCGTCCTCGGTCACCGTCGACATGGTGCGCTCGCGCCTGACGGAGCCGGACGCCAAGAACGGCTTCATCCTCGACGGCTTCCCGCGCTCCACCGACCAGGCCGACTCGCTCGCCGAGATCCTCACCGCGCGTGGTGAGAAGCTCGACGCCGTGGTCTCCTTCGAGGTCCCCGAGGACACCGTCGTCGAGCGCATGCTCGCCCGCGGCCGCGCCGACGACACCGAAGAGGTCATCCGCAACCGCATGCAGGTCTACGCGAACCAGACGGCGCCGCTGCTCGACTACTACGGCGACTTCGTCACCCACATCGACGCCGTCGGCACCGTCGACGAGGTCCTGGGCCGCGTCACCTCGCAGCTCGACAAGTGAGTCGTTTCCGCATCAAGAGCCTCCGGACCGTGCCCGCGCGGTCGGCCGGGGAGCTCGACGCGATGGCCGCCGCGGGCGCCGTCGTGGGCCGCGCGCTCGTCGCGGTCCGCGATGCCGCCCGCGTCGGCGTCTCCACCCTCGAGCTCGACGAGGTCGCTGAGACGGTGATCCGCGAGGCCGGTGCGGTGCCCTCGTTCAAGGGCTACCACGGCTTCCCGGGCTCGATCTGTTCGTCGGTCAACGAGGTCGTCGTGCACGGCATCCCGAACCGGGACACGGTGCTGGCGCAGGGCGACCTGGTCTCCATCGACTGCGGCGCCATCCTCGACGGCTGGCACGGCGACTCGGCGTGGTCCTTCGGCGTCGGCGAGCTGGCTCCCGAGGATCGCGACCTGTCCGAGGCCACCCGCCTCGCGATGGAGGCCGGTATCGCCGCCATGGTCGACGGCAACCGCCTCACCGACGTCTCGCACGCCATCGAGACCGCCACCTACGCGCAGTCCGCGCGGCTCGGGCGCGACTTCGCCATCGTCGACGGCTACGGCGGCCACGGCATCGGCCGTGAGATGCACATGGAGCCCTTCCTCGCCAACGAGGGCGATCCGGGCAAGGGCCCGCGCCTCGTCGTCGGCTCCACCCTCGCGATCGAGCCGATGCTCGCGCTGGGCACCCCCGACACCTCCGTCCTGGAGGACGACTGGACCGTCGTCACCGACGACGGTGCGCGCGCCGCGCACTGGGAGCACACCGTCGCCGTCACCGCCGACGGTCCGCGCATCCTCACCCTCCGTCCCTGACCTGCGTCGATGGATTCCGGCTTGACCCTCACGCGGCGTGAGGCCCGAGTGTGGTCGCTGTGAACGAAGGAAGACCCGCACAGCACACGGTCGGCACGATCGCGCGGCTGACCGGTATCAGCGTGCGCACCCTGCACCACTACGACGAGATCGGTCTCGTCGTCCCGTCGGGGCGCACGTCGGCCGGCTACCGCGTCTACGACGATGCCGATGTCGAGCGCCTGCATCAGGTGCTGACGTACCGCGAGCTGGGCTTCCCCCTCGAGCAGATAGCGACCCTGCTCGACGATCCGTCGGCCGACGCCATGGCGCATCTGGAGCAGCAACGGAAGCTGCTGACCGAGCGGATCGACCGTTTGCACCGGATGGTCGCGGCTGTGGAGGACATGATGAACAGCAAGAAGAGCGGCATCCAGCTGACCGCCGAGGAGCAGACCGAGATCTTCGGCGACGACTGGCTCGGCGAGGGCTACGCCGAGGAGGCGGAGCAGCGCTGGGGCGACACCGACGCCTGGAAGCAGAGCGCCGAGCGCACCGCGAAGCTGACCAAGGACGACTGGAAGCAGCTCAAGGCCGAGGGCGACGCCCTCGAGGCCGCGCTCGCCGACGCCCTGGCCCGCGGCGTCGCCGCCGGCTCGCCCGAGGCGAACGAGCTCGCCGAGCGGCACCGCGCCGGCATCGACCGCTGGTACGACTGCGACCACGCGATGCAGGTGTGCGTGGCGCAGATGTACGTGAGCGATCCCCGGTTCCGCAAGCACTACGAGGACATCGCGCCGGGCCTGGCCCAGTACGTGGTGGACATCGTCACCGCGAACGCGGAGCAGCAGTAACCGGACGGGCACGGACGATCGTCGCGAACGACGCCGTGCCCGTTCGTCGCGGTACGTACGCTGGTGGGGTGGACCGGCTGTTGGACTTCGTCCAGAACTTCTGGTGGCTCATCTTCGTCGTCGGCGGCAGCACCAAGGGGCTGTCCGTCTGGAACGAGCGCCGCGCCGCGCGCCGCCTCGAGCGCTACCGCATCAAGCAGGAGACCAAGGTCGCGGTCGCGCGGGCGAAGGGGATGGGCCGGATCGACGCGGCCCAGGTCCAGCGGGAACTCCAGCGCGCGCTCGCCGAGCACGACGCCGTCGACACCCGCTGGTTCGAGTACGAGACGGACCTCGCCACCGTCCTGGACTTCCCGATGATGATCGACCTGCGCGAACCGCTCACCGTCGAATTCCACAAGGCCAAGCGCCGGGCGGACCTGCTCCGCCCGGACGCGCCCGACGGTGCGCCGGCGGCGGACGTCGAGCAGTACCGCGACGCGGTGCACGCCTACGCCGCGGCCTTCGACGTCGCGGAGCGGGAGGCGCAGCGCCGGCGCCGCGGCGACTTCTCCCCGCTGGAGCAGGAGCGCTTGGCGAAGGCGCAGCGCCTGCTCGCGGTCGCCCTCGACGGTTCGGCGACCGGCCCGGAGCGCCAGCAGGCCTACCAGCGCGCCCGCGCCGAGCTCGACGGCCTCATCGACCTGCCGAAACCCGCCACCGTCGCCCTGGAGCGGCAGGTGCGGGCGGCGCTCGAAGGCTGAGACGACAGCACCCCCGAGCCGGCGGCTCGGGGGTGCTGATCTGCGAGGTCTACGTGCAGCCGCGCTGCACGGCGGCGGTCCAGGCACCGTCGTCGGCGAGGACGGAACGGACCGTCCGTCGCAACCACCGCAGAGCGCGCATCACGGTCTCCTAGGAGGCGTTCGCCGCGGCCTTGAGGCCGACCTGCAGGTCGGCGAGGATGTCGTCGATGTGCTCGATGCCCACGGCCAGGCGCACCAGGCCCGGCGTGACGCCGGCCTCGAGCTGCTCCTGCTCGGTGAGCTGCGAATGCGTGGTCGACGCGGGGTGGATCACCAGCGAGCGGACGTCGCCGATGTTCGCGACGTGGCTGTGCAGCTGCAGGGCGTCGACGAAGGCCTTGCCCGCGGGCACGCCGCCGGCCAGCTCGAACGCGACGATCGCGCCGGCGCCCTTGGGGAGCAGCTCCTTCGCGCGCTCGTGGTACGGCGACGAGGGCAGGCCGGCGTAGATCACGTCGGTGACGCCGTCGGCGCCGGTGAGGTACTCGGCGACCTTCTGCGCGTTCTCGACGTGCCGCTCGACGCGCAGGCTCAGCGTCTCGATGCCCTGGCTGAGCAGGAAGGCGTTGAACGGCGAGATCGCGGGGCCGAGGTCGCGCAGCAGCTGCACGCGGGCCTTGAGCGCGAAGGCCGGCGCGCCCAGGTCGGCGAACACGACGCCGTGGTACGACGGGTCCGGGGTGGTGAAGTTCGGGTGCCTGCCCTGCGTCCAGTCGAAGTTCCCGCCGTCGACGATGACGCCGCCGATGGCCGCGCCGTGGCCGCCGAGGTACTTCGTGGCCGAGTGCACCACGATGTCGGCGCCGTGCTCGAGCGGGCGCAGCAGGTACGGGGTCGCGACGGTGTTGTCGACGATGAGGGGCACGCCGTTCTCGTGCGCCACGGCGGACAGGCCGGCGACGTCGAGCACGTGACCGCGCGGGTTGGAGATGGTCTCGGCGAAGAACGCGCGGGTGTTGGGACGGACGGCGGCGCGCCACTGCTCCAGGTCGTCCGGGTTCTCGACGAAGGTGACCTCGATGCCCAGCTTGGCGAGGGTGTAGTGCAGCAGGTTGTAGGTGCCGCCGTACAGGTAGGGCGAGCTGACGATGTGGTCGCCCGACTCGGCGACGTTGAGGATCGCGAGCGTCTCGGCGGCCTGCCCGGAGGCGACGAGCAGCGCGGCGACGCCGCCCTCGAGCGCGGCGATGCGCTGCTCGACGGCGTCCTGCGTCGGGTTCATGATGCGGGTGTAGATGTTGCCCGGCTCGGCCAGCCCGAACAGCGCCGCGGCGTGATCGGTGTTGTTGAACGTGTACGACGTGGTCTGGTAGATCGGGAGCGCCCGCGCGTTGGTGGTGCCGTCGGGCGTCTGCCCGGCGTGGATCTGCGTGGTCTCGAAATGCCAGTTCGGGCTGTCCGGATTGCTCATGGCCCCGATACAAGTGCACGGGGGCTGTGCTGTCCAGGGTTTGACTCATACTGTGGGATAAAGACGAGGGGAGTGGCAGTGGAGGAGATCGTCGCGCTGTACGACGACGCCGGGCGCCCGTCCGGTGCCGCACCCCGCTCGCGCGTGCGGGCGGAGAACCTGCGGCACGGCACCACCGGCATCCTCGTCTTCGACCCCGCCGGGCGGGTCTACGTGCACCGTCGCACCGCGATCAAGGACGTCTACCCGGGCCTGCGGGACTTCTGCGCGGGCGGGGTGCTGCTCGCGGGGGAGGAGCCCGCCGACGGTGCCGCCCGCGAGGCCTTCGAGGAACTCGGCGTGCACGGCGTCGCCCTGCGTCCCGTCGGGGTGCGCGACTACGCCGACCCGAGCACCCGGTTCGTGTGCTTCCAGTACGTCTGCGTCTACGACGGGGTGGTCGTACACCAGCCGGAGGAGGTGGTGAGCGGCGAGTGGATGGCGCCGGAGGAACTGCTCGCGGCGGTCGCCGCGGACCCCGGCGACTTCGTCCCCGACTCGGTCGAACTCGCGTTGCACCTCGTCAACGGCGGGGGCGGTTCCGGGCAGGATTCGTCGGACGAGTCCTGAGCGCGTAGAATGGGCAGGTAGCGCGGCGTGAGCCGCACGCCCGGGCGTTCAGGCCGGGCACAGGTCGCACACGGCGTCCGCATAAGACAACAGGATCGTGGAGGGTATGGCGAAGAAGGACGGAGCCATCGAGGTGGAGGGCCGCGTCGTCGAGCCGCTCCCCAACGCAATGTTCCGCATCGAGCTGGAGAACGGGCACAAGGTGCTCGCACACATCAGCGGCAAGATGCGGCAGCACTACATTCGTATTCTGCCCGAGGACCGGGTCGTCGTGGAGCTCTCCCCGTACGACCTGACGCGCGGGCGCATCGTCTACCGGTACAAGTGACCGCGTAGCGCGCAGCCGGATACGAGAAAGACCCACCCCGCGGGGTGGGTCTTCTTCGTTTCCGGGGTGCGGCCCGCCCGGGCCCGACGGTGCGCCGGGGCCCGGGCCGGAGCGCTAGACCGCCAGGCGCAGGCCGCCGGCCTGGGCGAAGACGAAGCCGAGGTCGATGAACTCGGACTGGACCGGGGCGGTCTTCGTGACCTGGATGCCGCCGGTGGTCAGGCCCAGCGCGGCACCGTCGGACAGGCGGACCAGCGGGCCGCCGCTGTCGCCGTGATCGCCCTTGAGGTCGGTGAGGATGCGGTGCGGGGCCACGTCGACGACGGTGCCGCACTGCCAGCCGGTGGTGACGCCCTGGCGGCACACGCGGTCGCCGACCACGGCGCGGCCGAGCTTGGTGGGCTTGACCCGGCCGAGCGAGTTGCTCAGCGGGACGCCGGGCTTGAAGGCGACGGTGGCCCAGTCGGGCTCGTTGAGGTCGTTGATCCAGCCGTCCTTGCTCACGTTGGGGTTCGACGACTGCTTGATGGTGCCCACCTCGGCGATGGTGCGTCCGCGGCCGGGGACGGGCACGGCGACCTGCTGGCCGGCCTTGCCGCAGTGTCCCGCGGTCACGCCGACGCGCTCACCGCTGGGGGTCAGCGCCAGCACGCCGAGCGTGCACGCCGAGACGTCGTAGCCCTGCGCCGTCTTCTTCTGCACGACCGCGATCTCGGTGCCGGGGCCGACCACGAGGGTCGGGGCGGCGCCGGCCGGTGCGACGACCAGGGAGGACGTCGCGATGCCGACCGCGGCGGTCGCGGCGACGGTCAGGCGGCGGAGGAGGGACGGACGCATCGCGGATCCTTTGCGATCGGGGGATCAGATCAGGGGAATCATCAGTGGTGAATAGTGCATCACCCCATCGTTCCTGAGGCTAGCATGAGAGACCGTCTGACCACGGATTTGGGGCCGCGGCCGAGGAAGCGTACACTGGATCATCGCGTGCGTGCGCGACTTCGTCGTGCGCGTCGTGGCACCCCTCCGGCTACCGGTGGCGGTGCGGAAAAACACTGAGAACAACTGGATAGGACTGACGTGAAGGTCAACCCCAGCGTCAAGCCGATCTGCGAGAAGTGCAAGGTGATCCGCCGCAACGGTCGGGTCATGGTGATCTGCGACAACCTGCGTCACAAGCAGCGTCAGGGCTAGATCAGTGCGCTTCGAGCGGTTCGCCGCTTGAACACACGATGACCTCTCCGCACCAGCAGGGGCAGACGAGCCCCTGTCAACCCCCGGCTCGGAGGCCGGGGCCCCGGCCGGCGTGAAAGCGCCGGAACCACCGGGGACGGACGGGGAGCAGACCTCCGACTTAGAAGAAGGAAACCGCCAAGAATGGCACGTCTCATGGGTGTCGATCTCCCGCGCGAGAAGCGCATGGAGATCGCACTGACCTACATCTACGGCATCGGCCGTACCCGCGCGACTGAGATTCTCGCCGAGACCGGTGTGAGCCCGGATCTGCGCAGCAAGGACCTCAGCGACGAGGACCTGACCAAGCTCCGTGACTTCATCGAGGGCACGGACTACAAGGTCGAGGGCGACCTGCGCCGTGAGGTGCAGGCCGACATCCGTCGCAAGATCGAGATCCAGTGCTACCAGGGCATCCGCCACCGTCGTGGCCTGCCCGTGCGTGGCCAGCGCACCAAGACCAACGCTCGCACCCGTAAGGGTCCGAAGAAGACCATCGCCGGAAAGAAGAAGTAATGCCTCCGAAGTCGCGCGCCACGGGCGCGAAGAAGGGCGTTTCGCGTCGTCGCGAAAAGAAGAACGTCCCGCACGGCCACGCTCACATCAAGAGCACGTTCAACAACACGATCGTCTCGATCACGGACCCCAACGGCAACGTGATCAGCTGGGCCTCCTCGGGCCACGTCGGCTTCAAGGGCTCGCGCAAGAGCACCCCGTTCGCCGCGCAGCTCGCCGCCGAGAACGCTGCCCGCAAGGCGCAGGAGAACGGCGTCAAGAAGGTCGACGTCTTCGTCAAGGGCCCGGGCTCGGGCCGCGAGACCGCAATCCGCTCGCTGCAGGCCGCAGGCCTCGAGGTGGGCACCATTTCCGACGTGACGCCCCAGCCCCACAACGGCTGCCGTCCGCCCAAGCGGCGTCGGGTCTAGGGAAGGTAGGAGAGAGAAACCATGGCTCGTTATACCGGCCCTGTCACCCGTAAGTCCCGTCGTCTGGGCGTCGACCTCGTCGGCGGCTCCGAGGCGTTCGAGCGTCGTCCTTACCCGCCCGGCCAGCACGGCCGCGCGCGGATCAAGGAGTCCGAGTACCTCCTGCAGCTCAAGGAGAAGCAGAAGGCCCGCTTCATGTACGGCGTGATGGAGAAGCAGTTCTCGCGCTACTACAAGGAGGCCAAGGCCGCCACCGGCAAGACCGGTGACGCCCTGCTGCAGATCCTCGAGACCCGTCTCGACAACGTCGTCTACCGTGCCGGCCTCACGCGCACCCGCCGTCAGGCGCGTCAGCTCGTGACGCACGGTCACTTCACGGTGAACGGCGTCCGCGTGGATGTTCCCTCGTACCGCGTCTCGCAGTACGACATCATCGACGTCCGTCCGAAGTCGCTGGGCACCACGCCGTTCCAGATCGCGCGTGAGACCCTCGGCGAGCGCACCGCCCCGGCATGGCTCCAGGTGGTTCCGTCGACCCTGCGCATCCTCGTGCACCGCGTGCCCGAGCGTGAGCAGATCGTCGTGCCCTTCCAGGAGCAGCTCATCGTCGAGTACTACTCGAAGTAAGTAGTGCACGGTCGCCGGCGGATCCGCCGCCGGCGGCCTTCTACGGGCGTCAAATAGCGGACGCCCAGAGAGAAGGAAATACTCAATGCTCATCTCGCAGCGACCCACTCTCAGCGAAGAGGTCATCTCCGAGGCTCGTTCGAAGTTCATCATCGAGCCGCTGGAGCCGGGCTTCGGCTACACGCTGGGCAACTCGCTCCGCCGCACGCTGCTGTCGTCCATCCCGGGCGCGGCCGTGACCAGCATCCGCATCGACGGCGTGCTGCACGAGTTCACCACGGTCCCCGGCGTGAAGGAGGATGTCACCGACATCATCCTGAACCTCAAGGGCCTGGTCGTCTCGTCGGAGGACGACGAGCCGGTCACCATGTACGTGCGCAAGCAGGGCCCGGGCGCCGTCACCGCGGGCGACATCGTTCCCCCGGCGTCGGTCACCGTGCACAACCCCGATCTGCATATCGCCACCCTGAACGACAAGGGCAAGCTCGAGATCGAGCTCGTCGTCGAGCGGGGCCGCGGCTACGTGCCGGCCGTGCAGAACAAGGCGTCGGGCGCCGAGATCGGCCGTATTCCGGTCGACTCGATCTACTCGCCCGTGCTCAAGGTGACCTACAAGGTGGAGGCCACCCGTGTCGAGCAGCGCACCGACTTCGATCGCCTGATCCTGGACGTCGAGACCAAGAACTCGATGACCGCGCGGGACGCGCTGGCTTCGGCCGGCAAGACCCTGGTCGAGCTGTTCGGCCTGGCGCGCGAGCTCAACGTCGAGGCCGAGGGCATCGAGATCGGGCCGTCGCCGGCCGAGGCCGACCACATCGCGGCGTTCTCGCTGCCGATCGAGGACCTCGACCTGACGGTGCGTTCGTACAACTGCCTCAAGCGCGAGGGTGTGCACACCGTGGGCGAGCTCGTGGCCCGCACCGAGTCCGACCTTCTCGACATCCGCAACTTCGGTCAGAAGTCGATCGACGAGGTCAAGGTCAAGCTGCACGCGCTGGGTCTGGCCCTCAAGGACAGCCCCGCGTCGTTCGATCCGTCGCAGGTCGACGGGTACGACCCGGCCACCGGTACCTGGAGCGACGAGCCGTCGTTCTCGGGCGACGCCGATGGCGATCAGGACTACGCCGAGACCGAGCAGCTCTGAGCTGAAGAGCTCGTAAACACCCACAGGAGAAACAATGCCTAGGCCCACTAAGGGCGCCCGCATGGGCGGCTCGGCCTCGCACCAGAAGCACATTCTGGCGAACCTCGCGACCGCGCTCTTCGAGCACGGCCGCATCGAGACCACCGAGTCCCGCGCCAAGCGCCTGCGTCCCTACGCGGAGAAGCTGATCAGCCATGCCAAGCACGGCAAGCTGGCCAATCGCCGCGAGGTCATGAAGGAGATCCGCAACAAGGACGTCGTGCACGTGCTGTTCGCGGAGATCGCTCCGGCCGTCGCCGACCGTCAGGGCGGCTACACCCGGATCATCAAGACCGAGAACCGGAAGGGCGACAACGCCCCGATGGCGGTCATCGAGATCGTGACCGAGCAGCTCGCCGCCACCGAGGCTTCGCGCGCCACCCGCGTCGCCGCCTCGCAGGCCGCTGCCAAGTCCGCCGCCGTCGAGGCCGCGGAGATCACCGAGGCTCCGGCCGAGGGCTCCGACCTCCCCGCCGGCGCGCACGCGCCGCTCGAGGACGTCAACGAGGCCCCCGAGGGCTTCCCGATCAAGGGCAACGCCGACTCGAAGCTGTACCACCGCCCCGGTACCCGCTTCTTCGAGTCGACGGTCGCCGAGATCTGGTTCGCCGACGAGGCTTCGGCCGAGGCCGCGGGCTACTCGCTGCCGAAGTCGCAGCAGGAGGACGCCTCCGAGTCGGAGTAGTCACCCCCGTACGCAAGCCCGCCACCTGCACTGCAGGTGGCGGGCTTCGTCGTTTCCGGAGCGCGCCGCGGCCGCTCGCCACCGCCGCACTCACCGGCGTCGACCCTTCGGCGATCGGGGGGACTTCTCCTGCATCCACTGCTCTCGACGGCGCAGCGGCACCGCGCTACCCGCGGGCGATCAGTTCGAGCAGCGCGTCGACGGTCGCCCGCACCTTCTCCGCCGACACGCGCGGCAGGGTGAACCGCGCCAGGTAGGCCTCGTCCCTCACGCGCGACCAGTCGCAGGTCACCGCGATCAGCGTGCCGCTGTCCTCAGGGGTGAACTCCCACGACCACTCGACGCCGACGGGCGGCTTCCCGCGCCCGGCGGGCAGCCACGCCAGCCTGGTGTCCGGCTCGAACACGGTGACGTGGTTGTCCACGGAGTACTCCCGCCCGTCCTCCGCGGTCATCTCCATGCCGAAGATCTGGCCGACGCCCGTGATCGTGTCGGGGGTGCCCTCGGACACGCCGCGGAGCATCCCGGAGCCGTCCGTCGCCGCGTGCACCGCGGGCCGGGTGAGGGCCTCGAACAGCACGGCCGGAGGGGCGTCGGCGAACACGGTGACGGTCTGCGCGGTAACGGTCATGGCCCCGACGCTACGCCGCTCACGAGGTCGGGTTCTGCGCATGCGGAGGTGCGCAGGCGCACTCGCGCGGCCGCAGAACGCGACATCGTGAGCCGGCTCAGTAGTCCGGCAGGTCGATCCCATCGGCCTTCGCGAACTGGGCGGCCCAGATCGGCCGCATCGGCCACATCATGGCCGTGCGGTAGGTGAGATCGCCGAGCGCGACGCCGATCCGGCCCATCGGCGCGAACCCCGCGGGGCTCCCGGGAGGCAGTTCCTGCGCCGCCGTCACGAAGGGCCGCATCACCGCGTCGTACCGAGCGAGCGCACGCGGTACGTCGCCGCCCGCCCGGCCCAGTTCCCCGGCGAGCACGTACGCGCCCACGAGCGCGAGCGTGGTGCCGAGACCGGTGAGCGGGGTGGGGCAGTAGCCGGCGTCGCCGACGAGCGCGACGCGGCCGCGGGTCCACCCGTCCAGCTTCACCTGCGCGAGGTCCTGGTACGCCCAGTCATCGGCGGTGCGCATGGCGCGCAGCAACTGCGGCGCGACCCAGTCGATGTCGGCGAACTCCCGCTCGAACAGCGCGAACTGCTCGTCCCGGCGCAGCCGGTGGGCGTCGGTGCCGCGGATCGCGAGGCCGGCCTTCACCGTTCCGCCGGTGCGAGACGGGCGCACCGAGACGACGCGCCCACGCCGTGCGGTGTGCATGAGGTACCACCCGCGCGGGTCCTCGTCGATGGCGGCGGTGAACCACGCGTACCGCAGGCCGATGGGCTCGAGCACGGCGGCGTCGGGGCCGAACGCGGCGCGACGCACCGCGGAGCCGAGGCCGTCGGCGCCGATCACCAGGTCGAACTCGCGGGGCGCCGCGGTCTCGAAGGTCACGCGCGCGACGTCGCCGTCCTGCTCGATCGCGGTCACGGTGTCGTCCCACAGGTACTCGACGTCGGTGGGGACCGCGTCGACGAGCACCTCCGCGAGGTCGCCGCGGAGGATCTCGTGGGTGGAGACCACGCCGTTGCCGCCGAAGGCCTCGACGGGCATCGACGCGCCGCGTCGCCCGCGGCCGTCGACCTTGACGATGCCGCGCTGGTCGAGCAGCCGCGCGGTGCTGGCGGGCCCGAGGCCGAGCCGGTCGATCACGGTGCGGCCGGCGCCGCGCAGGTCGACGGTCTGGCCGCCCGCCCGCAGCGACGGTGCGCGTTCGACGATCGTCACGCGGTGGCCCTGACGGGCGAGGAGGAGGGTGGCGGCGGGACCGGCGATGGAGGCGCCGCTGATGAGGACTCGGAGCTGATTCATAGGGCGAACGTACGCCGTATCGATCGCATCACGCTACAGTGTTGCCGTGGATATTCGCAGGAAGTGCACTAGTGCACCCGGTGCTGCGGGGAACCGGTGACCCGCGCCGAGGAGGTCGCGGCGGTGCTCCGCGAGCGCATCGCGTCCGGCCGGCTGCGGCCCGGGGACCGGGCACCGTCGACCCGGGCGATCATGCGCGATCACGGCGTGGCGATGGCGACGGCCTCGAAGGTCCTGACCCTGCTCCAGGCCGACGGGCTCGTCGACTCCGCCCCGGGCCGGGGGAGCGTCGTGCTCGCGCCGGACCGCCCGCGCGCTCCCGCGCTGACCCCCGCCGACGTGATCGCCGCGGCCGTCGCCATCGCGGACGCCGAGTCGCTGCAGGCGGTCTCGATGCGCCGGCTCGCGGCGGCCCTGGGGATCCCCACGATGGCCGTGTACCGATACGTCCCGAGCAGCGACGAGCTGCAGTCGGCGATGCTGGACCGCGTGCTGGCGGACCTGCCCATCCCGCCCCGCACGACGGACTGGCGTGCCGACGTCGAGGCGCTGCTCCGCGCCCTGTGGGAGACCATGAAGGCGCACCCGTGGCTCGCCGCGGCCATGTCGATGACCCGGCCGGCGGTGCTGCCCGGCGCGATGCCGATGTCGGAGCACCTCCTCGCCGCGCTGCGCGCCGCCGGGCTCGCGCAGCGCGAGGCCTTCACCGAGTACCTGTGCCTGCTCAACCTGGTGCGCGGCCTGGGCGCGACGATCGAGCCCGAGCTGGCCGACCGCGCGGCGACGGGCGTCACCGAGGACGAATGGATCGATACCCAGCTGGACGAGCTGCGCGCCGCGGCGCCGGCCAACCGCTTCCCGGTGATGGCGGAGATGCTGCACACGAGCTACCCGTACGACGCCGACGTGCTCCTCGATACCGCGCTCACGCGCTACCTGGACGGCCTGGCGGCGGGCCTCGCGCCGGCCCCGCACCGGTAGAGTCTGACGGCGACATGACTCGCTACCGCCTCGACATCGCCTACGACGGCACCGACTTCAGCGGCTGGGCCCGCCAGCCCGAGCGGCGCACGGTGTGCGGCGTGCTGGAGGAGAACATCTCCACGGTGCTGCGGACCGAGGTGCAGCTCACCGTCGCCGGCCGCACCGACGCGGGGGTGCACGCCACGGGCCAGGTCGCGCACCTGGACACCGATGCCGCGCTGCCCGACGGCCTGGTGCGCCGGCTCGCGCGGATGCTCCCGCAGGACGTGCGCGTCACGGCGATCGCCGAGGCGCCGCCCGAGTTCGACGCCCGCTTCTCGGCGCTGCGCCGCCACTACGAGTATCGGCTGACCGACGCTCCGTTCGGCGCGAACCCGCTGCGCGCCCGCGACACCGCGCCGTGGCGCCGGCCCGTCGATCTCGACCGGATGCAGGAGGCGAGCGACCGCCTGCTGGGCCTGCACGACTTCGCCGCCTTCTGCCGCCGCCGCGAGGGCGCCACGACGGTCCGCGAGCTGCAGCACTTCGCCTGGCGCCGCGACGACGACGGGGTGTTCACCGCGGAGGTCTCCGCCGACGCCTTCTGCTGGTCGATGGTGCGCTCCCTCGTCGGGGCGGTCGCCGCGGTCGGGGAGGGGCGACGGTCCGCCGACTGGGTCGCCGGGCTGCTCGACGAGCGCGAGCGCTCCAGCGCAATCAACGTGGCCGCCGCGTGCGGGCTGACGCTGGTGCGCGTCGACTACCCCGCCGACGACGAACTGGCCGAGCGCAACCTGATCACCCGCGAGAAGCGCGAGGTCGACGGCCCGTCCGGCGGCTGCTGCGGCGACTGACGGAGCTTGGGGCGCCGTTCGCCCGGAGTTCACGACCGCGACGCACACCGCGTGGATACTCGGCTGATGTGAACCCCTTCGACGTCACCGGCTTCCTCGGCTCCGCCGGCCTGATCGGCCTGGTGCTGCTGATCTTCATCGAGACCGGGCTGCTGGTGGGGTTCATCTTCCCGGGCGATTCGATCCTGTTCACCGCCGGCATCTTCGCGGCGCAGCCCACGCCGTTCGCGCAGCTGTGGCAGTTGTTGCTGTTCCTGCCGATCGCGGCGATCATCGGCGACCAGTGCGGCTACGCCCTCGGCCGGTACGCGGGCCCGAAGGTGATGCGCGGCAGGATCATGAACTTCATCGGGCAGGGTCCGGTGGACAAGACCTACGCCTTCTTCGACAAGTACGGTCCGTTCACCGTGCTCTTCGCGCGGTTCATCGGCATCGTCCGCACGCTGGTTCCGGTGCTCGCGGGCTTCTCGAAGATGGACCACCGCAAGTTCACCCTGTTCTCGGTGCTCGGCTCGATCCTGTGGTGCGACGGCATCGTGCTGCTCGGCTACTTCCTCGGCGGCATCCCGCTGCTGCGCGACCACCTCGAGGTGCTGTTCATCGGCTCCGCGCTGACGATCATCATCCCCATCGCCATCACCGTGATCACCCGCCGCCGCGCCCGGCGTCGCGAATCCGCCGAAGCCACGACGGTGGAGCCCGCAACGCGCTAATCTCCCCGCATGATCGGGTTGGGGGACCCGGAGCGCATCGTCATCGATTGCGCGGGGGATCAGTGGTACGTACGCGGACCTGACGGTGCCGTGCGGCACGTGCCTGCGCCGGAGGACGCGGACGAGTTCGCCGCGCCCGCGCTCGCCACGCGGCGGTGGGCGCAGTGGCTGGCCGACGCGGCGAGCGGCTGCGCCCCGTCGCGCACCTGGACGGTACTGGCGCCCAGCGTTTTCGGCGCCCCGCGGCGCAGCCTGATCGCCGCCGCAGCTGGATCGCTCGGCGTCGCCGCCGACGTGCTCCCGCGCGCCGAAGCACTGGTCCGCACCGGCGGCGTGCTCTACTGCCGTCGCGCGCTCGTGCTCGAATGCCGCGGCCCGGTGACGCAGGCCCACGTCCTGTCCTTCGCCGACGGTGCCTGGACGCCGATCGCCGCGGCCTCCCACCCGGACCCGCTCCGCGCGGCGCGGCAGGTGTTCGACGGTGAGATCGATCAGGCCCTCGTCGACGGTCCGCCCGAGGTCTATCGCGCCGTCCGCGCCGCACTCGCGACGGTCGGGCTGTGGCGGGTGGTGCGGATCGCGCCGGAGGACGTCCTCGCCGTCGAGGTCCCCGTCGCTCGCCCGCAGGACGACGCGCCGGCGCGCGAGGTGCCGGAGCACGCGCCCGCACGCTCCGTCCGTCGGCACTGGCCGCTCGTCGCCGCCGGGGCCGGCACCGTCGGGGTGGTGGCCGCGAGCGCCGTGGCCTGCCTGCCCGGCGCGTCGCCGCCCGCCCCGCCGGAGCGCCCCGCGCCACCGTCGGAGAGCTTCGTGCGCGTGGCGTTCGACGGGGCCTCCGTGGATCTGCCGCAGGGGTGGACGGTCACCGAACCCGGTCCCGATCGGCGGCTCGCCGAGGCGGGCGACGGCCGCCGGGTGACGGTGGTCCGGACACGGCTGCGCGCACCGTCGGACACGGCGGCGGTCGCTGCCGATCTCGAGGCGGCCCTCGCGCGACGATCCGATCGCCGGATCAGTGATCTCGATCCGAGCACCCTCGTGGGCGGCCGCGAGGTGATCGGCTACCGCGAGCGCATCGACGCGGAGCGGTTCGTGGACTGGTACGTCGTGGTCGCGGGGGCGGCGCAACTGAGCGTCGGCTGCGAGGCGGGGCGTTCGGCGGCGCCGCTGGCCGGTGCGTGCGAGCGCGCCGTCGGCTCGGTACGGGAGGAATGAACGATGATGGGGGAGAAGAGATGACGATCGCGACATCCACCAACGGCGGGGTGCGCGTGCGCGCCAACGATCAGGGCACGCCCCTGCACATCGCCATCGAGCGGACGGAGCTGCGGCGCGAGCCGCAGGACCTGGCCGATGCCGTCGTGCGCTTGTGCCGGGAGGCCGCCACGACCGCCGGGCTGCGCCGCCGGGCGGAGCTCGAGCGCGCCGGCGTCGGACCGGACGTGCTGCGCGCCATGCGATTGCCGGAGCCCACGGAGGCGGCCGCGCCCGCGGACGACGACGTCGTCGGTACCTGGCTGCGGAGGGTCTGATGAGCGAGGAGATGGATCGCATCGAGGCCCGCGCCCACGACCAGCTGCGCATCCTGCAACGCACCAGCGCCGAGCTCGACGGCCTGCGCGTTGCGGTGTCGAGCCCGGACGGCGCGATCCGCGTCGAGCTCGACGGGGTGTGCGCCCTCGTCGGACTCACGCTCACTCCGGCGGCCTGCCGGACCGACGGTGCCGTCCTCGGCAAGCGCATCGTCGACGTGTGCGCCGTCGCGGCCAGGGAGGTGCAGGTCCGGAGGGGCGCCGTGATGGAGCGCTTCCACACGGATTTCGCGGCGGGCTGACCGCCGGAGAGTGTTCCGCTCGAAAGACTTCGGGATCCGATTCCCGAGCTGGTGCGTCCAATTGATGAGGGCCTCTCGCACCGGGCCCGTCGTAGACGATGGGGGAGAGCAATGTTCATGGCGGTCAATTCGGCGATCGCGGCCTTCGGGGCCGCCAACGCCGGCATCGGGGCGGCGGTCGCGACGGCGGGTTCGGTGGACGCGGCGGCCAACGTCGCCGCGCTGAACCCGGCGCTCGGCCTGATCGGTCAGGACTTCCTCGCCGCGTTCACGGCGGCGCAGGCGGTCCACGTGGAGTCCGTCGCCGAACTGGCGGTGCTCTACGGCGGGATCGCCGCCTCGTCGGCGGCCACCGTCGCGGCGTACGGCGCCACGGAGGCGACCAACGTCGCTGGGCTGAGTTCCGTGGGGATCTGATCGTGGCCGATCCCGTCGCGGCTCCGGTCGCGCCCGACACCGCACTCGATCCGGAGATCCGAGCCATGCTCGATCGGCCGGTGAACGAAGTGCTCGCGGCACTCGGGCTCCCACCGGTGCCCACCGCGCCGCAGACCCCGCCGCAGCAGGAGCTCCCTCCGGCGCCGAAGGGGGTGCCGGAAGCGCCGCAGGTTCCCGGGTTCGACGTGGCAGGACTGGTCAAGCCGATGACCGATCTGCTCTCGACGTTCGGGTCCGGCACCTTCGAGGGGCTCGATCCGTCGGCGGCCCTGGAAGGCGCGTCGAAGGCGCTCGAGCAGGGCGTCTCCGCGGGGATGCAGGCGATCAGCCAGCTCTCCTCGGTATGGCAGGGCCCCGCGGCCACGGCCGCCACCGGCAAGGGCGTCGAGGCCGCCACCGGCACGGGCCTGGCGGCCGAGCAGGGAGCGGAGCTCTCGACCGCGGTCGGCGAGGCCGCGGCGGTGGTCGGAACCGGCGAGGCCGAGTTGCAGGCGATCATCGACTCGTTCATGGCGGTGATCTCCGCGCTGGGACCGTCGCTCTGGCTGCCGCCGGGGCAGGCTGCCGCGGTCGCCGCCGCCCAGGAGCATCTGGCGCACGCCACGGAAGTGGTGACGCGCACGAAGGCGCAGCTGTCGGCCCTGAGCGGGCAGGTCGGTGCGGCCGGTCGCAAGGTGCCGGTCGCCTCGCCGCCCACGACCGCGGCGAGCACCGCGGCGCAGGCCGCGGCATCGATCATCCCGGGCGTGGTCTCGGCCGCGACCGGCGCCGTCACGGGTGCAGTGAAACTGGCCACGGACACCGTCTCGGGCGCCGTGAAGACCGCGGTCGGGGTCGCCACGTCGGCCGGGGAGGCCCTCAGCGGCCTCGCCGAGTCCGCGGGCGAGTCCGAGGACGGTACCGGGGCGGAATCGACGTCGGCGGAGGATCTTCCGGCGGCGACGCCGGTGTCCGGCCTCGGTGGCGGCGGTGCCGGCGGCGTCGGAGGGGGTGCGGGCGGCGTGGGCGGCGTCGGTGCGGGAGTGGGGGCCGCGGCGACTGCGCTCGCGCAGCCGCAGTCCGCCGCTCCCGCATCCCGGGCGCCGGTGGTCGAGGGCGGAGCGCGCACGGTGCCCGCCTCGTCGGACGTGGTCTCGCGCGGTGGCATGGCGGCCCCGATGATGCCGATGGGCGCTGCGGGGGCGGCGGGTGCCCGCGCCTCGGGCGGAGGCGATCATGCGGTCCCCGACTACTTGGTGACCAGCGACAACGGCGAGCGGGTGGTCGGCGATCTGCCGCTGGTCGGCCCGCAGGTGGTCGGCGACGCGCTGCCGGTCGATCAGTACGACGAGCCCGATGTGGAACTTCGTCTGTGAGAAGCGGAACCGTACCGGCCGCCGGTGCGTCTAATGGATAGAGACAAGAACTTCGGGGGGAGTGGACGAACGTGACCGGTACCAAGCTGAGCATGGATCCGCAGGAGGCGCGCGAGATCGCGCAGGGCATCGAGCGGATCGTGGAGGACCTGCGCGGCGCGCAGAAGCGGTTCGAGGCGCACGCCGCGCCCGCGGCCACCGGGCTGGACGAGGTCTCGCAGACGGTGGCGCGCACCACGCAACGCATGGGGGAGGCGCAGTTCCGCGCGGCGGAGACCGCGGTGGCCGATCTGCGCAGGCTGGGCGAGGCCGTCTCCGGCCACGTCACCGCCGTGGAGCGCGGGGACTCGGAGCTCGCTGCGACCCTGGGCCTGGCGGTCTGATCGTGCTCCGCGATCCGGGGTTCACCGGCGTCGACTGGTCCGCTCGCAGCACCGAGAAGCTCGCGGGTGATCTGCTGGGTGGGGCGGGGGCACAGCCGCTGACCACCGCGGCGCAGGAGACCGCGCGGCTCGCCTCGGCCTACGGCGCCGCGGCGGTACAGCTCGATCGCCTCGTCGTCCGGCTCGACGGCGCGGTGGACCTGGGGCGGAAGGAGTCCGACGCCCGCCGCACCGGCACGCTGCCCGAGTACGCGCGCTGGCTGGCCCGGCACGCGGCGGATCTCGCGGAGTACGCGGCGAAGCTCGCCGGTCAGTCCGCCGCGTACGAGACGGCGGCCCGCGCGATGCCCTCCGTCAGCGAGGCCACCAGGATGCGGACGGACCGCGAGAACGCGCAGGCCGCTGCCGCGGCCGGCGGCCCGGATCCGGCGCTCGCCGCGCTGGTCGGCGCCGCAGCCGATTCCGAGCGGGCCGAGCAGCAGGCACACGGCACGGCGGCCGCGATCATGGTGGGCTTCGAGCGCGCGGCCGAGCCCCTGCGCGTCCCGTGGGAGTTCGCGGCACCCCCGGCGCTGCCGGGCTCGAAGAACAAGCCCGCGAAGGACAAGGGCGCGGGAGGTGGCTCCGGTGCTGGGCGTGGAGGCGGCGGAATCGGTGTTCCCGCAGCGCCGTTGTCCGCCTTCCCCGCGGGTGCGCTGACGCGCGACCAGCCGGGCGGCGGGCGAACGGCGCCGGCGTCGGCGACGTCGTCGTCGTCCGGCGGCCGCGGCTTCCCGATGATGCCCGCGGGGATGCTCGGTGCGGCCGGCGCCGGTGCCGCGACGAAGCACGCCGTTCAGCCCACGGGGGCGGTCCCGGCGGAGGGCTTCGACGACGAGCCGGACGCCTTCGTGGTGCACGCCGCGCCGGCGGTGCTCGGTGCGGCCGGTGAGAGCCTGACGGAGGAACTGTGATCGCGCACTCGGTCGCGGAGCTCAGCTCCCGGTTCGGCACGGAGGTGCCGGCGGTGCTCTGGACGCCGCCGGATCCGCGCCGCACTGCGGAGCCCGTCACCGGCCTGCCGCCGGGCGATACCGACCTCGAGCTCGACGAGATCACCGCGCTGGGAGTGCTGGCGGCGCCCCAGGTCCGGATCGAGGCCCGCGCCACCGGTGCGCTCGACAGCCGGCTCTGCCTCGCGCGCTCCGGTCACCTGACGGCGCGCGTCGTCCGCGCGGCGGGTACCGCCACCGTCGACCTGCCGCACTGCGACGGCACGGCCGATCGATTGGCCGCGCTCGTCACGCCGGTGCTCGGGCCCTCCTCGCCGGCGGAACCCGCAGTCGCGGCCTCCTTTCCCGCGGAGCGCGGGCGCGAGGCGCTGCGGGCGGGCGATGCGGGCGAGATCGCCGCGGCGCTGCGGGCCATCGGTACGGACTCGGACGCCGCCCGGCTGATCGGCCGCGTCTTCGCGCGCTCCCAGCGGAGCGTCGAGTTCACCGTGCACGTGGGCGATCAGCGGTGCGATGCGGTGGTGGCCGTGATCGATTCGCCCAGCGGGCGGGTCGTGGTACGGACGGCGACCGAACCGGGTGCGGGGGCGTGGATCTCCGTGGCGGAGGGGAGCGCGCATCGCATCGGCAGGGCGCTGCGGCGCGCCTGCGAAGAACTTCCGGGGGGCGGCTGGACGCCGTGACCGGGGACGGCGCGCACCATCCGGTGCGAGTCGAGACGTGCCGGCACGTCCGGCGGGAGGAGTGGTGACATGGCAGGGACTAGGGCCGAACTCGCGGCGATGAAGACCGGTGCGGACACGCTGGACGACCTGGGGGCGCAGATGAAGACGACCCTGAGCCAGCTGCGCGGTGACGTCGAGGCGACGCAGGGGGTGTGGGCCGGTGCGGCCCAGGTCGCCTTCCTCGGCGTCATGGCGCGCTGGGACGAGAGCGCCGCGAAGGTCAACACCGCGCTGGTGGACATCAGCACCATGCTCGCGGGCAACACCGCCAGCTACGGCTCGCAGGAGGAGCAGAACACCTCCGACATCCAGGCACTGAGCCTGTAGGCCGAATTCGAAAGACACAGGGGGACCACAGCATGAGTGACATGATCCGCTACGACTACGCCACCATCCGCGGCGCGCTGGACGACATCGCGCAGCGCACCGGCGTGCTGATGCAGCAGGCCGACGCGATCCGCACCGAACAGAACAAGTTCGCCGGTGCGTGGGAGGACGAGGAGTCCGCGACCGCCTACCAGGCGGTGCAGACCCGGTGGAACACCAGCTTCGAGGACATCAACGACCTGCTGACGCGGGTGAAGGCCGCGGCCGAGAACGCGGTGGTGTCGATGCAGCAGACCAATTCCAAGGCCGCACAGGGCTGGGCGTAGGCGCACGGCGCACCGACGAAGGGGCCCGACAGCCGCCAAGGCTGTCGGGCCCCTTCGTCGTCGCGGAGGCGAGGGGCGGCGTCAGGCCACGAGCCGCAGCGTGGCCGCTGCGCCGTCGGTGCGCACGGTGAGCATCCCCGGCATCGGCTGGCTGAGAACCACATCCGCCTCGGTCACGGGGGAGATCCCGGCCTGCTCGACCCGCCACACCGTGCCCGCGGGCTCCACGGATCCGGGCGGCAGACCAGCGGCGGTGCCGTCCAGGACCGTCACGGTGTAGTCGGCCGGCTGCAGGCCGGCGTGCTCCTGCGGGTAGCGCCATCCGGAGATCCACAGGTGGCGTGGCGAACCGGCCCACGAGACGAGCGGCTGCCACATCGCGGGCCGCCCGGTCACGATCAGGACCCGCGCCCCGGTCGCGACGGCGCGCTCGACCAGCTGCCGGGCCGGATCGTCGGCGACAGCGGCCCACACGGTGCGTACACCGCGGCCGTGCAGGCGGGCGGCGACCGGACCGCCGGTGGCGTCGGAGCCGAGGATCTGACCGCAGCCGGCCAGCGGCACGTGCAGTCCTGCGAGCGCGTCCTCGGGGCCGGTGGCCTCGCGATCGCCGCGCCGCGCCGCGGTCTCGGCGCCGTCGGTGGAGCGCCAGGCACCCAGCCGGATGCCGCCGGTCCCGTCGGGCCGGAGGGAGATTCCGGCGCGGCCCGGTGTGTCGCCGGCGAAGAGCGCACCGACGTCTCCGCGGGCCAGTGCCTCGGGATCGCAGGGCAGCGCGCCCGCGGGCGCGGCCGGATCGACGGCGGCGACCTCGGCCGGGCCCAGGGGGAGCGCCGCGATCCCGTGTGCGCGGAGCGCATCGACGGTGCGCTGCGCGGCGATCGCCGCCACGCGCAACTCGCTCGCCGGCCCTCCGCCCCGGCGTGCGCACGCGGCCGCGCAGTCGGCGGGATCGATCGTGACCGAGACGATCACGTCGGTCGCGGACCAGCGCTGCAGCGGCCCGAGCAACTGCTGGTAGCGCAGGCGGGGCGCCTGCGGCTCACCCGGGACCCGTCCGCCCGCGAGGAGCACGTCGATGCGGGCCGCCGGCGTGTCCGCGTGCCGCAGTAGCGAGGAGAGCAGGCCGAGCGGGACCGACGGGTCCTCCCGGCGTGCCATCGCGACCAGGAGGGGCGTCGACGGGGTCAGCCGCACGAAGGCGGTCAATCTTCCGTCGGCGCGCCGGACCCCGATGTCCCCGCCACCGGGGGAGGGCGCCGCCGCGATGCGTGATCGCGCGGACGCGCGGACGCGCAGCCGATCGGCGACGAACTCCGCCCCCGAGGTACCGCGCACCCGCAGTAGTGCACCCGCTCCGACGCTGAGGGCCGCGGTGGCGGCGGCCCAGTGCGGCCCGCCGAGCGCGGCGGTGCCGAGTCCGGCGGCGGCCGCGGCGGATTCGGCGAGCAGGACCGCGCCGGTCCCCGGCCATGCGGCGCGGTGCCACCGGCCCGGCGCGACGAGCCCTGACGATCGAGTGGCCTGTTCCATGTGCATCCCCCTGTGAAGGCCGTCGTCTCCCCCGAAACGCGCTGCCGTGAGCCGAAAATACCGTAGTCTCGGCGTCACGACGACCGCTTCGGGGGAAGCGGTCGGAACGCACCTTGGGGGAGGGCGTCTTCATGCGCAAGCAATTGACCACGCGCGCACAGGTCAGCGGGTACCGGTTCATCCTGCGGCGCATGGATCACGCGCTGCTCCGTCGGGATCCGCGGATGATCTCGGACCCGATGGCGTCGCAGTCGCGTTCGCTGATCGTCGGTCTGGTCCTGGCGCTGGTGATCACCGGCGCCTGCGGTGTGCTCGCTCTGCTGCGCCCCCAGGGCGCCGTCGGCGATGCGAAGATCGTGCTCGCCAAGGAGTCCGGCGCCCTGTACGTCCGGTCGGACGACGTGCTGCACCCCGTCACGGGACTCGCCTCGGCGCGCCTGGTGGTCGGTGAGGCCGCACAGCCCACGGCCGTCAAGGACAAGCGGCTCAGTGACTTCCGGCGCGGCCCGGAGGTGGGGATCATCGGCGCACCGGCGCAGATCCTCGGTCCCGTGCGGGCCTGGACGGAGGGAGCCGCGCCGTGGTTGCTCTGCGACCGGACCAAGCCGGCACCGTCGGACAAGCCCACGGCGCGGGACGCGCTCGACACGATGGTCTCGTCGGTCGACGCGGGGACCGCCGACGACGGTGCGGTGCTCGCCCGCCGCGGTGACGATCACTACCTGCTGTTCCGTGGAGTGCGGGCCGCGGTGGATCCGAAGGATCCGGCGGTGCGCAGGATCACCGGGATCGACGGCGCCACCGCCCGTCCGATCAGTGCGCATCTGCTCAACGCCTTCGAGCCCACCGACCCGATCGCGGTGCCGCAGATCCCGGGACGCGGCCAGCCGTCGGCGGCGGTCGCCGGATCCCGGATCGGCGACGTGGTCCGCGTCGCGGACGCCGATCGCGATCGCCTGTACGTCGTCCTCGGCGACGGCGTCCAGCCGGTCGGCGAGTGGGCGGCCGACCTGATCCGGGCCGGTGACGCGGAGGGAACGCCGATCGGCACCGCATCCGCCGCGACCATCGCGGCCGCCACGACCCGTCGCAGCGTGCCCGTGACGGGACTGCCCGACCGCCGGCCCGTGCTCCGCGCTGTTCGCGATGCTCCGGTGCTCTGCGCCGCCGCCTCCACCGACGGTGCGGGCGGGGGCACAGTGGAGCTCCGTACGTTCCGCACCGCACCGGGTCCCGCCGCACCCGTGACCCTCGCCGGCGCCGACGGCTCGGGCGACGCCCTCGACGCCGCTGCCATCCCGTCCGGCTCGGGCGAGTACGTCGTGGCCGCGGAGCCCGGCGGTGAGCGCCGGGACGGCCTGTTCTACGTCTCCGATTCGGGTGTGCGGTACGGCATCCCCGACGCGGAGACGGCGCAGATCCTCGGACTGATGCACAAGGCGCGCCCCGTGGCCTGGTCGGTGCTGGCGGCGATCCCCGCCGGGCCGGACCTGACGCGGAGCGCCGCGTCGATCACGCGCGACGGGACGCCGATCACCGTCGCGAGCTGACGGATCAGCGGCGGCGGGTGAGCGCCGCCGCGATCGCCGCCACGAGCAACAGGGCGAGTCCGCCCAGCGCGACGGTGCGCGGCCGCGTGTCGGGCGCGGGCTCGGCGGCGACGTCGAGCCGGCCGGGCGCGGGCGGCTCGTCCGGCAGCGTCGCGGAGACGGCGGCCACCGGATCGACGATGCCCGCCCCGCCGGTTCCCGCGGAGCGACGGGCGGTCATCAGGATCCGGTTACGCACCTGTGCGGCGCTCAGCTGCGGGAACCGGGCGCGCACCAGGGCCGCGACTCCGGCGACGTACGGTGCCGCGAAACTGGTTCCGGCGAGCGGGGTCGTCCCGGACCGGGTCACCTGGGCGTTGACGAGTCCGCCGCCGCGCGGCTCGATCGTCGTCACGTCCGTCCCCGGGGCGGCGAGGGATACCCAGGGGCCCGCCAGCGAGAACTGCGCGGCCCGGCCGTCGGGCTCCGTCGCCCCCACGGCGAGGACGTGATCGGCGAAGCGCGCGGGTGAGGCGATCGTGGCAGGCACCGCCGGATTGGTGTTCTGTTCGGCGCAGGCGCTACTGGAGTCGACGTTCCCGGCAGCGGCCACCACCACGACGTTGCGGTCGGCCGCATAACGCACCGCACGGCCGAGGGCGTCGTCGCCGAGGGCGGACGCGGAACCGGCGCACGCGACCTCCGAGATGTTGATGACGGTGGCGCCCAGATCGACGGCGCGGACCACCGCGTAGGCCATGGTGGTCACGTTGCCGTGGCTGTTGACGCCCCGCTGCTGCGGTTCGAAGGCGGCGCTCGCCTGGCGGATCGCGATGATCGACGCGGCCGGCGCGACGCCCGCGAAGGCGTCGCCCGGGGCGGGCCGTCCGGCGATGATCCCGGCGACCGCCGTGCCGTGGGCGTCGCAGTCGTCGCGGCCGTCGCCGGAGGAGACGTAGTCGCCTCCGGCGATCACCTCGCCCAGACGGGGATGCGGGGTGACGCCGGTGTCGATCACGGCGACCCGTTGTCCCTCGCCGCGGGTGAACCGCCAGGCCTGGTCGAAACGTAACGAGCGCGCAGCGTGATCCGCACGGGTGTAGTCGGTTCCGGGCTGGGTGCGCAGTGCATTGCACTGGCTGCGCTGCACGGTCGGGGCGAGCGGGGCGACGGGGCCGCGTGGCGCACCCTCGGGCGGTGGGTCCGCGGAGGCGGGCCCACCGGAGACGACGGGGACCCCGAGTACGAGGACGGCGGCGGCCGTCGCGGCCCGGATCCGCCCCGCCATCAGAGGTTCCGGACGGTCGAGTAGACGTCCCACACCCAGCCCAGCAGCGGTCCGGCGGCCGCGATGGTCAGGTATTCGCCGAGCTCGGCGACGCGCCGCTGCACCGGGCTGAAGACGATCCGGGGCGCGACGGTGCCGCACGCGAGAGCGAGCCCGGCGATGACGGCGAGTCCGGCCAGGCCGACCACCGGCCACGATCCGTAACCCCAGGCCAGACTGGTCGCGGTGCCGATCGCGATGACGGCGCCGCCGAGGATCGTCGCCCCGGCCTGCACCGGCTCCGCATGGGTACGGCCCCGCAGGCAGAAGGCAACGGCCATGACCAGGGCGAACGCCAGGTGGTGACCGGGCAGGGCACGCTCGGCCGCGCCCACCGCGAGGGTGGCGACCGTGCCTGCCGCGGCGCCGGCGGTGATGCCGGTGCAGATGAGCTGCGCGAGATCCGAACGCGGTGGCAGGTCCCGCTCGGGCTGCTCCTCGTCGAGTCCGGCGGCCACGGCGCCCACGCCGGCCACCGTGGGCGGCGGATCGTCGTCGATCGGGTCGATCCGCTCGCCGGCCGCGGGTACGTGCGGCAGCGGCAACCTCGCTGCGACGGCGGCGATCCGGGCGGCGAAGACCAGCACCAGGTAGGCCACGATCGCGACGGTGGCCGCCAGCGCAGCCCGTCGCCCGGGCAGCCAGAGCGCGGCGAACAGCGCCGGCGCGGCGATCGCGGCGGCGGTGAGCATCGCGGTGTGCACCATGGTGCCGCGGCCGGTGAACCGCAGCTCCACCAGCGCGGCCACAGCGGCGGCCGCGACGGCGAGCAGCGCGTGCGCGGCGCCGTACCGACCGTCGGCGCCGAGCGGAACGACCAGGGCGCCGGTGACACCGGCGAGCACGGTCGCGCACACGGCCAGAACTGTGGGGACCGGCCCGGCGGCCGGTGCACGGCGCGCCGAGAGCACGGCGCCGGTCAGCAGGGCGAGTGCGGCGGCGCCGCACCACAACTGCGCGAAGACGTGGTCCACCGCGGGGCGCGCACCGTCGGCGCTGCGCGGGGCCAACCCGAGGCGGAGTGAGACGGCCCCGGTCGCGACGGTGGCCAGCCCGAGGACGACCAGGCCGACGATCGACGCCGCGCGCTCGTTCCAGCGGCGCCCCACCACGAGATCCGCCGCGGTGCGGTCGAAGACGTCGTCGAAGATCGGCGGTGGCGGCGGCGCGTCGGCGACGAACAGGACCAGGAGGGCACCGTCGGTGATGCCGGCGTCCGCCGGGGTCTGGGGCCCGGGCAGCGGTTCGCCGCCGACCGGGGCGAGCCGCCACGGACGCGACCACGCCGACTCGGCGGAACCGCCGATGCGGTCACCGAAGAGCCGTACCAGCTCCGGGATCAGCACCTCGGTCGGAGTGAGCAGCGGCAGGGACACGTCCACCTGCGATCCGCCGCACAACACCGAGACGCGGCTCAGCCGCGCCACCTCGGCGGTCGTCTCCTCCATCATGTCGGTCATAGTGCCCCCTCGCACGGCCTCGCTCGCGCCCGCGAACAAGGGCCCGTTACCTATTGGACGCGCCAGGGGCGCGATCGGTTCCCTTCTGCGCGAACTTCGTCGAACCGCTTCCGTCCGCAGCGCGGATCGTGCACAGTGGTGCCACGACGGCGCGTGGGGGCGCGCCGCATTCCGGGGGAGGCCGAGGGTGGCTGAGACGACCGACGTGGTTTTCGAGCCGGTCACTGAGGGATTCGCGCGCAAGCAGCGGCTCGCACCGCCGCGCACGCCCGGCGGGGAGGTGGCACTGCAGGCACCGCCGGAGATCCCGCGCGCGGTGCCGGGCGGGCTGCTCGCCAAGCTGTTGCCGGTGGTCATGGTGGTCGCGGTGATCGGCATGATCGCGCTGATGTTCACGTCGGGCAGCGCCATGATGCAGAGCCCCTTCATGATGATGTTCCCGCTCATGATGCTCATGTCGATGTTCGGCATGTACGGGATAAACCGGCAGGGCAACGGCGCCTCTGCGGCCGAGCTCAACGAGGACCGCAAGGACTACCTGCGGTACCTGGGGCAGATCCGGGGCCAGGTGGACCGCACCCGCACGGAGCAGCGGGCGGCACTGGACTGGATCCACCCGGACCCGGCGGCCCTGCCCGGATGCGTCGGCAGCCGGCGGATGTGGGAGCGCCGCCCCGCCGATCCCGACTTCCTGCACGTGCGCGTCGGCGTCGGCAGTCAGCGGCTGGCCACCCGGCTCGTGCCGCCGGAGACGGGTCCGCTCGAGGACCTGGAGCCGGTGTCGACGGTGGCGCTGCGCCGGTTCGTCCGGCACGGCGCCTCGGTCCCCGGCCTGCCGGTCGCTGTGGCGCTGCGCGGTTTTCCCGCTGTGGGGCTCAGCGGACCGCGCGCGGAGGTCTTCGACACGGCCCGTTCGATGCTGGTGGCCCTCGCGACGCTGCACGGCCCCGACCACGTGCGGATCGTCGCAGCCACTCCCGACGTCGACTCCGCGGAATGGGGCTGGCTCAAGTGGCTGCCGCACGTCGCGCACCCCGCCGAGTGCGACGGGCTGGGCCCCGTGCGGTCGGTCTACGGATCGGCCGCGGAGCTCGAGGACGCGATCGCCGCCGAACTCGCCGAGCGCGGGGCCTTCACCCGTGCTGCGCCGGTCGACCCGTCCCGTCCGCACTACGTGATCCTGCTCGACCGCGGGATCGCGGTCACGCCCGGCGGCGTGCTCGACGCGGCGGTGGGCATCGACGGGGTGACGGTGCTCGATCTCTCACCCGAGCCGGACTCGCTCGCCGCGCGCAGCGGCCTGCATCTGGTGATCGACGAGACGCGTCGACTCGGTGCGCGCAGCGCCGCCGGCGTGGAGTACTTCGCCCAGCCGGATGCGGTGACCGCGGGTGCCGCACAGGTCACGGCCCGGCGCATCGGCCGCTACCGCCCGGCATCGATGGCGGAGCTCCTCGATTTCGACGGTGACGCGGGGCCGTCGGACCCCGGCCTGCCCGCGTTGATCGGGATCACGGACCCTGCCGCCATCACCCCCGAGTCGGTGTGACGCGAGCGCACCGCCCGTGAGCGGCTGCGAGTGCCGATCGGCGTGGGCCCGCGCGGCGAGCCCGTGGAGATCGATCTCAAGGAGGCCGCCGAGAACGGCATGGGCCCGCACGGCCTGTGCATCGGCGCCACCGGCTCCGGCAAGAGCGAGTTCCTGCGCACGCTGGTGCTGTCCATGGTGGCCACGCACCCACCGGAGGCGCTGAACCTGGTGCTCGTCGACTTCAAGGGCGGCGCCACCTTCCTCGGGCTGGAGAGCCTGAACCACGTCGCCGCGGTCATCACGAACCTCGAAGAGGAGATCGCGATGGTCGACCGCATGCGGGATGCGCTCGCCGGTGAGATGAACCGCCGTCAGGAGGTGCTGCGCCGGGCCGGCAACTTCGCCAACGTCGGGGAGTACGAGAAGGCCCGCCGCGCCGGGGCGCAGCTGGATCCGATGCCCGCGCTCGTGGTCATCGTCGACGAGTTCTCCGAGCTGCTCTCGCAGAAGCCGGATTTCGCGGAGCTGTTCGTCGCGATCGGCCGGCTGGGCCGGTCGCTGCACATCCACCTGCTGCTGGCATCGCAGCGGCTCGAGGAGGGCAAGCTCCGCGGACTCGATTCGCATCTGTCGTATCGGATCGGCCTGAAGACCTTCTCCGCGAGCGAATCCCGTGCCGTCCTGGGCGTGCCGGACGCGTACCACCTGCCGTCCACTCCGGGCGCGGGATACCTCAAGTTCGACGCCGATCCGCCGCGCCGGTTCCACGCCAGTTACGTCTCGGGCGAGTACGAGCCGCCCGTCGCCACAGCGGCGACGGTCCGCCGGGGCGCGGTCGGCAGCGCCGCCGTCCGGGAGTACCTCAACGCGCCTGCCCCGATCGAGCGCCGCTCGTCGGGGCTCCCCGCGGGCCTGATGCGTATCCCGGCACAGCCGGGCGATCCCGTGCCGGAGGGCGGGGCGGCACCGCCGACAGGGCCGACGCACGGCGCGAAGTCGTTGTTGCAGACGATGGTCGACCGGCTGGCCGGTCACGGACTGCCCGCGCACGAGGTGTGGCTCCCGCCGCTCGACGAGTCCGCGCTCGTCGGGGACCTCGCGAAGCACCTGCGGCGCAACGACTCCACCCCGCTGCGGGTCGCGATCGGCGTCGTCGACCGTCCCTACGACCAGCGGCGGGACCTGCTGGTGGTGGACCTCAACGGCGCGCAGGGCAACGTCGCGGTCGTCGGCGGACCGCAGTCGGGCAAGTCGACGGCACTACGAACCCTGATCGTCTCGTCGGCGCTGACGCACACGCCGCGCCAGGTCCAGTTCTACGTCCTCGATTTCGGCGGCGGTTCGCTCGCCGGCCTGGCCGGGGTGCCGCACGTCGGGTCCGTGGCCGGGCGTCTCGATCCGGACCGGGTGCGGCGCACCGTCGCCGAGGTCACCGGCGTGATCCGGCGGCGCGAGGCCGCGTTCCGCGAGCACGGGGTGGCGTCGATGGCGCAGTACCGCGCGCATCCGGCGGCGGCCGCGGATCCCTTCGGCGACGTCTTCCTCGTCATCGACGGCTGGCAGGTGCTGCGCTCCGAGTTCGAGACACTGGAGCCTCAGGTGAACGCGCTGGCCGCGCAGGGCCTCTCGTACGGTGTGCACCTCGTGATCGCCGCGTCCCGGTGGGGCGAGGTGCGACCCGCGGTGAAGGACCAGCTGGGCACCAGGATCGAGCTGCGGCTGGGTGATCCGATGGACTCCGAGATGGGACGTCGCGTGGCCGGGTCGGTCCCCGTCGGCAGGCCGGGCCGCGGTATCACCTCCGAGCAGCTGCACATGCTCATCGCGCTGCCGTGCAGCACGTCGGCGGTGGAGCTGCCCGAGGCGCAGGAGGCCGTCGTCGCGGAGCTCGCGGACAAGCACGAGGACGGGGCGCCCGAGGTGCGGATGCTTCCGGACCTCGTGCTGCGCGACCGGATCCCGGCGCGCCGGGACGCGCCGCCCACGCACGCGATCTTCGGCGTGGGGGAGTCGGAGCTGGCCGCTGCGACACTGCAGTTCGAGTCGCAGCCCTTCTTCCTGGTGCTCGGCGACAGCGAGTGCGGCAAGACCGAGACGCTGCGGACGATCATGGCGGGCCTCGTCGCGGGCGGCAGTCCGCAGCAGACGAAGATCATTCTCGTCGACTACCGGCGCACCCTGCTGGGCGCGGTCGAAGGCGATCACCTCGCCGGGTACGCGTCCTCGTCGGATGCGTTGACGCCCATGGTCACGCAGCTCGTCCAGGTACTGCGCGATCGCTGCCCGGGTGCGGACGTGACGGCGCAGCAGCTCAAGGACCGCTCGTGGTGGACCGGGCCCGACATCTACCTGATCGTCGACGACTACGACCTGGTCGCGAGCGCCACGGGGAATCCGCTCGCACCGCTGTTGGAGCTGTTGCCGCAGGCCCGCGACATCGGCCTCAAGGTCGTCATCGCGCGTCGCAGCGGCGGCCTCGCCCGCGGCCTGTACGAGAGCTTCCTGGCCCGCATCCGCGATCTCGCGGCCGACGGCCTGGTGATGAGCGGCTCCCGCGAGGAGGGAACCGTCCTCGGTGCCGTGAAGATGTCGCCGCAGCCGCCCGGACGCGGCACCTGGGTCTCGCGGGCGCGCGGCGTCGAGCTGGTGCAGGTCGCGATGGTCGCTGAACCGGAGCGGTGACGGCGGGCGGGCGCACGGAGTCCCGGCGCCCGCCGGCTGAGGGCAGGCCAGTCACACTCGACTGGCCCTGTACCCCGCGGGTCCGCTCGCGCAGGATCGTTCCCATGATCGTTTCGTGGGCCGCGGTGGCGGGAATGACGGTGACGGCGTTGGCGATGGTGCTCACGCCCGGGCCGAACATGATCTATCTCGTCTCGCGCAGCATCAGCCAGGGGCGCGCGGCGGGCCTGATCTCGTTGGCGGGCACCGGGGTGGGCTTCCTCGCGTACCTGACGCTGGCCAATGTCGGGCTCGCCGTGGTGTTCGTCGCGGTGCCCTGGCTGTTCATGGGCTTCAAGGCCGCCGGCGCCCTGTATCTGGGGTACCTCGCGTGGCAGGCATTGCGCCCCGGCGGGCGCGGCCTGTTCGAGACCACCGACCTGCCCCGTGACTCCGGCTGGAAGCTGTTCCGGATGGGGCTGCTGACCAATCTGCTCAATCCCAAGGCGGCGATCATGTACCTCGCGCTGATCCCGCAGTTCACCGATCCCGCGCGCGGCCACGCCACCGCGCAGGGCTTCCTGCTCGGAGGGGTGCAGATCACGGTCTCGATGCTGGTCAACGCCGCGATCGTGATCGCCGCCGGTGCGGTGGCGGCCCTCATCGCGCGCCGCCCGTCCTGGGCGGCCTGGCAGCGGCGGATCACCGGCACGCTGCTCGGCGCCGTCGCCCTCCTGCTCGCCCGCGAGGTGCCGCAGCGGGCCCGTATCTGAGCGCCGTCCGAAACCGGGCGGAAATCGGCTCAGGATGCGCCATGGGGATCCTGATCGAATATCCACCCGGTTTCGGACATCATCCCACCTGGTAGGTGCCGGTTGCGCTGGCGACGAGTGCGTCCGCCGTCTGCGAGTACATCTCGCACCGCACGTGACTGGTCCTGCGGCCGGTGGACAGCCGGTGGGCGCGCACGCGCAGGCCGTCCTCGATCAGCGGCGCGATGAAGTTCAGGGACAACGACGCGGTCACGCCGCGCAGCTTGTCCGGCACCGGGCGGCCCGCCCATGCCGCGACCATCACGCCGATGTCCGCGGCCGCGGCGATGAGGCCGCCGTGCATCATCGTGCCGACCGTGGTGAGGTCGGGGCGGTAGGGCACGAGAAGTGTTGCGGCGCCGTCGCCGATCTCCTCCAGCTGCACGCCGAGGAGCGCGACGAACGGGGACGCCGGAACGAACTGCTGCATGATCGCGGAGCCGTCGGCGGCGCCGGCGTCGAGGTGTTCGGGGGTGATGGTCACGGCGCTTCTCCTAGTCTGACTATGAAAACGTAGTTCGACTAGGATAGTGCCATGGAATCGCTCCTGACGGAACCCTCCGACAAGCGCCGGCGCCGCACGCGTGCCGCTCTGCTGGATGCCGCGCGAGAGTTGTACGCCCGCCCGCAGGGCTATCGCGGTACCTCGGTCGACGAGCTGGCCGAGCGCGCCGGTATCGCCCTGACCAGCATCTACTCCAACTTCCCCGGCGGGAAGGCGGATCTCTACGCGGTGCTGGCCTGTCGGATCGGCAGTGAGCACGTCGCCGCGATGATCGCCGCGGTCGAGGGGGCCGAGGGGGAGGAGGCCGCACGTCGCGCGTTCGACGAGTACCTCGACTTCCATCGCCGCGAGCCTCTGGCGTTCCGGCTGCTCGGCCTGACGGATGTGTACGGCGAGGAGTCCGCGACGGTGCGCGACGCCCGTGCGGAGGTGCGCGGCTATCTCGCGCAGGCGCTGGACGCGGTGATCGCGGCGGTGGGCGAGCCGGTCGCGGTCGCGCGGAGCGAGGTGATCCAGTGCTGGGCGGGTATCAACGGTCTGCTCGCGCTCGCCGCGCGCGGTCTCATCGATGCCGCCGAGGCGGACCGCCTGATCGACGAGATGAGGGCCCGCTGTGCGACGAATCTCTCAGCCTCGAGGTGAGTTCCGCGCGCGGAGCACGGCCGTGTGAAGAGTCCGCGAAGGATCGCCACCGGTTCCGTGAACTTCACCCGAGTGTGTCGTGTTCATGAAAGAGCCTTGCGGCCAGTTGGTTTCGGGTATCTCGTCGGTACCGTCGAGGTATGGAACTGAAGCGAAATCCGATCATCGCCACTCTCGCACGCCGATTCGCCGTCACGCTGCTGCTCACCGGAACCGGCGCGGCGGTGTTCGCGGCGGGACCCGCCTCCGCGCAGCCCAGCGACCACGTCGTGCGACCCGCCGTGGTGCAGCCCGGCGGGGCCGCGGGCGGTAACCACGGGAACGTGCCGCCCGCCGCCGGGCTGTGGCCGGGCAACATGAACCCCGATGCGCGCACCAGTAGTGACACCGGCCCGGCGTCCGCGGCGCCGTCCGACCCGGCGGATCACCCGCGTGAGGCGCCGGGCGTCGACAGCCCCCGGTTCTGACCGCGTCGCCGGTCAGTCGTAGTCGTAGAAGCCCTTGCCGGCGGCGATCCCGGTACGGCCCTGGTCGAGGTAGTTCTCCTTGATCCAGGCGGCGAAGTCGCGGTCGCGCTCGTCGCCGGCCGACATGATGTTGTACGGCGTGTTCAGGCCGACGATGTCGAGGATCTGGAACGGCCCCATCGCGGAACCGGTACCGATCCGCCACACCTTGTCGACGTCCTGCGGCGAGGCGTAACCGTCGGCCGCCAGTTCGACGCCGGCGTTGAGGAACGGGATCAGCAGGGAGTTCAGGACGTACCCCGCCTTCTCCTTGTGGATCGGGATCGCGACCATGCCGATCTCGCCCGCGAACTCGACGACGGTGTCGAAGACCGCCTGCGCCGTGGCGGGTGTTCCCATCACCTCGGCGGTGTTCGAGGACCAGATCCGGTTCGCGAAGTGCAGGGCCAGGAAGCGGTCCGGGCGCCCGGTCGCGTCCGCGATCGCGCTCGGCAGCAGCGACGACGAGTTGGTCGCGAAGATCGTCGTTTCCGGCGCCAGGGAGTTCAGGCGTGCGAAGGTCTCGCGCTTGAGCTCCAGGACCTCGGGGACGGCCTCGATGATCAGGTCCGCCTCCTGTGCCGCGACGGCGAGGTCGGAGGTCAGGGTGAGACGGTCGCGCGCGGCCTCCGCCGCGCCGTCCGCCGCCCCGTCGACCTCGGCGACGTACGTCTCGACGAGGGAGTCGAAGGTGGCGCGGGCGCGCTCGAGGGCGGCGTCGTCGATGTCGTAGGCGGTCACCTCGAAGCCGCTGTAGGCGCTCTGGAAGGCGATCTGCGCGCCCAGCACGCCGGTGCCCAGCACGGTGACCCTGCGGATGTCGGTCATGAATGGATCCTCACTCTCGAAGGTGCGATGTGATCCATCCTCGTCCCGTCCGGGGCGCCCCGCACTGAGTTGTAGAACACAACTCAGAAGGGATCAATCCGCGGCGGCGACGAGCGGCTCGAGGGTGAGCGACGGGTGCTCCTTCTCGATGTACTGCAGCCGCCACTTGTCCGAGAACAGGGCCAGCAGCGCACCGTCGTTGCGCTCGAAGACCTCGACGCCGCGCTGCCGGTTCAGCTCGTCCGCACTCGCGGAATCGGTGCGGCGGGCCACGGAGTAGCCCAGGTGCTCGACCTGCACGTCGACGTTGAACTCCGTCTTCATCCGGGCCACCACGACCTCGAACTGCATCGGGCCGACGGCGGCCATGACGGGGGAGGCGTCGCCGCGGACGTCGTTGCGCAACAACTGCACCACGCCCTCGGTGCCCAGCTGTTCGATGCCCTTGCGGAACTGCTTGTACTTGCCCGCCGAATCGGCGCGCACCACCGCGAAGTGCTCCGGTGCGAACGAGGGGATCGGCGGGAACTGCACCTTCGCGCCGTCGTAGAGGGTGTCGCCGGGGGCGAGGGCGTTGGCGTTGACCAGGCCCACCACGTCGCCGGGGTAGGCGGTCTCGACGGTCTCGCGATCGCGGCCGACGACGGTCATCGCGTACTTCGTGGCGAAGGGCTTGCCGGTCTGCGCGTGCTGCACGACCATGCCGCGCTCGAACTCGCCCGAGACGATCCGCATGAACGCCAGGCGATCCCGGTGCGCGGCGTCCATGCCGGCCTGCACCTTGAAGACCACGGCGCTGAACGGGTCGGTGACCTCGCGCTCGACGCCCTCGGTGCTCTCCCGCGCGTGCGGTGCGGGCGCCAGCTCGACCAGGGCCTCCAGCAGTTGCCGCACACCGAAATTCAGGATCGCCGAGGTGAAGATCACCGGCGAGGTCTGGCCGTCCAGGAACAGCTCCTGGTCGTGCTGCTGCCCCATCTCGGTCATCAGTTCGGTCTCCTCGACCGCTTCGGCCCACACGTCGCCTTCGCGCTCGAGTGCCACATCGGTCGAAAGGTGTTCCTCCGGAGCGATCTTCGCGCCGCCGGCCGTGCGGGTGAAATGCACGTACTCGTCGCGACGCACGTCGCGCAGGCCGCGGAAGTCGCCCGCGATGCCGACCGGCCAGAACAGCGGTGTGGGGACCAGGCCGATGCGCTCGGAGATCTCGTCGAGCAGCTCGAGCGGGGTGCGGCCCGGACGGTCCCACTTGTTGATCACGGTGATCACCGGGATCCCGCGGTGGCGGCACACCTGGAAGAGCTTGAGCGTCTGCGGCTCCAGGCCCTTCGCCGCGTCGATGAGCATGACCGCCGCGTCGACGGCCGTCAGCACGCGGTAGGTGTCCTCGGAGAAGTCGGCGTGGCCGGGGGTGTCGACCAGGTTGATCACCGCCGGTTCCTCATCCGGAGAAGCGTCGGACGGCGTGTAGTTGAACTGCAGAGCGGTGGAGCTGACCGAGATGCCGCGCGCCTTCTCCATCTCCATCCAGTCGGAGACCGTCGACTTGCGGCCGGCCTTGCCGTGGATCGCGCCGGCCTCGTTGATCACCCGGGCGTGCAGAGCCAACGCCTCCGTCATCGTCGATTTACCCGCATCGGGGTGGCTGATGATGGCGAAGGTGCGGCGGCGGGAGACCTCGTCGGCAATGGAACTCACGAGGAGTCAGTCTACCCGTCCGTGCAGGTAGATCACGTCGCGGTCGGGTGGGGCGCGAAAGCGCGGGAACCAGGTGTCCCGGCGGGGCGACGGGGGTGTTCGGCCGGTCGTCCGTCCCGTGCAGGTACCGGCTCGGCGGGGCACGCGAAGAGGAACGAGTCCTCGCGCGCGACCCGCCGGAAGCCGATCACCAGGCGTGCACGGTGTTCTGCGCGGGCTCGAGCCCGTCGCGGATCAGCAGCTCGACGGCGTCCGCGGCGTTGGCGACCAACAGCGGAACCTCGGGCTTCTCCGCCTTGGCGAAGGACTTGAGCACGTAGTCCGCGGGATCCTGCCGGCCCGGGGGCCGGCCGATCCCGGCGCGCACGCGCAGGTAGTCCTTGGTGCCGAGGTGCTGGGTGAGCGAGCGCAGGCCGTTGTGCCCGCCCTCGCCGCCGCCGCGCTTGAGCCGGACCAGACCGAAGTCGATGTCCAGCTCGTCGTGCACGGCGATCACGTCGGTGGGTTCCACCGAGTAGAACCGGGCGAGCGCCGCGACGGGCTGCCCGGACAGGTTCATGAAGGACTGCGGCTTCGCCAGGTACACCTGGTGGCCGACGAGCCGCGCGCCCGCGACCTCCGCCCCCGACTTCTTGTGCCGGGAGAAGGAGGTGCGGGCGCGCGATGCGAGCTCGTCGACCACGTCGAAGCCGATGTTGTGCCGGGTTCCGGCGTACTTCTCGCCGGGGTTGCCCAGCCCCACGACGATGAGTGGCCGGTCGGTCATCTCGTTACTCGGCAGCCTCGGCGGCGGCCTCGTCCTCGTCCTCGGACGGGGTGTCGGCGGCGGCGATCTCGGTGATGTTGATGACCAGCGCCTCGGCGTCGGTGATCACGGTGGCGCCCGCGGGCACCTCGAGCTGACCCGCGGTGATCTGGGTGCCGGCCTCGAGGTTGTGCACGTTGAAGACGATGTTCTCGGGGATGTTCAGCGCGTCGGCCTCGACCTCGACCTCGTTGAGGTCCTGCGCGACCTGGGTGCCGCCGGCGGGCTCGCCCTCGATCACGACGGGCACGGACACGACGACCTTCTCGCCCTTCTTGATGACGAGGAGGTCGGTGTGCTCGATGTAGTTGCGCAGCGGGTGCACGACGACCTGCTTGGTCAGCGCGAGCTGCTGCTTGCCGTCGACCTCGAGGTTCAGCACGGCGTTGGTGCCGTCCTTACGCAGGATGGCGGCGAAGTCGCGGGCGACGACGGTGAAGTGCTGCGGCTCGGTGCCGTGGCCGTAGAGGACGACGGGCACGAGGCCGTCGCGGCGGGCGCGGCGCGCGGCGCCCTTGCCGAACTCGGTGCGGACGGTGGCGACGAGCTTGTTGGTCTCGGACATGAGACTCCTTCAGGTGCGGTGTAGCGGCCCCGGCGTTGCCGAGGCGGTCCGCACTGCGCCACGCGGAACCCGCGGGAGGAAGTGCCGTTCGCGTCGATCACGGCGGCCGGACGGCCGCCCTCGCCGAGAAGGTCGCCGGTGAGTCTACCGAATCGCCCGCTCAACCGTGAAATCGAAGCTTCGCCCACGCGTCATGTCCAGTTCGCGCGGCGGCCACGCCACATGGGCACCATCGATCACGTGAACAACGCCCCGTTGTGGTCGCCGCAGGACGTCGCGGAGCGCTTCGTCGACGCCGTGGGCAGCGGTGACTACGAGATCGCCGAGCAACTGCTGGCGAAGGACGTGGTCTACCGGCGCACCGGCGGCCGCCCGCTGCGTGGTCGCGCGGCGATCGCGCGCCACTTCCGCTGGCACGCGCGCACCCGCGTGGCGATGCAGGCGGTCCTGATCTCGTCGGAGCAGTGCAGCTGCGACGCCGCCCTCACCGAGCGCGTGACCGCGCTGGTCTACGGGCCGCTGCGGATCCAGTTCCAGGTCCGCGGCAGGTTCGAGGTCGACGGTGGCCGCATCGTCGCCTGGCGCGACGATGCCGACGTGCGCGCGGTCGCCCGCGCCGGCGCCCGCGCGCTGGCCGGGGTCTTCTACGCCCCCGCGCGGCCCACCCTTCCGCGCGCGGTGATCTGAAGGGAAGCATCGCGCGGCGGCCCGTGTTGCACCGGACATGACGACTCTGGGCAGGTTGGGGATCTGGCGCGGCGCCACGCAGGTCGACGGTGCCTTCGCGGCACGGGCCGAGGAACAGGGCTACGGCACGCTGTGGCTCGGCGGCTCGCCGGGCGGTGATCTCGCGGTGGTCGACCCGCTGCTGGCGGCGACGGAGAACCTCGTCGTGGCGACGGGCATCCTCAACATCTGGCAGGACGACGCCCGCTCCGCGGCCGCCGCCTTCCACCGCATCGAGAAGCTGTTCCCGGGCCGGTTCGTGCTCGGCATCGGCGCCGGGCACCGCGAGGCCACGGCCGACTACCGCACGCCGTACCAGGCACTCGTCGACTACCTCGACGTGCTCGCCGCCGAGGGCGTGCCGAAGGAGCAGACCGTGCTCGCGGCCCTCGGTCCCAAGGTGTTGCGCCTGGCCGCCGACCGCACCGCCGGTGCGCACCCGTACCTGACCTCGCCCGAGCACACGCGCAGGGCACGCGAGATCCTCGGCGACGGGGTGCTCCTCGCGCCCGAGCAGAAGGTGGTGCTGGACGAGGACGAGGCCCGCGGCCGCGAGGTCGGGCGCAGGACCGTCGACTTCTACCTGCGGCTCCGCAATTACGTCGCGAACCTGCGGCGCCTCGGCTTCGACGACGCAGACCTCGAGCGGCCCGGCAGCGACCGTCTCATCGACGTGCTCGCGGTGCACGGCGACGGCGACGCGATCACGGCCGGCGTGCGCGCCCACCTCGACGCCGGCGCCGATCACGTGGCGGTCCAGGCGCTCGGGGACGACCCGTGGCCGGCGCTGGAGGCGATCGCGCAGCGGTTGCGCTGACCGTCGGGCACGATGGGTGCCGTGAACGCCACAGCCGATGCAGCAGCCAACCTCGCCGACTTCACCAAGGAGTCCTTCGCCGCGGACGGGGTGACGCACGACGTCTACCGCAAGGGCTCCGGTCCCGCAGTGATCGTGATCGCCGAGATCCCCGGCATCACCCCGAAGGTGCTGGACTTCGCCCGCAAGGTGGTCGACGCGGGCTTCACCGCGGTCCTGCCGCACCTGTTCGGCACGCCCGGCCTCGACGCAGGCAACCCCAAGGCGATCGGGGTCGCCGAGTCCGCGAAGGCGATGGCCAAGCTCGCCGCCACGCTCTGCGTGAGCCGCGAGTTCACCATCCTCGCCACGGGCAAGTCCTCCCCGGTGGTCACCTGGCTGCGCGCCCTCGCGCGGCAGGAGCACGAGCGCTGCGGCGGCAAGGGCGTCGGCGCGGTGGGCATGTGCTTCACGGGCGGCTTCGCGCTCGGCATGGCCGTCGACGACGTGATGCTCGCGCCGGTGCTCAGCCAGCCGTCGTTGCCCTTCCGCCCCATCCCGGGCACCGGCCGCACCATCGACATCTCCCCGCAGGACCTGGACACCGTGAAGGTGCGCTGCGCGAAGCAGGGCCTCAAGGTGATGGGCCTGCGGTTCACGGGCGACCGCATGGTGCCCGGCGAGCGCTTCGACTTCCTCCGCGAGCAGCTCGGCGACGGCTTCATCGCCGTCGAGCTCGACGACGCCGACGCCAACCCGGACGCGCTGACCCCGCCGCACTCCGTGCTCACCGAGCACCTCATCGACGAGCCCGGCCAGCCCACCCGCAAGGCGCTCGACGACGTCCTGCAGCTCTTCCGCGACACTCTGCCGGCGTAACGAGCACCCGTCGCCGGGGCGCCGGCGCCGGCCTACCCCGGGGCCGGGCACCCCGGCGTGGGCGCATCGGCGTCGGGGCCTAGGAGATGCCCTCCTCCTCGGCGATCTCGTCATCGCCGTCGTCGTCGAAGTCCGCGCCGACGGCCTCGCGCGCGTCGAGCTGCGCCTGCCGCGCTTCGGCGGCGGCCTCCGCGGGCGTCTCGGCCAGGCCCGAGAGGTCCGTCTCGTCCTTCTCGCTCATCACTTCTCCTCCGTCGCGTGCTGGGTGTCGATCGTGGGCAACGAGCCCTCGGAGACCGAACCGTCGGCGTGCCGCTCGACGACCGAGAGCACCAGCCCGTCGTCGCCGGCGTCCACGCGGACCGTGTCGCCCTCCCGGACGTCGCCGCGCAGCAGCATCATCGACAGCTGGTTGTCGAGCTCCTTCTGCACCGTGCGACGCAGCGGGCGGGCACCGAACTGCGGCTGGAAGCCCTCGTCGGCCAGCCAGTCCTCGGCCTTCGTCGTCACGTCCAGCTCCACGTCCTGGGCGCGCAGCAACCGCCGGGTGCCGTCCAGGATCAGCTCGACGATGGTGCGCAGCTGCGCCTTGTCCAGCCGGTGGAAGATCACCGTGTCGTCGATGCGGTTGAGGAACTCCGGCCGGAAGTGCGCCCGCAGCAGGTCCTTGACCTGCGGGATCACCGATTCCCAATCGTCCGCCGGCGCGTCGAGGATCAGGTCGGCACCGATGTTGCTGGTGAGGATCACGATCGTGTTCTTGAAGTCGACGGTGCGCCCCTGCGCGTCGGTCACGCGCCCGTCGTCGAGCAGCTGCAGCAGCACGTTGAAGACGTCCGGGTGGGCCTTCTCCACCTCGTCGAACAGGATCACCGAGTACGGCTGCCGGCGCACCTTGTCCGTGAGCTGACCCGCCTCCTCGTAGCCGACGTAGCCGGGAGGAGCGCCCACGAGCCGCGAGACGGTGTGCTTCTCCTGGAACTCACTCATGTCGAAGCGGATCAGGCGGTCCTCGTCACCGAAGACGGTGGCGGCCAGCGCCTTCGCCAGTTCCGTCTTGCCGACGCCGGTCGGGCCGAGGAACAGGAACGAGCCGATGGGGCGGCTCGGATCCTTGAGCCCGGCCCGTGCGCGGCGCACGGCCTCGGCCACGGCGAGCACGGCCTCGTCCTGGCCGACGACGCGGGCGTGCAGGTCGTCCTCGAGGTGCAGCAGCTTCTCCCGCTCCTCGGACGTCAGGTCCGCCACGGGGATGCCGGTGCGCCGCGAGACGACCTCCGCGATGTCGGTGACGGTGACCTCGGGCTCGCCGTCGCCGCCGCCGGCGTCCGCAAGGCGGTCCTCGGCCTCGGCGATCTTCGCCTTGAGCTCGGTGGCGGCCTCGTAGTTCTCGCGCTCGACGGCGCTGTCCTTCTCCCGGTGCAGCGCGGCGATCTCGTCCTCGATCGAGCGGGTGTCCGGATCGGAGGTCTTGGTGCGCAGGCGGACCCGCGCGCCGGCCTGGTCGACGAGGTCGATCGCCTTGTCCGGCATGAAGCGGTCCGTGATGTAGCGATCGGACAGCTCCGCCGCCGCGATGAGCGCATCGTCGTCGTAGCGCACCTGATGGTGCTCCTCGTAGACGTCGATGAGGCCGCGCAGGATCTCGATCGTGTCCTCCACCGACGGCTCGCTCACGAGCACGGGCTGGAACCGGCGCTCGAGCGCCGCGTCCTTCTCGATGTACTTGCGGTACTCGTCGATGGTGGTGGCGCCGATCGCGTGCAGCTCGCCGCGGGCCAGCGCGGGCTTGAGCATGTTGCCTGCGTCCATCGAGCCCTCACCGCCGCCGCCGGCGCCGATGATGGTGTGCAGCTCGTCGATGAAGACGACCAGCTCGTCCGAGTTCTCCCGCACCTCGTCGAGCACCTTGGTCAGGCGCTCCTCGAACTCGCCGCGGTACTTGCTGCCCGCCACCATCGCGCTCACGTCGAGCGCGATCACGCGGCGGCCGGCCAGGGTCTTCGGGACGTCGTCGTTGACGATCCGCTGCGCGAGCCCCTCGACGATGGCGGTCTTGCCGACGCCCGGATCGCCGATGAGCACCGGATTGTTCTTGCGGCGGCGGGAGAGGATCTCGATGGTCTGCTCGATCTCCTCCGCGCGGCCGACCACCGGGTCGACCTTGCCGGCGCGGGCCTCCGCGGTGAGGTCGCGGCCGTACTCGTCCAGCGTCGGCGTCGTGCTCTCCTGCTGGGCGGCCTGCCCCGTCGCGCCCGGCATCGGGGTCCGGCCCTGCTTGCCGCCGGCGGACGGGGCGGACATCCCGCCGCCCGAGAGTGCCTGCGCCGCCACGGTGTCCGGGTTGTCGGCGATACCGATGAGGATGTGCTCCGGGCCCACGTACGACTGCCCGTTCTGCGCGGCGTGCTGCTGCGCCACCCGCAGAGCGCGCCGCGAGGCGGGGCTCAGCGACGGTGCGCCGTCGACCGCGTCGGGGTTCGCGCTCGCCTGCGCGGCGGCCTTCATCGACGCGGCGACCCGGTCCGGATCGAGTTTGAGCCGCACCAGCACGTCGCGCGTGGGCTCGGTCATCGCCGCCGCGTAGAGCAGGTGCTCCGGGGTGATCTCAGGGTTGTCCCAGTCGGCTGCGGCGACCTGGGCCTCGGCCAGCAGCGTTTTCGCCTGGTCGTTGAGGAGGCGGTTGAGATCCACCCGCGCCGTCGCGGGCCTCCCCGCCGAGGTGCCGAAGAATCGCTGGAAGATGTCGTCGAAGACGCCGTCGAGCTCACTCATGGGGATGCCTTTCTCCGGTTCTCGGTGGGGTCCCGGGCCGTCGGCCCTAGGAGGTCAAGGGCACCGACGCCTCCGCGGTGTACGCCAGGAAGGTGAAGGTCTCCTGCAGGTAGAGCTCCACTGTCGTCGCGCCGTGGCTGAGGTAGCCGATCTCCACGTCGGTACCGAGCCGCAGCTCGTAGTCGCCGCCGCGGGTGGTGAGCACGAAGCCGCCGTCGATGGCGGGCGCCCAGATGATCTCGCCGTCCACCAGGCGCCGCAGCTGCTCGCGGATCGGGTAGCCGTGGTCGGTGGTCTCGCTGATCGAGGTGTAGACGTCGGCGGAGAGCAGCACCGAGTACGGCCCGTCGACGCCCGCGAGCCGCAGGTCCTCGAGCGCGCTCGCGACGGCGTCGGGCACGTCGATCGGATCGCTCGGCAGCGCGATGGCCTTGTTCGACGAGGACGCGCGCAGGCCGGCGATCGACGCGGCGGCGTAGCCCTCGAAGACCGCGCGGTCCTCGGCGTAGGCGAGCTGCTTGGCCGCGGCCTTCACCGGATCCCAGTCCGCGTCCTGCGCACCGCGTTCGACCGAGTCGACGGCCTCGCGGGAGACGGTGAACGGCACCCGCAGGCGCACCAGCGGGCGGCTCTCGCGCAGCTGCGCCTGCACGCCCTCGGCGGGCCCGTCGACGGGGAGCAGTCGTCCGGTGCCCACGGCGGCGGCCTCGGGTCCGTCCGGTCCGGTCACGTCCACGACGCGGCGGCCGGCGATGTTGCGCTTGAAGGTGCGGGAGGCCTCGGTCTCGATCTCGGCCCACGCCTCGGGGGTGACGGGCGCGAGGTGACGGTGCAGGTTGTTCATGTCGTACCTTCCTTCAGGCCGCCGATGCCGAGCGAGCCGTCGGCGGCGGGGGTGGGCGTTGCGGTCGGTTCCACCGTCGGCGGGGCGTCGCCGGCGGGGAGATCGGGCGGCGCGTCGAGCCAGTCGCCCGACGGGGTGAAGAACAGACAGCCGGTGTGCGCGGTGGAGAAATCGAGGATCCGGTCGGTGTTGCCCTCCGGATCGCCGAGGAACATGTTGCGCAGCATCTGTTCGGTGACGCCGGGATCGCGCGAGTAGCCGATGAAGTACGTGCCGAACTCGCCCTTCCCGAGCTCGCCGAAGGGCATGTTCTGCCGGACGATCTGCAGCTGCTCGCCGTTCTCGTCCTCGATCACGTTGAGCGCGATGTGCGAGTCCGCGGGCTTGACGTCGTCGTCCATCTCGATGTCCTCGAGCTTGGTGCGCCCGATCACGCGCTCCTGCTCCTCGACCGAGAGCGCGCGCCAGGCCGCCATGTCGTGCAGGTACTTCTGCACGTGCACGTAACTGCCGCCGGCGAAGTCGGGGTCCTCGTCACCGATCTCGGTGGCCGACACGGCCGCCGGGCCGTCGGGGTTCTCGGTGCCGTCGACGAATCCGAGGAGGTCCCGGTTGTCGAAGAAGCGGAAGCCGTGGACCTCGTCGACCACCGTCACCGCGTCCCCGAGCGCATCGAGGATCCGCCACGTCAGCTCGAAGCACATGTCGAGGGTGCTCGCCTTGACGTGCAGGAGCACGTCTCCCGGCGTCGACGGTGCGCTGTGCCGCGGACCGTCGAGCGGGACGAACGGATGCAGATCTCGCGGACGCGGCCCGGAGAAGAGCCGGTCCCAGGCGTCGGAGCCGAACGAGGTGGTCAGCGAGAGGTACTTGTCCGGATAGCGGAATCCGACGGACCGGGTCAGGCCCGAGAAGTTGTCCAGCGCGTCGTGGACCCGGGACTGACCGCCCTCCTCGAGGGTGAGCACCACGAACATCGCGGCGGGGGTCAACGGCGAGATCACAACTTGATTCGGGACCACGATTGTCACCCTAGCCCAGCGACGGAGGGTGCGACGGGCGAGTGGGATCGGTGCTCGGACAGGCACGCAACGGCCCCCGTGCGATGATGGTCCGTGCGCTCGCGCGCCGCCCGATCCGGTGCCGGCGGCGGCGCGAACGGGACCGGAGGGAGACGAAGATGACCTGGATCATTGTGGCGGTACTGGCGGTGGCAGCACTCGCGGGCGTCGCCGCCGCGTGCGTGATCACGGCTCCGCGGCGACCCGCCTCGGACGCCACTTACACGATGAACGCGCTCCTGGCCGCCGGCGCGGTCAGCGGTGCCGCGGTGTGCGCGATCCTCGCGATGGTGTTCGCCGCCTACGCGTAACCCCGCGTGGCGCGTGCTGCGGGATCGCGGATCCCCGAGCGCTATCGCCCTGATCTGCGGGACGGTGGGCACGCGCTCCGCGTCGCGGTGGCGCTCCTCGTCCCCAGCCTGGTGCTCATCGCGTGGGGCCGGCCCGAGCTGCTGATCTACGCGGAGTTCGGCGCGTTCGCCGGCATGTACGGCCGCGGCGAGAGCGGCCGGCCGCGGATCGTGCACCAGGTTCAGGCCGGTGGCCTGCTCCTCGCCGGCGAGGCCGTCGGCATCACGCTCGCGCATCAGCACGCCCCGCCGTGGGTGCTGGTCGCCGTCGGCGTCGTCTTCGCCACCGTCTGCTCCGTCCTGTCCGATGCGGTGCGGCTGCGGCCCGCCGGACCGTTCTTCTTCCTGTTCGCGATGGGTGCCACCGCGACGCTGCCCGTCGGCCTCGCCGCGCCCGGGCAGGCGCTCGCGATCTGCGCGGCCACCGTGGTCTTCGCCATCGTGGTCGGCACGATCGGCCGGCCCGACCCGTTCCGCGGCCGCCCCTGGTGGGACGGCATCGCGATGGTCGTGCGCCGGCCCGCGCCGGGGGTGGGTATCCATGCGCTGCGGTACGCCCTCGCCGTCGGGATCGCCGGCGGTGCGGGCGTGCTGTTGGGCTTCGACCACGCGAACTGGGCGATGGCGGCCGCCGCCGTCCCCCTCGCCGTGATCGACGCGGGCCGGCCCTCCGATGCGGAGACCGGCCTGGTGCTCACGCGGGCGACGCACCGCACCCTCGGAACGTTCGTCGGCCTGGCCGTGGCCGCGGCGCTGTTGGCGCTCGACCCCGGACCCACCGCGCTCGCGCTCGTGGCGATCGCGCTGCTGTTCCCGACGGAGCTCTACATGGCGCGGCACTACGCCATCGCCATCGGCTTCTTCACTCCGCTCATCATGCTGATGACCGAGCTCGCCGCCCCGACCGATCCCGTGCGGATGCTGCTCTACCGCGGCGTCGACACGGTGATCGGCGTGGTCGTGGGCGTGGCCGTCGCACTGCTCGTGCGCAGTCCCGCCGAGCGACGCGGCTGAGCGCCGCGCCGCGTCGTGCGGACCGGGTCAGGCCTGCGCGCCCGGGCTGGCGGAACCGTCGGCGGTGTACGAGCTCGCGCCCACGCCGGCCAGCGCGCCGCCGTCGACGATGAGGTACTCGTCGCGGATCGGTGATCCCGCGAAGAAGTCCTCGAGGATCTCGCGGGTGCCTGCGGCGTAGCGGGCCTGCGCCGAGAGCGTGGTGCCCGAGACGTGCGGGGTCATCGCGTGGTGCGGCATGGTGCGCCACGGGTGGTCCACGGCCGGCGGCTGCGGGAACCAGACGTCGCCGGCGTAGCCCGCGAGCCGGCCGGACTCGAGCGCGGCGACGACGTCGTCGCGGACCACGATCTCGGCGCGCGCCGTGTTGACGATGTAGCTGCCGCGGCGCATCGTCGCGAGCAGGTCGGCGTCGAACATGTGGTACGTCTTCGGATGCAGCGGGGCGTGGATGTCCACCACGTCCACCGACCGCACGAGCGACTCGACCGAGTCGTGGTAGGTCAGGTTCAGCTCCTGCTCGAGCTCCAGCGGCAGGCGACGGGTGTCGAAGTAGTGCAGCCGCACGCCGAACGGGGCGAGGCGGCGCATCACGGCCTGCCCGATGCGGCCCGCGGCGATGATGCCCACGTCCATGCCCTCGAGGTCGTACGCGCGCTCCACGCAGTCGGCGATGTTCCAGCCGCCCTCGACGACCCACTTGTACGACGGCACGAAGTTCCGTACCAGCGTGAGGATCTGCATCACCGCGTGCTCGGCGACGCTGATCGAGTTGCTGTAGGTGACCTCGGCGACGGTGATCCCCGCCTTGATCGCGGCGTCCAGATCGACGTGGTCCGAACCGATCCCGGCGGTGAGCGCCAGCTTGAGGTTGGGCGCCTTGGCGATCCGCTCCGCGGACAGGTACGCCGGCCAGAACGGCTGGGAGATCACCACTTCCGCCTCGGCGAGGTGCCGCTCGAACTCCTCGCCGTCCTTCTCGGAGGTGACGATCAGCTCGTGCCCCGCGGCCTCCAGATACTTCCGCAGGCCCAGCTCGCCGGAGACACACCCGAGCAGCTCGCCGGGCGTGAAGTCGATGTCCGCAGGGGAGGGGATCGTCTGGCCGCCGGGGTAGGCCTCGATCAGCGGGATGGAGTCGCGGGCGTACTCGGGCGGGTAGCCGGTCACCGGGTCGGGGTACAGGACACACAGGATCTTCGCCATGATCACTCCTTGAATGGGCGAGGGGGAGAATGGATTTCGTCCCTCTGCATCCACTTTCGCGCGGTGCGGCGTGGGCGTCCAATACCGGTCTCCGCTCGCCCGATAGGCGCCGCCGATCAGTGCAGGCGGGAGGCTCAGCCGGCCGGCTGAGCGCTGTCCGCCAGCGCCCGCGCGAGGACCGACTCCGGCTCTCCGGCGGTGCGCACCAGCGCCACCGGCGTGGCCAGGGGGTGCTCGTCGGAGCCCGCCAGCTCGACGGTCCGCGTCCCCGACGGTGCGCGGTAGGTCGCGATCCAGGCCCGCGGCACGATCGAGGCCCACCGCCCGGCGCCCACCATCGCCAACAGCGTGGCGACGGAGTCCGCCTCCAGGCGCGGGGACAGGCGTACCCCGTGCGCCCGGGCGGCACCGTCGACGAGGTCGCGCCCGTGCATGCCCTCGTGCAGCAGGCACATCGGCAGCTGCGCGGCGTCCGCCCAGGACAGGGGAGCGTCACCTTCCGGGAGGAGGTCCTCGCGGGCGATGAGCGCGAGCCGGTCGGTGTAGAGGGACGTCACGGCCAGCCCGTGGACGTCGATGCCGTCGGTGTAGACGATGCCGGCGTCCAGCTCGAACCGGCGGATCCGCTCGACCACGTCGGCCGAGCGCAGCCCCGCCCACAGACGGACCCGGACCAGCGGGTGCGCGGCGCAGAACGGGTCGGTGAGGAGCGCCGCGGAGGTGGCGGCCGCGGGGATCACGCCGAGGCGCAGCTCCCCGGTGAGGCCCGTGCGCAGGGCCGTGACCTCGTGCTCCAGGGCGTCGCGATCGGCGAGGATGCGGCGCGCCCAGGGCACGAGCCGTTCGCCCTCGGGGGTCAGGCCCTCGAAGGCGGAGCCGCGCAGCACGAGCGGAACGTCGAGCTCGTGCTCGAGCTTGCGGATCGCCTCGGACAACGCCGGCTGCGAGACGTAGCAGGCGCTCGCCGCGCGTGCGAAGTGCCGCTCGCGCGCGAGGGCGACGAAGTACTCGAGCTGCCGGAAGAGCATCGCCCTCCGCTACAGGATCTCGTCGACGGCCTCGGTGGGGCGGGCCATGCGGGTGCCCTTGGCCGTCACCACGAAGGGCCGCTCGATGAGCCTGGGGTGCGCCACCATCGCGTCGAGGAGCGCGTCGTCGGTCGCGTCGGCGAGGCCGAGCTCCTTGTACTCCGCCTCCCGGGTGCGGACGGCCTGCCGGACGGTGAGCCCGGCATCGTCGATGAGCTTCGCCAGCTCGGCCTTCGACGGGACCTGGTCGAGGTACTTGACCACCGTCACCGTCGCGCCGGCCTCCTCCAGCCGGGCGAGCGCCTGGCGGGACTTGCTGCACTTGGGGTTGTGGTAGATCGTCGCGTCCATACCGGCCAATCTAACCCGTGACGGCCAGGTGGACGTCGACGGTGTCGCCGACGTCGACGCCCTCGGCCGTGCGGACGGCCTTCTTCAGTGGGAGCACGTAGGTGCCGCGCTTCGAGTCGGGGAAGATCGACGTGGCCCACGTGGTCAGGCCGATGGTCGCGGAGACGCGAACGCTCCCGAACCCGGGGCGGGAGTCGTCGACGGTGTCGGCGATCTCGTCGGCCAGGTGGTTCGGGAGCGAGACGAAGCGGCACCCGGCGAAGACCTCCGAGAGCCAGATCTCGGCCCGGAAGTCGCCGCGGACGCCCGCCACGCGTTACGCGTTGCCGTTGAACAGGCTGGTCACGGAGCCGTTCTCGAAGACCTCGTGGATGGTCCGCGCGAGCAGCGGGGCGATCGAGAGCTCGGTGAGCGTGTCGAAGCGCTTCTCCGGCGGGATCGGCAGCGTGTTGGTCGTGATGACCTCGCGCGCGCCGCAGCCGGCGAGCCGCTGCGTGGCCGGGTCGGAGAAGACGCCGTGCGTGGTCGCGATGATCACGTCCTTGGCGCCGGCCTCCATCAGCACGCCCACGGCGCCGGCGATGGTGCCGCCGGTGTCGATCATGTCGTCCATCAGCACGCAGGTGCGGCCCGCGACGTCGCCGACGACGCGGTTGCTCTTGACCTGGTTGGGGACGTTGGGGTCGCGGGTCTTGTGCACGAAGGCCAGGGGCGCACCGTCGAGCGCGTCGGCCCACTTCTCGCCCACCTTGACGCGGCCGGCGTCGGGGGAGACGACCACCATGTTGTCGGTGCCGTAGTGCTCGCGCACGTACTCGGCCAGGATCGGCTGCGCGTGCATGTGGTCGACGGGGCCGTCGAAGAAGCCCTGGATCTGGTCGGTGTGCAGGTCGACCGTGATGATCCGGTCGGCGCCCGCGGTCTTGAGCAGGTCCGCGACGAGACGGGCCGAGATGGGCTCGCGGCCGCGGTGCTTCTTGTCCTGACGCGCGTAGGGGTAGAACGGCAGGACCGCGGTGATCCGCTTGGCGCTGCCGCGCTTGAGCGCGTCGATCATGATCAGCGTCTCCATGATCCACTGATTGACCGGGTAGGGCGCGCTCTGCAGGACGAAGGCGTCGCTGCCGCGCACCGACTCCTCGAAGCGGACGAAGATCTCGCCGTTGGCGAAGTCGCGCGCCGTCTGCGGGGTGACCGGGACTCCGAGCTCGTCGGCGACCTGCTGCGCCAGCTCGGGGTGGGCACGCCCCGAGAACAGCATCAGGTTCTTCTGGTTATCGATCCAGTTGTTCACTGCTCGTCAATCCTCGCGATAGCCTTCTGGGCCGCGGTCGCCGAGCTCGTGCCCGGGCGCTTGCGCAGTACCCACTCGTCGATGTTTCGCTGATCCGCGGCGGACACCGCCAGGGCTCCCGGGGGCACGTCGCGCTTGATCACGGTACCCGCACCCGTGTAGGCGCCGTCGCCGACCTCCACCGGTGCGATGAGCATCGAGTCGGATCCGACCCGCACGTGGTCGCCGATCACCGTTCGATGCTTGTTCACCCCGTCGTAATTCACCGTCACCGTGGCGCAGCCGATGTTGCTGCCCTCGCCGATGGTCGCGTCGCCGATGTAGCTCAGGTGCGGGATCTTGCTGCCCGCTCCGATCTGCGCGTTCTTCGTCTCGGCGAAGGCGCCGATCTTGCCCTTCGGCCCGAGGTCGGTGTTCGGGCGCAGGTAGCTGAACGGCCCGACGGTCGCCCTCTCGCGGATCACCGACAGGTGCACCTCGCTGCGCAGCACGGTGGCGCCGGTGCCGACCTCGGTGTCGATCAGGGTGGTGTCCGGCCCGATCACCGCGTCCTCGGCGATGACGGTGGCGCCCCGCAGGTGGGTGCCCGGATGGATCACCACGTCGGGGGCGATGTCGACGTCCACGTCGATGTACGTGCTCGCCGGGTCGAGGATGGTGACGCCGTTCAGCTGGTGGCGCTCGATGATGCGCCGGTTCAGCTCGCGGCCCAGGTGCGAGAGCTGGAGCCGGTCGTTGCAGCCGGCGACCAGCATGTCGTCATCGACGTGGTCGCCGCGGACCAGCTGACCCGCGGCGCGGGCGATCCCGATCACGTCGGTGAGGTACAGCTCGCCCTGCGAGTTGTCGGGGCGCAGCTGCGCGAGCGCGGCCACGAGGCGGGCGTGGTCGAAGGCGTAGACCCCGGAGTTGATCTCGGTGATCGCGAGCTGCTCCGGCGTCGCGTCCTTCTGCTCGACGATCTGCGTGACCTGGCCGTCCTGGGTGCGCAGGACGCGGCCGTAGCCCGTCGGGTCGGCGACGGCGGTGGTGAGCACGGTGACCGCGGCGCCCTCGTCGGCGGTGTGAGTGGCCAGCAGTTCGGTGAGCGTCGTGGCGTCGAGCAGGGGGACGTCGGCGGCCGTCACCACGACGGTGCCGCTGAAGTCGGCGGGCAGGGCCCGCAGGCCGGCCTGGACCGCGTCGCCGGTGCCGCGCTGCTCCTCCTGCACCGCGACCAGGATCTCGTGCTCCAGCTCGCCCGCGGTGGCGAGCGCGGCCTCGGCGACGCGCTCGCGGTCGTGTCCGACGACCACCACGAGGTGCTCCGGCTTCGTGCCCGCGGCGGCGTGCAGCGCGTGGGCCAGCAGGGTGCGCCCCGCGATCGCGTGCAGCACCTTCGGGACCTTCGACCGCATCCGCGTTCCCGCGCCCGCGGCGAGGATCACCACCGCTGTACCGTTCGCCATCGCTGCTCCTGAGGTGTCGTGCCGAGTCATTCGTTCGCGTCGAGCGTCGGCGCAATCCTACGAGAGCAGTCGGCTGCGGCGGTCCGTGGCACAATGCTGGGCGACGGTTCCGAGCGTGCGCCCGGACCCGATCTCCCGTGGTGTAATCGGCAACACTTCTGATTTTGGTTCAGACATTTCAGGTTCGAGTCCTGGCGGGAGAGCAGTTCAGCGCGGTGGCGCCTGCGCCCGCTCCCACGACGCGACGGGGCCCGGCACCCTCTGGAAGCTCGGGTGCGGGTCCGGCGTGACGACCTCGCGCCATCGCTCGGCGACCTCCGGATTGCGCGCCGCCAGTTTGGCGGCCAGGTGGGCCCATTCCAGGTCGAGTTGACCGTCGGTCACGTCGATCGGTGCGACGGTCGTGGCCGGCTCGTCGATCCGTGCGCGGTCGAACCTGTAGCCGCGGGCGTCGGCCTCGTCGGCGAGGGCGGCGAGGTACGAACCCGCCGCGGCGAGCGGCTCCGGCGTCGCGCGGAAGCGCTCGAGCTGCGGGTGCTGCGTGTAGCCCTTCGTCCTGCCGGCGAGCACCGCCTGGGCGAGCAGCGTCTCCCGCCAGCAGGCGACGAGCGCCTGCCGGTCCAAGTAGCGGGGGTGGACCGACCAGATGCGCATGGCTCCACGCTATCGGCGCTCCATCCGAGAGGGGCCGTCGATCGCCGTCGCCGCCCGTGCGGTGGAGATGGGATCAGCCGGGTTCGAACCGGTCTTCCCAGCTCACACGCTGATCGAGGAGCCGTGGCGAATCTTTTCTGACTCTCCTGTTGACAGGAATCAACTCAACCCATAGCGTGAAATCTGCTCGACACGGCATAGATTTTAGTAAGGGGCTGAAGATGATCGATCACCGCACGGCGGCGTCGACCCGACGACCGGTCGCAGCCGTCCAGGCGGACGCGCCCCTTGTTCTCCATCCCCGCGGTGGTGTCGTGATCGTGGGCCTGCTGCTGCTCATGCTGGGGCTGATGCTCACGCCCCTGCTCGTGGGCTGGGTGGGCCTGCCGATCGGCTGACGCGGCCGATCGTCGAGTACTCCGCAAGAACTTCCAGCACACAACGAAGGAGACCCACATGAGCTTCAGCGACGACGTGCAGAACAAGGCGCAGGACATCAAGGGCCGCGCCAAGGAGGCGGCGGGTTCCGCGTTCGACGACCCGCAGCTCAAGGACGAGGGGCGCGGCGAGCAGGCCGAGGCCTCGATCAAGGACAAGATCGCCGGTGCCGCGGACAAGGTCAAGGAGGGCGTCGACGAGGTGAAGGACAAGCTCTCCGGCAAGTGACGCCGCACCTTCCGTGAACCGATGACGATGGGAACTGGACATGATTCGACGTATCGCACGACCCCTACTCGGATCGGTCTTCGTCTACACCGGGTACACCGGTCTGACGAGCGACCCGGGGCGTAAGGCCGAGACCGTCGCACCGCTGGTGGACAAGGCCACCGAGGCGCTGCCCGATTCGCCGGTGGTCCCCACCGACGCCCGGACCTGGGTGCGGATCAATTCGGGCATCCAGCTCGGCGGCGGTCTGCTGCTCGCCACGGGTCGCGTTCCCCGCGTGGCCTCGCTCGCACTCGCCGGCACCCTCGTGCCGTCGACGGTGCTCGATCACCCGTTCTGGGCGCAGAGCGAGCCCGAGGCGCGGCGCGAGCAGCAGCTGCACTTCGTGAAGAACCTCTCGCTGCTCGGCGGCCTGCTCATCGCCGGCTTCGACACCGAGGGCCGCCCCGGCCTCGGCTGGCGCGCACGGCGCGCAGCCGAGCGGGCGTCCGACCGGGTCAGCGAGGCGATCGGGTCCGGTGACGACTCGCCCACCTGGCATGATCGCGCGCACGCGGCGCAGGAGTACGGTGCCGCCGCGGTCGAGAAGGCCAAGCCCGCGATCGTGGGCGCGGTCGACAAGGCCGGCCCGGCGATCACCGACGCCGCCGACAAGGTCAAGCCCGCCCTGTCCGACGCGGTCGACCGGGCACGCCCGGTGCTGACAGATGCGGCGGACCGCGCGCGGCCCGTCCTCGCCGACGCCGCGGACCGCGCACGCCCCGTGTTGGCCGATGCGGCGGAGACCGCCTCCGACCTGTTGGGCGCCGCGAGTGAGAAGCTGCACGCCTTCCGGGAGGACGCGGCCGACGGCGCCGACTCGGCGGCGCGCACCGTCCGCCGCAAGGCGCCGGCGCTCGTCGAGCGGGCGCGTGCGGTCAAGGACGCGGCGGTCGCCGAGCGGAAGTAGCCGGTCACGTAGCCTGGGGACGCGCGACCGGCATCCCGGCCGCGGCAGGTCGAGAGAAGCGAGTCGCGCGTGCCCCGTAGGCCTGAATTCACCGGGCGGTACACCGATGCCCTGCATGCGCTGGAGGTCTCCACGCAGCGCTCGGCGCGCGTGGAGAATCTCGGCGGCCAGTACGCGTTGCGCGTCGATTTCGAGCTCGGCCGGTACCTGCTGGCGACCAACACCGACACGGTGGTCGGCCTCGCCGACGACGATGCCGGCGCGCCCTGGCGGGTCCGCTTCTTCGACGGTGCCCTCGATGACGGTGCGTCCGTGGTCGTCGCGGATCGTTCCGCGGCGTGGCTCATCGACGCCTACGACGCCGCCGTGGGGGATCTGCCTCCGATGGCCGAGGTTCCGCACAGCTGACGAGCACCGTCGTGCCGGGGACGCTGCCGAAACCTCCGAACGCTGCCGACCACCGGCAGCGTTGACGGAAGTCGGCAGCGTTTCCCGGCCGCTGCCCGCGGGTTCGGCGGGGCGCGTCCACCGGGCGCCGGGCAGGATCTACACTTCGGAAGACAGGTTTTCGCCCACGGGCGGCACACGAAACCCCGGTGCCGCGCTCGGGCTCGAAGGAGGAGTGCGATGACGGAGTCCCATCGCGTGCGCTCCGACCTCGGCGTCTACAGCATCTCCGTCGCCTCCGAGCTCTCGGAGGTCGGCCTGCAAACGCTGCGCCTGTACGAGAGGCGCCAGCTGATCCGGCCGCAGCGCACCGCCGGTGGCACGCGCCGCTACAGCGAGGACGACATCACCCGCATCCGGCGGATCACCGAACTCGTGGCCACCGGCGTCAACCTCCCCGGCGTCGACCGCATCCTGGCCCTCGAGGACGAGTGCGCCGAGCTGCGGACGCAGCTCGAACTCTGCCGCTCCGCGCAGTAGCCGTCAGGGCTGGACGTTCACCGAGTACGCGGCAGCGGCGTCGCGCACGTCCAGCACGTACTTGCGCGACTGGTTGTAGACCATCACGGCCTTCTCCCAGCCCCGGGCCGTGGTCAGGTCCTTGCCCGAGACGCACAGGTACCGCGCCGCGGTCATCGCGGCGTCGTCGATGTTGTCGGGGTCGGCCCGGCCGTCCCCGTTGGCATCCACGCCGAAGCGCTTCCAGGTCTCGGGGATGAACTGGAACGGGCCCATCGCCGCGTCGAAGGTGGCGTTCGGCCGGTGCGGGTCGGTCCCCGTCGCCCGGATCTCCATGTTGCCGTTCGTCCCGTCCAGGGGCACGCCGCGGATGGGCGGCGAGACCTTCCCGTCCGGGGCGACCGTGGCACCGTGATAGGTGCCGTGCTTGCTCTCGATGAACGCGATCCCGGCCAGGGTGGTCCAGGAGATACCGCACTCGGGGGTGCGCTGGCGCAGGGCCTCGGCCGCGTTGCCGTACGCCTCCAGCGAGATCACCGGGATGCCGGTGGCCACGCTGATCGGTGTGGCCCAGTCGCGCAGCAGGTCGGAGGTGCGTCCGGGGCCGTTGACATTGATGTACGGCACGGGCGCGCCCGCGCCGGGCGGGATGCCCTGCGGGATCTCGGGGCGCGGTTCGAGCGCACCGCACCCGGCGAGCACCGTCGACGCGACGCCGACGACGATCGCCGCGCGCATGCGGGAACTGACCATGACCTTGCCGTGAACTCTCTCGAGGGAACTTCGGGACGCGATCTCAACGTCCGGGCTGTGCCTCGGGGTTCCCGGCGTGACCGTCGCCCCAGGCGGTGACCCACGATTCTACCCCGCTCGACGCCATCACGGCCTCGGCCTCGCGCACCCGGTCCATGAACGCCAGCACGCGCTGCCGGTAGTCCAGTTCGTACCGCGCGTCCGTCTCCGTCGGGTCGACGGTGACGGTGCGCAACTCCTCCGGCACGAGCTCGGCGGGGAAGCCGGCGCCGCGCAGCCGCTCGAAGACCTTCGCCACCAGGGCCAAAGCGGGCTGGCCGAGCGAGATCGAGTCGAGGACGGAGGCGCGGTCGCCGCGTTCGAGCCGCTTCTGTCGCTCCCAGTTCTCGGCCTGTGTCGCCACGTCGACCTCGGCACCGTCGGCGAGATGCGGCGTGCGCCGGCGCACCTTGGCGGACAACGTGCGGGCCACGGCGTCGATGCCGAAGGGGTGCGCGCCCTCCTCAGCGATCCGGGCGTGGAACACGACCTGCAGGAGCAGGTCGCCGAGCTCGCTGCGCAGTTCGGCCGCGGCGGCGGCCCCGCCCTCGGGATCGTCGAGTGCGGCGACGGCGTCCGCCACCTCGTACGTCTCCTCCACCAGGTAGCGCAGCAGGCTCGCGTGGGTCTGGTCCGACTCCCACGGCCCCTCGCGGCGCAACCGGTCGATGAGGGCGACGGTGTCGAGCACCGCCAGCCCCGCGGGACGGGGTGCGCCGATCAGATCGGCGCCGGCCGCGCGCAGGGCCGCGGCCGTGGGATGCGTCTCGTCGGAGGTGAGCAGGGTCGCCCCGGTGGGCACGTCCGCGCCGAGGGCGGGCCGCCCGTCGGGCAGGTGCCACGCCAGCCGCACCGGAAGCTCCTCGGTGTAGTACACCGGCCCCGTCAGCCGCTCGAGCGCCGCGACGGGCAGCAGTGTGGGCAGCGCGGGGTTGAGCAGCACGACGGTGCCGCGCGCCTCGGTCACGGCGCCTCCGCGGTCGCCAGGGCGCGGGGCGGCTGGTCGAGGCGCCAGTAGCCGGCGCCCTTCCCGTCCATCGCGGCGAGGAAGTCCGCCACCGCCTGCAGCACCTCGATGTCGCGGACGCGCTCGCTGCCGATGCCGCCCCCGCCCACACGGGGCAGGGGGATGGTGACGGTGCGGGTGGCCGCGCGGTACGAGCCGCCCGGGTACAGGCGCTTGAGCCGCATCTGCTGCGAGTCGAGCAACTCCAGCGGCGAGATCCGCAGATTCGTTCCGGTCACGGTGATCTCGGTGACGCCGGCGGCGCGGGCCAGCGACCGCAGCCGCGCGATCGCCGCGAGCCGCTCCACTTCGACCGGCGGCGGTCCGTAGCGGTCGGTGAGCTCGGTGAGCACCTCGGCGACGGCCGCGTCGTCGTGCGCCGCGGCCAGCTTGCGGTAGGCCTCCAGGCGCAGCCGGTCGCTGGTGACGTAATCGGGCGGGATGTGCGCGTCCACCGGCAGGTCGATGCGCACCTCCTTCTGCTCCTCCGGCACCGTGATCGGCTTACCGTCGGCGGCGGCGCGGTAGGCCTCGACCGCCTCGCCGACCAGCCGTACGTACAGATCGAAGCCGACACCGGCGACGTGACCGGACTGCTCGGCACCGAGAACGTTACCGGCGCCGCGGATCTCGAGGTCCTTCATCGCCACGGCCATGCCGGCGCCGAGATCGTTGTTCTGCGCGATGGTCGCGAGCCGGTCGTAGGCGGTCTCGGTGAGCGGCTTCTCGGCGGGGTAGAGGAAGTAGGCGTAGCCGCGCTCGCGGGAGCGGCCCACGCGGCCGCGCAGCTGGTGCAGCTGGCTCAGGCCCAGGTTCTCGGCGCGCTCCACGATGAGGGTGTTCGCGTTCGAGATGTCCAGGCCCGTCTCGACGATGGTGGTGCACACCAGCACGTCGAACTCGCGGTTCCAGAACCCCTGCACCGTGCTCTCGAGCGCCTCCTCGCCCATCTGCCCGTGCGCCACCACGACGCGGGCCTCGGGCACCAGGTCGCGGATGTGCTTGGCGGCCTTGTCGATCGAGCTGACGCGGTTGTGGATGTAGAAGACCTGGCCGTCGCGCAGCAGCTCACGACGGATGGCGGCGGCCACCTGCTTGTCGTCGTAGGCGCCGACGTAGGTGAGCACGGGGTGCCGCTCCTCGGGCGGGGTGAGGATGGTGGACATCTCGCGGATGCCCGCCATGCTCATCTCCAGTGTGCGGGGGATCGGGGTGGCGCTCATGGTGAGCACGTCGACGTTGGTGCGCAGCGCCTTGATGTGCTCCTTGTGCTCGACGCCGAAGCGCTGCTCCTCGTCGACGATGACCAGCCCCAGGTCCTTCCACCGCACGCCCGTCTGCAGCAGCCGGTGGGTGCCGACGACGACGTCGACACTGCCGTCGGCGAGACCGTCGAGGACCTGGCGGGTCTCGAGCTTGTCGGTGAAGCGGGACAGGCCCTTGACGGTGACGGGGAAGCCCTGCATGCGCTCCTGGAAGGTCTTCAGGTGCTGTTGGGCGAGGAGCGTCGTGGGCACGAGGACGGCGACCTGCTTGCCGTCCTGCACGGCCTTGAAAGCCGCCCGCACCGCGATCTCCGTCTTGCCGTAGCCCACGTCGCCGATCACGACGCGATCCATCGGGACCGGCTTCTCCATGTCGGCCTTCACGTCCCCGATGACCGTCATCTGGTCGATGGTCTCGGTGAAGGGGAAGGCGTCCTCCATCTCGCGTTGCCACGGCGAGTCCGGCGCGAAGGCGTGGCCGGGTGCGGCGTTGCGCGCCGCGTAGAGCTGCACCAGCTCGCCGGCGATCTCGCGAACGGCCTTGCGGGCCTTGCGCTTGGTGTTCTGCCAGTCGCTGCCGCCCATCTTGGACAGCGCGGGCATCTCGCCGCCCACGTACCGGGAGAGCTGGTCGAGGGACTCCATCGGCACGAAGAGCTTGTCGCCGGGCTGGCCGCGCTTGCCCGGCGCGTACTCGATCACCAGGTACTCGCGCCGCGCACCGGCGACGGTGCGCTCGATCATCTCCACGAACTTGCCGATGCCGTGCTCGTCGTGCACCACCAGGTCCCCGGCGGTCAGGGCCAGCGGGTCGACCTGGTTGCGGCGCTTGGCGGGCAGCCGCCGGCCGTCGCCGACACCGGCGACCCGGTTGCCCGTGAGGTCGGGCTCCGCGAGCAGCACGAGCTTCTCGGCCGCGATGGTCAGGCCGGTCTGCAGGCTGCCGCGGAGCACGCCGACGGTGCCCGGCTGCGGGGCGGCGCCCGCGTCGAGCTCGACGGCCGGGACCTCGGCGTCGCGCAGGCGCTCCATGATCCGGGCCCGGGTGCCCTGGCCCGCGACCACGATCACGCCGGTACCGCCGGATGCGGCGTGCGCGCGCAGGGTGGCGAACAGCTTCTCCGCCTCGGCCTCGGAACCCCGTGGGGCGGGGGCGTGTTCGGCGTGGACGATCAGCTGGTCGTCGCCGGTCTCGGGCCCGGCCGCGAGCGGGGAGACGGTCCACCACGGGCGGCCGCGGTCGGAGACGGAGGCGTGCACCTCGTCGAGCGGGCGGTAGGCGCTGGCGCCCAGGTCGATCCCCGTCGGATCGAGCGGCGCCGCGGAGCCCAGCGCGGCCGCGGTCCACGACGCCTCGAGGAACTCCTGGCCGGTACGGCCGAGATCGGCTGCGCGGGTGCGGATCTTCTCGGGATCGAGCAGCAGGGTGTGCGCATCCGCGGGGAGCACGTCGGTGAGCAACTGGAGATCGCCCGGGATGAGCGCGGGGATCAGCGCCTCCATGCCCTCCACCGGAATGCCCTGGGAGAGCTTCTCCAGCATCTCCGCGAGCGCGGCATCGGACTCGTGCTGGGACTTGAGCACCGCGGCGCGCTCGCGGACCTCGGGGGTGAGCAGCAGCTCGCGGCAGGGGTAGACGTGCACCGTACCCACCTCGACCTCGGGCTGCGAGCGTTGGTCGGCCACGGAGAAGGCGCGCAGATCGGTGATCTCGTCGCCGAAGAACTCCACGCGCACAGGCAGATCCGTGGTGGTGGGGAAGACGTCGAGGATGCCGCCGCGCACGGCGAACTCACCGCGCTTGCCCACCATGTCGACCCGCGTGTAGGCGAGCTCCACGAGGGTCTCGATGAGCTCGTCGAAGTCGTGCTCGAGGCCCTCGCGCAGCGTGATCGACGGTGCGTCGCCCAGCCCGGGGGCCATCGGCTGCACCAGCGAGCGGACCGTCGCCACCACGGCGCGCAGCGGCGCGCCGTACTCGGCGTCGTCGGGGTGCGCGAGGCGGCGCAGTACCTGCAGGCGCCGTCCGACGGTGTCGGCACCGGGGGACAGACGCTCGTGCGGCAGGGTCTCCCAGCTCGGGAACTGGGCGACGGCGTCCTCCCCGAGCATCTCCTGCAGCTCGGAGGAGAGGTCGTCGGCCTCGCGACCCGTGGCCGTGACGACGAGGACGGGGGCGCGATCGGCGAGCGCCGAGACCAGGAAGGGCCGGGCACCGTCGACCGCGGTGACGGTGAGGTCGGGCCTGCCCGCGGCCCCCGCGAAGGCGGCGACGTCCGGATCGGCGGCGACGGCCCTGGTCAGTCCGGAAAGGGCCGGGGCGGGGAAGGCAACGACGTCAGGCACCGAACCAGTGTATTGGCGCGGTCCGACACGTGCCGACGGACCCGAGTGCCGCTTCAGCCGCCGGAGCCCGACGGTGCGTACCGCGCCAGGAAGGTGGTCACCGCCTCGTCGGCGACCGCGTTCGATTCCTCCTGCGTACAGCCCGCGCGACCACCCGTGAGCGTGAGCCGGTTCAGCGGCGCGGCGAGGGTCAGCCAGGTGAATTGCTCGGCCGCGGCGGCGGGCCGGTCGATGCGCAGGAGGCCGCGGGCGGCGAGATGGGCGAGTGCGTCGGCGAGTAGGGACTGGTTGCGGTCCCAGCTGCGCCGCACGTAGTCCTCGGCGACATCGGGGAAGCGGTGCGCCTCCGCGGCCACCAGCGTGCGCATGCGGAGGACCGGGCTGCTGAGGACGCCCGCCTGCAGGATGCCGGCGAGTGCGCGCAGTCCCTCCTCGGCGTCCTCGGTCGCCATCAGCGCGTCCAGGTGCGGGCGCATCGCGTCGCGGCCGCGGTCCACCCAGTCCCGGACGACCGCCGCGTACAGATCGTCCTTCGAGGGGTACTGCCGGTAGAGGGTCTGTTTGGAGATCCGCGCAGCAGCGGCGACGGCGTCCATCGTGGCGCCCGCGAACCCCCGGTCGAGGAACAGGTCCCGGGCGATGGCGAGCAGGTCGGCGCCGCCCCGGCCGCCGGGTCGGCCGCGGGGCCGCGGAGTCTCGGATGAGCTGTCCATGCCTGAAATAGTACTGGACAGTACTCGTGCGACGTCGTAGAGTACTAGTTGGTACTAAAAGGAGGACGCCATGATCGTCGCAGGTATCGTCGTCGCCGCCCTCGCGGCATTCGTACTCAGCTCGGTCTACTACGTGCTGCTCTCTCCGGTGGAGCAGCGCGCGCTCGGCGACCGCGCGCTCGACCGGGGGAAGCCGGGGCCGGCGAAGATCGTCGCGGAACTGCTCCGCACGGCGATCGTCGCCGCCGGTTTCGCGTGGATCGTCGACCGGTCCGGGTTCCTGTCACTCCCCGGCGCCCTCGTGCCGGCCGTGGTGCTCTGGGTCGCGTTCCCGCTGGTACTGCTGACCGGCTCGATCATCTGGGAGCGGGTGCCCTGGCAGACGGCCGCGATCCACGCGGGGGACTGGCTGCTCAAGCTGGTGCTGATCGCGATCGTGCTGGGCCTGCTCCACTGAGGGGTCGCACGCGGCGCGCGGTACGGCGGGACCGGCCAGTCGTTCACGCGACTTCGAGCGCGCGCAGTGCGGCTGTCGTCGCGCCTGCGACGATGATGACCAGCGGGAGCGGCGCGCGGCGCCAGGCGAGCACGCCCGCCGCAGCAACGCCGCAGACGCGGGCGAGACCCGCGAACCCACCGTCGGAGGTGATCGCGGCGGTCGCCGCGACCCCCGCGAGGAGCGTCAGCGCACTGGTGTCGATGGCTCGTCGGGTCGCGGCGCTCGGGGTGAACCGGTCGGCCAGCATCGGGCCGACGGCGCGGAAGACGAAGGTGAGTGCGGCGAGCGCCGCGCCGGCCCCGAGGAAAGCGGTCACGGCCACCGCCCCATCGCGACGCGCAACACGGGGAGCGCAAGGAGTGCGAGGACGGGGGCGAGGCCGGCCGGAGCCCACGGCGCGGCGGTCAGGGCCAGGACCGCGCCGAGAGCCAGGGGGCGGCGGGGCGCGGCCTCCCTGAGTGCGGGGATAATCAGAGCCAGGATCACTGCGGGGAACACGGCGTCGAGTCCCAGTGCGTCCGGATCCACGATCGACCCGAGCGCGGCACCTGCGGCCGCGCCCAACGGCCAGGCGAGTGCGATGCCGGCGCCCGCGTACGTCAGTCCTCGTCGGCCCGCCGCCACGTCGGGCTGCGCGAGCGCGAGTGCGACGGATTCGTCGTTGATGAGGTGGAAGCGTGCGATCCTCGCCGCACCGGTGCCCAGGTACGGCGCTGCGGCGAGTCCGTACGGCACGTGACGCACGTTCACCAGCGCGCCGGCGGCGAACGCGAGTAGAGGTGATCCGCCGGCGGCGAGCAACCCGACGAAGAGCATCTCGGAGGACGCCGCGAGCACGGTGACCCCGAGGAGTGGCGCGAACCACCAGGGCAGGCCCGCCGCCACTGTCTGGGCTCCGTACGCCAGGCCCACGCACAGCACGGCGAAGGACAGCAATGCCGCCGGCCGGACCAAGGGGTCCAGCTCCATTGTTCGCCGCACCGTACGCATGTCCAATAGGATGAACTCGTTGGAAGTGTTCGTCAAGTCGAACGATGGGAGTGTGAACCGAACATGTCGAGTGTGCCGATCATGGCGATCGCCGCGGGGATCCAACGTGAACGGGCCGCAGCGGGCTGGAGTATGGCTGAGCTGGCACGCCGGGCGGGCATCGCCAAATCGACGCTGTCCCAACTCGAGGCCGGTACGGGCAATCCCAGCGTCGAGACGCTGTGGGCGTTGGCGACTGCGCTCGGGGTGCCCTTCGCGCGGCTGCTCGGAGGCGGCGAGGTGGAGGTGACGGTGGTCCGGGCCGACGAAGGAGCGACGGTGCCGTCCGACTCCGCCGCGTACGCCGCGACGCTGCTCACCGCGTCACCGCCGGGAGTGCGTCGCGACGTCTACCGCATCGACGCCTCGCCGGGATCGCGGAGGGACTCGGCGGCGCACGTTCCCGGCACCGTCGAACACGTCCTGCTGTGCAGCGGCGAGGCCCTGGCCGGACCCGCGGACCGCCCGGTGACGCTCGCGCCGGGCGACTTCATCACCTACCCGGGCGACGCGCCCCACGTCTTCGAGGCCCTCGTCGCGGGAACCCGTGCGGTGCTCGTCAGCGAACAGCGCTGACCGGGCTGGGCGACTAGGCGGGCTGGTCGCCCTCGCCCAGTTGACTGGGCTCGATCGCGACGGGGTTCTCCTTGAGGCCGATGAGGCCGTACCAGGAAAGATTGACGATGTGGGCGGCGACGGCCTCCTTGGGCGGCGTGCGCACCTCCAGCCACCATTGGGCCGTCATCGCGACCATTCCGACCAGCGCCTGCGCGTACAGCGGCGCGAGCTCGGGGTCGAGGTTCTTGCTCTGGAACTCGCCCTCGAGGTGGTTCTCCACCTGGCTCACCAGATCGTTGAGCAGCGTCGAGTACCCGCCGGAGTGCTCGGCCGAGCTGTTGCGGGTGAGGATGCGGAAGCCGTCGGCGCGCTCCTCCACGTAGGTCAGCAGAGCCAGCGCGATCTGCTCGATCCGCGTCTTCGACCGGTCCTCGAGCATGGCGCGGGAGAAGACCTCGAGGACCATCTCCATCTCGCGGTCCACGACCACCGCGTAGAGACCCTCCTTGCCGCCGAAGTGCTCGTAGACCACGGGCTTGGAGACGCCCGCCTTCGCGGCGACCTCCTCGATGGTCGCCGCCTCGTAGCCGCGGTCGGCGAAGACGGAGCGCGCGGTGTTGACCAGCTGGTTGCGGCGCTCGGCGGCCGTCATCCGCTTGCGGACGGGCGCGCCCGCCTCCTTACGGGCCTTCGACGACGCCGTCACGGCGCGTCCGGCCGGCCGGAACCGGGTGCGGCGTCACCGTCGTCGTTCGGCGCGGCCTCCGCCTGCGCGGCTGCGACCTGGGCCCGGTAGGCCGCCTCGGCCTTGTCGTGCTGCGCCTTGATGAAGCGGCTCGCGAAGATCAGGCCGACGAAGAACAGCAGCTCGAAGACGATCGCGGCCACGTACAGCACGCGGGCCGTCGTGGTGGTCGCATCGGTGAGCCGCCAGATCAGCACGCCGAGCACCAGCAGCAGCACTGCGCCCATCGACTTCAACTGCAGGCCGTTGCTGAACGGAAGCGGCTTGTCACTCATGAGTGACGATTCTACTTATCGGCCGCGGAACACCGTGAGATCGGCGAACAGGTCCAACAACGGCTGCGGGAACACGCCGAGCGCGAGCACCGCCGCGATCCCCAGGGCGATCGCGAATCCGGTGAGCGGGTCCACACGCGGCACGTCGGGAGCGAACTCGTGGGCGGGCGCGAAGTACATCGTCATCAGCACGCGGAGGTAGAACACCGCGGCGAGCGCACTGGCGAGCACGCCGACGACGACGAGCCCTCCGCCGCCCTGCTGCGCCGCCGCGGCGAAGACGGCGAACTTCCCGGTGAATCCGCCGGTCAGCGGTATCCCGGCGAAGGACAGCAGGAACAGCGCCATCGCTCCCGCCAGCAGGGGACGCGAGCGGCCCAGCCCGGCCCACCGCTCCAGGTCGGACACCTCGACGGTGCCGCCGTCGGGCCTCGTCTCCCGCACGGCCGCCGCCACGGCGAACGCGCCGACCGTGCTCAGTCCGTAGACCGCCAGGTAGAAGCAGACCGCCCCGGTCCCGCGGACGGTCCCCGCGAAGACGCCGATCAACAGGAAGCCCGTGTGCGCGATCGCCGAGTACGCCAGCATCCGCTTCACGTCGTTCTGGGTGACCGCGATGACGGAGCCGACCAGCACTGTGACCACCGCGACCGCGGCGATCACGGGCCGCCAGGGCACGTCGCGGAAGGCGACCAGGGTGAGGCGCACGAGCACGCCGAACGCCGCGATCTTCGTGGCCGCCGCCATGAACGCGGTGACCGGCGTCGGCGCGCCCTGGTAGACGTCGGGCACCCACGAGTGGAAGGGCACGGCGCCGACCTTGAACAACAGCCCCACGCCGATCAGCGCGGCGCCGATCGTGCCGAGCACCGCGTCCTGGGGCGCGGCCGTGATCGACGTGGAGCCCGTCGCGGCGAACCGCAGCGCGATGCCGAACAGCAGGATCGCCGAGCTGAACGCGCCCAGCAGGAAGTACTTCAGCGCCGCCTCGAGCGGGAGCAGCCCGCGCCGTTTGGCCAGCGCGCACAGCAGGTACAGGGGCAGCGAGAAGACCTCGAGAGCGACGAACAGCGTCAGCCAGTCCTGCGCCGAGACGAAGGCCAGCATGCCGCCGAGCGCGAACAGCGTCAGCGGCACCGCCTCCGTGTGCGTGAGCGAGTCGTAGCGCGCCACCATCAGTGCCAGCGCGGGCAGCGTGGAGATCAGCAGCAGGCCTTGCAGTGCGAGTGAGAGGCCGTCGTCGGCGACCGACCCGGCGAGGACGGCGCGCGGTCGGGAGCCGGTGTCGGCGAGCACCGCCACGGCGATCAGCGCGGCCACCACCGCGCCCCCGCCGATGACCGCGTGGGCCTTCGCCCGGATCCCGGCGGGCGCGAACGACTCCACGAGCACTCCCACGATCGCCGCGGCGAAGACGATGATGGCGGGCGCGATCTGCGAGTACTCGATGTGCGGCGCCGGGAGCGCAGCGAGCGGGCCGAGCGGTTGCGGCGCTGGGAGCGCGGCGAGAGGGCCGAGTGGTTGCGGGTTCATCGGGCGACCTCCGCGACCGTGGGCGAGACCGACGGATTGATCGCGTCCAGCGCGGGCCCGGGGAAGAAGCCCAGCACGAACAGGCCGACCACCAGCGGTACCAGTACGAGGAGCTCGTGCGGCCGCGCATCGTCGACGGTGCGTTCCACGGCCTCCGGCACCGGGCCGGTGAACATCCGCTGGTAGGTCCACAGCACGTACATCGCCGAGAGCACCAGGGCGAGAACGGAGATCACCGCGGCGACGGCCCACCGCGGGTACGTGCCGACCACGACGAGCAGCTCGGAGACGAACGGGCCGAGGCCCGGGAGCGAGAGCGTCGCGAGCCCGGCGAGGAGGAAGATCGCGCCCAGCTTCGGCGCCCGTGACCAGGCGCCGCCGAAGTCGCCGATCCGGCGGCTCCCGCGCCGGGCCACCAGGACCCCGGCGACGAGGAACAGCGCGGCGGTGGCGACGCCGTGGTTGACCATGTAGAGCACCGATCCCGCCTGGGAGTCGCCGGTGCGGGCGAAGACGCCGAGGATGATGAAGCCGAAGTGGCTGATCGAGGTGTATGCGATGAGCGACATCACGTCGGACTGTCCGATCGCGAGGATCGCGCCGTAGACGATCCCGATCACGGCCAGCGCCGCGACCCACGGCGCGAACCGGGCCGCCGCGTCGGGGAACAGGGTCAGGCAGTAGCGGAGCATCGCGAAGGTGCCCACCTTGTCGACGATCGCCATCATCAGTACGGCCGTCGGGGGATTGGTCTGCACAGCAGCGCCCGGCAGCCACGTGTGCAGCGGCCACAGCGGCGCTTTCACCGCGAAGGCGAACAGGAAGCCCAGGAACATCAGGTCCTGCCCGATCCCGGGGCCGGGGCGGGCACCGTCGAGCAGGGCCCGTAGGTCGAACGTTCCGGCGGTGGCGTACACCCCGACCACCGCGGCCAGCATGACCAGGCCTCCGGCGAGGTTGTAGAGCAGGAACTTCAACGCCGCGTGCGTGCGGAGCCCGCGGTCGCTGCCGGTGCCGCCGAAGCCGGCCAGCAGGAAGTACAGGGGGATCAGCATGGCCTCGAAGACCAGGTAGAACAGCAGCACGTCGGTGGCGACGAAGCTGACGAGTACCATCGCCTCGACGGCCAGCGTGAGCGCGACGTACGTGCCGCCCCGCTCGGTGGACGCCTCCCGCCAGCCGGCGAGCAACAGGACCGGCAGCAGTGCGGCGGTGAGCAGCACCAGCACCAGCCCGGTGCCGTCCAGGCCGAGGCGGTATCCGGCCCCGAACGACGGTATCCAGGAGTGCGATTCGACGAACTGGAAGCCGCCGGCGGGGTCGAAGGCCACCGCCAGCCCGATGCCGATCACGAGCGCCACGAGCGCGGCCGCGAGCCCGATCCAGCGTGCCGCGCGGGGCAGTGCGGCGGCGGCCACGGCGCCGATCGCGGGCGCCGCCCACAGCAGCGTCAGCCACGGCCCGGTCATGAGAGCCACACGGCGGCGGCGCCGATGAGCACCGCCGTCCCGGCCAGCATCGTCAGCGCGTAACTGCGGGCGTACCCGGTCTGCGAGCGTCGCAGCAGGAGCGATCCGAGGTGCACGCCTGCGGGGATCGCGTCGACGGCACCGTCGATACCCGTCCGTTCGGCCACGAGCAGGGCGTTCGTGGCGGCCTGCCCGGGCCGCTGGAAGACGGCCTCGTTGAGGGCGTCCCCGTAGAGGTCGCGCCGTGCGGCGCGGGTCAGGGCGCTCACCGCCGACGGTGCCTCCACGGGCACGGTCCGCGTGACTCGGACCGCGACAGCCACGCCGACCGCGACCGCGCCGAGCACGAGCAACGTGACCGCCCAGGCGGGAATCGCGTGGTGCGCTTCGGGCGCGGATCCGACAGCGGGAGCGAGGAAGTCCGCGAGCGTGCCGCCGATCACCAGGAGCGCGCCCGCCCCGATGCTGCCGAGGGCCAGCACCACCATGGGCGCCGTCATCACGCGCGGCGACTCGTGCGGATGCGTGCCCGCGCGCCAGCGGGGCCTGCCGAAGAAGGTCAGCACCATCACCCTCGTCATGTAGAAGCCGGTGATCCCCGCGCCGAGGATCGCCGCCCCGCCCAGGACGACACCCCAGAATCCGCCGCGGCCCAGCGCGGCCTCGATGATCCCGTCCTTGGTGAAGAAGCCCGACAACGGCGGGACGCCGATGATGGCGAGGTAGCCGAGCCCGAAGGTGATCGCGGTGACCGGCATGAGCTTTCCGAGACCGCCGTAGCGGCGCATGTCGGTCTCGTCGTTCATCCCGTGCATGACCGAGCCGGCGCCGAGGAACAGCCCGGCTTTGAAACAGCCGTGTGCCAGCAGGTGCGCGATCGCCAGGGCGTAGCCGGCGGGGCCGAGCCCGGCGGCGAGCACCATGTAGCCGATCTGGCTCATGGTCGACGCGGCCAGGGCCTTCTTGATGTCGTCCTTCGCGCAGCCGATCACCGCGCCGAAGAGCAGCGTCACCGCGCCGACCGCGAGCACGAAACCCTGTGCCACGGGCGCTGCCTCGAAGACGGGGCCGGTGCGCACGATGAGGTAGACGCCCGCGGTGACCATCGTCGCGGCGTGGATGAGCGCGGAGACGGGGGTGGGGCCCTCCATCGCGTCGCCGAGCCAGCTCTGCAGGGGCACCTGCGCGGACTTCGCGCACGCCGCCAGGAGCAGCAGGAGCCCGAGCCAGGTCAGCGTGCCTTCACCGGCCTCACCGGCGTGCGGCAGGAACTCGCCGAAGGTCGTGGTGCCGAAGGTCGTCAGGGTGACGGCCACCGCCAGCGCCAGGCCCATGTCGCCGACGCGGTTGACGATGAAAGCCTTCCGGGCGGCGGTCGCCGCCGCCGGCTTGTGCTGCCAGAATCCGATGAGCAGGTAGGAGGCGAGACCGACGCCCTCCCAGCCGAGGTAGAGCACGACCAGGTCGTCGGCGAGAACGAGCACCAGCATCGCGCCGAGGAACAGGTTGAGGTAGCCGAAGAACCGCCGCCGTCCGGGATCGTCCGCCATGTACCCGATCGAGTAGACGTGGATCAGCGTGCCCACGCCCGTGATCAGCAGGGCGAAGCACACCGACAGCTGATCGAGCCGCAGGGCCAGGTCCACCGAGAGGTCGCCGCCCGAGAACCAGTGGTAGAGCACGGTGCTCACGGAACGATCGGCGGTCTCGCGCCCCAGGAGCAGCACGAACGCGACGACCGCCACCACGAAGGAGAGAGCCGCGACCGCGGTCCCGAGCAGGTGCCCCCAGGTGTTGGTGCGGCGCCCGCCGAGCAGCAGGGCCGCCGCTCCGGCGAGGGGGATCAGCGGCAGTGCCGCGAGGAGTCCGGTCACGTCTCACCGCCTCAGCAGGTGCGGTTCGTCGACGGACACGGACCGCCGGACCCGGAAGATGGCGATGATGATCGCGAGTCCGACCACCACCTCGGCGGCGGCCACGACCATCGTGAAGAAGGCGAGCACCTGCCCCTGCGGCACGGCGTGCATCCGGCCCGCGGTGACCAGCGCCAGGTTGGCGGCGTTGAGCATCAGCTCGACGCACATGAACACCACGATCGCGTTGCGGCGCAGCAGCACCCCGGCGGAGCCGATCGCGAACAGCAGCGCCGCGAGGTACAGGTACAGGTGCGGGTTCACGGCGAGACCTCCTCGTCGCGGAGTGCGTGCGGGAGCTCGTCGTCGAGCGAGGGCGCGCGATCGGGCAGCGCTCGCCGCTCGCCGGGCACGCGCGGGGTGAGCGTGTGGTTGACGGAGTCGAGGGCGGGCGAACCGTCGGGCAGGCGGGCCGGCAGGTCGACCGCGTTGCCGAGGGCGTAGACGCCGGGGTTGGGCAGCGGCGTGGCGCGCCGGCCCTCGCGGAACCGGCGGATCGACTGCTCGCGCTGGCTCAGCGCCGTCGCCAGCTTCTCGCGGTGCGCGAGGATCATCGCGCCCAGCGTGGCGGTGATGAGCAGCGCCGCCGTGAGCTCGAAGGACCAGACGTAGCGCACGAAGACGGTGTCCGCCAGGGCCTCCACGGAGTTCGGGGGATACGTGCCCGACGGTGCCGCCGGGCCCGGCAGGGAGGCGCGGGCCACGAGGCCGATGAGCAGCAGCCCGAACCCGAGTCCCGCCGCGGCGGCGGCGATCCGGTGCCCGCGCAGCGTCTCGACCAGGGAATCGGAGGAGTCGACGCCGACCAGCATGACCACGAACAGGAACAGCATCATCACGGCACCGGTGTAGACCACCACCTGCACCACGCCGAGGAAGGTCGCGCCCTGCGCGATGTAGGCGACGGCGAGCAGGATCATGGTGGCCGCCAGGCACAGCGCCGAGTAGACGGCCTTGGAGGCGAGCACGACGCCGAGCGCGAACAGCACCGCGGGCACGGCCACGATCCAGAACGCCCACTCCTCCCCGGTCACGAGTCCACCTCGCCCCGGTAGTAGTCGGCGGCGGTGAGGCCCTCGCGCATCGCGTGCGGCGGAGGCACCTCGCCCTCGTGCAGCGGCGCGAGCAGATCGTCCTTGTCGTAGATCAGGGCGCCGCGGTCGCGGTCGGCCATCTCGTAGTCGTCGGTCATCGTCAGCGCGCGGGTCGGGCAGGCCTCCACGCACAGGCCGCAGCCGATGCACCGCAGGTAGTTGATCTGGTACGTCCGGCCGTACCGCTCGCCGGGGGAGTAGCGCTCCTCCTCGGTGTTGTCGGCGCCCTCCACGTAGATGGCGTCCGCCGGGCAGCTCCACGCGCACAGCTCGCACCCGATGCACTTCTCGAGCCCGTCGGCGTACCGGTTGAGCTGGTGCCGACCGTGAAAGCGCCCGGCGACGGGCGAGGGCTGCTCGGGGTAGTTCTCAGTGACCGGCTTGCTGAACATGGTGCGCAGGGTCACGCCGAACCCGGCGAGGCCGAGGGGATCAGCCATGGGACGCCTCCTTCGCGTGGGCCTCGCTCGGCAGGGCTCGCCGGGCGGGCTCGGACGGGTACTGGCCCGGCAGGGGCGGCACCGGGAAGCCGCCGGCCATCGGGTCGAAGGGCAGGGAGAAGGTTTCCGGATCCGGCCCGGGGTCGGGTGCCTTCTGCCGACGGTGCCGCGCCACCAGGACGGCGAGTACGGCGAGTGTGAAGAGCAGCGAGACCACGGGGGCCAGCACCGTCGTCGCGTGCCCGGCGAGCGCCCAGGCCTGGACGGCCCCGGCCACGAGCACCCACGCCAGCGCGGTCGGGATGAGTAGTTGCCAGCCGAACCGCATGAACTGGTCGTAGCGCAGGCGCGGCAGCGTGGTGCGCAGCCAGATGAAGGCGATCAGGAAGCACCACACCTTGCCGACGAACCACAGCACGGGCCACCACCCGGAATTCGCGCCGTCCCACAGGTTCAGCGGCCACGGAGCGTGCCAGCCGCCGAGGAACAAGGTGGTCGCGAGCGCGGAGACGGTGGTCATGTTGACGTACTCCGCGAGCATGAACATGGCGAACTTCAGCGAGCTGTACTCGGTGTGGAAGCCGCCCACCAGCTCGCCCTCGGCCTCGGGCAGATCGAACGGGGCGCGGTTGGTCTCGCCGACCATGGAGACCACGTAGACGACGAACGACGGGAGCAGCAGGAAGACGTACCAGGTGCCCTCCTGCCGGGCGACGATGCCGGAGGTGGCCATGGTGCCCGCGTACAGGAAGACGGCGGCGAAGCTCAGGCCCATCGCCACCTCGTAGCTGATCACCTGCGCTGTGCTGCGCAGGCCGCCGAGCAGTGGGTAGGTGGAACCGGAGGACCAGCCCGCGAGCACGATGCCGTACACGCCGATGCTGGTGATCGCGAGGATGTAGAGCACCGCCACCGGAAGGTCCGTGAGCTGCAGGGGCGTCCACGTCCCGAACACCGAGACCTGCGGTCCGAAGGGGATCACGGCGAAGGCCATGAAGGCGGGGATCGTCGCGATGATCGGCGCGAGCAGGTAGACGGGCTTGTCGACGCCCGCAGGCGTGATGCCCTCCTTGAGCGCGAGCTTGATGCCGTCCGCGAGGGATTGCAGGATGCCGAAGGGGCCCAGCCGGTTCGGTCCGTACCGGTGCTGCATGCGGGCCATGACCTTGCGCTCGATGAGGATCGCGGCGAGGACCGTCAACACGAGGAACGCGAAGATCGCGACGGCTTTCGCCAGGACCAGCCACCACGGGTCGCGGCCGAAGGCGGAGAGGTCGACGGGGTCGTGGGGACCGAGGGCGGTGATCATCGCGCCACCCCGATCCCGACCACGGCGCCCCAGCCGACGCCCAGCGTCTCGGCGACGGTGCTGCCGGGCGAGTTCCGCGGTACCCACACCACGTGATCGGGCATGTCCGTGATCTCGAGAGGCAGGGTGATGGTGCCGCGATCGGTGGACAGGGAGACGGCGCTGCCGTCCGCGGCGAGGATCCCCGTCGCCGTGGCCGCCGACATCCGCGCGACGGGCGGCCGCGCGGTGGCGGCGAGATCCGGTTCGCCGTCCTGCCCGCGACCGAGGTCGAGCAGCTGCCGCCAGGTCGCGAGGACGGCCTCGCCGTCGCCGGGAGCGGCGACGGTGCCGGTGCGCCCGGTGACGGTCCGCCGGGGCTGCCGGACCGAGCCGAGGGCGCGGAGGGAGGCGGCAGCACCCTCGGTGTCGGTGAAGCCGAGATCGGCGCGCATCGCCTGGGCGAGGACGGCGAGCACGCGGGCGTCGGCGAGCGCGCCGGGGGTGGGGAGCGCCGCGCCGAACGGGCGCTCGCGTCCCTCCCAGGTGCGGAAGGTGCCCGCGCGCTGGGCCACCGTGGCGACCGGGAGGACCACGTCGGCTCGCGCGGTGACCTCGGACTCCCGCTGCTCCAGACTGACGACGAAGGCGGCGTCGAGAGCCCGTCGTGCCGCCCGCGGATCGGGCAGGTCACCGATGTCGACCGCTCCGCAGACCAGCGCGGGCAGCTCGCCCGCCGCCGCGGCGGCGAGGATCCCGGTGGTGTCGCGGCCGGGACCGTCGGGCAGCGTCACGCCCCAGTGCGCCTCGACGTCGATGCGGTGGGTGTGGTTGGTGGTGAGGCGGCCGCCGGGGAGCATGCCGGCGAGCGCGCCCGCCGCGACGGCGCCGGGCTCACCCGCACGGCGCGGGATCCACGCCAACCGCGCTCCGCTGCTCGCGGCCAGGGCGGCGGCTGCGGCGAGCGCACCGGGGGCCTCGGCGAGCCGCTCGCCGACGAGGATCACCGATCCAGGGGACGAGAGGCGCTCGGGGAGAGCGGGGTCCGCGAGGACGCCGGACTCGCCGCCGGGCACACAGGCGATCAGCTCGCCGCGCAGGCGGGACAGGCCTCGCGAGGCGAAGGGGGCGACGGAGAGCACCCGCGTGCGCCCGGCCCGCACGGCCTTGCGCAGCCGCAGGTGGACGATGGGTGATTCCTCCTCCGGCTCGAAGCCCGCGAGGAGCACGACGGGCGCGGTGTCGAGGTCGGCGTAGGTCAGCGCATCGATCGCGCCCGAGGCGAGGAACGTCGCCTCCTCCGTGCTGTGCGGGCGGATGCGGAAGTCGATGTCGTTGGTGTGCAGCGCGATACGTGCGAACGCGGAGTAGGCGTAGAGGTCCTCGACGGTGCCGCGTCCGCCGGCGAGCACGCCCGCCGCACGCCCCGTCAGGCCCCGCGCGGCGGCCGCGATGGCCTCGGGCCACGAGGCGGGGACGAGCACGCCGTCGGCGTCGCGGATCAGTGGGGTGCTCAACCGGTCCGGTTGCGTCGCATAGGTGAACGCCCAGCGGCCCTTGTCGCAGTTCCACTCCTCGTTGACCTCCGGGTCGTCGCCCGCGAGGCGGCGCAGCACCTCGCCGCGGCGGTGATCGATCCGCAGTGCACAGCCGCTGGCGCAGTGCTCGCACGCCGACGGCGTGGAGGTCAGGTCGAAGGGCCGGGCGCGGAACCGGTACGAGGTGTTCGTGAGCGCGCCGACGGGGCAGATCTGCACCGTGTTCCCGGAGAAGTACGAGTCGAGCGGCTGATCGCCTGCGACGCCCACCTGCTGCAGCGCGCCGCGATCCATGAGCTCGATGAAGTCGTCGCCGGCGATCTCGTCGGAGAAACGGGTGCACCGGGCGCAGAGCACGCAGCGCTCGCGGTCGAGCACGATCTCCGCCGAGAGCGGAATGGGTTTGGGGTAGGTGCGCTTGTCGGCGGACGGGAACCGGGATGTGGCCCGGCCGGCGGACATGGCCTGGTTCTGCAGCGGGCACTCGCCGCCCTTGTCGCACACCGGGCAGTCCAGCGGGTGGTTCACCAGCAGCAACTCCATCACGCTGCGCTGCGCGCCGGCGGCGGCCGCGGACGTGGCCTGGGTGCGCACGATCATGCCGTCGGTCACCGTCGTGGTGCAGGAGGCGAGGGGCTTGCGCTGCCCCTCCACCTCCACGAGGCACTGCCGGCAGGCGCCGGCCGGGGCGAGCAGCGGGTGATCGCAGAACCGCGGGATCGCGATGCCGAGCTGCTCGGCGGCGCGGATCACGAGAGTGCCCGGCGGGACCTCGATCTCGACACCGTCGATGGTGGCCCTGATGTTCTCCGGCGTGGTCATGCGGCACCTCCCGGTACCGGGGCCTCACGCATCGAGGCCGCGGGATCGAAGGGGCAGGCTCCCTCGGCGACGTGCCGCTCGTACTCCGCGCGGAAGTACTTCAGGGAGCTCTGGATCGGGCTCGCGGCGCCGTCGCCGAGCGCGCAGAAGGCCTTACCGAGCACGCCGTCCGCGACCTCCGCCAGCGTGTGAAGATCCTCCGCGCGGCCCTCGCCCTCCTCGAGCCGGCGCAGCAGTCGCACCAGCCAGTACGTGCCCTCGCGACACGGCGTGCACTTGCCGCACGACTCGTGCGCGTAGAACTCCAGCCAGCGCAGGACCGCCCGCACCACGCACACGGTGTCGTCGAAGATCTGCAGGGCCTTGGTGCCCAGCATCGATCCCGCGCCGGCGACGCCCTCGTAATCGAGCGGCACGTCCAGGTGCTCCGCGGTGAGCAGCGGTGTCGACGATCCGCCGGGGGTCCAGAACTTCAGCTCGTGGCCGGGGCGGACGCCACCGGCGAGCTCGAGCATCTCGCGGAGCGTGACGCCGAGCGCCGCCTCGTACTGGCCGGGCCGCACCACGTGCCCGGAGACCGAGTACAGGGTGAAGCCGGGCGACTTCTCGCTGCCCATCGTGCGGAACCACTGCGCGCCGCGCGTGAGGATCGCGGGCACGCTCGCGATCGACTCGGCGTTGTTCACGCACGTCGGCGAGGCGTAGAGGCCGGCGACCGCGGGGAACGGCGGACGCAGCCGCGGCTGTCCGCGGCGGCCCTCCAGGGAGTCCAGCAGCGCGGTCTCCTCGCCGCAGATGTAGGCGCCGGCGCCGCCGTGGACCACGAGATCGAGGTGGAAGCCGTTCCGGCCGAGCGGTTTGCCGAGGTAGCCCGCCGCGTACGCCTCGGCGACGGCGGCGCGCAGCCGTCGCTGCACCCCCAGCACCTCGCCTCGGACGTAGATGAAGGCCCGCTGCGCGCGGATCGCGTAGGAGGCGATGATGACGCCCTCGATGAGGGTGTGCGGCGTGGCGAACATGAGAGGCATGTCCTTGCACGTGCCGGGCTCGGACTCGTCGGCGTTGACCACCAAGTAGTGCGGCTTGTCGGCACCGGGCTTCGGGTCCTCGCCCTCGCGCAGCTGCGGGATGAAGCTCCACTTCAGGCCCGTCGGGAAGCCCGCCCCGCCGCGACCGCGCAGACCCGCGTCCTTGACGAGTTCGATCACCTCGTCGGGTGTCATGGCGAGCGCGCGGTCGAGTCCGGCGTAGCCACCGGCCGCGCGGTAGGAGTCGAGGGTCCAGGGCTCGGCATCGCCCCAGTGGGCGGAGAGCACGGGCGTCAGGTGTGCGGTCACGATTCCGCCTCCCGGGCGGCCTGGAGTCCGGCCAGCGTGGGCGCGCCACCCACGCCCGAGGCGGAGACGGCGCCGGGACGGTCGTCGTCGAATCCCGCCAGGAGCCGGGCGGTCTCGCGGAACGAGCACAGCGGTGCGCCGCGGGTGGGCGACGGGGGCCGCCCCTCGCGCAGCGCGTCCACCAGGGCGCGCGCACTCGCTACCGTCTGATCGTCGAAGAACTCCCAGTTGACCATGACGACGGGGGCGTAGTCGCACGCCGCGTTGCACTCGATCCGTTCGACGGTGACCTTCCCGTCCGGCGTGGTTGCACCGGGTGCGATCCCGAGATGCTCGCACAGCGAGAAGAGGATCGCGTCGCCGCCGAGGACCGCGCACAACGTGGTGGTGCAGACGCCCACGAGGTAGTCGCCGGTGGGGTTGCGCCGGTACATCGAGTAGAAGGTGGCGACGGCCACGACCTCCGCGGCGGTGAGGTCCAGGGCGGCGGCGCAGAACTCGATGCCGGCGGGAGTGATGTAGCCGTCTTCGGACTGCACCAGGTGCAGTAGTGGCAGCAGCGCGGACCGCTTCTCGGGGTACCGGGCGATGAGGTGCTCCGCGTCGGCGGTGAGGCGCTCCGCGACCTCCGCGGGGTACTCGGTGGCGGCGCCGGGCCGGTAGAGCTGCACGGACTCCTGCGGCCGCGCGCCGAATTCGAGGAAGACGGGCTCGCTCATCGGTCCACCCCTCCCATCACCGGGTCGATGCTGGCGACGGCGGCGATCACGTCCGAGACCATGCCGCCCTCGCACATCGCCGCCACCGCCTGCAGATTCGTGAACGACGGGTCCCGGAAGTGCACCCGGTACGGCCGGGTCCCGCCGTCGCTGACCGCGTGCACCAGGAGCTCGCCCCGGGGCGCCTCGACGGAGACCGCGACCTGGCCCGGGGGGACCGCGAAGCCCTCGGTGACCAGCTTGAAGTGGTGGATCAGCGATTCCATCGACTCGCCCATGATCTCCGCGATGTGGGCGCGCGAATTGCCCAGGCCGTCCGGGCCGACCGCGAGGTCGGCCGGCCAGCCCAGCCGGGCGTCGTCGACCATCACCGGTCCGGGGGCGAGCTTGTCGAGGCACTGCTCGACGATGCGCAGCGACTCGCTCATCTCCCGGACGCGGATCAGGTACCGGCCGTAGCAGTCGCAGCCGTTGTCTGCGATGACGTCGAACTCGTAGTCCTCGTAGCCGCAGTAGGGTTCGCTGCGCCGCAGGTCGTGTGGAAGGCCGGTGGAGCGCAGCACCGGGCCGGTGACACCGAGCGCCATGCACCCGGTGAGATCGAGGTAGCCGATGTTCTTGGTCCGGGCGATCCAGATCGGGTTCTCGGTGAGCATGGACGCCATCGAGGCCAGCTGTTTCGGCAGCGTCCGCAGCAGCTCGCGGATCTGCGGCACGGCTTCGTCGGGCAGGTCCGCGGCGACCCCGCCGGGGCGGATGTAGGCGTGGTTCATCCGCAGGCCGGTGATGGTCTCGAAGACGTCGAGGATCTGCTCGCGGATCTCGAATCCCTTGAGCATGGGGGAGACCGCGCCCAGTTCCATGCCGCCCGTGGCGAGGGCGACGAGGTGGCTGGTGATCCGGTTGAGCTCCATCATCAGTACGCGGATCACCGTCGCGCGCTCGGGGATCTCCTGGGTGACGCCGAGCAGCTTCTCCACCGCGAGGCAGTACGCCGCCTCGTTGAACAGCGGTGCCAGGTAGTCCATCCGGGTGACGAAGGTGGTGCCCTGAGTCCAGTTGCGGAACTCAAGGTTCTTCTCGATGCCGGTGTGCAGGAAGCCGATCCCGCACCGCGCCTCGGTCACCGTCTCGCCGTCGAGCTCGAGGATCAGGCGCAGCACCCCGTGTGTCGACGGGTGCTGGGGGCCCATGTTCACCACGATCCGCTCCTGGCCGATCGCATCGGCGGCGATGGCGTCCCAGTCGGAGCCCATCGCGGTGAACTCGCTGTAGTCGGTGGTCATGAGTACGACCTCCGGGTGTCGGGCGACGGGATCTCGGCGCCGTGGAACTCGACGCCGATGCCGCCGAGCGGGTAGTCCTTGCGCTGCGGGTGGCCCTCCCAGTCGTCCGGCATCTCGATCCGGGTGAGCGACGGGTGGCCGTCGAAGACGATGCCGAAGAAGTCGTAGGTCTCCCGCTCGTGCCAGTCGCTCGTCGGGTAGACCGGGAACAGCGACGGGATGTGCGGATCGGCGTCCGGGCAGGAGGTTTCGAGGCGCAGCCGGCGACCGTGGGTGATCGACTGCAGGTGGGTGACCGCCCGCAGCTCGGAGCCCGCATCGTCCGGGAAGTGCACCCCCGAGGTGCCCAGGCACATCTCGAAGCGCAGCGCCGGGTCGTCGCGCAGCAGCCGCGCCACGGCCACCACGTGCTCGCGCGGCACGCGCAGCGTCACCTCGCCGCGGTGGACCACGACGGCGTGCACCGCATCGTCGAACGCGGGAGCGCCGCCGGTCCCCGTCAGTGCATCGCACAGGCGCGCGAGCACCCCGTCGTAGCCCTCGGGCACGGGCTCCTCGCCGGGCCCGGGCATGACCACGGGGCGGGTGATCCGCCCGTAGCCGGAGGTGTCGCCGGTGCCGCCGCTGAACATGCCGGTCCGGGTGCGCACCACGTCGGGCTGCGGCGCAGCGGGTTCGACGGTGCCGCCGGGCTCGGGCAGGTCGGGGGAGTCCGTCATCGCAGCAGGCCCTTGAACTCGATGGTGGGCCGGGAGGCCAGAGCGGCCTCCTCCGCCGCGCGGCGGGCGGCCTCGCGGTTGACGCCCATCGGCGTCTGGCCGACCTTCTCGTGCAGGGCGATCAGCGCGTTGAGCAGCATCTCCGGGCGGGGCGGGCAGCCCGGCAGATAGATGTCCACCGGGACCACGTGATCGACGCCCTGCACCACGGCGTAGTTGTTGAACATGCCGCCAGAGCTGGCGCAGACACCCATGGCCAGTACCCATTTCGGCTCGGCCATCTGGTCGTACACCTGCCGCAGGACGGGCGCCATCTTCTGGCTGACGCGGCCCGCGACGATCATCAGGTCGGCCTGGCGCGGCGAGGCGCGGAAGGCCTCCATCCCGAAGCGGGCGATGTCGAACCGGGGGCCGGTGGTGGCCATCATCTCGATGGCGCAGCACGCCAGGCCGAAGGTGGCCGGCCACAGTGATCCCTTCCGGGCGTACCCCGCGACCACCTCGAGCGTGGAGAGCAGGAATCCGCCCGGGACCTTGTCCTCTACGCCCACGGCCGCACCTCCTTTCGGGTGCAGGCCTCCGTGATCATCCCGTTCAGTCCCACGACAGGCCTCCCCGGCGCCACTCGTAGGCGTACGCGACGGTGACGTTCACCAGGAACAGCGCCATCACCAGCAGTCCGTAGGTGCCGAGTACGTCGAAGTGCACGGCCCAGGGGTAGAGGAAGACGATCTCGATGTCGAAGATGATGAACAGCATCGCGGTCAGATAGAACTTCACCGGGAAGCGTCCGCCGCCGGAGCCGGGCGTGGGCGAGGGATCGATGCCGCACTCGTAGGCCTCGAGCTTGGCGCGGTTGATCCGGCGTGGACCCACGAAGCGGGCGACCCCCACCGAGAACACGGCGAAGGCGGCCGCGATCGCCCCCAGTACGAGGATGGGCACGTACAGGTTCACGGCGATGCTCCCTCCGCGGTGTGTGCGAAATCCCAGCCAGCAGAACCGGTTAGGCTCCCCTGAGTGAGGTTGTGAGCTGCATCACAACTATATGTCCTACGTCTGATCGGGGTGGGCTTTTGGGGCGAGCGTGTCTGATTTCAGAGCGTTGCGGTCGCGAGCAGCCGGCCGGCGGTCTCCGCGAGCTCGAACGGGTCGAGCGGGTGGCTGACCCAGGCGTCGGCCTGGGACCAGCGTGCCAACCAGCCGTCGGCGGTGCGGGCCGTGACGACCAGCAGCGGCGGGCACGGTTCGATCTCGTCGCGCACCTGCCGGGCCAGTCCCATCCCGCCCGCCGGGGCCGCCTCGCCGTCGAGGACCACGAGCGCGACGCCGCCCCCGTCGAGCCGGGCGAGGACCGCGGGCGCGGTCGCCGCCTCGAGGGTCGTGATGGGGGGTCTGTCCGGCGCGGGACGGGTGCCCAGGGCCGCGATGATCTCCGCGCGGTGCCGCGCGTTGGAGCTGTAGACGAGGACGAGCGGGGCTGCGCCGGTCATGGTCCCCACGATAGGGACGACGCCCGGGTTACGAAGCGGTTTGCGGGTAGTGCCGCGCGGCCACGTCGGGGTGCGCGCGCAACCTGCTCTTCCAGGCGTTCTCGCCGTAGGTGGCGAAGATCGGGTTGTCCGGGTCGACGGTGACGCCCGTGCGCAGCTCCGGCGGCAGGGGCAGGTGCGGCATCCGGGCGGTGACGGCGGGATTGAAGAAGTACGGCACGGAGATCCGGTCCGCGCCCGTGCGGCGGTTGCGCACACGGTGTTCGGTGGCGCGCAGGTAGCCGTCCGCCCCGACCTCGAGCATCTCGCCGATGTTGACGATGAACGCGCCGCGCAGCGGTGGGACGTCCACCCAGCCGTCGGCGCCCGGGGGTCGCACCTGCAGGCCCTCCGATGCGGGGTCCACGAGCAACAGGGTCAGCACGCCCGAGTCCTTGTGCGCGCCCACGCCCTGTTCGGAGTCGGTGCCCGCGGGGTAGCGCACGACCTTGATCAGGGTGGCCGGCTCCGTCGCGAAGGCCTCGTCGAAGACGTGCGGATCGGCGCCCAGGGACCGCGCCCAGGAGCGGAGCAGGGTCAGGGAGATGCGCGAGAGGTCCGCGTCCCAGCGCTCCATGACCTCCCGCAGCTCCGGGAGCGACGCGGGCCACTGGTTCGGGCCGAGCAGGTTCAGGTAGTCGGGCGCGTCCGGGTCCTCGCCCGACGGTGGCGGGTCATCCCGCCCCAGATCGATCTGTTCGCGCCAGTCGACCGCGCCGCGGGTGAGCTCGCCGCCGAGCCGGGTGTAGCCGCGGAAGTGCGGCGAATTGCTCATGGCGATGCCGTCCTTCTCGGCCTGCGGCAGCGCGAAGAAGGCGCGGGCCACGGCGAGCACCTCGTCGATCCGCTCGGGCGGGAGCCCGTGGCCGGTCAGGTAGAAGAAGCCCACGTCGTGCGCTGCAGCGCGGACGGCACCGTCGAACCGCGCGGGTTCGGTGTCGAGGAGGCCGAGGTCGAGCACCGGGATGGGCATGACCGCAGGGTAGCGCCGAGGGGCGGCGGTATGAGGAGATCCGATCGGTGTGATCGGGACTTCGTGCGCGCCGGGCTTCGCCTCGCGTGCACCGGGCACTAGGCTGGCTGCTGAATCACCCCCGAGCTCGGCCAGCGCAAAAGGAGAGACCGTGTCCGAAATCATCCAGGTGGGCGCCCGCGAGATCCTCGACTCCCGTGGCAACCCCACGGTCGAGGTCGAGATCGTGCTGGCCGACGGCAGCTTCGCCCGCGCGGCGGTGCCCTCGGGTGCGTCCACCGGTGAGCACGAGGCCGTGGAGCTCCGCGACGGTGGCGACCGCTACCTGGGCAAGGGCGTCACGAAGGCCGTCGAGGGCGTCCTCGAGGTCATCGCGCCCGAGGTCATCGGCATCCCGGCCGACGAGCAGCGCATCATCGACCAGACCCTGCTCGACCTGGACGGCACCCCGGACAAGAGCCGCCTGGGCGCCAACGCGCTGCTCGGCGTCTCGCTCGCCGCCGCGAAGGCCGCCGCCGACTCGGCCGCGCTGCCCCTCTTCCGCTACCTCGGCGGCCCGAACGCGCACATCCTTCCCGTGCCGATGATGAACATCCTCAACGGCGGCGCCCACGCGGACAGCGGCGTCGACGTGCAGGAGTTCATGGTCGCGCCGATCGGCGCCGAGACCTTCAAGGAGTCCCTGCGCTGGGGTGCCGAGGTCTACCACGCGCTGAAGTCGGTGCTCAAGAGCAAGGGCCTGAACACCGGCCTGGGCGACGAGGGCGGCTTCGCCCCGTCGGTCGCCGGCACCCGTGAGGCCCTGGACCTGATCTCCGAGGCGATCGCCAAGACCGGCCTCACCCTCGGCACCGACGTCGCGCTCGCGCTCGACGTGGCCGCCACCGAGTTCTACACGCCCGAGGGCTACAAGTTCGAGGGCAAGGTGCTCAGCGCCGCCGAGATGGGCGAGTTCTACCGCGGCCTGGTCGGCGAGTTCCCGCTGGTCTCCATCGAGGACCCGCTCTCGGAGGACGACTGGGAGGGCTGGGTCGACCTCACCGACGCCATCGGGGACAAGGTGCAGCTCGTCGGCGACGACCTGTTCGTCACCAACCCCGAGCGCCTCGAGGACGGCATCGCGCGCGGCGCCGCCAACGCGCTCCTGGTGAAGGTCAACCAGATCGGCACCCTCACCGAGACGCTGGACGCCGTCGCGCTCGCGCACAACAACGGCTACAAGTCGATGATGAGCCACCGCTCGGGCGAGACCGAGGACACCACCATCGCCGACCTCGCGGTCGCCGTGGGCAGCGGCCAGATCAAGACCGGCGCCCCGGCGCGGTCGGAGCGCGTCGCCAAGTACAACCAGCTGCTGCGCATCGAGGAGGAGCTGGGCGACGCCGCGCGCTACGCCGGCGACACCGCCTTCCCGCGCTTCGAGTTCACCAGCTGACCGCAGTAGTACATCGAGAGTCGAAGGAGCACAGCCGAAGTGAGCAGTAGGTCCCGCCTCGTGCGCAGCCCGTCGGGCGGTGGCGCCCGCGCGGAGGGTCGGAGCGCGGGGCGGACCGTCGTGCTGTTCCTCGTGCTGTGCGTCCTCGCCCTCACCCTCGCCGTGCCGGTGCGGACCTACATGTCCGAGCAGGCGCGCGAGGAGAAAGTGGCGGCCGAGCACGCCCAGTTGCTCGCCGACATCGCGCGGCTCGAGGACCAGAAGCGGCTGCAGGACGATCCGGAGTACATCAAGGCGGAGGCCCGGATCCGGCTGCAGTACGTGATGCCGGGGGAGACGCCGTACCGGGTGCAGACGCCGGGGGCCCCGAAGCCCACGCCGGAGCAGATCGAGGCCGAGCAGGCCAAGCAGAACCCCTGGTACACCAATGTCTGGCGCACGATCGCGGTGCCGCACTGATGAGTGACGCAGTCGACCAGGCGGACCTGGACCGTGTCGCCGCGCAGCTGGGGCGCGCCCCGCGCGGCGTCCTCGCCATCGCGTACCGCACCCCCGACGGTGAACCCGCCGTGGTCAAGACCGCGCCGCGGTTGCCCGACGGGACGCCGTTCCCCACGCTCTACTACCTGACGGACCCGCGGCTCACCGCCGAGGCCAGCCGCCAGGAGAGCGCCGGCGTCATGCGGGAGATGGAGGCGCTGCTCGCCTCCGACGAATCGATCGCCGAGAACTACCGCGCGGCGCACCGGCACTACCTCGAATCCCGCAACGCCCTAGAGGATCTCGGGACCGACTTCACCGGCGGCGGCATGCCGGACCGCGTGAAGTGCCTGCACGTGCTCATCGCCTACGCCCTCGCCGAGGGGCCGGGCGTCGTCCGCCTGGGCGACGAGGCCGTCGCGCTCGCCGCCGCGGCCGGCTTGCGCGGCAGCGCGATCCCCGCCGACTGGCCGGAGCCGCAGTTCCCCTGGGGTGGTGAGTGAGTCCCCTGGTCGTCGCGGCGATCGACTGCGGTACCAACAGCATCCGCCTGTACGTCGCCCGCGCCACCGAGGCGGGGCTGGTGGAGCTGCACCGCGAGATGCGGATCGTCCGGCTCGGCCAGGGGGTCGACGCGACCGGTGAGTTCGCCGCCGAGGCGCTCGAGCGGGTGCGAGTCGCCCTCGACGACTACGTCGCCACGGCGAGGGAACTCGGTGCCACCCGCGTGCGCATGGTCGCCACCTCCGCCGCCCGCGACGTCGCCAACCGCGACGTCTTCTTCGCCCTGACGGAGGCCGCGCTGGCCGCGATCACGCCCGGTGCCCGCGCCGAGGTGATCGCCGGAACCGAGGAGGCCGAGCTCTCCTACCTCGGCGCGACCGTCGGCCTCGCGGCGGCCGACCCGACCCTCGTCGTGGACCTCGGCGGTGGCTCCACCGAACTCGTCGTCGGCTCGGACGGCGCCGTCGCGCACGCCTTCTCGGCCGATATCGGCTGCGTCCGGATCACCGAGCGCGCGCTGCACTCCGACCCGCCGACCGCGGCCGAGATCGCGACGGCGACCGGTCACATCGACGCCGCCCTCGACGAGGCGACCGGCGTCGTCCCGCTCGACGGGGTGCGGACCTGGATCGGCGTGGCCGGCACCTTCACCACGCTCGCCGCGCTGGCGCACGGCCTCTCCGAGTACGACCCCGCCCTGATCCACGGCTCGCGGGTGCCGCTCGACGACCTGACCGCGCTGTGCCACCGGCTCCTCGGCATGACCTCCGCCGAGCGCCTCGCCCTGGGGCCCATGCATCCCGGCCGCGCCGACGTCATCGGCGGCGGCGCGCTGGTGGCGCTGCGGCTGGCCGCGCGCCTCGGCGCCGTCGGCGTGACCGAACTGGTGGTCTCCGAACACGACATCCTCGACGGTGTGGCCATGGGGCTCGCCGCCGTACCCGTCGCCGGGAATTAACGCACTGTTGACGAATTGACAGCCTCTCGGCAGCGCGCGAAGAGGTTTCGTCGCCTAACGTTACGGGCGTACGGCGAAGGGAGTCGGAAATGAAGAACGTTGCTGCAGAGGGCGTCATCGTGGTGCTGGACGGCACGGACGCGACCGCCCGGATGGTGAGTGACCTCGCGTGTTCCGGAACCCGCGTGACCGCGGTGGGATCGAACTTCCGCGACGTGGTCTCGGTTCTGTCGGGCGATGTCTACGCCCTGGTCGCGGATCTCACCGATCCGGAGCAGTGGGAGACGGCGGTACGTCGCGCGGAGGCGCGCCACGGCACCGTCGCCGAGGTGCTCGATCCGGCCGGCCTGCTGGCCGCCCGCGCCGCCTGACACCGGTGCGGCCGGGACCGGCCCGGCCGCACCGATGCGAGGTCAGTGCGCGAGCTTGAGCCCGACGACCCCGCCCACGATGGCGATGATGCAGACGATCTTGATCAGCGAGGTGGTCTCCTCGCCGGTCGCCATCGCGTAGACGACGGTCAGTGTGGCGCCGATGCCGACCCAGACCGCGTACGCGGTGCCCGTCGGCAGATCCCGCATGGCGTAGGCCAGCCCGGCCATGCTGGCGACCAGGGCGACGCCGAAGACGATCGACGGGGTGAGCTTGGAGAAGCCCTCGGACTTACCGAGTGCGGTGGCCCAGACGGCTTCGAGCACACCGGAGATGATCAGAACGATCCATGCCATGATGCGAACCTCCTCAGGTTCACACCGTCTTTTCGCTCGCCGGGTACGGTGCGCCTCGTCCGGATGTCTTTCGCGACGCACCCGAGATTACCGGACCCCGTGCGAGGGGCAAGGCCTGGTGACGCATCTGACCCGCGCACTACTGTGGGCGCATGACGCGCGAACTGGTGTACACGGGCTTCATCACGCTCGACGGCGTGGCCGACTCGCCCGGCGGGACCGTCGAGGGCCATCGCAGCGGCGGCTGGGTCGCGCGGCACGACTTCCTCCCGGAGGCCTTCTCGCTCAAGGGCGAGGAACTGGGGGAGACCACCGCGCTGCTGTTCGGCCGGCGCAGCTACGAGGCGTTCGGCGCGGTGTGGCCGCAGTCCGAGGACCATGCGGCCTACCACGACCTGCCGAAGTACATCGCGTCCAGCACGATCGGCGAGGGCGACCTCGTCGAGGGCTGGGGCGACACCACGATCCTGCGGTCCACGCAGGACGTCGCCGCGCTGAAACAGACCGACGGCGGCTCGATCTTCATCCACGGCAGTGCGGAGCTCGCCCGCAACCTCGCCGACGCCGGACTGATCGACCGGTACAACCTCCTCGTCTTCCCGTACCTTCTCGGCGCGGGCAAGAGCATCTTCGGGCGCGCGGATCGCGAGGCCACCGCGCTGCGCCTGCGCGAATCGCAGGCCTACCCCAACGGCGTGCTCAAGGTGATCTACGACGTGATGCACGAACACTGATGAGCCCAGCCCCCGTTGCGGGAACTTGCGCCTCACGCCAGCGTCCGTAACGTCGGGGACATGTCCGATCTAGCTCTTCCCTTCAGTGTGTCGGGGCAGCAGTGGCTGATCCACAAACCGTTGGAGATCGGCCTGTACGTCGTCCTGGCGGTGGTCCTGCGCTACGTGCTGCACCGCGCGATCGACCGGCTCGTCCGCGGCAACCGGCGCGACGACGCCTCTCCGCCACGGCGATTCGGGCTCGGCAGGCTGAGCAGTCGGTTCAGCGGCACCCGGCTGTCGACGGTGCGTCGACGCACTGTCGACGATCCCGCGAAGATGCAGCGCGACCGCGAGGCCCGGGCCCGACGGGCGCAGCGGGCCGAGACGATCGGCTCGGTGCTCAAGTCCGCGGTCTCGTTCCTGGTGCTGATCTGGGTGGTCATCCAGTCGCTGGCCATCCTCGGCGTGAACGTCGCGCCGCTGATCGCCTCCGCCGGCGTCGTGGGCGTGGCCCTGGGCTTCGGCGCGCAGAACCTGGTGCGCGACTTCATCTCCGGCATCTTCATGCTGATCGAGGACCAGTACGGCGTCGGCGACGTCGTCGACCTCGGCGAGGTGACCGGCACCGTCGAGACGGTGGGTATGCGGATCACGACGGTGCGCGACGTGCAGGGCACGCTCTGGTACGTCCGCAACGGGGAGATCATGCGGGTCGCCAACTTCAGTCAGGACTACGCGGTGGCGTTCCTGCAACTGCCCATCTCGTACTCCGCCGACGTCGACCTCGCCTGCCGCGTCGCCCTCGAGGCGGCCCTGGAGGCGGTGGGTGAGGAGCCGCTCTCCGACGACGTGCTCGGCTCCCCGGACATGCTGGGCGTCGACGGTGCCACCGCCGACCGGGTCAGCATCCGCCTGACGGTGCGGGTGCGTGCGAACCGGCAATGGGCCGTCGAGCGCGAGCTGCGCCGCAGGATCCTGCGCGCCTTCGACGAGCACGACATCGCCCCGCCGTACCGCAGTGGACTGCCGGTGGCGGCCGTCGCGGCGGCGGAGTAGCCGCGGGTCACACGGGCCGGATCGCGCGGTGCTCCGCGCACTGCCAGCAGTCGTAGGCGGTCTCCGCGTCCGGGACGTCGTTCGCGGCGCCGCACCGAGGGCAGGTGAATCGCCGCCTGCCCTCGGCGACCGGTCGCACGTCGTTCGACCCGGCCGGGACCGGCCGTCCGCGGAACTCGCGCGGGGCGATCAGCGCGAAGCCGGGACCGAGCGGGCCGAGGAAGAAGAACGTCACGAAGAAGAACGCTGCGATACTGCGGCCGCGGTGTTCGGCGATCATCGCCGCGACCGTCGCGCTGATGAACCACACGGCGACGAGCACGACCAGCGTCGTGGTGGTCAGTGTCGCGAAAGCGGCGTCGACGTCGTCGGTGACTTCCATGTCTCCTCCTCCAGGCCCTCTGTCGAGGAATCTTCGCGCGCAGTCCTCCCGTCCGGACGGAAACGGTGGACAATGCAGGTGATCGAGAAGTCGACGACGAGGTGGGTGAAGCGCCGATGCGCAGCGTGACCTATTCCCTGAGCACGTCGGCGGACGGATACATCACCAGCCCGGACGGTTCCCTGGACTGGGGCGCCCCCGACAAGGAGGTGTTCCGGTTCGCGACCGACGAGGTGCGCGGGCTCGCGGTGCACCTGATGGGGCGGCGGCTCTACGAGACGATGCTCTACTGGGAGGACGCGGAGGAGACGCAGCCGCTCGACGATGATGAGCGCGTCTTCGCCCGGGTGTGGAACGCGCTGCCGAAGGTGGTCTTCTCCACGACGCTCACCGAGGTCCGAGGAGCGAACACCCGGCTCGCGGCCGGCGGTCTCGGTGACGAGATCGCCCGGCTGCGTGCCGAACCGGGGGAGGGGAACATCGGTGTCGGCGGTGCCGGGCTGGCCGCCGAGGCCGCTCGGATCGGGGCACTCGACGAGTACCGCGTGCGGGTGTATCCGGTCCTACTCGGCGGCGGGATCCCCTACTTCCCGCAGCACGGCGTGACCACCGCGCTCGAGCGAATCGGTGGTCGGTCCTTCGAGTGCGGCGTGGACTTCGTTCACTACCGCGTCCTGCACTGATCTCAGCGATCTTCCGCCGACGAAGCTGGCGTCGAGAGCCGGGCGCGGGGTCAGACGGCGATGAGGAGCAGCCAAGCGAAACAGATCAGAAGGGCGAAGCCGGACAGGATCATCCCCGCGATCGCTGCGCCCTTCGGCGGTCTGGTCATGCCGATTCCGGAGAGCAGCAGACCGATGGGCGCCAGGAGCCAGGCGATCAATCAGATCACGGGGATGAACGAGAAGAGCAACGCGGTGAAGCCGATGACCAGACCTGCCACACCGGCGGAGTTGCTGGGGGCGGCCACCTGGGTCACCACGATCTGGTGGGGAGTGAAGCCGTATTGGATCGGCGTCGGGTATCCCCGTGGAGGTTGTCCGGGGGCGTAGTAGGGCGGGGGCGCGTAGGGGCCGGATTCGAGCGGAGAACGCTGGGTGTGCGGTGATCCTGGGTGTTGGTCGGGGTTGGTCATCGGTGCTCCGGTCATGATCAAAGCGTGTGAACAGAGCGTCGAGTGGGCGACGCTGAGCCGACTGGGGGTGGGTGAAGGCGCTTCGGTCGCGCAATCCTATGCGGACGAACGGGTTTGATTGCTCGGTTTCGCAACACCTCGGTCGCGCGCGGAGGTGGGCGCTCTGCGATCGGTGCCCCCAGTCGGGCTCGAACCGACACTGCGCGGATTTTAAGTCCGCTGCCTCTGCCAATTGGGCTATGGGGGCGCGTGGGGAAGCGTAGCGTGCGGCGCACCGTCGAACCTGTCAACATGCGTTGACACCCCGACCGTGTCAACGTAGATTGACAGGTGTGAGCTCACCACCCACTCTCGTCGGATCGGCGGCATCGGAGGACCCTGCGGAGGGGCTCCGCGCCGTCGTCGCACTGCGGAAGCTGGCCGATCAACTCGAGGCGGTCCAGGTGTCCAACGCTCGGAATCTCGGCTGGTCCTGGCAGGACATCGCGGAACACCTCGCGGTCAGTCGCCAAGCGGTGCACAAGAAGTACGGCAAGTAAGCCGGGAACAGGACTGCTGTGTTCGAACGGTTCACCAAGAGCGCCCGCGTCGCGGTCGTGCTCGCCCAGGAGGAGGCGCGCGACAGCGGCGCCGACAAGATCACCCCCACCCACCTGCTGCTCGGCGTGCTCGGCACCGTCGACGGTCCGCTGCAGCACGAGTTGGGCGACGTCGGCCTGACGCCCGATGCGGTGCGTGCCTCCGCGGCCGGCCGCGTGCTCACCGACAAGGACGCCGAGGCGCTGCGCGGCATCGGCATCGATGTGGGCGCCGTCGCGGACGCCGTGCAGCGCCGCTTCGGCGCCGACATCCTGCGACCGATCCGCAAGCGCTTCCGCGCGGGTCACATCCCGTTCGATCCCGCGTCGAAGAAGACGCTGCAGCTCGCGGTGCGAGAGGCCGCCAACCGCAAGGACCGCAGCATCGAGAGCGCGCACATGCTGCTCGGCGTGCTCCGCAGCGATGACGCCGACTCGCTGACGGCGGTGGAGTCGGTCGTGCCCCGCGACGAGCTGCGGCGGCGGCTGTACGCGCTGCTCGATCGACCCGCGGCGTAAGCCACCTGCGTTCGCGGCGAGAACTGGTTAAGCTGTTCGTAAAGAACGTCGCAGAATCGGGAACGCAATCGCGGACCCGAGCGTTGAACAGTACGTAGGTGCACGACCAGGGAAAGGACCCCACAGTGCGCGAGAGCAGCAACCCGATCTTCCGCGGGCTGACCAAGGAGACCCGTCAGCAGACGCCCGCGGGCTATCAGCAGCAGGGTTACCCCCAGCAGGGCTACGGTCAGCAGCAGGGATACCCGCAGGGCATGAACCTCGGGATGGGTGCCGCGGGCGCCGCCCAGGGCATGCAGTTCCAGCAGTACCAGCAGCCGCCGCAGGCTCCGTACCAGCAGGGTGCGGCCTCCGGCACCATGACCATCGACGACGTGGTCACCAAGACCGGCGCCACCCTCGCCACGCTCATCGCCTTCGCGGTGGCGGCGTACGCGCTCGTCGCCGGTGGCATCGTCTCCGCGATGCCGCTCCTCCTCGTCGGCGGCATCGGCGGCTTCGTGCTGGTGATGATCGCCAGCTTCGGCCGCAAGCAGGACAACCCGGCCATCGTGCTGTCGTACGCGGCGCTCGAGGGTCTGTTCGTCGGCTCGATCTCGTTCGTCTTCGCGAACTACATGGTCAGCGGTGTCAGTGCCGGCGCCCTCATCGGCCAGGCGGTGCTCGCCTCGATCGGCGTGTTCATCGGCATGCTCGTGGTCTACAAGACCGGCGCCATCCGCGTGACCCCGCGCTTCACCCGCATGCTCTTCGCGGCCATGATCGGCGTGCTGGTCCTGGCTCTGGGCAACCTGGTGATCGCCCTGGTCACCGGTGGCGACTCGAACCCGCTGCGCGGCGGCGGCACCCTCGCGATCATCTTCTCGCTGGTGTGCATCGCGATCGCGGCGTTCAGCTTCCTGCTGGACTTCGACCAGGCGGATCAGCTGATCCGCGCCGGCGCACCGTCGAAGGCGGCGTGGGGCGTGGCCCTGGGCCTGACCGTCACCCTGGTGTGGCTGTACGTCGAGATCCTGCGCTTGCTGAGCTACTTCTACAGCAACGACTAGTAGTACCTCGTCCGAACGCCCCGCAGCCCATGGCTGCGGGGCGTTCGTCGTCTGCGACCCGAGTCAGGAGAAGGCGAGGCGGACCGCACCGTCGAACCCGGCGGTCCCGGGTGCGGGGTCCTGCGCCGTGACCACCGCGTCGTCGCGTGCGGCGGCATCGTCGATCACGTACTCCAGGCCGCTCGCGGAGGCGCGCTCCGACGCCTGGAGGAGCGTCAGTCCGGCGAAGTCGGGCACGGTCCGCTCGGACGGCGCGGGCGCGGTCACCGCCGGCCGGTCCACCGCCGCGTCGGCCGATCGGGTCCGTTCGCTCGCGGTGACGACCGCAGCACCGAGCCCGGCGACGCATGCGAGTCCCACGGCGATCACCGCGAGCCTGCGCAGGGTGCGCCGGCGCCCGCCGCGTCGGGACGACGGTGCCGCGGCCCCCTGCGGAGCGGGGCCCGAGGGAGCGTCGCCGCCCGGACGCCGGAGCGTGGGAACCCGCGGGCCGGGCACGTGTGGGATCGGCGGGCGCGGCACACGCGTGACCGCCTCGCTCAGGGCCGCCGCGAACGCGCCGGCCGTCGGGTAGCGAGCGGCGGGCGCGGGGCTCAGGCCCCGGCGCAGGACCGCCGCCACCTGCGGCGGAACCGGGGCGCCGCGCACCGTCGGCGGAGGGAAGTGCCCCGCGAGCTGCGCGGCGAGCACGTCCGACCGTTCACCCCGGAACGGTGGCATCCCGGTGAGCAGTGTCGTGGCGGTCGCGGCGAGGCTGTAGAGATCCGAGCGGTGGTCGCACCCCTCGCCGGTGAGCACCTCGGGCGCCGCGTAGCCCACCGTTCCCAGGGCGATGCCCGCCGCGGTGATCCCGGCCGGCCGGTCCAGCGCCTTGGCGATCCCGAAGTCCGCGACCTTGACCCGCCGGACCGTGCGATCGGCGGTCACCAGGATGTTGTCCGGCTTGATGTCGCGATGCACGACGCGGTGCTCGGCCCACGCGTAGTCCAGGGCGGAGGCGACGGCGCGGATCACGGTCACGACGTCGCACGCCGGCATCGGGCCGCGGCGGGCGAGATCACCGGCGGTGCTGCCGTCGACGTACTCCATCGCGATCCACGGGCGGCCGCCGACGCGACCCCGGTCGTGGATCGCGACGATGTTGGGGTGGGCCAGCCGGGCCAGCAGTCCGGCCTCCTGACCGAACCGGGCCAGCGCGTCCGAGCCCGACGGGGCCGCGCCGGCCCGCAGCAACTTCACCGCGTCGACGCGGGGCAGGCGGGGATGACGGACGAGGAAGACCTCGCCCATCCCGCCCGACCCCAGGCGACGGACCACGGTGTACTCGCCGATCCGGTGCAGGCGATGGGTCGGTGTCTCGGTGCGCACCCGACCGATGCTGCGGCGCTGCGGTCGCGGCGGCGTCGTCGCCGTGTCGCAGCCGCGTCGCGATCCGGCGTCAGTCCCGGCGCAGGGCGCGGGCGAGGCGCACCGTCAGGCGGTTGGCGTCCGCGGCCTCGGAGACCTCCGGCGGGGAGGGGAGCGGCCCGTGCCATTCCCCGAGCGTCGCGAGCACCTCGGGGAGCAGCAGGCGGGCCGCGAGCTCGTAGCCCGCATCCGACGGATGGAAGTTGTCCGGCGAGAACATCCGGTCGGGTGCCTCGAGGAACTCGGGCGTCAGGGTGTCGGCGAAGGGCACGGGATGCCCGCCGGCGGCGAGCACGTGGGCGCGCTGCCGCGCCGCGAGCTGGAGCCCGTAGCGGCGGATCACCGAGCGCAGCGGCTGCGGGATCGCCTGCACCACGCCGATGTCCGGGCACGTGCCCACGACGACCTCCGCGCCCGCACCGCGCAGCTGCGCCACCGCCGCGCCGAGCCGCCGGGCCGAGGGCTCGATCGCGTTGAGCGCCGTCACGTCGTTCGCGCCGACGATGATCACCGCCACGTCCGGGATCTGCTTGGCGATGAACGCCGCCTCGATCTGGGCGGCCAGCCCCTTGGACGTCGCGCCGACGATCGCCTTCACCGCGAGCCGCACCGTGCGCCCCGTCTCCGCCACCACGCCGCGCGCGAGCAGCACGCCGGGCGTGTGCTCGGCATCGTCGACCCCGAGGCCCGCCGCCGTGGAGTCCCCGAAGACCATCAGGCTCACGTCCGCCGGGTGCGCCGGCCCGGGCCGTTCGACGACGGTGGTGCCGGGGGAGTAGATCCCGTCCTTCGACGGTGCCTTGTCGGTGCGGTGGGGGATGACGGTGCGCGCCGTGCGCGCCTGCTTGGTCAGCAGCGCGTAGGCGCCCCAGGTGGCTCCGGCGCCGCTGACGGCGGCGGCCGAGGTGTACAGCGCGTCACGGGCGAGCCGGTTTCGGGAGTACCCCATACCTCCAATCTAGACGGGCAGGCCCGGACCGGCCGAGAGGCGTACCGAGCGCTCTGGGACGATGGAGGCATGCGTATCGCAGGACACGTCAGCGAGTTGATCGGCGACACCCCACTGGTGCGACTCAACTCCGTGGTGAAGCCCGGATCCGGCCTGGTCGCGGCCAAGATCGAGTACCTCAACCCCGGCGGGTCCAGCAAGGACCGGATCGCGGTGAAGATGATCGACGCCGCGGAGGAGTCGGGCGAGCTCAAGCCCGGCGGCACCATCGTCGAGCCCACGTCGGGCAACACCGGCGTCGGCCTCGCGATCGTCGCGCAGCAGCGCGGCTACAAGTGCGTCTTCGTCTGCCCGGACAAGGTCAGCGAGGACAAGCGCAACGTACTCAAGGCCTACGGCGCCGAGGTCGTCGTGTGCCCGACCGCCGTCGCGCCCGAGCACCCGGACTCCTACTACAACGTCTCCGACCGGCTCACCCGGGAGATCCCCGGCGCCTGGAAGCCGAACCAGTACTCCAACCCCAACGGCCCCGCCTCGCACTACGAGACCACCGGCCCCGAGATCTGGCGCGACACCGAGGGCACGGTCACGCACTTCGTGGCAGGCGTCGGCACCGGCGGCACCATCACCGGCACCGGCCGCTACCTCAAGGAGGTCTCCGGCGGGAAGGTCAAGGTGATCGGCGCCGATCCCGAGGGCTCCGTCTACTCCGGCGGCACCGGCCGCCCGTACCTCGTCGAGGGCGTGGGCGAGGACTTCTGGCCCACCGCCTACGACCCCGACATCCCCGACGAGATCATCGCCGTCTCCGACGCCGATTCCTTCGAGATGACCCGCCGCCTGGCCCGCGAGGAGGGCCTGCTCGTCGGCGGCTCCTGCGGCATGGCCGTCGTCGCCGCGCTGCGCGTCGCCGAGCGCGACCCCGACGCCGTCGTCGTCGTGCTGCTGCCCGACGGTGGCCGCGGCTACCTGTCGAAGATCTTCAACGACAAGTGGATGAGCAGCTACGGCTTCCTGCGCGCCCCGCTGGATCCGAAGGAGCAGGAGGCCCTCGTCGGCGACATCCTGCGCGGCAAGAAGGGCGAGCTGCCCGATCTGGTGCACACGCACCCGTCGGAGACGATCCGCGACGCCATCGAGATCCTCGCCGAGTACAACGTCTCGCAGATGCCGGTGGTGGGCGCTGAGCCGCCGATCATGGCCGGAGAGGTGGCCGGCGCGGTGACCGAGCGCGAGCTGCTCTCGGCCGTGTTCGAGGGGCGCGCCGAGCTGGCCGACCCCGTCAGCAAGCACATGGGCCCCGCGTTCCCGCTCATCGGCGCGGGCGAGCCGCTCTCGGCCGCCAACGCCGCGCTCCGCGAGTCGGACGCCCTCATGGTGATCGACGACGGCAAGCCCGTCGGCGTCATCACCCGGCACGACGTGCTGAACTTCCTCTCCCACGGCAAGTAGAAGGGTAGAAACCATGAGCGAGCAGAAGAGCGCGATCGACAAGCATGCGGCGCAGGGTTTCTCGACCCGCGCGATCCACGCCGGCTACGAGCCCGATCCGCTGACCGGTGCCGTCAACGTGCCGATCTACGCCAGCTCGACCTTCGCCCAGGACGGCGTCGGCGGCATGCGCGGCGGCTTCGAGTACGCCCGCACCGGCAACCCCACCCGCCGCGCGTACGAGGCGAACCTCGCCGCGATCGAGGAGGGCACGTTCGGCCGCGGCTTCGCCTCGGGCATGGCCGCCACCGACACCCTGCTGCGCGCCACCCTGCGCCCGGGCGATCACCTGATCATCCCCGACGACGCCTACGGCGGCACCTTCCGTCTCATCGACAAGGTGTTCTCGCAGTGGGGGATCGAGCACACCCCGGCGCCGGTCACCGATGTCGACGCGGTGCGCGCGGCGCTCCGCCCGAACACCAAGCTGGTGTGGATCGAGACACCGACCAATCCGCTGCTCAACATCGGCGACATCGAGGCGCTGGCCGCCGTCGCGCACGAGGGCGGCGCGAAGCTGGTGGTGGACAACACCTTCGCCAGCCCCTACCTGCAGACGCCGCTCGCGCTCGGCGCCGACGTGGTGCTGCACTCGGTGACCAAGTACCTGGGCGGGCACAGCGACACCGTCGGCGGCGCGCTGGTGACGAACGACGAGCAGCTCGACTCCGATTTCGCCTTCCTGCAGAACGGTGCGGGCGCGGTGCCCGGACCGTTCGACGTCTACCTCGCGCTGCGCGGCATCAAGACGCTCGGCGTGCGCATGGACCGGCATTGCGACAACGCGGAGCAGATCGTCGAGTTCCTCTCCGGCCGTCCCGAGGTGTCGACGGTGCTCTACCCGGGCCTGGAGAGCCACCCGAACCACGCCGTCGCGGCGAAGCAGATGAAGCGTTTCGGCGGCATGATCTCCGTGCGGCTGGCCGGCGGTCGTGAAGCGGCGCAGCGGTTCTGCGCGCGGACCGAGATCTTCACCCTGGCCGAGTCGCTCGGCGGCATCGAGTCGCTCATCGAGCACCCCGCCGCGATGACCCACGCCTCCACCGCCGGCTCGCAGCTCGAGGTCCCCGAGGATCTGGTGCGCCTGTCCGTCGGCATCGAGGACATCGGCGACCTCATCGCCGATCTGGAGAACGCGTTCAGCTGACGCCGCAGTAGCGCCACGCCCCGGACTCGTAGCGGAACGCCAGCGACGACACCATCTGCGCGGTGGCGGGGGTCGGGGAGGAACTGACGACGACCGTCGCGTCGTCGCCGTCGATCCGGACGGAACCCGCGTAGCGCGGACCCGGCGGGAACCACTTCTCGCCGGGCTCCGCGTCCCGCAGCCGGTTGCACTGCGATCCCGTGAGTTCCCAGCCCTTGTCGACGGCGAGGCCGTACATCTCCACCCGCTCGCGGACCGTCGCGGCGTCGCGCCGATCGACGGGGATCGGATCGGACAGGGCGTGCGCGAGCATCACGAACAGCCCGATCACCACGGCGAGGGTCACCGTCACGACGATCAGCACCGCCGTCACGACGGTCAGGACGACGACGGCGACGGGGTGACGACGGTGCCACGGGGCGAGATGGTTCGGCTGCACGCCCCGATGATCCGGCGGCGCTCTTGGCCCGCTCTTGCCCGCGCCTTACGGCGGCCCGCCCCCGATCCGCTCGGCCGTGCTGCGTAACGACTCGGTCACCTTCTGAACCTTCGACTTCCCCTTGAGAGTTCGTGGGGCTAAAGTGGCTCTTGTTGTAGAACGAGACACAAGTGGCTGGAGTGAGTTCTTGAGGCCGAAGCAGAGCCGGAAGGTCCGCAACTGGGCGGTGGCGGGGAGTGCCCTCGTGATCGCCGGTGCCGTCGCGGTCGGATGCGGTGTGACCGGCGGAGACACGAATCGTCTCGGCTCGAGCCTCACCTTCGACCCGGTGCCGTCGGCACCGTCGGGGGCCTCCACCGCGCCGAGTGCCGGGGTCAACCCCGGCGCGCTGCCCTCCGGGCAGACCACCGCCCCGCCGGCGCCCCAGGCGCCGGCCACGATGACCGTCGTCGTCCCGCCGCCCAACGTGCCCGCCAAGCCGCAACCGGCCGCCGGGCCCACCGGGCCGGCCGTGCCGCCCGCCCCCGCCACCGCGGCGGGCGGGGAGGCGGGGAACGGCGGCGCCCCGAACGACGGCGCACCGTCGGGTCAGGGCGGCGCGAGCCCCGCGCCCGCCTCGCCGGCGGCGGCGCCGGTGAGCAAGCCGGTCCTCCTCGCGGACGGCAGCGTGGACTGCGCCAAGAGCAAGTGCGTCGCGCTCACGTTCTCCGGCGGTCCCGGCCCCGTGACCCGGCAGTTCCTGCAGATCCTCGACAGTCACGGTGCGAAGGGCACGTTCTTCGTGACCGGCGCGCAGGTGAGCCTGAACCCCGACATCATGACGGCGATCGCCGGCACCGGCAACGAGGTCGCCAACGGCACCTGGACCCAGCCGGACATGACGACGCTGTCCGAGAGCGACGCCACCGCGCAGCTGCAGCAGACCAACGACGCGATCCGCACCTCGGTGGGCAGCGCTCCGACGCTGTTCCGCCCGATGGGTGGGCACACCTCCCCGTCGGTGGTGGCGGCCGGCCAGCGCCTGGGGCTCTCGCAGGTCCTGTGGGACCTGGACTCGATGGACTACAACTACCAGGGCGATCCGGACGGGTTGACCCAGGTGCTGCTCAAGGCCAAGCCCGGGCAGATCGTGATGCTGCACGACACCTTCGTCTCCTCGGCGACGGCCCTCGACCGCACCATGTCGCAGCTCGCGGACCAGGGGTACGCGTTCGTCACCGTCAGTCAGTTGCAGCGCACGCGCGGATGACGGCATGCGAGAAGCGGCCCGTCCCCTCGGGGGACGGGCCGCTTCCCGATGTCGCGGTGGAGCCTAGGAGTGGTAGGGCTCCGCGCTGACCAGGGTGACCTTGACGACGGCACCGCTGGGGATGGTGTACTCGCGCGTCTCGCCGACCTTGGCGTCGATGAGCGCGGCACCGAGCGGCGAGCTCGGCGAGTAGACCTCGAGGCCGCCGTCCTGCGCGCCCTCCTCGCGGGTGGCGATGAGGAAGGTCTCGGTGTCCTTCTCGTCGCCGTCGTAGTACACCTTCACGACCGAGCCCGGGAGCGCGACACCCGACTGGGTGGGGGCCTCACCGACCTTGGCGTTGTTGAGGAGCTCCTGCAGCTGGCGAATGCGCGCCTCCTGCTGGCCCTGCTCCTCACGTGCGGCGTGGTAGCCGCCGTTCTCCTTGAGATCGCCCTCTTCGCGACGCTCGTTGATCTCGGCGGCGATGACGGGGCGGTTGGCGATCAGGGCGTCCAACTCGTTCTTGAGGCGCTCGTGGGACTCGGGGGTCAACCACGTCACCTGAGTGTCCGTCATTTCGTTCGTCCTTCGTCGTAGTCGGCAGGGTCCGCTGTGGGATTGCCATCCCACAGCCGACCGGCCCCGGAACGGCGCCCGGGGCCCGTAAATGCAGCAATACACGGCTCCAAGCGGAACCGTGTATCCGCTGATTCTAGCATGGGAAACGGAACGGGGTATCCGGTTCAGGCGGCCAGCAGTGCCTGCTGGTACGTGGGCTCGCGCCGCTTGAGGAAGCCGCACAGTGCGTAGCTCAGCGGCATGATCACGATCTCGACCAGCGTCTTCCATACGAACCCGAGGATCAGGTAGTTGAGGAACTGGCCCGGCGTGGTGAATCCGAGCGCGGGCGCAGCGATCGAGCAGAAGACGAGGGTGTCGAAGAACTCGCCGACGACCGTCGAACCGAGAAGACGCGACCAGAGGTGTTTTTCGCCGGTCCAGGCCTTCATCCGCACCAGCACCCACGAGTTCATGAACTCGCCCACGAGGTAGCCGGCGAGCCCGGCGACGAGGAAGCGGGGGACGACCCCGGCGACGGTCTTGAAGGCCTCGTCGTTCGGCCAGCCCGGCGCGGGCGGCAGCAGCGTGGTGATCCAGAAGCACAGCGCCGCGAGCGCGAGGATGGCGAAGCCGGTGAGGATCACCCGGCGCATGGCCTTGAAGCCGTAGACCTCGGAGATCACGTCGCCGAGGACGTAGGCGAGGGGGAAGAGGTAGAAGGCGCCGTCGGTGGCGATGCCGTCGACCTGCAGGCCGAGGAACTCGAAGTGCAGCGACGGGGCGAACAACACGGCCTTGGTGCCGGTGATGTTGCTGATGATCATCACGCCGACGAACAGGCCGACGAGCATCGGGAAGTAGTAGCTGGAGACGGTGGCGAACGCCGGCTGCGCGCGGACGCGGGCCGGCCGCCCAGACTTGGGGGAGTTGTCAGTGCTCACGCACGGTCAAGATACGCGGGCACGTTCGTGCCGCAACCGAAGACGTCGCCGACGGCGGGCGGTTCGGTGGTGCGAACCTCGCTGCTGAGCACCACGACGGTGTCCGGCGACGGGGGCACGTAGAACTCGCGTCGGCCGATCTCGTCGCCCGCCTTGTTCTTGGCGTAGACGATGCAGCTGACCGCCTGCTGCGGGTCGGTCCGCGTGACCGTGACCTGCACCTCGACGGCGGAATCGGAGAGCAGCTGGTACCCGGCCGTCTCGCCCTTGACGGGCTGCCGGGAGAACTTCTGATAGCCCAGCCATGCGAGGCCGACGCCGAGGACCACGACGACCACCAGCCCGATGGCGCCGACGCGACGGGCGACCGCGGGATCGCGCTCGTCGGGGTAGCGATCGGAGGGGCGGACGCGCTCGGTCGACATGGGTCCATGGAAGCACACCCGGCGCGGCGCGCCGTCGGCCGATCGTGGAACACTGGGGGTCATGACCGGATACCGCCTCCTCGCCGTTCACGCGCACCCGGACGACGAGTCGAGCAAGGGCGCCGCCACGATGGCGCGGTACGCGGCCGAGGGGAACGACGTGCTGGTCGCGACGTTCACGGGTGGCGAACGGGGTGACATCCTCAACCCCGCGATGGACGTCGCGGGCGTCAAGGACCGGCTGCCCGAGGTGCGCCGCGAGGAGATGGCCAAGGCTGCCGCCATCCTCGGCGTCGAGCACCGCTGGCTCGGCTACGTCGACTCGGGGCTGCCCGAGGGCGATCCGCTGCCGCCGCTGCCCGAGGGCTGCTTCGCGCTCGAGCCCGTCGAGGGGCCGACCGAGACGCTGGTGAAGCTGATCCGCGAGTTCCGCCCGCACGTGATGATCACGTACGACGAGAACGGTGGCTACCCGCACCCGGACCACATCCAGACCCACGTGGTGTCGATGGCCGCGTACGAGGCGGCCGCCGACCCCGAGCAGTTCCCTGACGCCGGTGAGCCCTGGCAGATCTCGAAGGTCTACTACAGCCACGGCTTCCTGCGCGGCAAGTTCCAGGCGTTCGCCGACGAGTTCGAGAAGAACGGCCTCGAGAACCCCTACACCGACTGGCTCGCGCGGTGGAAGGACGAGAAGAACGACATGATGGCCCGCGTGACCACGCAGGTCGAGTGCGGCGAGTACTTCCCCGTGCGCGATGACGCGCTGCGCGCGCACGCCACCCAGATCGACCCCAACGGGCCGTTCTTCGTGGTGCCGATGGAGTGGCAGCAGCGCCTGTGGCCGACCGAGGAGTACGAGTTGGCGAAGACCACTGTGAGCAGCAGGATGCCCGAGAAGGACCTGTTCAGCGGGATCGAGAAGTGATGGGACCGCTACTGCAGCTGGCTGGTGACGTCGCGATCCTCGCGGCGGACCCGCAGAAGCCCAAGGGCCCGGAGTTCGGCAAGTCGGGCCCGCTCGGCCTGGCCGTGATCGTCGCGCTGCTGGCGGTCACGTTCCTGCTCATCCGCTCGATGAACAAGCACGTCAAGAACCTGCCCGAGTCCTTCGACGACGAGGCGCCGGGCGAGGGCGACGAGGCCGGTGGCACCGAACACGGCGCCATCGAGCATGACGTCTCGCTCACCAAGGGCGATGGCGCACCGTCGGGCGGCGCCGACGGTGCCGGGGGCGATACGCCCCGCTAGTCGTTCACAGCGACCTCCCAGCCCGACCGGCCGGTCCACCCAGTTCCGCCCGCGAGGGTGGGCTGCGTGACTGAGACGACTGCACGGCGCTGCGCCGTGACCGCGCTGCTCGCCGCCACGGCGCTGCTCTACTGCTGGAACCTGTCGATCAACGGGTACGGCAACGACTTCTACGCCGCCGCGGCCCAGGCAGGCGGGGCGAATTGGAAGGCCTGGCTGTTCGGCTCGCTCGACGCGGGCAACGTGATCACCGTCGACAAGCCGCCCGCGGCGCTGTGGGTGACCGGACTGTCCGTCCGCCTCTTCGGGCTCTCCTCCTGGTCGGTCCTGCTGCCGCAGGCGCTGATAGGCGTCGGCACCGTCGGGCTGGTGTACCTGACCGTGCGCCGGCTCCTGGGCACGCTGGAGGATCGGATCGCGACGGGTGGTGCCCTGCTGGCCGGCGCCGTCTGCGCGCTGACTCCGGCGGCCGTGCTGATCTTCCGGTTCAACAACCCCGACGCTCTGCTGGTGCTGCTCATGACCGCGGCCGCCTACTGCACCGTCCGCGCGTGCCAGGCGGCGTCGTGGCGGTGGCTCGTCGCCTGCGGCGCGCTGCTCGGCTTCGCCTTCCTCACCAAGATGCTGCAGGGCCTCCTGGTGCTGCCGGGGTTCGGCCTCGCGTACCTGCTGTTCGCGCGGACGTCCTGGCTGCAGCGGGCGCGGGATCTCGCGCTGGGTGTCGTGGCCGTGGTGGTCTCGGCCGGTTGGTACGTGCTGCTGACGGTGCTCTGGCCCGCGTCCTCGCGCCCGTACATCGGCGGGTCGAAGGACGGCACGTTCATGGACCTCGTGCTCGGCTACAACGGCCTGGCGCGGATCGTCGGGAACAGCGGCGGCGATTCCGGCTTCGGCGGCGGCGGTGGGCCGGGCGGCGACGCCGCCACGGGCACCTCGTTCGGCGGCACCCCGAGCCTCGCCCGCCTGTTCAGCAACGAGTTCGGCAACGAGATCTCCTGGCTGCTGCCCGCGGCGCTGCTGGTCCTGGTGATCGGGCTGGTGCTGGTGGCGCGCCGCCGCCTGGAGCGGGACCTCGCGCTGGGGCTGACGGTGTTCGGCACCTGGCTCGTGGTGACCGGGGTGGTCTTCTCGTACATGAGCGGCACGGTGCACCCGTACTACACCGTGGCGCTCGCGCCGGCGATCGCGGTGCTGGTGGGCGGCGGTGCGGCCGTCGCCTGGAGCCGCAGGTCGACGGTGCCCGGCACGCTCGCGCTGGTCAGCCTCGTGCTCGCTGCCGGCGGGTGGGGCATCGTCCGCGCCTGGCGGGCGGGATACGCGTGGCCGGTGCTGGGGATCGTCGTGGGCGTGCTGACGGTGGCGGCGATCGTCGCGCTGCTCGTCACCCGTCGGGGCGCGGGGCGGGCCGTGGCCGCCGCGTTGGTGCTCGCGCTGCTCGCCGGCGGCGTCGCGACGGCGGCGTTCTCGTTCTCCACCGCCGGCACCGCGCACACCGGCGGCGTGCCCACGGCGGTGCGGACCGCGAAGTCCGGTGACATGTTCGGCGGTCCGGGCGGCGGGCGCGCGGGGGAGGCACCGTCGGACCGCGGGGCGACGGCGGGGCTCCCGGCGGGCGTCGAGCTGCCCGACGGTGCGCGCGACGGGGGCGGCGGGCCGGGCGGCCAGGCCGCGAATGCCGAGCTGGTCGCGTTGCTCAAGGGCACGACGACGCAGTGGGCGGCCGCCGTCAACGGTGCGCAGAGTCAGGGCTCGCTGCAACTGAACTCGGGCCGGCCCGTGATCGCGATCGGCGGGTTCAGTGGATCCGACCCCGCGCCCACGCTCGCGCAGTTCCAGCAGTGGGTGAAGGACGGGAGGATCTCGTACTACGTCGCCTCCGGCGGCTTCCGCCCCGGCGCCGGCACATCCGAGATCCAGAGCTGGGTGGAGAAGAACTTCACCGCGACGAAGGTCGGGAGCGCGACGGTCTACGAGCTGGTGACCTAGGCTCGGCTCCGAGCGTCTGTGACGGTCAGGCCCCGTCGTCGCGGACGTCCTTGCCCTGCTCGGCGAACGCCGTGAAGTCCTCCATGTGCTGCAACTGCTGCTTGCGGAAGGCGCCGGGCAGCAGGAGTGTCATCAGCCGCAGCAGCGGATTGCGGAAGCGGTACTCGTTCTCGCTCTGCCACAGTGTGGCCCCGGGGCCCGCGGCCGTCAGTCGTTCCCGCGCGGCGCTCCACATCCCCGCGCCCTCGATCTCCCGCTCGAACCGGACCACGGTGCCGGCCCGAATCACGCTGAGGTCCGCCGGCTCCCGGAGCGTGATCGTCTCCGTCATCTCCATCGTGTGCTTCCCCGAGCGCAGGACGACCCGCGAGATCGTGCCGACCTCGCCGTGCGCCCCGCTCACCGGCTCGTGGACGACCATGCCCCGCAGCCACATCGGCAGGTTCGCGGGATCGGAGAGCAGCCGCGCCACCCGCTCGAGCGGCACCCCGATCTCGATCGACGTCGTGCACTTCATGCCTCGGACGGTACCGGTGCTCGTCGTGCTCGCGCCCATGTCCGCGGACTGAGGCAGGATGGGGACATGAACCGACTCGGTGCGTCCACCAGCCCCTACCTGCGCCAGCACGCCGACAACCCGGTGCACTGGCAGGAGTGGGGCGAGGCCGCGCTGGCGGAGGCCGCCGAGCGCGACGTGCCGATCCTGCTCTCCATCGGCTACGCCGCCTGCCACTGGTGCCACGTCATGGCGCACGAATCCTTCGAGAACGAGGCCATCGCGCAGCAGATGAACGACGGCTTCGTCTGCATCAAGGTCGACCGCGAGGAGCGCCCCGACCTCGACGCGATCTACATGAACGCCACCGTCGCCATGACCGGGCAGGGCGGATGGCCCATGACGTGCTTCCTCACCCCGGCGGGCGAGCCCTTCTACTGCGGCACCTACTACCCGCCCGCGCCGCGCGGCGGGCAGCCGAGCTTCCCGCAGCTCCTCGAGGCCATCACCGACACCTGGCGGGAGCGGCGCGACGAGGTCGGCCGCGTCTCGGCGCAGGTGGCCGCGCATCTGCGGCAAGCCTCCGCCGGCCTGCCCGACGGTGCCGCCCCCTCCACCGAGGAGCTCGCCGGGGCCGTGCGCGCGATCTGCGCCGACGAGGATCCGTCGGGCGGATTCGGTCGCGCGCCGAAGTTCCCGCCGTCGGCCACCGTCGAGGCGCTGCTGCGGCACCACGAGCGCACCGGCGACCCCGCCTCCTACGGCGTGGCGCTGCGGTGCGCCGAGGCGATGGCCCGCGGCGGCATCTACGACCAGCTCGGCGGCGGCTTCGCCCGCTACGCGGTGGACGCCGACTGGGTGGTGCCGCACTTCGAGAAGATGTTGTACGACAACGCACTCCTGCTCCGCTTCTACGCGCATCTGGCGCGGCGCACCGGCTCGCCGCTGGCGCTGCGCGTCGCCGATGAGACGGCCGACTTCCTCCTGCGCGACCTCGGCGTCGACGGCGGCGGGCTGGCCTCCTCGCTCGACGCGGACACCGTCGTCGACGGGCACGGCGTCGAGGGCGCCACCTACGTGTGGACGCCGCAGCAGCTCATCGAGGTGCTCGGCGAGGCCGACGGGGCCTGGGCCGCAGAGGTTTTCGCCGTCACGCCCGGCGGCACGTTCGAGCACGGCACCTCCACGCTGCAACTGCGCGGCGAGCCCGACGCGGTGCGCCTGGCCGACGTGCGGCGCCGGCTCTTCGACGCACGGACGCAGCGTCCGCAGCCCGGCCGCGACGACAAGGTGGTCACCGTGTGGAACGGCCTCGCGATCACCGCGCTCGCGGAGGCCGGCCGGACCGACGAGGCCGAGGCGGTCGCGCGGTACGTGCTCGGAACCCATTGGGACGGTGACCGTCTGCGGCGCAGTTCGCTCGGCGGGGCGGTGGGCGAGGCCGACGGCGTGCTCGAGGACTACGCCGCGCTGGTCACCGGCCTGCTCGCGCTGACGCAGCGCACCGGCGACACCGACTGGTCGGCAACGGCGGCCGCGATCCTGGACGCCGCCGTCGCGCGCTTCGCCGACCCGGAATCCGACGGAAGTTGGTACGACGCACCGTCGGACGGCGAGGCGCTGCTGACCCGCCCGCGTGACCCCGCGGACGGCGCGACGCCGGCCGGGGCCAGCCTCATCGCCGAAGCCCTCACCTATGCCGAGGCCCTGCTCGGGGAGCGCTACGCCCCGCTCGCCGCCGCCACCCGTGCCCGCTCCGGTGAGCTGATCCGGCGGGTGCCCCGCGGCGCCGGACACCACCTCGCCGTCGCCGAGCAGGCGGCGGCCGGGCTGCAGATCGCCATCGCCGACGGCACCGGCGCCGCCGCGCTGGCGGCGGAGGCGCGCAGGCTCGCGCCCGGAGGGGCGGTGGTCGTCGTGGGTGCCAAGGATTCGCAGCCCCTGCTCGAGGGGCGCGGCCCCGTGGACGGGCGGGCCGCGGCCTACGTCTGCCACGGCAGCGTCTGCTCCCTGCCCGTCATCGACGGTGAGACGCTCGCCACAGAGATCGCGCGATAGCTGTGCTATGTTCGGCTCGTGGGTATGAACGCGTATTGGCACTTTACCGAGGCTCCGGGTGGAGCCGGCGGTGAAGCGCGCATGCGCGGATAAACCCGACCGTACGAACCCGGAGCCGAAGGCAGCGAGATCACTCGCTGCCTTTTTCTATGGCGCCGGAACGGATCTGGTGCCGTCACCAGAAAGGTTTTCCATGACCATCGAGCTCGATACACCGGCGTCGACATCGAACCGTCGGGTCTCGGCGTTCCACGCGATCCCCTCGCCCGTGCAGCTGCGCGACGAGCTGCCGCTCGCACCCCGTCTGGCCGCCCAGGTCGAGGCCGACCGCGCCGCGGTCGCCGACGTCATCGCCGGCCGCGACCAGCGGCTCCTCGTCGTGGTGGGCCCCTGCTCCGTGCACGACCCCGAGGCCGCCCTCGACTACGCCCGCCGGCTCAAGCCGATCGCGGACGAGCTGGCGGACGAGCTGCTCATCGTGATGCGCGTGTACTTCGAGAAGCCGCGCACCACCGTCGGGTGGAAGGGCCTCATCAACGACCCCGGCATGGACGAGAGCTACGACGTGCCCCGCGGCCTGCGCACCGCGCGGCAGCTGCTCCTCGACATCCTGGAGATCGGCCTGCCCGTGGGCTGCGAGTTCCTCGAGCCGACGAGCCCGCAGTACATCGCGGACACCGTCGCCTGGGGCGCGATCGGCGCCCGCACCACCGAGTCGCAGGTGCACCGTCAGCTCGCGTCCGGGCTGTCGATGCCGATCGGGTTCAAGAACGCCACCGACGGCAACGTCTCCGTCGCGATCGACGGGGTGCAGGCCGCCGCGGCCCGGCACGTCTTCTTCGGCACGGATGACGACGGCGCCGCCGCCGTGGTCGAGACCGTCGGCAACGACAACTGTCACATCATCCTGCGCGGTGGGCGCGGCGGCCCGAATTTCGACGCCGACTCCGTCGCCGCCGCCGTGGGCGCGCTGGACAAGGCGGGACTGGCCCCTTCGGTGATGGTGGACTGCTCGCACGCCAATTCGGGCAAGGATCACGTCCGCCAGGCCGAGGTCGCGCGGGAGATCGCGGCCCGGCTGGGCGCGGGGGAGAAGGGCGTCTCCGGCGTGATGCTGGAGTCCTTCCTGGTCGCCGGCGCGCAACAGCCCGGCCCCGGCCCGCTGGTCTACGGCCAGTCCGTCACCGACAAGTGCATGGCCTTCGACACCACCGACTCGGTGCTGCACGATCTGGCGGCCGCCCTCCGCTGAACCGCGTCGCGAAATTCGGGTTCTGCGGCTGTCCGCGCTGGATTTCTACCGCGGACCGCCGGAATCCCGGAGTTTCGGAACGGGGAGTAGGTTGATCGCCGTGGCGATCGCACCGGATGTCAAGGACTGGACCTGGGTCATCGAGCGGGCCTGCCCGGCCTGCGGATTCGACCCGTCGACGGTCCGCCGCGAGGACGTCGCCGACCGCATCGCGCGGTCGGCCGCCGGCTGGGACGCGGCGCTGGCGAGGCCCGATGCGCGCATCAGGCCCGATGAGCAGACCTGGTCGGTGCTCGAATACGGCTGCCACGTGCGCGACGTGCACCGCATCATGCGCGAGCGCCTGGGCCTGATGCTGGCGCAGGACGGCGCGGCCTTCGCGAACTGGGACCAGGACGTGACCGCCGTCGAGGACGCGTACAACGAACAGGACCCGGGTACCGTCGCCGCCGAGCTGGACCGCGAGGCTGCGGCCTTCGCGGACGCGTACCGCACAGTCGGGGACGGCGACTGGGCGCGGACGGGCCTGCGCTCGAACGGCTCCGCGTTCACGATCGGGTCGTTCGCCGTCTACGCCCTGCACGACCTGGAACATCACCGCACCGACGTGGGAATGGAGAACACGCATGGCTGAAGTCGCCGTCGTCACCGGAGCGAGCAGCGGGATCGGCGCCGCCACCGCGCGCCACCTCGTGCGCGCGGGGTTCGACGTGGTGATCGGTGCCCGCCGGGTCGAGCGGCTCGAAGAGCTCAAGGCCGACCTCGAGGCCCAGCACCCCGAGCGGATCGTCACGGCTCTGCCGCTCGACGTCTCGGACGTGGACTCGGTGAAGGCCTTCACCGACGCCATCGAGAAGGTCGACGTGCTGGTCAACAACGCCGGTGGCGCGCTCGGCGTGGACCGCATCGAGACCGCGGACGAGGCCGACTGGTCCCGCATGTACGACATCAACGTGCTCTCGATCCTGCGCATGGTGCAGGCGCTGCTGCCCAAGCTGCGCGCCTCGCCGGCCGCGAGCGTCGTGACCATCGGCTCCGTCGCGTCCATCGAGGCCTACGAGACCGGCGCCGGCTACAACGCCGCCAAGTTCGGCGCCCGCGCGGTGACCCGCGTCCTGCGCATCGAGCTCAAGGGCGAGCCGATCCGCGTCATCGAGATCGACCCCGGCCTGGTGGAGACCGAGTTCTCCGTGGTGCGGCTCGGCGGCGATCAGGAGGCGGCCGACAAGATCTACGAGGGCGTCGACAACCTCACCGCCGACGACATCGCCGAGGCCGTGACCTGGACCGTCACCCGCCCGCCGCACGTCAACATCGACACGATGCAGATCATGCCGCGCGATCAGGTCGCGGCGCGCAACGTGCACCGGCGCACGTAACGATCAGCGCGATTCGAACGGTTCCGATGCGGACCGCCGCCTGACAGAGTTTCCTGTTCGTGTGCCCACTGGGGCGCCGGAGAGGAATTCATGGCCGGAGAGCCCCCGCTTCTGAGGGTGAAGAACGCCGTCATCGAACCGCTGCCGCTGACAGTCAGGTCGTGGCTCGTCCGCATCATCGCGCTGCTCGTGTTCGTCGGCGTGTGGTGGGTGGTGAGCGGGCTGCGCCTGATCGACGAGACCTTCCTCCCGACCCCGAAGGCGGTCTGGGACGCCGCCGTCCGCGCGAGCACCTGGCACCAGGTGGCGCCCGGTGTGCCGCGCGAGGTGCTCGGTGAGCAGAACTACTTCCTCTGGGAGCACCTCGTCGCCAGCCTGCAGCGGATCTTCGCGGGCGTCGGAGCGGCGATCATCGTCGGTCCGCTCCTCGGCTTCGCGATGGGCACCTCGAAGACTGTCAACACCATCATCGAGCCGTACCTGAACTTCCTGCGCGCGCTGCCGCCGCTGGGCTACATCGGCCTGCTCATCGTGTGGTTCGGCATCGGCGACACGTCGAAGATCTGGCTGCTCTTCCTCGCGGCCTTCCCCGCCATCGCGATCTCCACGGTGAACGGCGTGCAGGGCGTCAGCCAGGATCAGATCAACGCCGCGCGGGCGCTCGGCGCGAACCGGTTGCAGACCATCCGCGGCGTCATCGTCCCGGCCACGCTGCCCGAGGTCATCAACGGCATCCGCATCGCCGTCGGGTTCGCCTGGACCACCGTGGTCGCGGCGGAGCTCAACAACGGCATCCCTGGCATCGGCGGCCTCGCCTACCTCGCCGGCCAGCAGCTCAACACCCCGTTGACCATCGCCTGCATCATCGTCATCGGTGTCACGGCGCTGCTGCTCGACTCGCTCATCAAGTGGATCGGCCTGCTGGCCGTCCCGTGGAAGGGGAAGGCATGAACTGCCTGAAGCGCCTCGCGCGCACGGCGCTGGTGGTCGGCACCGTCGGCCTCACCCTGACCGGCTGCCTCGTCGAATCCGGCCGGCCCGAGCAGTCCCGCTCCATCGGCGGGGCGACGGCGTGCCCGGTCGAACCGGACCCGACGGTGACGGGGACCGTGCGGATCGGCTGGCAGGAGATCCCGAACGGGGACCTGATCGTCAAGGACACGGGGCTGCTCAAGACCTGCCTGCCGAACGTGAACGTCGTGTGGAGCAAGTTCGCCTCCGGCGGCGACGTGATCCAGGCGTTCGGCGCCAACAGCCTCGACGTGGGCCTGCTCGGCAGCGCTCCCGCCGCGAAGGCGCTCAGCGCACCGCTGAACATCGACATGAAGGTCATCTGGATCCAGGATCGGATCGGCGCCGCCGAATCGCTGGTCGCGAAGGACCCGGCGATCAGGACCGTCGCCGACCTCAAGGGCAAGCGGATCGCCGTGCCCTTCGCCTCGACCGCGCACTACAGCCTGCTCACCGCCCTGGACAAGGCCGGCGTCACCGACGCGCGGGTCATCAACCTGGCCCCGGACGCCATCCGCGGCGCGTGGGGCGGCGGGCAGATCGACGCCACCTACATCTGGGAGCCCACGCTGAGCCAGCTGGGAGGAACCGTCCTGACGGACAGTGCGAAGGTCGCCGAGCAGGGTGCCCCCACCTACGACCTCGAGGGCGCCCGCGGCGACTTCGTGAAGAACAACCCGGCCTTCCTCAAGGCCTGGACCGCGGCACAGGGCTGGGCGGCGAACCTGCTGAACACCGACCCGAACAAGGCCGCCGAGCACATCGCCGGCCAGCTCGGCGTGCCACTGGACCAGGTGCTCACGCAGGTCAAGGGCTACGCCTACTTCGACGCGAAGACCCAGGGCGGCGCCGACCACCTCGGCGGCCAGCTCGGCGCCGACCTCCGCCGGACCGCAGAGTTCCTGCTCCAGCAGGGGCAGGTCCAGGGCGTCGCGCCGGCGCAGCACTACACCGACGGCGTCTACGCCACAGCCGCACAGGGGGTATCGAAGTGACGGGGACCGAACGCGTCGAGCTGACCGGGCTCGGCAAGACCTACGACACCGCGAGCGGACAGACCGTCGCGCTGCAACCGACCGACCTCACCATCGAGCCCGGCGAGTTCGTCTCCATCGTCGGGCCCTCGGGCTGCGGCAAGACGACGCTGCTGCGGCTCATCGCCGGCTTCGAGGAACCCACGGAGGGCGTCGTCGAGGTCGGCGGCGCGCGGGTCACGGCACCGTCGGCCGACCGCGGCGTGGTCTTCCAGGCCCCCACCCTGTACCCGTGGCTGACGGTGCGCGGCAACGTCGAGTTCGGCCCCAAGGTGAGCGGCGTGGGCAAGGCCGAGCGCCGGGGGCAGGCGCAGAAGCTGCTCGACCTCGTGGGGCTCGGCGACTTCGGCGACAAGCGGCCCTACGAGCTCTCGGGCGGCATGCAGCAGCGCGCGCAGATCGCCCGCGTCCTGGTCAACGACCCGGCGATCGTGCTCATGGACGAGCCCTACGGCGCGCTCGACGCACTCACCCGCGAGCGCCTGCAGGTGGACCTGCTCACGATCTGGCGCGAGGCGGGCAAGACCATCGTCTTCATCACCCACTCGGTGGAGGAGGCGGTGTTCCTCAGCACCCGAGTCCTGGTGATGAGCGCCCGCCCGGGCCGCGTGGTGATCGACCGGAAGGTGGAGCTGCCGGGCGACGGTCCGGACACGGTGCGCGATCCGTCGGTGACCGCTTCGCCCGAGTTCCAAGCCCTGCGTTCGGAGCTCGCCGCCGCGATCTACGCGGCCCACGGCTGAACCTCAGCGGGAGCACAGGTCACCCGGCGTAGTCTGGCAGCCGTGGTGAGTGCCCCCAAACTGCCCGTATCGCTGCCGACCGGGCCGGCCCGCAAGCTGTTCGCCCCGGCCTACGCGCTCTACGAGCGACGGCTGGTCAGTGAGCTCACCGCCTCGTACCGCGACGGCGCGCAACGGCCGCGGCACGTCGCGGTGCTCTGCGACGGCAACCGGCGCTGGGCCCGCGCCGCCGGGTTCAGCGACGTGAGCCACGGCTACCGCATGGGGGCCAAGAAGATCGCCGAGATGCTCGAGTGGTGCGACGAGGCCGGGATCGAGCTCGCCACCATCTACCTGCTCTCGACCGAGAACCTGCGCCGCGATCCCGACGAGCTCGCAGCCCTGCTCGAGATCATCACCGACGTGGTCGAGGAGATCTCCGGCCCGGACAAGAACTGGTCGGTCAAGATCGTCGGCGCGATGGACCTGCTGCCGCCCGACGCCGCCCGCCGGCTCACCGCGGCGGCCGAGGGCACCGAGGGCCGCACCGGTACCCACGTCAACGTGGCCGTCGGGTACGGCGGGCGCAAGGAGATCGTCGACGCCGTGCAGTCGCTGCTGCGCGCGCGCATCGCCGAGGGGATGACGGCGGAGGAGCTCGTCGACGCGGTCACCGTCGAGGGGATCGACCAGCACCTCTACACCAAGGGGCAGCCCGATCCCGACCTCGTCATCCGCACGTCGGGTGAGCAGCGGCTCTCCGGCTTCCTGCTCTGGCAGAGCGCGTACAGCGAGATCTGGTTCACCGAGGCCTACTGGCCCGAGTTCCGCCGCGTCGACTTCCTGCGCGCGCTGCGCGACTACGCCGCCCGGCACCGTCGCTTCGGCGCGTAGCGCCCGGCTGCCCCATCCGCCCTGCGCCGACCGACCGCGTGAGCGGCGCCGGCGACGTTCCTATCACTGAAGCCTGGTGACGCGCGCCACAGCCTGATACGATTTCGTCAATAGTCGTAACAGGGAGGTTCGAATGACGGAACTCGCAGAGCGTGCATCGACGGCGGCGCCGGAACGCTACGGGCCCGCATCGCGGTTCATCGACCCGTTGGGGCTCGGCGCCACCGCGGCCGGGCAATGGGCGTTCCTGCCCATCAACGGCGCCGCGTTCGTGATGCAGCTGATGCATCCCGTGATCGGCGACATCGTCGGGGAGTTCAGCGTGGCGTACACCGACCCGGTGGGGCGGGCGATCCGGTCGATGGACTCCGTGCAGCGCTGGTACTTCGGCGAGGATGCGGCGATCGAGGAGGGCTATCGGCTGCGCGCCCAGCACCAGCCGCTCCAGATGCGCAACGCGGAGGGCAGGCACATCAGTGCCCTGGACCCGGAGGCCTACGCCTGGGTGATCGGCACGGGTGTTCTGACCGGGCTCGACTCGCTGCCGCGTTCGCTGGGCCGGCGCCTCACCGCGGCGGAGGTCGACGAGCTGTTCGCGGAGTCGAAGAAGATCGCCGATATCGTCCAGGTGCCCGACGGGCGGATCCCGTGGGAGCCCGCCGCGTTCGAGCGGTACATCGACGGCATGCTGCCGAAGCTGATCGCGCACCCCGGCGCGGTGCGCTTCCTCGAGGACTTCGCGCACGGCAATCCGCCGCTGCCGCCCGAGGCGGGCCCCTTCCTGCGCGCCGTCGAGCCGCTGCTCAGGCCCGCGGGGATGACGGTCAACCGGGCCGTCTACCTGCTCACCGTCGGGGTGCTGCGGCCCGAGGTCCGCGAGATCCTCGGCGTGGGATGGAGCCGTCGCGAGGAGCTGGGCTACCGCGCGGCGACCGCCGCGATCCGGCAGGCGTACAAGGTGATCCCGGAGCGCGTGGGCTACACGCCGCTCGCGTACCACTCCCGCGCCCGGGCCCGCGCGCTGCGCGCCATGCAGCGTCGCGACCTGCCCGATTTCACGGCCTTCCGGCGCGAGCGCACGCCCGCCCAGCTCGCGCAGGCGCCCGCCGCGCGCTGCCCGTTCGGCTGAGCCGGGGCGACCGGAGTCACTGCACCAGGGGGACGAGGGCCGTGCGCGCGTAGGCGCGCGCGGCCTCGTCGTCGTCCAGGTCGAACGGGGCGGGGGAGACGACGAAGCAGGCCGTGGTGAGCCGGACGAGAGCGTCGGCGCGGACGTCGGCCGCATCGCCCGGCATCGTCCCCGCCTCCTGCTCCCGCACGATCATGCCGCGGATGAATCCGATGCCGTGCCGCACCGTGTCGAGGCGCTCGTCGGCGAACAACTCCGCCCGCTCCCGCGGGTCGGACGGCAGCAGCCCGCGGCCCGCACGACAGCACAGCACGAAGACCTCCTGGATCCGCGTGGGGATGTCGGGCGTCGTCGCGACCACCTCGGCCGTCTGCGCGAACAACCGGCCCAGGCTCCACGCCAGTGCGGCCGCCAGGATGTCGTCCTTGGAACCGAGCCTGCGGAACAGGGTCATCCGGCTCGATCCCGCCTCCGCGGCGATCTTGTCCACCGTCACGTGCCGGGTGCCCTCCCGGCTGAGCACCCGCAGCGCCGCCCGGTAGACGTGCGCGTCGGCGTCGCCGACGTCCGCGCGGGCGCCCGCCTGCAGCAGCAGGTCGGGCAGCGAGGCTCCGGGGCGGGTCATGACAGTCGATCGTAGGCGGGGCGCGCGGCGGGCGGGGCCGCTCAGAGCTTGCGCAGGCGCACGCGGTTGATCGAGTGGTCGGAGTCCTTGCGCAGCACCAGGGTCGCGCGCGGGCGCGTGGGCAGGATGTTCTGCACCAGGTTGGGGCGGTTGATGCCCGCCCAGATACCCTCGGCGCGATCGCGCGCCTCGACGTCGGAGAGCCCGGCGTAGTGGTGGAAGTGCGACGCCGGGTCCGCGAACGAGGTGGTCCGCATCGACAGGAACCGGTCGACGTACCAGCGCTCGATGTCCTCGATCCGCGCGTCCACGTACACCGAGAAGTCGAACAGGTCCGAGACCATGAGCCGCGGTCCCGTCTGCAGCACGTTCAGGCCCTCGACGATGAGGATGTCGGGCCGGCGGACGTGGATGGACTCGTCCGGGACGATGTCGTAGAGCTGGTGCGAGTACATCGGGGCGGTCGCGTCCTCCGCGCCCGATTTCACGGCGGTGACGAACCGCAGCAGGGCGCGGCGGTCGTACGACTCCGGGAAGCCCTTGCGGTGCATGATCCCCCGCCGCTCCAGCTCCGCCGTCGGGTAGAGGAAGCCGTCGGTGGTCACCAGGTCCACCCGCGGGTGCGAGTCCCACCGGGCGAGCAGCGCCTGCAGCACGCGGGCCGTCGTCGACTTGCCGACCGCGACCGAGCCCGCCACGCCGATCACGAACGGGACCTGTGCGTCGTGCCGCTGCTCGCCGAGGAAGGTCGCGGTCGCGGCGTAGAGGCGCTGGCGCGCGGCGACCTGCAGGTGGATCAGGCGGGAGACGGGCAGGTAGACCTCGGCGACCTCGGCCAGGTCGATCTGCTCGCCCAGGCCGCGCAGGTCGGAGAGATCCTCCTCGGTCAGCGACAGGGGAGTGGACTGCCGGAGCTCGCGCCACTGCGTGCGGTCGAGCTCGATGTACGGGCTCGGTTCGCTCACCGGACTGCGCTCCCCGCGTCGGACATGGGTTCTAGTCTGGCACGCATGGAGGAACTGAGCGTCACCGACCGTTACCTGCGGCTGGGCCTGCGGTTCGACCGCATCGAAACCGGTTTCGTGGACGCGTACTTCGGCGATCCGGCGCACCGTCGCGCGGTGGAGGCCGAGGACGCGCCCGAACCCGCCCGCCTGGCGGCCGAGGCGCGGGCCCTGCTGCGCGATCTGGAGGCGGAGACCTCCCTGAGCCCGCAGCGGCGCGAGTTCCTGATCGGGCACGTCGCCGCGCTCGAGTGCTCGGCCCGGAAGTTCGACGGTGCGCCGATCGGCTTCGTCGACGAGGTGAAGGCCTACTTCGACGTCGACATCGCGCTGGGGGACACCGCCGATTACGAGGCGGCGCACGCCCGGCTCGACGAGCTGCTCCCGGGCTCCGGCCCGCTGCAGCCGCGCATGCAGGCGCAGCGGGAGCGGTTCGCGGTCCCGGCCGAGCGGGTGCCCGAGGTGGTCGACGCGCTGGCCGGTGCGCTGCGCGACGTCGTGCGCGAGCGCTACCCGCTGCCGGAGGCGGAGACGGTGGCCTTCGAGATCGAGCACGACAAGCCCTGGTCGGGGTTCAACTACTACCTCGGCGACTACCGCTCCCGGGTCGCGGTCAACGGCGACCTGCCGCAGTACCTGTCGTCGCTGCCGCACCTCATCGCGCACGAGGCCTACCCCGGCCACCACACCGAGCACTGCCGCAAGGAGCAGCTGCTCGTCGCGGGGGAGAACCAGCCGGAGCAGACCATCTTCCTGGTGAACACGCCGCAGTGCCTCATGGCGGAGGGCCTGGCGGACCATGCGCTGCGCGCCGCGATCGGCCCCGGTTGGGGCGCGTGGGCGCGGGAGATCTACGCCGACCTCGGCCTGAGCTTCGACGGGGAACTGGCCGAGGCGATCGCGGAGGCCTCGTCGGGCCTGCTGCACGTGCGGCAGGACGCGGCACTGCTGCTGCACGACCGGCACGCGAGCGAGGACGAGGTGGCCGGCTACCTGCAGCGCTGGGCGCTCATGGCGGAGCGCAGTGCTCGGCAGTCGCTGCGCTTCGTCGGCTCGCCGCTGTGGCGGGCCTACATCTCCACCTACGTCGAGGGCTACGCCCTGCTCGGCGAATGGCTCGACCGGGCGGAGTCCGGGCCCGCCAGGCTGGACCGCTTCGGCAGGCTGCTCGACGAGCCCCTCACCCCGTCTGCGCTGCGGCGCGAGCTCGCGGCTTAGGATGAGCACATGAGCGAAAACAGCGTGAACTCCGCGTCCCTCGCCGAACTCGATCCCGAGGTCGCCGCCGCCATGAACGGCGAGCTCGCGCGGCAGCGCGACACGCTGGAGATGATCGCCTCGGAGAACTTCGTGCCGCGCGCCGTGCTGCAGGCGCAGGGTTCCGTGCTCACCAACAAGTACGCCGAGGGCTACCCCGGCCGCCGCTACTACGGCGGCTGCGAGTACGTCGACGTGGTCGAGGACCTGGCTCGCAACCGCGCCAAGGAGCTCTTCGGCGCCGAGTTCGCCAACGTCCAGCCGCACGCCGGCGCGCAGGCCAACGCAGCCGTGCTGCAGGCGCTCATGGAGCCGGGCGAAACCCTGATGGGCCTCGACCTCGCGCACGGCGGCCACCTCACGCACGGCATGCGCCTGAACTTCTCCGGCAAGCTCTACGAGAACGTCTTCTACGGCGTGTCCAAGGAGGACCACCGCGTCGACATGGACGAGGTGCGCAAGATCGCCCTCGACTCCAAGCCGAAGGTGATCGTCGCCGGCTGGTCCGCCTACCCGCGCCACCTCGACTTCGCGGCCTTCCGCTCCATCGCCGACGAGGTGGGCGCCCACCTCTGGGTCGACATGGCGCACTTCGCCGGCCTCGTCGCCGCCGGCCTGCACCCGAGCCCCGTCCCGCACGCCGACGTGGTCAGCTCGACGGTGCACAAGACCCTCGGCGGCCCCCGCTCCGGCATCATCCTGGCGAAGCAGGAGTGGGCCAAGAAGCTCAACTCCGCGGTCTTCCCCGGCCAGCAGGGCGGCCCGCTCATGCACGTCATCGCCGCCAAGGCCGTCGCGCTCAAGGTCGCGGGCACGGAGGAGTTCCGCGCGAAGCAGCAGCGCACGCTCGACGGTGCCAAGATCCTCGCCGAGCGCCTGAACGGCAAGGACGTGGCCGACGCCGGCGTCACCGTCCTCACCGGCGGCACCGACGTGCACCTCGTGCTCGTCGACCTGCGCAACAGCGACCTCGACGGCCAGCAGGCCGAGGACCTCCTCCACGAGGTCGGCATCACCGTCAACCGCAACGCCGTGCCCTTCGACCCGCGTCCGCCGATGGTCACCTCGGGCCTGCGGATCGGCACCGCCGCCCTGGCCAGCCGCGGCTTCGGCGAGAAGGAGTTCACCGAGGTCGCCGACATCATCGGCACCGCGTTGGCGCAGGGCAAGGCCGCCGACACGGCCGCGCTGCGCGCCCGCGTGTCGGCGCTGGCGCTCGAGGTCCCGCTGTACGAGGGCCTCGAGGACTGGGGTCTCCTCTCTCGCTGAACCCCGGTTCCGGGTTCTCCGCGACACGGTGACCCGCCCCCACCTGGGATTTGAGTGCCGGGTGGGAGCTGCCTTACAGTGTCCGGGTGACTTCCAGCGTTTCCGACGACCTGACCCTCGCCATCGACAAGGCGCTCCCGGACATCCGGGCCGCGTACGTCGAGGCGGGTGACGCGTGGCAGCCGCACGACTACGTTCCGTGGGACGACGGCCGCAACTACGCCTTCCTCGGCGGCGAGGACTTCGTGCCCTCCGACGTCAAGGTCGATGCGGTGGTCAGCAACGGGCTCATCCTGGGCCTGCTCACCAAGGACCACCTGCCGTCCTTCCACCGCCTGTTGGCGCAGCACCACCTCATCGAGTCGGACTGGGGCAAGTTCGTCGGCCACTGGACCGCCGAGGAGAACCGCCACGGCATCGCCCTGCGCGACCACGTCGTCGTGAGCCGCACGTGCGATGTCGAGCAGCTCGAGATGTGGCGCCTCGAGGCGGTGACCCGCGGTTACCGCCAGTACGAGGGCACCCGCGAGGAGATCCAGATCGCCGAGCAGATCGCCATGGTGATCGTGCACGAGGCGCTCTCCGCCGACTACTTCGACCGCCTCGCGGACTACGCCGAGAAGGCCGAGGGCACGCCCGCCGGCCTGGTCACCACGCTGCGCAAGGTCGCCGCCGACGACCGCGTGCAGCAGCAGTACTGGACCGAGCTGCTCGACGTCGCGCTGGACGTCAACGAGGGCCACACCAAGGACGCGCTGCTCGGCCAGGCGCGCGCCGTCTCGCCCATCGGCGCCGAGACCGCCGACGGCCTGGACGAGGCGCGCCGCATCGTCACCGAGGCCGGGATCAGCTCGCCCGAGCGGGACCGTGAGATCCTGAACGGCCTTCTCGCGAAGTGGGACCTCGCGCTCTGAGAACGGGCATCCAGCCGTAACGAACTGTTCACGAACGCGCCGCGCAGCCTCCGGGCAGCGCGGCGCGTTCGGCGTTAGTTTGGCGGTGACGGATTGCGGGGAAGCAGTTCGTCCCGGGAGGTTCCAACCGTGACTTCACTCATCGTCGCGAGAGGGCCGGCCCCGGTCCTCGTCGTCGGAGCGTAGACCGCGCACCGAGGCGTTTGGACCGGCCGGCCGCAGCTACACGCTTGCGTGGGCGCCGCGCAGGCTAGGAGCGTCACCGTGTCTTTCCGTGAGACCCCCCGCACGTACGTGCTCGACACCTCCGTCCTGCTGTCCGATCCCTGGGCCATCACCCGCTTCGCCGAGCACGACGTCGTGCTCCCGCTCGTGGTGATCAGCGAACTCGAGGGCAAGCGCCACCACGCCGAGCTCGGCTGGTTCGCCCGCGAGTCGTTGCGCATGCTCGACGACATGCGACTCGAGCACGGTCGCCTCGACCAGCCGATCCCCACCCCCGGCGGGGGCACGGTGCAGGTGGAGCTCAACCACGTCGACCCGTCCGTGCTGCCGGTCGGGTTCCGCACCGAGACCAACGACTCCCGCATCCTGGCGTGCGCGCTCAACCTGCGTGCCGAGGGCCGTGACGTGGTCCTGGTGTCCAAGGACATACCACTGCGGGTGAAGGCCGGTGCGGTCGGGCTCCCCGCCGACGAGTACCGCGCGCAGGACGTGGTGACCTCCGGCTGGACCGGCATGGAGGAGCTGGAGGTGGCGCCGCAGAACATCGACGCCCTCTTCGCCGACGGTGTCGTGGACCTGGACGCCGCACGGGAGCTGCCGTGCAACACCGGCGTTCGGCTCCTCGGCGGCACGTCGAGCGCGCTCGGGCGGGTCACGGCGGACAAGCAGGTGCAGCTGGTGCGCGGCGACCGGGAGGCCTTCGGGCTGCACGGCCGCAGCGCCGAGCAGCGCGTCGCCCTCGATCTGCTGCTCGACGAGTCGGTGGGCATCGTCTCCCTCGGCGGCAAGGCGGGCACCGGCAAGTCGGCGCTGGCGCTGTGCGCGGGCCTCGAGGCGGTGCTGGAGAAGCGCACGCAGCGCAAGGTCGTGGTGTTCCGACCGCTGTACGCGGTCGGCGGCCAGGACCTCGGCTACCTGCCCGGCTCGGAGAACGAGAAGATGGGCCCCTGGGCCCAGGCCGTGTACGACACCCTGGACGGCCTCGCCTCGCCCGAGGTGATGGACGAGGTCTCCTCGCGCGGCATGCTGGAGGTGTTGCCGCTCACGCACATCCGCGGTCGGTCGTTGCACGATTCCTTCGTCATCGTCGATGAGGCGCAGTCCCTCGAGCGCAACGTCCTGCTCACCGTGCTCTCGCGGCTCGGTTCGGGCTCGCGGGTGGTTCTCACCCATGACGTGGCCCAGCGCGACAACCTGCGTGTCGGCCGGCACGACGGCGTGGCCGCCGTGATCGAAAAGCTCAAGGGGCACCCGCTGTTCGCGCACATCACGCTGACCCGCTCCGAGCGTTCGCCGATCGCCGCGCTGGTCACCGAGATGCTCGAGGAGTTCGCCCCGGGCGCCTAGGTCTCGTAGGTTCGACGGTGCCGGGCCGCCCGGTCCGGCACCGTCGAAACCGGGAGAGGGGACATGGCGCACCTCCGTCAGACCAGGACCGATGACCACGCCGCGCTGGTGCGGTGCGTGCAGCGATGGTGGGGCGATTCGCGCACACCCGAGGAGTCCCGCGAGCTCTCGCTGCTGCTGCCGCGCCTGTTCGTGCAGCACTTCGCCGGCACCGGTCTCGTGCTCGAGGACGAGACCGGGGTGCGGGCCTTCCTCGTCGGGTTCGATTCGGCGGACCGGCCGGATGAGGCGTACATCCACTTCGTCGGGGTGGACCCGCAGCTGCGCGGCCACGGTGCCGCGCGCCGCCTGTACGAGGCGTTCTTCGCCCGGGCGGCGGCCGCGGGCCGCACCACCGTTCGGGCCGTCACCTCGCCGCAGAACCGGGGATCGATCGCCTTCCACCAGGCCATGGGCTTCGAGGCCGAGCCGGGGGACCGCGTCGTCGACGGCGCGCCGGTGCACACCGACTACGACGGTCCGGGGCAGGACCGCGTGGCGTTCCGGCGCGCGCTCTGAGCCCGCGCCGCCGAGCGCGTTGCCATACCTAGATCCACAAGGTATATCTGTACCTAGTGGTTCTAGGTATGGAGGACACGTGCACATCGACAAGGATCTGGTCGCCGCCTCGGCGACCCCGCTGGTGCTGAGCATCCTCAGCCGCGGCGACAGCTACGGCTACGCCATCCTCACCCGCGTCCGGGAGCTCTCGGGCGGGCGGCTGGAGTGGTCCGACGGCATGCTCTATCCGCTGCTGCACCGGCTCGAGCGGCTCGGCCAGGTCGAGTCCCGTTGGGAGAGAGCCGAGACCGGTCGCCGCCGCAAGCACTACGCCATCACGCCGGCCGGGCGGGAGGCGCTCGCGGACCGTCGGGACCAGTGGCGGGTCGTCAGTGCCGCCCTGGACGGCCTCTGGTCCGACGGTGCGCCGCAGGCGGGCCTCGCATGACGGGCCCCGTCGATGCGCAGGTCCGGCAGTGGCGCGGCTACCTGGAGGGCCGGCGCCGCCTGCGGATCGAGGAGGTCGACGAACTCGAATCCCATCTGCGCGATCAGATCTCGGACCTCGAGGCCCGCGGACTCGACGGCGACGAGTCCTTCCTCGTCGCGGTCAAGCGGATGGGCGCGGCCGACGCGGTGGCCCACGAGTTCGCCCGCGAGCACTCGGATCGGCTGTGGAAGCAACTGGTGCTCGGCAGCGCGGACGAGGAGACCGGCCGGCGGAGCGAACTGCCGGTGGTGCTCGCGCTGGGCGCGGGCGCCGGCCTGGCCCTCCTCGCGGTGCTGCACCTGCTCGGCGACACCGCCCCGCGCTTCGTGGGCTTCGCGGTCGCGCCGTTCCTGGTGGCCTACTTCGCCTGGAAGCGCACGATGCCGGTGCGCGGCGCGGCCGCCGTACTGGGCGGCTTCGCCGTCGTGGCCGCGCTGCTCGCCGCATACCGGTTCGACGCGGGTGGCGCCACCGAGATCCTGGCCGTCGCGGCGACCCCGGTGGTGCTGTGGTTCGGGGTGGGCGTCGCCTACATGGGCGGCGCCTGGCGCTCGGCGCCGCGGCGCATGGACTTCGTGCGGTTCACCGGCGAGTTCGCCATCTACTTCCTGCTCATCGCGCTCGGCGGCGGCGCCATCACGGCACTGACGATCGGCGCGCTGAGCACGGTCGGGCTCGATGCGGAGGTGCCGGTCACCGAGTGGGCGCTGCCGGTCTGCGTCGGCGGCGCGGTGCTGGTGGCGGCGTGGCTCGTGGAGGCCAAGCAGGAGGTGATCGAGAACATCGCGCCCGTCCTGACACGGATCTTCACCCCGATTACGCTGGTCATGCTCCTCGTGGTGCTGGGTGCTTTCGCCTCGCGGCCGGGTCTCGTCGGCGCCGACCGCGACCTGCTGGTGCTCATGACGGTGGTGCTCGTCCTCGTCGTCGGGCTGCTGCTGTACGCGGTGTCGGCCCGCGATCCGCGCCGACGCCCGGACGTCTTCGATCGGCTGCAGGTGGCGCTCGTGGCCGCGGCCATCGCGGTCGACCTCGTGGTGCTGGTCGCGATGATCACGCGGACCGCCGAGTTCGGCACGTCGCCGAACAAGGCCGCAGTGCTGGGCCTGAACCTCGTCCTGCTGGTGATCCTGCTCGGCGCCGCGTACCTCGGTCTCGGCTTCGTCCGGGGCCGCCGGGACTTCGCCGCGATCGAGCGCTGGCAGACCGGCACGCTGCCCGCCTACGCGGCGTGGGCCGCGATCGTGGCGCTGGCCTTCCCGCCGCTCTTCGGGTTCCGCTGAGTTCCACTGACCGGTCTAGCGGACCCGCTCCCGACTTCACAGCGTCAGCCCACCCACCTGCGGAATCTTCTGGGCCAACGCTGTGAAGTCATGGAGTGGGGTTCCGACGGTGCCGCGGGCGGGAATGCTGAGGGCATGACGATCCCCGTGCTCCTCGGTGCCTCCGCACTGCTCAATGCGATCCTGGCCGGTTTCTACTTCGCGTACGCGACGGTGATCGCCGGGCAGCGCACCGCCGACGGGGGCGAGGCGATGGTCCGGATGAACGCGGCGGTCGAGCGGCCTCCGTTCATCGCGCTGTTCCTGGTCGCGCCCACGGCGGCGGCGCTCTCCTCCGTCTGGATCCTGGTGGCCGACGGTGCCCGTGCCGCCGGGATCGTCGCGGCGATCGCCGCGGTCTGCGCCGTCGCCGCCTGTGTCTCGACGATGGCGGTGAACGTGCCGCTCAACCAGCGGCTCGCGGCGGGTGCCGTCGGCTGGCCGGAGTACGCCCGCACCTGGGGCACCTGGAACCTCGCGCGCACGTGGCTGTGCGCGCTCGCCGCCGTGGGGCTGGGCCTGGCGGCCCTGGCGTGACGGGCACCGTCGGGCGTGGTTCCCGCAGGTAGGGCAGCCTAACCCGGGCGGCGGATCCGTCGGGGAATACCCTCGATACGTGACTTCGAACAGCCCCGAATTCATCTATTCCGACCTGCTGCCCATCGGTCCCGATTCGACGCCGTACCGGCTCATCACGACCGAGGGCGTGTCCACCTTCGAGGTGGACGGGCAGAAGTTCCTCAAGGTGGAGCCGGAGGCACTGCAGCAGCTGACCGCGGAGGCGATGCACGACATCAGCCACTACCTGCGGCCCGCGCACCTGCAGCAGCTGCGGAAGATCATCGACGACCCCGAGGCGTCGGGCAACGACCGCTTCGTGGCGCTCGACCTGCTCAAGAACGTCAACATCTCCGCCGGTGGCGTGCTGCCGATGTGCCAGGACACCGGCACCGCCATCGTCATGGGGAAGAAGGGCGAGGGCGTGCTGACCGGCGTCGACGACGGGGAGTGGATCTCCCGCGGCGTCTACGACGCGTACACCAAGCTCAATCTGCGCTACTCGCAGAACGCGCCGATCACCATGTACGAGGAGAAGAACACCGGCACCAACCTGCCGGCCCAGGTGGAGATCTACGCCACCGAGCAGGGGCCCAAGGGCCCGGAGTACAAGTTCCTGTTCATGGCCAAGGGCGGCGGCTCGGCGAACAAGTCGTTCCTGTTCCAGGAGACGAAGGCGATCCTCAACCCGGACCGCATCCTGAAGTTCCTGGACGAGAAGATCCGCTCGCTGGGCACCGCGGCCTGCCCGCCGTACCACCTCGCGATCGTCATCGGCGGTACCTCGGCCGAGTTCGCACTCAAGACCGCCAAGTACGCCTCGGCGCACTACCTCGACGAGCTGCCCGAGACCGGTTCCATCGCGGCCCACGGCTTCCGCGACAAGGAGCTCGAGGAGAAGGTCTTCGAGCTCACCCAGTCGTTCGGCATCGGCGCGCAGTTCGGCGGCAAGTACTTCTGCCACGACGTGCGCGTGGTGCGGCTGCCGCGGCACGGCGCCTCGCTGCCCGTCGCGATCGCGGTGTCCTGCTCCGCGGACCGCCAGGCGCTGGGCAAGATCACCGCCGACGGCGTCTTCCTCGAGCAGCTCGAGACCGACCCGGCCCAGTACATGCCGGACGCCGGTGTGGCCGAGGACATCGAGGGCGGCGCGGTCGTGGAGATCGACCTGAACCGGCCGATGCCCGAGATCCTCGCCGAGCTGTCGAAGTACCCGGTGAAGACGCGCCTGTCGCTGACCGGCCCGCTGGTCGTGGCGCGCGACATCGCGCACGCCAAGATCAAGGAGCGCCTCGACGCGGGCGAGGAGATGCCGCAGTACCTGCGCGATCACCCCGTCTACTACGCCGGTCCCGCCAAGACCCCGGAGGGCATGGCGTCCGGCTCCTTCGGCCCCACCACCGCGGGCCGCATGGACAGCTACGTCGACCAGTTCCAGGCCGCCGGCGGCTCGATGGTCATGCTGGCCAAGGGGAACCGCTCCAAGCAGGTCACCCAGGCCTGCGATGCACACGGCGGCTTCTACCTCGGCTCCATCGGCGGTCCCGCGGCGCGGCTGGCGTTGGACTGCATCAAGTCGCAGGAGGTCATCGAGTACCCCGAGCTCGGCATGGAGGCCGTGTGGAAGATCGAGGTCGAGGACTTCCCGGCGTTCATCGTCGTCGACGACAAGGGCAACGACTTCTTCACCGATCCGTCGGGTGAGGTCTCGCTCCCGCTGAGCGGCATCCGGATCCGCTCGAAGGAGCGCTAGCCCTCTCCGCTGCCGAAACCCCCGAACGCTGCCGCTGGTCGGCGGCGTTCGGCGTTTCCGGCAGCGTTCTCGGCGGCGGCGGCGACGGCGGCTCGCGAGTGGGCGGCGGGGTCCGGCGCGGGTCGCCGCGTCAGGCGGGGCGGAGGATCGTGACGGCGAAATCGGCGCCGTCGTGCCAGGGCTTGACGTCCCAGGTGGCCAGGCGCAGATCCGTGCGCAGCCCGGCGGCCGCGGCGTACTCGTCGAACCGATCCGGCGTGAGGCCGCGGTTCGTGTGGAACCCGACGATCGCGAAGCCCTCCGGCGTGAGGTGCTTGCGGAAGTTGGCGAGCACCGTCGTCTCCGTGCCCTCGGCGACGAAGACCATCACGTTCCCGGCGCAGACGATGGCGTCGAAGGTGCCGTCCACGTCCAGCTCGGCGAGGTCCTGCACCAGCCATCGCGGGCCCGGGTGATCCTGCTCGGCCGCGGCGATGAGCGTCGGATCCACGTCGACGCCGACCACGTCGTGGCCCACTGTGTGGAGGTACCCGCCGATCCGCCCGGGGCCGCAGCCCGCGTCCAGGATCCGCGAGTTCCGGCCCACCATCGCATCGACGAGGCGACCCTCACCGGCCAGGTCGGCCCCCTCGCGCGCCATCGTCCGGAACCGCTCGACGTACCACTCGCTGTGGCCTTCCTTGGTGTCCGTGAACCAGCGCGGCGTGCTCATGGTGTCCAAGTTACCCGCCCGCCGTTTCCTGCGGTTCCGGTGATGCCGACCTGCGATCCACACTCCGAAACCGCAGGAAACTCGGGCGCACGGCCGCGGGTGCTGCGGGGCAGCGCTGGTATGCGCACCGTGGCGCGGGCACCGCGGCCGCGCTCAGTGCCGTGTACCTGGGCGGATTCGGTGCGTCGCACCCGCTGGCGAAGAAGATCGGAGCCTGGCCGTCGGTGCTCGGCGTCGCCGCCGTGGCGGCGGGCGCGTCGTACCTGCTCAGCGATCGTCGCTGAGCGCGGCCCCGGCCGAGCGTCCAGGGGCTACGCTTCCCCGGTGAGATGGAGAACAAGTTTCACGGCAATTCTCGGTGCGGCAGCCCTGGTGACGACCGGCTGCGGGGCCCAGGAGGCACCGTCGGACGAGGAACGCCAGGGTACGCACAGCGGGCAGGCACGGCTCAGTACCCCGGCCTTCACGGCCGAGCGCGCCAGCGACGGCCCCACCGGAACGCCGCTCTACGCGCGCCTGGCCGCTTCCAGCGCCGTCGGCGACACCGGGCAGGCCCTCACAGCGACGATCGCGGGCACCACTTACCGCAGCGCGACGGGGATCTGGATCGGCTGCGAGGGCACCGCCGCGACCGCCGTCTACCGCCTCGGCGGAGAGTTCGCCGCGCTCACCGGCGTGCTCGGGCTGCAGCCCCACACCCCGGAGCGGCTGCGCGTGCGGGTGTCGTTCATCGTCGACGGTGAGACGAGGCTGGCCACCACGCTCGCGCGCGACGAGCAGCCCCGGACCGTCTCGATCCCGCTCGACGGGGCCCGGGCGGTCACCGTCAGCGCCCTCGCGATCGCCGGCGAGTGCGCGCCCGCTCCGGCGCCCTACGGCGCGATCGGCGCGGCCTCCCTCGTCTGAGCGGCCGCGGCCGATCGGCCGCGATCACCGATCCCGGTCGAAATCACCGATCGCGGTCGACGTTCGCCATCGCCAGCACGTCCAGCCGGCGATCGAGCTCCTCCAGCGTCAGCTTCTCGCCGATCAGGCCGCGGTCGATCACGGTCTGCCGGATGGTCTTTCCCTCGCGCAGCGCCTGCTTGGCGACGGCTGCGGCCTCCTCGTAGCCGATCAGCGAGTTGAGCGGCGTCACGATCGACGGCGACGATTCGGCGAGCGTCTGCAGCCGGTCCTCGTGGGCCAGCAGGCCCCGGATGCAGCGGTCCGCGAACAGCCGGGAGACGTTGGAGAGCAGCATGATCGACTCCAGCACGTTGCGCGCCATCATCGGGATGTAGACGTTGAGCTCGAAGGCGCCGTTGCCGCCGCCCCAGGTGACCGCGGCGTCGTTGCCGATGACCTGCGCGGCCACCTGCGTGACCGCTTCGGGGAGAACGGGATTGACCTTGCCGGGCATGATGGAGCTGCCGGGCTGCAGGTCGGGGAGCGCGATCTCGCCGAGGCCGGTGAGCGGGCCCGATCCCATCCAGCGCACGTCGTTCGCGATCTTGGTCAGCGACACGGCGATCGTCCGCAGCGCGCCCGACAGCTCGACGAGACCGTCGCGCGCGGCCTGCGCCTCGAAGTTGTCCTTTGCCAGCCGGATGTCCTCGACGCCCGTCAGGCGCACCAGCTCGGCCACGACGAGCGAGCCGAACCGCTCGGGCGCGTTGAGGCCGGTGCCCACGGCGGTGCCGCCGATGGGGACCTCGCCGACGCGGGGGAGCGTGGCCCGCACCCGCTCGACGCCCGCCTCGACCTGCCGGGCGTAGCCGCCGAACTCCTGGCCCAGCGTCACGGGCACGGCGTCCATCAAATGGGTGCGGCCCGACTTGACCGTCGAGCGCCACTGCGCGGACTTCTCGGCGAGCGCCTGCTGCAGGTGCTCGAGCGCGGGGATCAGCGTCGTCACGGCGGCCTCGGTCGCCGCGACGTGCGTCGCCGTCGGGAAGGTGTCGTTGGACGACTGCGACATGTTCACGTCGTCGTTCGGGTGCACCTGCACGCCGGCGCGGTCGGCGAGCGAGGCGATCACCTCGTTGGCGTTCATGTTCGAGCTGGTGCCGGAGCCGGTCTGGAAGACGTCGATCGGGAACTGATCGTCGTGCCGGCCGTCGGCGATCTCCTGCGCGGCGGCGATGATCGCGGCGGCCTTCTCCGGTGCCAGCAGGCCCAGGTCCTGGTTCACCTGCGCGGCGGCGGCCTTCAGCAGGCCCATGGCGCGGATCTGCGCGCGCTCGAGCGGGCGGAAACTGATCGGGAAGTTCTCCACGGCGCGCTGCGTCTGCGCGCGCCACAGCGCGGTCACCGGCACCCGGACCTCGCCCATGGTGTCGTGCTCGATGCGGTACTCGGTCTCCGGGGTATCAGCGTTCTTAGCCATACCTTAGAAACGTACTCGGGCCCCGGGAAACTTCCCAGGGCCCGGCCGCGAACGAGGAGAAGATCACTCTCAGTCGAAGATCTGCGCGTAGGTCTTCAGCTTGGTCAGGCGGTGCGTCGCGTCGACGGTGCGGACCGTACCGGACTTGCTGCGCATCACGATCGACTGCGTGGTGGCACCGTCGGCGCGGTACTTCACTCCGCGCAGCAGGTCACCGTCGGTCACGCCGGTGGCGGCGAAGTAGACGTGCTCGCCCCGCACCAGATCGGTGGTGCCGAGGACCTCGTTCGGGTCGATGCCCAGGTCCGCGAGGCGGTGCTTCTCCTCGTCGGACGACGGGGCCAGGGTGCCCTGCAGCTCGCCGCCCATGCAGCGCAGCGCGGCCGCGGCGATGATGCCCTCGGGGGTGCCGCCGATCCCGACGAGGATGTCGGTCTTGGCCTCGGGGCGGGCGGCGGCGATCGCGCCGGCCACGTCACCGTCGGAGATGAGGCGCACGATGGCGCCGGTCGCGCGGATGTCGGCGATGAGCTGCTCGTGCCGGGGGCGGTCGAGCACCGTCAGCGTGACGTCGGTGACCTTGATGCCCTTGGCCTTGGCGACCTTGGCGATGTTGTCGGCGATCGGCGCCTGGATGTCGATGACGCCGGCGGCCTCGGGGCCCACGGCGATCTTGTTCATGTAGAACACGGCCGAGGGGTCGTACATGGCGCCGCGCTCGGCGACCGCGAGCACCGCGATCGAACCGGGCATGCCCTTGGCCATGAGGGTGGTGCCGTCGACGGGGTCCACGGCGACGTCGGTCGACGGGCCGAAGCCGTTGCCCACCTCTTCGCCGTTGTAGAGCATGGGCGCCTCGTCCTTCTCGCCCTCGCCGATCACGACCACGCCGCTCATCGACACCGTCGAGACCAGCTGGCGCATCGCGTCCACGGCGGCGCCGTCGCCGGACTCCTTCTGGCCGCGTCCCACCCAGCGGCCCGCGGCGAGCGCGCCGGCCTCGGTCACGCGAACCAGCTCCATCGCCAGGTTCCGGTCCGGCGCGATGGGGTTCTTCTCGGCGTGGGTGTCGGACATGGATTCCTCCGGATCTCGATGCGCGCGGGAGAGCGCGGCGGGCCTCACCCCGGGGATTCTTCCATGTCCGTACCGGCCCGGCTCGGATGCCCGCCTCCCACGCCCGGCGGCGCGCCCGGGATACTGGACGTCGTGGCTGAGAAACCCCGCATCCTGCAGAACCGTCGCGACATGGTGCTCACGATGGTTCCGCTGATCGCCCTGTGCCTGATCGTGCTGTTCGCGTCGGGCAACTTCAAGCTCGGCTTCGGCGCCGATCCCAAGGACGAGACCGTCGACCCGATCAACCCCAAGGGCGTCTACCAGGTCTCGGCGGACACGCTCGGTTTCCCGGTCCGGATGCCGGGCGGGGCGGGCGTGGTCGACGGGGTGCCCGAGAGCTGGAAGGCCACGGCGACCCGCGACGACGACGTGGTCGGCGGCACGGTCTTCTCCGTCAATTACGTGACGCCCGAGAAGAATTCGCTGCAGCTCTCCCAGTCGGGGGCCCCGGTCGACGTGGTGCTCGAGTCGGTCTACGGCGCGAAGGCCGAGCCCTCGGGGACGGTCCCCGTCGAGGGGACGACCTGGCAGGTCTACGGACCCAACGACAAGAACCGCAGCGCCTGGGTCCTCCAGGTCGACGGTGCCGTCCTCGTCGTCTTCGGCGGCGGCACGGTGCCGCGGTTCACCGAGCTGGCCGCAGCCGTGCAGTCGCAGCAGCCGCTGCCGCGGTCCTCGGCGCCCGCCCCGGGCAAGTAGCCCCCGGGGCTCACTCCTCGGCGGCGATCGCCTTCTCGATGCGCTCGCGGGCGCCCGCGAGATGTTCCTCACAGCGCTTGGCGAGCGCCTCGCCGCGCTCCCACAGGTTCAGCGACTCGTCCAGGTCGATGCCGCCCTGCTCGAGCAGCTTCACCACCACGGCGAGTTCGTCGCGGGCCTGCTCGTAACCGAGCTCGGCCACCGGTGTCTCGTCGCTCATCGCTGCACTTCCTCGGTTCGTACGGAGATCTTCTTCACGCCCATCACGGCGGCGTTCGCGGCGCCGTCGGGCACGCGGACCCGCAGCTGCGAGCCGGGCGCCAGGTCGTCGATGCTGCGGACCACGGGGTTCTCGCCGTCGGGCGTGACCTTCTGCACCACGGCGTAGCCACGGGCCATGGTCGCGGCCGGGCCGAGCGAGGTCAATCGCGCGGCCAGGTGCCGCACCCCGTCGGATTCGCGTTCGACGGTGCGCCGCACGTCCCGCCGGACCTCGCGCAGCAGCCGCTCCACCTGCTCGGCCCGGTCGTCGACCAGACGCATCGGGTGGGCGAAGACGGGGCGCGAGCGCAGCGATTCGAGGGTGTGCGCCTCGCGGTCGACCCAGCCGCGCAGCGCGCCGGCCGCCCGGCGGCGCAGCTCGGCGATGCGATCGAGCTCTGCCACCACGTCGGGCACGACGCGCTTGGCGGCGTCGGTGGGCGTCGCGGCGCGCACGTCGGCGGCGAAGTCGCAGAGCGGGTTGTCCGGCTCGTGCCCGATGGCGGAGACGATCGGGGTGCGGGCGGCGTGCACGGCACGGCAGAGGGTCTCGTCGGAGAAGGGGAGCAGGTCCTCCACGCTGCCGCCGCCGCGGGCCAGGATGATCACGTCGACCTCGGGGTCGGCGTCCAGCGCGCGCAGCGCCGCCACCACCTGGGGCACGGCCGTCGGACCCTGCACGGTGGCGTACTCGGCGCGGATCCGCACGCCCGGCCAGCGGCCCTCCGCGATCGAGCGCACGTCGCGCTCGGCGGCGCTGGCCCGCGCCGTCACCAGTCCGACGGTGCGCGGTAGGAACGGCAGCGGACGCTTGAGCCGCTCGTCGAACAGGCCCTCGGCGTGCAGCAGTTGACGCAGTCGCTCGATGCGGGCGAGCAGCTCGCCGACGCCGACGGCCCGGATCTCGGTGATCCGCAGCGAGAGGCTGCCGCGACCGGCCCAGTAGGTGAACTTGCCGCGCACGATCACCTGGGTGCCCTCGTTGAGCGGCACCTCGGAGCGGTCGAGCACCGCCGGCAGGCAGGTCACCTGGACGGAGACGTTCGCCGACGGATCGCGGAGGGTGAGGAACGCGGTGCCGCCGCCGCGGCGGTTGAGCTGGGTGATCTGGCCCTCGACCCACACCTCGCCGAGCCGATCGATCCACTGCGCGATCTTCATCGAGACCACGCGCACGGGCCACGGGTGCTCCGCAGTCGACGGTCCGCCCGATGCCGCGCCGCTGGTCGTCGCGGGTCCGGTCACCGGGTGATGCGGTTCTCGAGCATCGTGAGGAACGGGGGCCGCGCCTTGTGGCCGCGCTCGTACTCGACGAGCGACTCCACCTCGGGGGTGGTCAGCCCGGGCAGCCGGCCGCGCAGCTGGGCCAGGGTGAGCTCGGGGTAGTCGATGCGCTGCGCGGCGGCGGGCAGGTCGTCGGCCGTCGCGGCGGGCGCTGCGGCATCCGCCGGCGCCGCCGCGGGGGTGCTGTACAGCGCGTACCGGCCGGCGCCCGACGGTGCCTGTTCCCCGGCGGTGGCCTCGGCGGCGGGCGCGGTCTCCGGCTCCGGCGCCGTCGCGGGCCGGACGTCGCCGAAGGCGGTGCGGGCGGGCGCGGGCAGGTCGACGTCGACGTCCTCGTCGTCGTCGAAGGTCGCCCACGCGGCCTGCGCCTCCTGCTTCGCCGGGAAGACGGACTCGATCGCGCGATCGCCGCGCACGGCGAGATCGGCGAGGTCCTGCTGCACGTGGATGAACGCCTGCGCGGACTTGCTGCCCAGCGTGAGCGGGGCGTTCACGGCGCCCCCGACGATCTCCTGGCCCTTCTCGGCGGCGAGGGCGACGGCCCCGACGGCGACGCGGACCACGAACGGTAAACGGCTCATGTGTCCAGGGTGCCTCATCGCGCCCACAGGCACACCGCCAGGTGCCGTAGCCTGGAGGCATGACTTCTGGCAAGCGCGTCCTGTTGGCCGAGCCGCGCGGCTACTGTGCCGGCGTCGATCGAGCGGTGGAAACCGTCGAGAAGGCGCTCGAGAAGCACGGGGCGCCGGTGTACGTGCGCAAGGAGATCGTGCACAACCGGCATGTCGTCGAGACCCTGCAGGACAAGGGCGTGGTCTTCGTCGACGAGACCGACGAGGTGCCCGAGGGCTCGCTGCTGGTCTTCTCCGCGCACGGCGTCTCGCCCGCGGTGCACGAGGGTGCGGCCGAGCGCAGCCTGCGCACCATCGACGCGACCTGCCCGCTGGTCACCAAGGTGCACCAGGAGGCCAAGCGGTTCGCCCGGGACGACTACGACATCCTGCTGATCGGGCACGAGGGCCACGAAGAGGTCGAGGGCACCGCCGGAGAGGCTCCGCAGCACGTGCAGCTGGTGGACGGACCCGACGCGGTCGACAACGTCGTCGTGCGCGACGAGGACAAGCTCGTCTGGCTCTCGCAGACCACGCTCTCGGTCGACGAGACCATGGAGACGGTCCGTCGCCTGCGGGAGAAGTTCCCCAAGCTGCAGGATCCGCCCAGCGACGACATCTGCTACGCCACGCAGAACCGCCAGGTCGCGGTGAAGGCGATGGCACCCGAGTGTGATCTGGTCATCGTCGTCGGCTCGCGGAACTCGTCGAACTCCGTGCGGCTGGTCGAGGTCGCGCTGCAGGCCGGCGCCCGCGCCGCGCACCTCATCGACTTCGCCCGCGAGATCGATCCCGCCTGGCTCGAGGGCGTGACCACGGTGGGCATCACCTCCGGCGCCTCCGTGCCGGAGATCCTGGTCAAGGGCGTCGTCGAGTACCTCGACGGCGAGGGCTTCCACGACGTGGAGACGGTCACCACCGCCAACGAGACGCTGGTCTTCGCCCTGCCGCGCGAGCTGCGTCCCCGCGCCAAGGCCTGAGCGCCTTCGAAATTCTCGTTACCGCACTTGGGATACGGTAGTGAGCATGAGGTATCTGACGCCGGAGGACGTCCGGCACGTCGCCTTCGCCAAGCCGTCCATCGGAAGGCGCGGCTACAACGAGGACCAGGTCGATTCCTTCCTCGACGACGTCGAGGCCACGCTGCGGGATCTGTACGCCCGCCTTGCGCGCTACGAGGGCGCGGACAGCGCTCCGCCGCCGCCTCCGACTCCGCCGAACGCGGTGGATGAGCGCGGCTACCGCCGTTTCTGAGCCGGCACCGGGCGGTCAGTCCTTGTAGCGATGCCGCCGGATCTGCCGCGGCTCCTCCGCGGGCTCGACGAAGTCGTCGCGGAAGTTGGTCTCCACGGCGGTGTCCTCGCTCTGCGGCCGGTAGCGAGGCGGCCGGTAGTGCTCGTAGCGTCCGGGGCTCGATGGCGATTCACCGCGCCGCGCGCCGCGCTCGGCGTCGCCGCTGAGACTCGGCAGGTCGGGTTGTGCCGCGCGGCTGCCGGAGATGCGAGGGAGGGACGCGAAGTCGTCGCGGGGGATCCGCGGACGATCCCGCTCGCCCCGCGGGCGGACGGGCTCGCCGCCGCGGGCCCGGTCGATGTCGCGCGCCTCGCGTCGGTAGTCGCGGGCGTCGGCCGGGGTGCCGCCGCGTCCTGCGGGGGCGGCGGGGCGACCCTCGGGATCACGCGGGGTGCGCCAGCGCGGCTGCGGTTCGACGGCGCGCCGCCGCTCGTCGTCGTGGCGGAGCTCGCGCGCATCGGGGACACCCGGCCGCGGCCGGTCGCCCTGCGCGACGGCGGGACGGGGGCGTGCGCCCCGGGGGACGCCGCGCCGGTCATCGTCGACGGGGCGTCGCGGCATCGCGGGGCGGGGGATCTGACCGGAATCGGGGCGGACCACCCGGTTGACCGCGGTCGCGGGGGCGCCGGCGTCGCGAGCGGCGATCTCCTCGCGCGTGCGCTCGAGGCGGGCGGCGGATTCGCGGCGCAGCTCGTCGCCACGGCGCACATCGCGGCGCAGGTCGTCGCGGCGCGGGTCCTCCCGGCGGGCGGCGGAGCTGCGGCCCCGGGCGGGCGCGTCGGTGCCGGAACGGGCGGCGCCGCGCCGGTCCGCGCGATCCCGGTCCGCACGCGTCCGATCGGTGCGATCGCGGGCGGGGCGGCTGGAGCGGTGCTCGGAGCCGCGGCTCTGGTGCCGCTCGGAGCGTCCGGCGCCGTCGGCGACCAGCGCCGCTGCTCCGGCTGCTCCGGCGGCGGCAGGTGCTGGGCGCAGCCGGGCGAACGCCGCGCGCAGCCGCTCGGCGATGGGCAGGCCGGCGGATTCGAGGGGCTTCTTCGCGGCCGTGGAGTCGGTCGTGGCCGCTGCGGCGGCCGGCTTCAGTGCGCCCGCTCCGGCGGCGGGCTTCGCCGCGCCGGGCTTGGTCGCCCCCGGCTTGGCGGATGCTCCCTTCGTCGCGCCGGCCTTCGCGGCCTTCGCCCCGCCAGTGGCGGAGCTGCGCTGGGCGCTGCGCGCGGTCGCGGTGAGCGAGCGGTACTGCAGCAGGCGCACGCCGCCGATGACGAGCACGACCGCGGTGGTCCAGAACATCCAGGGGAACAGCGAGATCATCGGGAACAGCACGTCGGTGAGGATCTGGCTGGTCTGGCGCGGGCTGGGGAGGTTCCACCACCGGTACAGCGGAATCGCGGTCGCGATGATCAGCGGGGGCTGCACCATGGCGGTGAACAGGGCGCGGTTGCGCACGGCGAGGACTGCGACCACGGCGCCGACGGCCATGGCGATCACGCCGGCGTTGGCGCCGGCGAACTCGCCCGATGCGAGGGCGCCCACCGCGGTGAACGCCAGCATGGTCAGGACAGCGCCCCACCACGGCAATCCGGGGACCGTCGCGAGCACGGAACGCTCGTCGACCGGTACCTGGGAGCGGGACGGTTGGAACTTCGACACAGGTGAACCGTACCGGTTAACACTGTGAGAACCGAGAATCTGCCGTCGTGGGAACGGGTCGCGGCGTCCGATCGAGGGCCGCCGGGGCGTCCCGCGCATCGCCGGGCATCGAGTCGAGATCCGCCAGCCGGCGCGCCGTGACACCGACGCGCGCGTTGTACGAGCCGACGGTGGTGTTGAACGCCTCGACGGTCTTGCCCAGGGCCGAACCCAGCGCAGAGAAGTGACTGTTGAGGACGTCGAACCGCTCGTTGAGTTCACGACCGAGCGCGTGGATGCGTGCGGCGTCCTCCCCGAGCGCGTGCTGGCGCCAGGTGAGCGCCACGGCGCGCAGCATCGCGACGAGGGTGGTGGGTGTGGCGAGTACCACATTCCGGTCGAGTGCGAATTCGAGCAGATCCGGATCGGCTTGTAGGGCCGCGTCGAGGAAGGCCTCGGCCGGGACGAACATCACCACCAGCTCCGGCGAGCCCACCGCCTCCCAGTACCGCTTGCCCGCGAGTTGCACGACGTGGGAGCGGAATCGCCGGGCGTGGTCCGAGAGCAGTGCGGCGTGCTCCGCCGGCGGTGCCTCCAACAACTGCAGGTAGGCATCGAGCGGGACCTTGGCATCGACCGCCAGATCGCGGCCGCCGGCGAGGTGGACCACGAGATCAGGGCGCACTCGCACCTCGCCGACGGTGCCGCCGTGCTGGGTGGAGAAGTCGCAGTGCCGGCTGAGCCCGGCCAGCTCGACCACGCGCTCGAGCTGCAGCTCACCCCAGCGGCCGCGCACGGTGGAGGACTTCATGGCCGAGCGCAGCGTGGCCGTCTCGGCGCGCAGCGCCTCACTCGTGCGGGCGACGGTGCCGATCTGCTCCCGGAGTCCGGCGAACGCTGCCACGCGGGTGCGCTCCGCGACGGCGAACTCGTGGCCCAACGCGTCCAGCGTCTGCCGCAGCGGAGCGAGCAGGGCGTTCACGGGCCCGGCGACGGCATCGGGCGAGGCACCGCCCTCGGGCCGCCCGGACTGCGCCGGGAGCACCCGGGCCAGGATGATCCCCACGGCGCCGCCGACCAGGAGCGCCAGCAGCGCGACGATCAGATGCGAGAGGTCCATGCCGTCAGCATGGCCACCCCCACTGACAAGTTTCAGGCGGCGTCGACCGGAGCGTCGTCCTTCGCGGGCTCGGGCGCCTTCTTGTGCCGGAACTTGTCCCAGAAGCTCGGCTTCGGCTCCTCCTCCGGCGGGGGCGTCTCGCCGGTCTGCTGATCGACGAGCTCGCCGAGGTACCGGAAGAGCACCGCGATCGCGGCGGCGACGGGGACGGCGAGGAAGGCGCCGATGATGCCGAACTGGGTGCCGCCGAAGGCGATGGCGAGCAGCACGATCGCGGGGTGCAGCTGCATCGAGCGGGATTGCAGGATGGGGGAGAGCACGTTGCCCTCGAGCTGCTGCACCGCGATGACGACGGCGAGCACGGCCAGCGCCGTGCCGAAGCCATTGGTCACCAGTGCGACGATCACGGCGAGCGCGCCCGCCACGAACGCACCGACGATCGGGATGAAGCCGCCGAGGAAGGTGATCACGGCCAGCGCGCCCGCGAGGGGAACCTGCAGGATGACCAGCCCGAGGCCGATGAAGAGGGCGTCGATGAGACTGACCAGCGCCTGCGTGCGGATGAAGCCGCCGAGCGTGGTCCAGATGCGGCTGAGGAGCTCGGCGAAGTGCTCGGAGATCGGCGTGCCCGAATGCCGCTTGAGCCACGGCATGAACTTGTCGCCGTCCTTGAGGAAGAAGAACGTCAGCATCGCGACCATGACGATCGCCACGACGAACGATCCGGCGGCGCTGACACCGGTGAAGACGCCGGTCGCGATCGTCTCCGCGCTCTCCTGCAGCTTCTTGGTGATCGACGTGACGAACTTGCTGATCTGCTCGTCCTGCAGGTTCAGCGGCGGGCCCTGCGCCCACTTCTGCACCTTGCCGACGCCCTCGACGGCGCGGTCGGCGATCTCCTTGGACTGCCCGCCGATCGACGGGGCGATGGCGCCGATGACGCCGCCGAGTACCCCCAGCGACAGGAGTAGGACGATCGCGGTGGCGAGCGCAGACGGCAGCCCCTTGCTGCGCAGCCAGCGCACAGGGGGCCAGAGCACCGTGCACAACAGGATCGCCAGCAGGACGGGGAGCAGGATCGACCAGAACTCGCCGATCAGCCACGTGAGCACGAAGAGCATCGCCGCCACGGCGACGACGCGCCAGCTCCAAGTGGCGAGCCACGTACCGGCTTCGCCGTAGACCTCGCTGCGGGTCTTCTTGCCCGGCGGGTTCGTCATCTCATCACTCACGATGCGATGGTATGTGCCTCGTGCGCCAACAGCCACTCCTTGACCTCGAGTCCCCACCGGAATCCGCCGAGCGAGCCGTCCAGTCGCAACACGCGGTGGCACGGGACGAACAGCGCCGCCGCGTTGCGGGCACAGGCCATGGCCGCCGCCCGGACCGCCGCCGGCCGCCCGGCGAGGCCCGCGTACTCGGTGTAGGTCACGGGTCTTCCGGGTTCGACGGTGCGCAGTACGTCCCAGGCGTGCTCGACGAACGCGCCCGAACGCTGGCGCACGACGACGTCGTCGATCGCGCCGATCTCGCCGGCGTGGAAGGCCGCGACGGCGCGACTGACGGAGCCGAGGTCTGCGCGCTCGTCCACGGCCGCGGGGCGCAGCGCGGCGTGGATCACCGGCAGCAGCGTGCCCGGGTCGTCGGTCCACCCCGAGGCGAGCACGGCACCGTCGGCGTCGACGACGGCGGTGAACGGCCCGGCGGGCGTGTCCTGGGTGGCGAAAGTAGCGGTCACGGGGCGATCCTCCGGTCGGCGGTGAGGGCGTGGTTCCACAGGTGCAGCGAGACGTAGCTGCCCCAGGGGCTCCATCGGTTGCCGGTGACGTCGAGGTCGAGGAGCCGGGCTCCCTTGGCGACCACGAGGTCCGACGTCAGCAGGGTGTCGGGATCGGCGAGCATGCGCATCGCCACGTAGTCGGCGGTCCACGGGCCCACGCCGCGCAGGCGCAGCAGTTCCGCTCTGGCCTCCGCGCGGGTCATCCCGGCGTGCAGGTCGATCCGCCCGGCGGCGAGTTCCGTCGCGACGCCGAGGATCGCGGAGACCCGGGCGCGCGGACCGGTGAGCACCGCGGCGCCTTCCTCGGCGATGGCCGCCGGCGTCGGGAAGGCATGGGTGACGCGGCCTTCCGGATCGTCGACCTCCTCGCCGAGCGTGGCGACCAGGCGCGCCTCGTGGGTGGCCGCCGCGGCGATCGAGATCTGCTGACCGATCATCGTGCGCACCAGCAGCTCCGCGGGATCGACGTCGCCGAACAGCCGGATGCCCGGCGTGCCGGCGACGAGCGGGGCCAGCTGCGGATCGCCTGCGAGTGCCTCATCCGTCGCGGTGGGATCGGCGTCGAGCCCGAGCAGGTGCCGCAGCCGCGCCACGGCGGTCGACAGGTCGCTCATCGTCGCCAGCGACAGGGTGGCGCGGACGTACCCGTCCGGAACCGAACCCAGGTCGACGGTGGCGATCCCGTTCCCGCCCGGCAGGCGCAGGACGCGGGTGTAGCGGTCACCGTCGGCGTGTTCGAGGCCGGCCACGGCGTGCGCGCCGAGGAACCAGCGCACCCACCCAGTGGCGTACGGCCTGCGCAGCGCGAGGCGCAGACTCAGCTCACCGGTGGCGGCGGCGCGGTCCGGGTTCCGCTGCGCGCGCAGTTCCGAAGGCGTGCGGGCGAAGACCTCACGGATCGTGTCGTTGAACTGGCGGATCGAGCTGAACCCGGCGGCGAAGGCGATGTCGGAGAAGGGCATCGCCGTGCTCGTGATCAGGATCCGCGCGGTGGTGGCGCGGTGCGCCCGGGCCAGGGCCAGCGGTCCTGCGCCGAGTTCGGCGGTGAGGACCCGCGTGAGCTGGCGCGGGCTGTATCCGAGCCGCTCGGCGAGGCCCGCGACGCCGGCGCGATCCACCACCCCGTCGGCGATCAGGCGCATGGCGCGGGCGGCGAGGTCCGACTCGAGGTTCCACCGGGGAGAACCGGGGACGGCGTCGGGGAGGCACCGTCGGCACGCCCGGTACCCGGCGGCCTGCGCCGCGGCGGCCGTGAGGTGGAAGCTCACGTTCTCCGCCTTGGGGGTGGTCGCCGGGCACGACGGGCGGCAGTAGATGCCGGTGGTGGCGACCGCGGTGTAGAACTGTCCGTCGAACCGGGGATCGCGGCCGGCGATGGCCCGGTAGCACCGGTCGAAGTCGAGGTGGGGCGAGCTGATGGTCACCCGTACGACTCTGGCACCCGGCGGGCGCCCGCGCTAGCGGCTTTCGGACACCACCGTGGCGCCGGCGCTCAGCAGCAGCGGGCGCTCACCGTCGCGCCGTCGTGCCGGGCCTTCCAGTACTCCCGCTCGGTCATCACCGGTTCGCCCGGATGCGTCGCGCGACGGTGCTCGACGTACCGCTGGTAGTGGTTGTCGCCCATGATCGAGCCCACGTACCAGCGGATCGCCCTCAGTGCCCGGATGATCGGCTCACGCCCAGGGCGTCCCATTGCTCCTGCACCTTCCTCTCCGCGGGGGTGGGGATCAGGCCGCTCGGTGCGAACAGCTTGCTGGGCACCGGTTCCTCCTCGGTGAGCGGGCGACCGTTGCCCGTGACCGTGCGGTAGATCGTCCAGACCCCCATCACGACCACGATGAGCACCATGATCGCGAAGACGATCGACAGGGTGCCCTGGATGAAGGTGTTGCGGACCACCGCATCGATGGCCTCCGGAGTCTTCGCCGAGCCGAACGACGACTTCCCGGCCTCGGCGGCCGCCTTGAAGTTGCTGTGCTGCTTCCAGTAGCCCACGGCGGGATCGGAACTGAAGATCTTCTGCCACGACGCCGTCATCGTGATGATGAGATCCCAGACCAGCGGTACCGCAGGAATCCACACCCACTTGTAGTAACCCTTCTTGACCACCACGACGACGACCACCGTGAGCGCCATCGCGGCCAGGAGTTGGTTGGCGATGCCGAACAGCGGGAAGAGCGTGTTGATGCCGCCGAGCGGATCGGTCACGCCCATGAGCAGGATGCTGCCCCACGCGGCCACGACCAGCAGTGAGGCGACCCACGCGCCGACGCGCCAGCTGGGATCCTTGAGGCGCTGGAACGGCCCGCCCAGGTTGCTCAGGGCGTCGGAGACGAGGAAGCGTGCGACGCGGGTACCGGCGTCGACGGTGGTGAGGATGAACAGCGCCTCGAACATGATCGCGAAGTGGTACCAGAACGATTTCATGCCCGATCCGCCGAAGACCTGATGCAGCACCTCGGACATGCCGAAGGCCAGTGTCGGGGCGCCGCCGGTGCGGGAGACGATCGACTCCTCGCCGATGTCCTTCGCCGCCTGGGAGAGCTGCTGCCCGGTGATCGGATCGCCGCTCAGGCCCAGCGAATTGACGTACGTCGCCGCGGTCTCCGCGGTGCCACCCGTCTTCGCGACCGGGGCGTTCATGGCGAAGTAGAAGTGCTGGTTGATGATCGACGCGGTGATGAGCGCCATGATCGCGACGAAGGACTCGGTGAGCATGCCGCCGTAGCCGATCAGCCGCATCTGCCCCTCCTTCTCCAGCAGCTTCGGCGTGGTGCCGGAGCTGACCAGGGAGTGGAAGCCGGAGAGGGCGCCGCAGGCGATGGTGATGAACAGGAAGGGGAAGAGCGATCCGGCGAAGACGGGACCGTCGCCGCGGGTGGCGAAGTCGGAGACCGCCGGCGCCTCCATGAGCGGGCGCGCGATGAGGATGCCGACGGCCAGCAGCACGATGGTGCCGACCTTCATGAACGTCGAGAGGTAGTCGCGCGGGGCCAGCAGCAGCCACACCGGCAGCACGGAGGCGGCGAAGCCGTAGATGATGATCGCCCAGCTCAGCTGGACCGGCGTGAGCGTGAACAGCTCCTGACCCCAACCGCTCTCGCCCACGTAGCGGCCGCCGATCACTGCGGCGAGGAGCAGCACGCAGCCGATGAGCGAGACCTCGGAGACCCGGCCGGGGCGCAGGAAGCGGAGGTAGACGCCCATGAACAGGGCGATGGGGATGGTGGCGGCGATGGAGAACACGCCCCACGGGCTGTGGCCCAGCGCCTGCACCACGACCAGCGCGAGCACGGCGATGAGGATCGTCATGATCGCGGCGATGCCGATGATGGCGGCCGCGCCGCCGATCGGGCCGAGCTCGTCGCGGATCATCTGGCCGAGCGAGCGGCCACGGCGACGCGTGGCGACCCAGAGCACCAGGTAGTCCTGCACGCAGCCGGCGACCAGCGCGCCCACGATGATCCAGATCGTGCCCGGCAGGTAGCCCATCTGCGCGGCGAGCACGGGGCCCACCAGCGGGCCGGCGCCGGCGATGGCGGCGAAGTGATGGCCGAACAGCACGCGCCGATCGGTGGGCATGTAGTCCGTGCCGTTGTCGAGTACTTCCGCGGGAGTCGCGTGATCGTCCCTCGGCCGCACCACCTTCAGCTCGATCAGGCGCGCGTAGAAGCGATAACCCACCACGTAGGTGCAGATCGCGGCCAGGACGAACCACACCGCGTTCACGGTTTCCCCGCGGGCGAAGGCGATCATCGCCCAGGCGACCGCGCCGACGAGCGCGATCACGCCGAAGATCACCTTGTGCTTGGTGGTGATGGGGCTGCGATCGATGATCGCGACGGGCGGCAACGCGGGGTCCGTGCGGACGTAGGTGATGTCGCCGTCGGTCTCCGTGGTCGACGGAGCGGTGGGAGCTGACACGAGGCCTCCTGGGATCTGTACGCCACGGTGGTGGTTCGCACGGATCATCGTTTCACCCGGATGCCGTGGGCGTCGCGGAATCGGTGTCGTTGGTCCGGGGGGAGGACCGCTGGTACGACGGCGGTCCGGCCGCGGTAGATGCCCGGAACATCTGATGTGTTGATGGGATATGGCCTGTTTTCGATGCGATTCCTCGATTCGACGGAGCTATTGACGCACAAACATCCGATGTCTATTGTGACTTAGCGCACACAGAGAGTGGTTGCCGCGGTGAGAGCAGGGCGAGGGCACCGTCGAGTCGGCACCCGGATCGAGCGGAGAGTGGATGAGCGCGGAAGCGACGTCGCGGGACCGTGGCGCATCGGCCACGGGGCGGGTTCCCCTGATCCGCATGAGTGGGGTGACCAAGCGGTTCCCCGGAGTCGTCGCGCTCGATCGAGTCGACCTCACCGTGTTCGCGGGGGAGCGCGTGGCGCTCGTAGGAGAGAACGGCGCCGGCAAGTCGACGCTCATGAAGTTGCTCAGTGGCGTCGAATCGCCCGACGAGGGAGTCATCGAGATCGACGGTGCCCCGGTGGAACTGACCTCGCCCGCGCAGGCGCGATCGCTCGGAGTGAGCATCATCCACCAGGAGCTGGGGCTGGTGCCGGACCTGACGGTCGCCCAGAACATCACCCTGGGCCGCGAGCGCACTCGCTTCGGCATCGTCGACGGCCGCGGCGCGGTCCGCGACACCACGGCCCTGCTCGAACGGCTCGGCATGGTCATCGATCCCACGGCGCGCGTCCGAGACCTGACCGTGGGAAAGCAGCAGATGGTCGAGATCGCCCGCGCCCTGTCCGAGGATGCGCGCCTGCTGATCCTCGACGAGCCGACCGCCGCCCTCAACGAGGCAGAGGTGCGCACGCTTTTCGACCTGATCGGACGCTTCGTCACGGACGAGACCGGCGTCGTCTACATCTCCCATCGCATGGACGAGCTGGCCCTGATCTCCGACCGGATCGTCGTGCTCCGCGACGGCGCCAACGTCGGCGAGCGACCCACGGCGACGACGCCGATGCGCGAGATCATCGAGCTGATGGTCGGACGCGAGGTCGTCGACGAGCAACGGCCGACGGTGCCGGAGCGCCAGGGCGAAGTCGTCCTCACGGTCGACGGTCTGAGCAGTGCGCATCCCCTGCACGACATCTCGTTCGATCTGCACCGCGGGGAGATCCTCGGTTTCGCCGGGCTCATGGGGGCCGGCCGCACCGAGCTCGCGCGCGCGATCGTCGGCGCGGACCCGATCACGGCCGGCCGGATCGAGGTGAAGGGGGTCGAGCGGACGATCGACTCGCCGGCGGCCGCGGCCGCCCTCGGTATCGGCTACCTCTCGGAGGACCGCAAGCGGTTCGGAGCCGTCGTCGATCAGTCGGTCCGCGACAACATCGCACTGTCGTCGCTGGACGCGCATTCGACGTTCGGCGTGATCCGCGACGGCGAGCTGAGCGACCTCGCGGACGACATGGTCTCCCGGCTCCGGATCAAGACCCCGTCGATCCGGCAGGCCGTGCGCAACCTCTCGGGCGGCAATCAGCAGAAGGTCATCATCGGGAAGTGGCTCGCCCGCGACTGCGACATCCTCATCGTCGACGAGCCCACGCGCGGTATCGACGTCGGAGCCAAGGACGAGATCTACCGACTGCTCGAGCAACTCGCGGAGTCCGGCAAAGCGATCATGGTCATCTCCAGCGACCTGCCCGAAGTGCTGCGACTCTCGCACCGCATCGCGGTGATGGGCGAGGGCCGCCTCGCCACCATTCTCGACAGCGACGAAGCGACTCAGGAGACGATCATGGAGAACGCCACCCGGTTCCACGAGACGGCGGTGAAGGGATGACCGCGACCGCCGCGCCGCCCACGCCCGACCAGGACAGTCGCGGAGGGTTCGCGCTGACCTCCTGGATCCGTGGGCAGATGCAGCAGTTCCTGGCCTTCGTCAGTCTGATCGTGATCGTCGTGTTCTTCTCGCTCGCGAGCCCGAACTTCCTGACGGCCGGCAATCTCACGGGCATTCTCGTCGCCTCGGTGACGATCGGTCTGCTCGCCCTCGGCACCACCATCGTGATCATCACCGGCGGCATCGACCTGTCGATCGGCACGGCGATGATCCTGTCGGGCATCATGACCGGCGTCTTCCTCGTGCACTGGAACCTGCCCCTGTGGGTGGGCGTGATCGGCGGCGTCCTGTTCGGTGCGTTCGTGGGCCTCGTCAACGGCATCGTCGTCGCCTACCTCGGGATACCGCCGTTCATCGCGACATTGGCGATGATGTTGGTGACGATCGGTGCGTCGCTGGTGATCTCGGGCACCGAGCCGATCCGGTTCACGTCGGTCGAGGGGTTCAGCGCCCTCGCCAACAAGTCCTTGGTCCCGGGCGCACGCATCCCCGTCAGCGTGTTGCTGCTGGCGTTGATGGCGGTGATCGCCGGCATCGTGCTCGCGAAGACGAAGCTGGGCCGTTACGCGTACGCGATCGGCAGTAACGAGGAGGCGACCCGGCTCTCCGGCGTGAACGTCAAGAACTGGAAGGTGGTCGTCTACACCTTCTCCGGCTTCTTCGTCGGCCTGGCCGGTGTGCTCGCCGCCGCGCGGCTGAACTCCGCGCAACCCACCGGCGGGCAGGGCCTGGAGCTCGAGGCCATCGCCGCGGTGGTGATCGGCGGTACGTCCCTGGCCGGCGGCCGCGGCACGATCACCGGCACGGTGATCGGGATCCTCATCATGAGCGTGCTCACGAACGGCCTGCGGATCATGTCGATCCCGCAGGAGTGGCAGTCCATCGCGGTCGGCGTGGTGATCCTCGTCGCCGTCTACATCGACATCGTCCGCAAACGATCCTGACGAGCCGGCGCCCGCCGGCACCGTCGTTCCTCCCTACCGCAAGGAGAATCGCGTGTTCATGAAGGCTTCCTCGCCCCTCCGGGGCGTGTTCCGGGCGGCGACGGTGACCGTCGCGGCGATCGCGATGGTCGGTACGGCGACCGCGTGTTCCAGCGGCGGTTCGTCGGACGGTGACGGGCAGATCGCCATCATCTCGAAGGGGTACCAGCACCAGTTCTGGAAGGCCGTCAACAAGGGGGCCGAGGACGCGGCGAAGGAGATGGGTAAGACCATCACCTTCGAGGGGCCGGACAACGAGACACAGGTCGAGAAGCAGGTGCAGTTGCTGCAGACCGCGCTCGATCGGAACCCGTCGGCGATCGCGATCGCCGCCCTCGATTCGGCAGCGGTCGCACCGATCCTGCAGCAGGCCAAGGACAAAGGCATCCCGGTCGTCGCCTTCGACTCCGGCGTCGACAGCGACATCCCGGTGACCACCGCGTCGACGGACAACAAGGCCGCGGCGGCCGAGGCCGCCAAGCGCATGGCCGAGCTCGTCGGCGGCACCGGTGAGATCGGCGTCGTCGCGCACGATCAGACGTCGAAGACGGGCGTGGACCGGCGCGACGGCTTCCTGGACTGGATCAAGGCCAACGCGCCCGGCATCACGATCGTCGACGTCCAGTACGGCGGCGACCCGGCGAAGGCGGCGGACCTCGCGGCCACGATGCTGCAGGCGCATCCGAACATGGTCGGCCTGTACGGCACCAACGAGGGCGCGGCGACGGGCATCGTCAACGCCGCCCAGCGCAGCGGGAAGAGCGGGCTCAAGATCGTCGGCTTCGACTCGGGCGCGGCGCAGATCGACGCCATCCGCTCCGGGCTGATGGCCGGCGCCATCACCCAGAACCCGGTGGGCATCGGCCGCGAGACCGTGGCGGCGGCGGTGAAGGCGATCAAGGGCGAGTCGCTGCCCAAGAACATCGACACCGGCTTCTACTGGTACGACAAGACCAACCTGGACGATCCCCAGATCGCGGGCAGCCTCTACCGCTGACCCGGAGAACTTTCCGACGGTGCGGGCCTGACCGGGTGAGGGCGGACCGCACCGTCGGGAAGTGCACGTCCCGCGCCGTCGGGAGGCGCAGGTGCGACCACGTAGAATGAGGCCCCGTGAGCCTTACCCTCGGAATCGTCGGACTGCCCAACGTCGGCAAGTCCACCCTGTTCAACGCCCTCACCAACAGTGAGGTGGAGGCGGCGAACTACCCGTTCGCCACCATCGAGCCGAACGTCGGCGTGGTCAACCTGCCGGACCCGCGCCTGAACCGTCTCGCCGAGATCTTCGGCTCGGAGCGCATCCTCCCCGCGACGGTGTCCTTCGTCGACATCGCCGGCATCGTCAAGGGCGCGTCCGAGGGCGAGGGCATGGGCAACCAGTTCCTCTCCAACATCCGCGAGGCCGACGCGATCTGCCAGGTGGTGCGCGTCTTCTCCGACGAGGACGTCGTGCACGTGGCCGGCAAGGTCGACCCGCTCGCCGACATCGAGACCGTCGCCACCGAGCTGATCCTCGCCGACCTGCAGACCATCGAGAAGGCCCTGCCCCGGCTCGAGAAGGACGCGCGCAAGAACAAGGAGCTGGTCGAGACCCTCGAGGCCACCAAGGCCGCGCAGCTCGTGCTCGAGGACGGCAAGACGCTGTTCTCCGCCGGTTTCGACACCGCGCCGATCCGTGAACTGCACCTGATGACCGCGAAGCCCTTCCTCTACGTCTTCAACGCCGACGAGGGCGTGCTCACCGACCCCGCGCGGCGGGAGGAGCTGGCCGCCGCCGTCGCGCCCGCCGATTCCGTCTTCCTCGACGCCAAGATCGAGTCCGAGCTGCTCGAGCTCGACCCCGAGGACCAGGCCGAGATGCTCGAGTCCATCGGACAGGACGAGCCGGGCCTGGATTCGCTCGCCCGCGCCGGCTTCCACACCCTGGGCCTGCAGACCTACCTCACCGCCGGCCCCAAGGAGTCGCGCGCCTGGACGATCCGCAAGGGCGACACCGCCCCCAAGGCCGCCGGCGTGATCCACACCGACTTCGAGAAGGGCTTCATCAAGGCCGAGATCGTCTCCTTCGCCGACCTCGACGCCAACGGCACCATGGCCGCCGCCAAGGCCGCGGGCAAGGTCCGCATGGAGGGCAAGGACTACGTCATGTCCGACGGTGACGTGGTGGAGTTCCGCTTCAACGTCTAGGTGCCGGGGATAGGCTTGTGCGACCGCAACGCGCACAGCGACGAGCGGTCGAACGGCTGAACCGGACGGGATGAGGCGGTCATGAGCACTGACGAGCGGCGGAGAGCGCCGGAGCTGCGGGTCGACGAGTGGATCGGTCCCGACGGGCAGCCGCTCGAACGCCCGGTGCGCCTCGGGGACCTGGGCGACGGGTACAAGATCATCTTCTGTTTCCAGCACTGGTGCCCGGGGTGCCACTCGCACGGCTTCCCGACGCTGCGCTACCTGTACGACCGGCTCGCCGGCACGGGCGTCGGTATCGCCGTGATCCAGACGGTCTTCGAGGGCGCCGAGGAGAACACGTCGGACAAGCTGCGGATCGATCAGGAGAAGTACGGCCTGGCGGTCCCGTTCGGGCAGGACGTCCCGCCGGAGGGCCAGGATCTGCCGACCTTCATGCACGACTACCGGACCGGGGGAACCCCGTGGTTCACGGTCATCAACCCGGCCGGCGAGATCGTCTTCGCCGACTTCCAACTCGATCCCGACGCGCTGCTGCATGTACTCGGGGTCACCGAGCACATGCAGCACGACCACTGAGGTCGGGCTACCGCAGGCGGAAGGCCTCGTCGCGCCGATAGCCGACGGGGTCACGGTCGGCGTCCGCGACGGAGCCGTCCAACCCCTGGAGCTGGCGAGGGCTCAGGTACCGCGACGGGTCCCGCCCATACGCCACCTCGAGGTTGATCCGCGTGCGCTGCGCCCGGGTCATGGGAACGGAGCGCCACGGGGTCTTCGCGAGATAGAACTGCGGCTGCGCGTCGAGCCGGAACGGCCGCTTGTCCGTGTGCTGGAAGATCTCGGCGCGCGCCAGGCGATCGAGCTGGTCCGCGCTGGTCGCGGCCGGATCGAAGTAGATCTCGACGACCTCCTCGCCCTCGATCCATCCGGCGTCGGTGGAGATGACGCCGGGAAGCTGGGCCAGGCTGGTCTCGCCGGACCAGAAGCACGGCGTCTCGTAGCGCCGACCTTCCGCGATTCCGGCCTCGATCAGGAGGTCGCCCCGGAACAGCCCGAACCAGTCCGGAACCGACGTCCCCGACGTCGTGAGCGCGCCGGTGATCTTGTCGTGCAGCGAGATCAGGTCGTAGCGGTTGGTCAGCTTGGGAATCAGCTCGTCGCCGTCGGGGGACAGGAAGTAGACCACCGGGTTGTTCCAGGCGGGCTCGTTGAACCGGCGCAGGATCTCGGCGTCCGCACCGTCGCGGTTGTTGAAGATCGCCAACGGCACGAAGTGCGACTCGATCATCTCGACCATCAGCGGGTGCGCCAGAACGCCCTGGCCGAAGTTCACGCAGGTGGAACAGCCGGGGATCTCCTGGAACAACAGGAGCACGGGCAGGTTCCGCTTCTTCGCCTCGGACATCGCCGCATCGAAGTCGCGCCGCCACCGCACGTCGCCGAGTTCGGCATGCTCACCGAGGCTGTAGCGGTCGCGGTCGTTGACATCGGTGCTGGAACGGGGAACCGATCGCATATCGTCGCCTTCTGTCTGGGGTTTCTCAAATAGTGGAACAGTGGGATCGCAATGCGTATTCCGCTCGTGCCCGTGCTCGGCGGTGCCTCGTCGGATGGTCGAGGCGGTGCGGGGCTCGGGACGGCGTCGCTCGTCGCGGTACGCTGACGGTGGCGGCACAGCGCCGCTGACAGCACTTCCACGTGAGTACCACGTGAATCATCGCGGAGAGGCTTGAGCCGCTCAGGACATGTCCGGATGGGGTGCGGCGCCTTCGCGCGCCGAATTCCACGCGCCGATGCACGGCATCGGCTGACGAGAGGACACGACATGTCGTCGAAGGACGAGAAGAACCTGGCGCAGGTCATCGACAAGATCGCGGCGATGGACGAGCCCCGCCGCACGCTCATGCAGCGGGTGCACGAGGTCATCATGAGGACGGAGCCGACTCTCAAGCCGCGGATCTGGTACGGAATGCCCGCGTACGCGAGGTCGGCGGGCGCGTCGGCGCTGATCACGCTGCGTAACGACGACCGGTTGAACCTGGCGATCACCGAGAAGGCGGACTTCCGGCCCGCAGGCGGCGAGGACGGTGCGCTGATGCCCGCGGCGTGGTTCTTCGAGACCCTCGACGCAGCGACCGAGAAACGCATCGCCGCGATCGCCCGCTCCGTGGTCGGCTGACTCGCGAAAGGAACCCGCTGTGACGTCCGCCGTTCCCGACTCGCTGCTCTCGCGCCTCGTGGGCGTGCGGATGTACGCGGTGACGTTCGTGGTCAACGACTACATCCAGCTGCAGTTCGACGGGGAGCCGAGCGGAGCGGCAGTGCTGTTCAACGTGGACGTGTGGCCCACGATCGAGTACGGCGGACGTACGTGGCGGGAGCCCGACCCGGGGTACGCAGATGCGATGCGCAGGCTCACTCCCGGCGTCGTGCGCTCAGCCGTCGAGCGAGTGGGCGCCGGGATCCGCATCGAATTGGAAACCGGTGCCCTGCATATCGATCCGGCGAAGGATCAGGTGGGCGTCGAGATCGGATTCCTCAGTGGGTTCCCGGACGGCGCATGGGAGGTCTGGCGGCCGGGCGAAGGCTGCTTCGCCCATCTCGTGTGACTCGCCGGAGGTGCCTCGCACCCCGTTCGGCTCCGGGCGGCCCCCGCCTGGAAGGCCCAGGCCGGGATCGGCTTCTCGGTCTCCGACCAGTTCCAGTTCGCCTCGCCCGATCTCCTCATCGGTCGCGCGTGCCCGGGCCGGGGTCGCGGAGCGCGTCGAGCGCGGCCTTCGGGCGCGACAGTCCGATCTCACGGACCCAGTTGCGGACAGTGAGATAGACGCCGGCATCCGAGCCGGCTTCGACGCCGACCGCGTCGATGCCCTCGGAACGACACAACGCGACCGCGCGGCGCAGGTGGAAGTCCTGCGTCACGAGGATCGCTTCGTCGATGCCGAACACCGTCGTGGCGCGGGCGCAGGTGTTGTAGGTCGTGACGCCGAAGCGGTCGTCGGTGATCGTCGCCGGATCCACGCCCCGCTCGATCAGATACGCGCGCATCGCCGCGACCTCGTCGCCCTTGGTGGACGCGGCGTGCCCGGAGACCAGGACGCGCTCGGCGCGCTTCTCCCGCAGCACGGTGAGCGCGGTGTCGAGCCGCTCGCGCAGATATACCGACGGCTCACCGTCGTGCACCCGATCCCCGAGCACGATCACCCACTGCCGAGCGGCGTCGGGTGCGATGCGGGAGCGACTCTCCCACTGCACCCACGCGCTCGACGCCGCCACGATGATCACGACGACGACAACGGCGATGCCGAAGAGTCGGCGCAGAACAGTGAACACCGGACCGAGCCTACTGACTCGTGGGCGGGATGATCAGCGCGGCGTGAGGATGAAGACCTTCGCGCCGCCGTCGAAAGCCCGGCGCAAGTCGTCGGGATCGGGGGTGCCGTCGGCGGTCACGCCGATTTCGTTGAACGAGGCGAAGTTCTTGTTGTCGGCTGCGATCACGCCGTACAGCTCGACCACACCGGCCTCGTCGGAAACGACCTGGACGTCGGCGGTGCGGCGGCGCCCTGCGAGCTGAACCTCGATCGGTTCGCCGGTGCGAAGGTTCTTGCCCCACGCGAAGGGGGAACCGACGAGAAGGTGCCCGTCGTGCTTCGTGTAGGCGACGGGCACCTCGAAGACCCTTCCCGATTTCCGCCCCACCACGTACAGCGTGAGCAGGCGCTCGCCGAGGAACCTCGACGCCACCGGCGCCCGCAGTAGCACGCGTATCACCGCATTCATCATCCCCTGCAGGGGCATGGTGCTGGCTGTTCCCGCACGGCGGCTCATCCCTCGACCGTAGACCCGCGAGCCGCACACCACCAGAGCGCTGACGTCCGTGAGAACCGCAGAATCCGGGCACCCGAGGCCGTATTCGGCTTCGAGTGCTCGCAGGATGCGAAATCCATGGAATCGATCGGCGAGCGATGTCGAAAAAAGTGTCAGGGGTTCGTCGTACAGATGACGGCGACGAACGCCGGTCGTCCGAAAACGACTATGAGGAAGCGACCATGGCCCCGCACACTGAACAGATGGACCACTCGACCACCGACCTGACGAAGCCCGCCGCCGAGCGGACCGCCACGGCCGGGCGCACGCCGTTGGTGATCAAACTACTGGTCGCGGCGACGTTCGTCGTGATCCTCAACGAGACGATCATGATCAACGCGATCCCGCGCCTCATGACCGACTTCCACGTCGACGCCCGCGCGGCGCAGTGGCTCTCCACCGTCTTCATGCTCACCATGGCCGCGGTGATCCCGGTGACGGGCTGGTTCCTGCAGCGCGTGAGCACCCGCACCGCGTACGCGGTGGCGATGGCGACGTTCAGCGTCGGCACCGCCCTTGCCGCAGCCGCTCCGACGTTCGAGGTGCTGCTGGCGGCCCGGGTGGTCCAGGCCGGCGGTACCGCGGTGATGATGCCGCTGCTGATGACCACGCTGATGACCGTCGTCCCGGAGAGCGACCGCGGCCGCGTGATGGGGCAGGTCACCCTCGCCATGTCGTGCGCACCCGCCCTCGGGCCGGCGGTGTCGGGCGTGATCCTGCACCTCGGCTCGTGGCGGCTGATCTTCGTCTTCGTCCTCCCGATCGCGGTGCTGGTGGGCATCGCCGGTCTGCGGCAGTTGGAGAACGTCGGCGAGACCGAGAACACGCCCGTCAGCTGGGTCAGCGTCGCGCTCGCCGCGGGCGGCTTCGGCAGCCTCGTCTACGGCTTGAGCGAGATCGGTACCGGCGAGTGGACCGGACCCGTCCTCACCGTGCTCGCCGGCGTGCTGCTCATCGCCGCCTTCGCGGCCTACCAGGTGCGCCTGCAGGGGCGGGAGATGCCGCTGCTCGACCTGCGCGCGCTCCGCCACCGCACCTTCACGGTCTCACTGCTGCTGATGACCGCGGGCTTCATGGCCTTCCTCGGCTCGATGATCCTGCTTCCCCTCTACCTGCAGGAACTGCGCGGACTCTCCGAGCTGCAAACCGGTCTGCTCGTGATGCCGGGCGGCCTCGCGATGGGCCTGCTCGGCCCGCAGGTCGGCAAGCTCTACGACCGAGTGGGCGCCCGTCCCGTGGTGATCCCCGGCGCGATCGGCATGGTGCTCGCGCTGGCCGCGCTCGGCCGCATCGGAGCCACCACGCCCTACGCCGTCGTCGTCGCGCTGCACATCGCGCTGATGGTCTCCCTCGCCGCGGTGTTCACCCCGGTCTTCACGGTCGGCCTCGGTGACCTGCCGGAGCACCTGTACTCGCACGGTTCCTCGCTGCTCGGCACGCTGCAGCAGGTCGCGGGCGCGATCGGGACCGCCGCACTCATCGTGGTCATGTCCAACCGCACCACGCAGCTGACGGAGGCGGGCGCGCCGCAGCCGGAGGCGTACGTCGGTGGCCTCGAATGGGCCTTCACCGCGGCCGCGCTGATGGGCGCCGTGGTCGTCATCGCGTCCTTGTTCCTGCCCGCCAAGGCCGACGGTGCCGCCCCGTCGACTCCCGTGCACTGAGGACGGGGACATGGACCTGTTCGCACGCCTCGCCGTGACCGACCTGCCGCGGGCGATCGCCTGGGGCGACATACTCTTCGGCGATGTGAAGGCGTTCGCGCCCAACGACGTCGAGCACGTATGGACGCTGGGGGAGCACGTGCACGTCTACGCCGAGCTGCTGCCGCAGCACGCCGGTCACTCCTCGGTGACGCTGTTCCTCGACGACTACTCGGCCTTCCTCACTGCTGCGGGGGAGCGCGGGCTGCGACCCGATTCCGAGGAGGTCTACGACAACGGCGTCCGCAAGGCGATCTTCCGCGATCCCGACGGCAACGAGGTCGGCATCGGCGGCGCACCCTCGTCGGCCTGACGACGCGGGCCGGATCGGGGACGATGAGAGGCATGGCACTGCACGTACGAACCACGTTGGAGCCGGTGGGTCCGGCCACGGCCATCGAGTTGACCGATGCCCAGGTCGAGGAGCTCGGCGGTGGGAAGCGCGCAGCCGTGCGCGTCACCATCGGCGATCGCACTGCGCGACTTCGGCTGGCGGGCATGGGCGGGGGCAACCTGATCGGCCTGTCCAAGGCCGCTCGCAAGGACCTCGGAGTCGAGATCGGCGACACCGTCGAGGCGCTCGTCGAGCTCGATGAGGCCGAGCGCACCGTCGAGCTGCCCGGCGCTCTCGCCGCTGCGCTGGAGACGGCGGGCCTGCGCTCCGCGTTCGACGCGCTCAGCTACACGCGTCGCAAGGAGGCGGCGCGCGGCGTCGCGGAGGCCAAACGCGAGGAGACGCGCGAGCGGCGGATCGACGCGGTGATCGACGGGCTCCGGTAGGGCGCCCAGGCCCCGCCGACGTAGCATCGCCGCACACGCACCCGATCGTCAGGAGAATACGATGACCCAGTACCGGGCACTGATCGCCGAACTCGCCGACGAGGCCGTGACCTCGCGCGTCGAGACCCGCGATCCCGTCGCGCTGGAGCCCGGGCACCTGCGCGTGGCCGTCGAATTCTCCGGTGTGAATTTCAAGGACGCGCTGGCCCTCACCCCCGGCGGCGGCGTGGTGCGCCAGTACCCGATCGTCCCCGGCATCGACATCGCCGGCACCGTCGTCGAAACGACCTCGGACGAGTTCGCCGTGGGCGACCGGGTCGTCGCGCACGGCTACGAGATCGGCACCGCCCGCGACGGCGGCTACGCCGAACAGGCCGTCGTCCCGGCCGACTGGGCCGTCCGGCTGAGCACGCTGAGCACCCGCGAGGCCGCCGCGATCGGTACCGCCGGCTTCACCGCGGCGATGAGCGTCGCCGCCGTCGTCGACGCGGGTATCGTCCCCTCCGACGGGCCCGTCGTGGTCACGGGCGCGACCGGCGGAGTCGGCTCCACCAGCATCGATCTCCTCTCCGGCCTGGGCTACGACGTGGTCGCCTCGTCGGGCAAGCCCGCCGCCGCCGACCGTCTTCGCGAGCTCGGCGCCGCCGAGGTGATCGGGCGGCTCCCGCTCGACCCCGACGCCAAGCCCCGTCCCCTCGGGAAGAGCCGGTGGGCCGCCGCGGTCGACTGCGTGGGCGGCAAGGCCCTCGCCGACGTGATCAGCACCCTGCAGTACGGCGGCACCGTCGCCGCGAGCGGCCTGACCGGGGGTGCCGGACTGCAGACCACGGTCCTGCCGTTCATCCTGCGCGGCGTGACCCTCGCGGGCATCGACTCGGTGCTCATGCCGATCGCGCAGCGGCGCGCCCTGTGGCAGCGCATCGAATCCGGCTTGCGCCCCCAGCGCCTCGACCTGGTCGCCAACGACATCGGGATCGACGGCATCGGTGCCGTCGTCGACGCACTGCGTGCAGGTGAGTACACCGGCCGCGCCGTCGTGGACCTGCATCGCGGCTGGTGACCGCCGCGCTCACGCCGCGTCGATGATCTCCCGCATCGCCGCGACGGTGAGCGCTCGCCACTGATCCGGCGGCGGGGCCGTGGGCGTCGCCGCCCCGGCGACGTGCGCGAGCGCGACCCCGAGGATCGGCGCGTGCTCGGGGAAGCTCTGCCGGGCCCGGCGCGCACCGTCGGCCTTACTGACGACGGTGCCGGTCGTGGTCGTGACGTGCATCCGCGCCGGGCCGGTCAGGCACCAGGCCACTCGGCTTTGCGTCAGTGGCCGCCGACCGCGCGCCGTCCGGTCCGCCAGCGGTAGCCAGTAGTCGCGCAGATTCCCGCGGGTCCAGTCGACCAACCGTGCGGGCTCGGGATCGAGGTTCCACTGTTCGAGCGCCGGGCCGCGCACCGTGACGCCACCGGCGGCGAGCTCGGACCACACCGCGGGGTTGACGTCGAAAGCGCCACGGGCGTCGAAGATCTCGCCGACGTGCGAGGCGATCGGCTGGATCGTCGTCACCGGATCGGGCACCTCCGAGGTCCAGACGAAGGACGTGTTGATGGTGGCGCTGAACCCGAGGCCGCGCGCGACCCGGCCGGCCACGCGCGGGACCTGCGACAGGTGCAGCAGCCGCAGCCGGCGGATCAGGTCGGAACGGCCGCGCCACGCGTCGTCGACCGCGGCGATCAGGTCGATGTCGCTCGCACCCGGGCGGTACGCGCCGAGCGCGACGGAGCCGCCGAGCGCGGCGGCGGTCACCGCGCCGGGGACGAGGCGGTCGGCGGTGGCGAGGTACCGGCGCACGGCGTCGTCGATCTCGGGATGCACGTTCAGGACCACACTGCACGGTACGTCGCGGACCGCTGGGGCGACGGGGCGCGAAGGCAGGAATCAGGTCGTGAACCGACCGCAGTGCCGACTACGGTTGCCCCCATGACCGTCAGGCAGATCCAGATCACCTTCGATTGTGCGGACCCGAAGCGCGTCGCGCTGTTCTGGTGCGAGGCGCTCGGCTACGTCGTGCCGCCGCCCCCGCCGGGATTCGCCGATTGGGACGCCTTCGAGGCGTCGCTGCCGCCCGAGGCGCACGGATCGGCGTTCGCGTGCGTCGACCCGAACGGCGTCGGCCCGCGACTGTTCTTCCAACGCGTCCCGGAGGGCAAGACCGTCAAGAACCGTGTGCACCTGGATGTGCGCGCCGGCACCGGCATGGTGGGCGCCGAGCGCCTGGCGGCGCTGGAGGCCGAGGGCGCCCGACTGGAGAAGCTCGGCGCGACCCGCCTCTACCTGCAGGAGGCGGACGGTGTGAACGAGTCCTGCCTCACCATGGCCGACGTCGAGGGAAACGAGTTCTGCCTCGACTGATCTCCGTCAGCACTTGACGGTGTTTCCGAAGCCCCTGTCGCTGACCGTGGTGCCGGTGGTCCACTCGCACTTGACCACGTTGTCGCGGCCGGTCACCACGAGGGTCTTCAGGGGGCTGGTCACGGTGATCACGTTGTCGTTGCCGGTGACCATGAGCAGGTCGCAGTGGGCGACGATCGACAGGGTGTTGCGGTCGCCCTTGACGTTCACACCGTCAGACATGCAGTGGACGGTCTGCGTCATGCCGCTGCCGAAGACGTCCCCCGGCGCGGCGGAGGCGGCGCCGACGGGCGCGAGCACGGCGGCGAGGCCGACGGTGGCGGCGGTGGCGAGGATGCGGCGCGACGAGGACATGTCTGCTCCTGGATCAAAGGTGTGGTGACCGAAATGTACCCGATGTCCGGGATGATCTCGCCGTCGGGACAGTGGCCGAACACGCGCGCGACGTGGACACTGGAACCAGGTGGGTCCCTACGGCTCGAGGAGTCAGTGATGGCAGGTAATGAGAACCCGTTCGGTTTCGGCCCGGGGGAGTTCGACGACCTGGCCCGCGAAGCGCGGGACATGATCGGCCGGTTGGTCGGTGGTACTGCGGGGCGCGACGCCTTCTCGGGGCTGTTCGACGATGCCCGGCGGCCCAAGCGCCAGCCGGAGACGGCGGGGGAGAGCGGCGACGGCGTGTGGGCCGTGATCGCCACCGCCGAGGACGGCAGCGCCCGGGTCGAGCAGGTCTACGCCACCGAGATAGACGCGCTGCGCGCCAACCAGCACAACACCGACGTGACCCGGAAGGTCCGCTTCCTGCCCTACGGCATCGCGGTCAGTGCCTTGGACGACTGAGCGGTCAGTCCTCGCGCCCGGCCGACGGCTGCGGCGAGGCGACGGCACCGTCGCCCGGTGCCGCGTCGGGGTCGTCCGACGGCTCGGGCCGTGACCACAGCCAGATCGCGACGATCGCCATGATCGTTGTTCCGATCGCGGCGATCCACCACTTCGGTGTCGCCAGGAGGAGGATCACGGCGCACACGGCCATACTGCCGATGGCCATGTACTTGGCCTTGCGGCTGACCGCGCCCGTGCGCTGCCAGTCGAGGATCATGGGCCCGAAGATCCGGTGCTCGAGCAGCTTGCGGTGCAGGGTGTCAGATCCGCGCGCCGCGCAGTACGCCGCGATCAGGATGAACACGGTTGTGGGCATCAGAGGGACGATGACGCCGATGATGCCGAGGCCGAGAGCGATGTAGGCGAAGAGCCACCACATCCACTTCAGTCGGGGTCGTTCGGCCATACCACCAGTGTAGAGATCGCGCGCGGGTTCAGGCGTCGCCGTGTTCGACCAGCCAGTCGAGCAGAGCCGACGTCTGCCGCCAGTGCTTGCGGATCTCCGCCACCAGCTTCGGCGAGTGGATGATCTCGCCGAATCCGTAGTCGCGCATCGCGGTGAGCGACTTGTGCCGCAGCAACTCGATCCTGGGGTGATCGGCGTCCCAGCCGCGCGGCGAGGTCTTGAGCGTCTCGCCGCCGATCTCCCACCCCGTGCGGCGGAGCTTCGCGATGATCTGCTCGAGCGCCGGCCCGTAGAGATCGTTGTCGATCGCGTTCCGGAAGGCGGCGAGCCGCGTCGGGGTCGCGTCGTAGAACCCGGCCCCGACTCGTACGCCGGGCGCCCCGATCTGCACGTAGTACCCCGTCGCCGGGCCGACGCCCACGAACGCGCCCTGGTGGGTCTTGAACGGCGTCTTGTCCTTGGAGAACCGCACGTCCCGATAGGGGCGGAAGATCTTGGGAGTACCGAACTCGTCGGCCAGCTCGTCCATCAAAGCGGCCATCGGGGCGGCGACGGCGGTCTTGTAGACCTCCTTGTGCGCCTCCCAGAACACCTTCGAGTTGTCGGCCTCGAGGTCGTCGTAGAAGTCCAGCGCCGCCTCGGGGAATCCGGTGAAGCTCATGCCGCCAGGCTAGCCTTGTCGGCATGAAACCCGGCGACAAGGCACCCGACTTCGAACTGCCCGATCAGGACGGCACGCCGCGGAAGCTGAGCGACCTGCTCGCCGCCGGCCCCGTCGCGCTGTTCTTCTACCCGGCGGCGTTCACGCCGGGCTGCACCAAGGAGGCGTGCCACTTCCGCGACCTCGCCGCCGAGTTCGCGGAGGCGGGCGTGCAGCGCGTCGGGATCAGCCGCGACGCCGTCGCCAAGCAGCAGGACTGGACCGCCAAGCACGGCCTCGACTACCCGCTGCTCGCCGACGTCGACGGCACCGTCGCGGCGGCCTACGGGGTGGGCCGCGGCGGCCTGCTCAAGCTCGCCGGCATGCCCACCAAGCGCACCACCTTCGCGATCCGCGCCGACGGCACCGTCGCCGATGTCATCGCCTCCGAGGTGAACATGCAGGTCCACGCCGACCGGGCCCTCGCCGCGCTGCGCGGATGACGGAGCCGCCGCCGCGCCGAGTGAAGCAGTGCATCTACGCCGTCGCGCCGGACCTCGGCTTGCCCTTGATCCCGCCGCGGCACCGGCCCAAGGGGTATCCGTGGGGCGAAAACGGCTCGACACGGCCGGAAGAATGACGGGCATGATCACTCTCCGCGCAGGCACCGCCGACGACCATCAGACTCTCGTGCGGGTCTGGCGCAGCTCGGTCGACGCCACCCACGACTTCCTCGCCGACGACGACCGCGACGCCATCGAGGCGCGCCTGGCGAGCGACTACTTCCCGCAGGTCCGGCTCACCGTCGCCGAGTTCGACGGTGCCGTGGCCGGCTTCGCCGGCACGGCCGGCGAGGACCTGGCGATGCTCTTCGTGCACGCCGACAGCCGCGGCCGGGGCGTCGGGCGCGCGCTCCTCGATCACGCGGTCCGGGAACTCGGGGTGCGCACCGTCGACGTCAACGAACAGAACGAGCAGGCCGTCGGCTTCTACGCGCACAGCGGGTTCGCCGTGACGGCGCGCAGCGAGACCGACGGCGAGGGCCGCCCGTACCCGCTGCTGCACCTGGCGCGCGCCTGACCCGACACGGTCGGAGCGAGCGACCTAGTCCGCGCAGCCGTCGCGCGACGTCCGCGCGACGATGGCGACCGCCCGCCGCAGCGTCTCCGCATCGCCGGGGGACAGGGGTGCGAGCAGCTGCGCCTCGGCCGTGCTCAGCGCCGCGCCCACTTCACGGAGCGTCGCGAGCCCGGCGTCGGTCGGCACCACGCGGCGCGCGCGTCGGTCCGTCGGCGACGGCTCGCGGCGCACCAGCCCGGCGCCCACGAGGTCATCCACCACGTACGGCATCACGGACTTGTCGATGAGCAGGTACTCGGCGAGAGCGAGTTGCGTGGGCAGGTCGTAGGTCGCGGCGGCGTACAGGGTCTGGTAGCCGCGCACGCCGCGGGGGATCCGGTCCAGGATCGGCGCGACCGCCTCCGCGTACGCCTTGTTCAGCACCCCCACGGACCAGCCGAAATCGCAGGTCTCCTCATGTTCCGCCACCGCCGCAGCCTAACAGGTCACACATATCAGTTGCGAGACATATCAATTGTGATACGGTTCAGTTGCTCGGCAAATCAAATCCTGAGGAGGATCCCATGAGCCGCATCCTGGTCGTCACCACCAGCGTCCCCTCGTACGCGGTCAGCGGCCGTCGCACCGGCCTCTGGCTGGGCGAACTGACCCACTTCGTGGACGCCGTCGAGGCCGCGGGGCACGCCACCACCATCGCCAGCATCGACGGCGGCTTCGTCCCGCTCGATCCCGAGTCGCTGAGCCACGAGGTGCTCGCGCAGGGCGGCACCCGCGCCCGCTACGACGATCCCGTCTTCATGGACCGCCTGCGGAACACCCCGTCGCTGCGCGACGTCGACGCCGCCGAGTTCGACGCGATCTACCTCACCGGCGGTCACGGCGTGATGTTCGACTTCCCGGCCGACGAGCGCCTCGCGACGCTGCTGCGCGAGTTCGACGATGCGGGCAAGGTCGTCTCCGCCGTCTGTCACGGCACCGCCGGGCTGCTCGGCGCCACGAAGTCCGACGGTGCACCGCTCATCTCCGGTCGGAACATCGCGGGCTTCTCCTGGAACGAGGAGGTGCTCGCCGGCCTCGACGCGATCGTCCCGTTCAGCCTCGAGGAGCGGATCGCCGAGCGCGGCGCGACCTACGTCCAGGCCGACGAGGCCTGGGCCCCGTTCGCCGTCACCGACGGCACCGTCGTGACCGGGCAGAACCCGGCCAGCGCGCACCCCGTCGCGGAGGGCGTGCTCGCCCTGCTCGCGGGTCGCTAGAAACTTCCTCGGGCGAGCTGTCGATTCCTCCTCGCCTCGATCGTCATCACTGTGCCCCGCCCCTGGGGCACAGTGATACGAGGAGGAACGACATGCATTACGCACTGCTGCTCAACAACGCCGAGCCCGGCGAGGGCGACGTCCCGAGGGAGGCCATGCTGCAGATGCAGCGGGCGATGGCGGACTACACCGCCGCCCTGCAGGCCGCGGGCGTGCTGATCGGGGCGGAGATCCTGGAACCGCAGGCGCAGACGGTCACCGTCACCCGGCGCGACGGCGACCTCGCCATCCAGGACGGGCCGTTCGCCGACACCCGTGAGGCGCTCGCCGGGGTGTTCATCCTGGACGTGCCGGACCGCGACGCCGCGATCGCCTGGGCGCAGAAGCACCCGGCGACCCAGTACGCGGTGATCGAGGTGCGCAAGGTGGCCGCCGCGTGCGACGAGGGCGTCTGGGACACCGCCGCCTGCACGGACTGATGCCCGCCGATGCCGAGGTGCGGGCGGAGACCGCCGCCCGCACCTCGTACGGCCGCTTGCTCGCGCTGCTCGCCGCCCGCACGCACGATCTCGCCTCCGCCGAGGACGCCCTCGCCGACGCCTTCGAGCGGGCCCTGGCGCGGTGGCCGGTCGACGGGGTGCCCGACGACCCGGACGCCTGGCTGCTCACCGTCGCGCGCAACCGCCAACGGGACCGGTGGAGATCCGCCGCCGAGCGCACCTCGGTCCCGTTCGACGAGACCGAGCACGACATCCCCGAGACCGGCGCCGCACCGGATCGCAGACTGGAACTGCTCCTGGTCTGCGCGCATCCCGATCTCGCCGGGGCGGGCGTGCCCCTCATGCTCAACACCGTCCTCGGCTTCACCGCAGCCGAGATCGGAGCGGCCCTCCTGATCCCGACGGCCACCATGGCGGCGCGCCTGACCCGTGCCAAGAAGCGGATCGCACGGGAGCGGATCCCGTTCGCGGTCCCGGACTTCGAAGCGCTCCCCGATCGGCTCGGGCCGGTGCTGGAAGCCGTCTACGGGTCGTACACGATCGAATGGCCCACTCCGCCGCGCGAGCGGCACGCGCTCCTGTTGGGGCTGGCCCGCACCGTCACCGAGGCCGCCCCGACGGTGCCGGAGGCGCACGGTCTCGCCGCCCTGTTGTACCTCTCGAGTGCCCGGTTGCCCGCCCGCGTCGACGAGGACGGGCGCTACGTTCCACTGGCCCAGCAGGATCCGCGCCGCTGGGATCGCGACCTCATCGCGGCAGGACACCGCCACCTGCGTGCGGCCCACGCCCTGCGCGCCGTGGGACGGTTCCAGCTGGAGGCCGCGATCGGCGCCGTGCACTGCGCCCGGCGCCCCGGTGAGGCGCCGGACTGGGCGCACCTGCGCCGCCTGTACGACGCGCTCGTCGCGCTCGCCCCCACGCGGGGCGCGGCCGTCGCACGCGCCGCGGTCATCGCCGAGATCGACGGTGCGCGAGCGGGGTTGGATGCGCTCGATGCCGTCGGAGACGTGGGCCGACTGCAATCGGGCTGGGCGCTGCGCGCGTCCCTGCTGGACCGACTCGGCGACCCCGCCGCCGACGCCGCGTACGCGAAGGCGATCTCGCTCACCACCGATCCGGCGGAGCGCGAGTACCTGGGACGCGCCCGCCGAAGCGGGCGATAGCGGACGGCACCGCGCGCGATCGCTAGGGTCGGGGCCATGGAGGACAGCGATGGAATCCGGGTGGGCGATCCCGAGCGACACCGGGCCGTCGAGCTTCTCGGCGAGGCGATGGCGACCGGCTACCTCACCGTGGAGGAGTTCGACGAGCGCACGCGGGCCGCCTACGCGGCCACGGACCGGGGCGCCCTGCGCGCGCTGGTGCAGGACCTGCCGATCCGGGACCGCCTGTTCCCGGCCGTCGTCGCCGAGCCCGCGGACCGACCCGTCGAGGTGCTGGACCTGGAGTGGAAGACGGTGCACCGCAAGGGCGTCTGGACCGTCCCGGCGCGCCTGCGGATCGAGGGGACCATGGGCACCGCGAAGCTCGACTTCCGCAGCGCCGAATTCCCGTACGGCGGTGTCGAGATCGACGTGCAGGTCTCGTGGAGCGCGCTCAAGCTGCGCCTCGGCCCGACCACGCGTGTCGACGCGACCGGCATGGCCTACTCGGGATGGAGCTCGTGCACGGACAAGGCCGGCCCGGCCGAGGGAGCGGCGGGACCGCTCGTGGTGCTCCGCGGCTCGGCGTCGGCGGGAAGCGGCGTGACACTTCGCCGGTGAGGGGCGGCCGATCGCGCTACGGTGACCGGGACGAAGGAGTCCCATGGCCGATGTCTGGCAGTTGGTCCACGCGGAGCGCCGCGCGCTGATCGCCTTCCTCGAGACGGTGGATGACGCTCGGTGGGACACGCCCTCGCTGTGCCCGGGATGGCGCGTGCGCGATGTGGTCGCGCACCAGATCTCCACCGCCGAGACCACCCGCCTCGGCTTCCTCAAGGGAATGATCCTCGCCCGCTTCGACTTCGACCGGGACAACCGCAACGGCGTCGATCGCGAGGTGGGGCCGGCGGCGCAGATGCTCGACCGGTTCCGGGAGGTCGCCGATCGCACTTCGGGCCCGCCCGCCCCGCTGGACACCCGCCTCGTCGAGGTGGTGGTGCACGGCGAGGACATCCGGCGACCACTGGGCGCCGTCGGCGAGTATCCGGTGGAGGCGGTCGAACGAGCGCTGCGCCTGCAGGCGCGCACCGGGACGGGGATGGGCGGAGCGAAGGAGCACGTCGCCGGACTGCGCGTGCGTGCCACCGATGCCGACGTCGCGTTCGGTGACGGCCCCGAGGTCAGCGGCCCGCTGCTCGCGCTGCTGCTTGCGGTGAGCGGCCGCACCGTCGCCCTGTCCGAACTGGACGGCGAGGGCCTGCCCGTTCTCGTCGAACGCCTCTCCTGACGGTCAGGCGGCGACGCCGTCGATCGCCCGTGCGGCGACCGTCGCGGCGGCGTCCTCCGCTGCGGCCTCGCGGGCGTGATGCCGCTCGGGATCGTCCGATTCACCGTCGACCAGGAGGACGAGGTCGGAGTCCTGCGCGCCCATGTAGCCCGCGAGCCCGTCGACCAGCTGCGCGCGCATCCCGTCGAGGTAGCCGTGCTTGCGGTAGGTCGACGCGCCGACCGCGCCGATCGGGAAGAAGTACAGGCGCTTCGGCGCCGCGAGCGGGGCGCCGGACCCCGTGTCGTCGTACGCCCAGTCGCGCGTGAAGACGCGATCGACCCAGCCCTTGAGCGGGCCGGGCAAGCCCCACCAGTACACCGGGAAGACGACCGCGATCGCGTCGAACTCCTCGAGGCGGCGCTGCTCCGCGCGGACGTCCACGGGGACGTCGGTGCGGTCGCGGTACGCCGCGTGATCCGCGGAACCGAAGGTCGGGTCGAAGCCGGCGGCGAGGAGGTCGTGCCGCTCGACCTCGGCGTACCCGCCGCGGCGCAGCCCGCGGGCGACCGCGGCGGCGGTGCGGGCGGTGGCGGAATCGGTGTCGGGGTGGGCGGTCACCACGACCGCGCGGGGAAGCTGCTGATTCGTCATACTGAGAGCATGAACTCTGACACCAGTGTCATGGTCAAGCCCGGGCTGCGAATGCGGGACCTGTGCGCCCGCACCGGCGCCACGCCGCGCATGATCCGGCACTACGAGAAGACGGGGATCCTGGCCCCGGGCCGCGAGTCCAACGGCTACCGGGTGTTCACGGAGGAGGACGTGCGCACCGTCGACGACGCGCGGTGCCTGATCGAGGCCGGGCTGTCGGCCGCGGAGACGGCGGAGCTGGTGGGCGTCGTGTGCGGCGAGGGCGATGCCCCGCCCGGGGAGCTCGACGCGGCGCTGGTCCGCATCGGCGAGCGTCGCGCCGTGCTCGACGAGCGGATCGCGCAGCTCGTCGCCGCGAAGCGCAAGCTCGACGAGCTCCGCGACTACGTGCACGGCATCCGCGGAGTCACCAGATGACGGCGAGCCCCGCGGCGGTCAGCGACAGCACGCCCGCGGCGTAGAACATCCCGCGCGGGACGGGCTCGCCGGTGCGCTTCTGCCGCGCACTGCCCATGCCGAGCAGGCCGCCGAGGATGAGCAGGATCACCAGCTTGATCCCGATCTTGGGGTAGTTCAGCTCGATGCCGGCGGGCCAGGGCGCGGCCAGTGCGAGTCCGGTCACCAGGGAGACCAGCAGCCCGTAGTCCATCACCCGGTCGAAACGGAAGCGGCCCGACGCCGCGGACGCGACCCAACCACCGAAGGTGATCGCGAAGCCGACGATGTGGATCAGAACTATGACGTTGCGTAGTACTTCCATGGCGCCAGCGTAGCGAATCGGACGAATCGTGCAGGCGGTGTTGCGATCACCGCCTTGTGCGCCGAGGGGTTCCCCTCCCCGGCGGACGGGTCTACGGTCGGAAGCATGGCTGAGATCATCGTCGTCGGCGGAGGACTGGCAGCAGCGAAAGCGGCGGAGGCGCTGCGGGATCTGGGGCACGACGGCCCGATCACCGTGCTGTGCGGTGAGGCCCATCCACCGTACGAGCGCCCACCGCTGTCCAAGGAGTACCTGCAGGGCAAGGCCGAGCGCGACAGCGTGTTCACCTTCGACGCGGCCTGGTACGCCGATCACGACGTGACCGTTCGCACGGGCGTCCGCGTGACCTCGCTCGACCGGGAGGCGCGCACCGTCGGGCTCGACGGCGGGGAATCGCTGCACTACGACGAGCTCCTGCTGGCCACCGGGTCGCGGGCCCGCCCGCTCCCCGGCGCCGACGGGGTGCACTACCTGCGCACGATCGACGACAGTGACGCGCTGCGGGCGGCCTTCGCCAAGGGCGGCCGCCTCGGCATCGTCGGCGGCGGGTGGATCGGTCTCGAGGCCGCCGCCGCGGCGCGCGGAGCCGGACTCGAGGTGACCGTGATCGAGCCCTCGGAGCAGCGGCTGATCGGCGCGCTCGGGCCGGAGCTGGGCAAGGTCTTCGCCGATCTGCACCGTTCGCACGGCGTCGATCTGCGGACCGGCGTGGGCGTCCGGGCCGTCGAGCCCGGCGGACGGGGACTCGTCCTCGAGGACGGCAGCACCGTCGAGACCGACGCCGTGCTCGTCGGGATCGGCGCGATCCCCAACATCGAGTTCGCGCAGGAAGCGGGCCTGGACACCGCCGAGGGCGGCCTGGCGGTCGATGCCGGTCTGCGCACCAGCGACCCGCACGTCTTCGCGGTCGGTGACATCGCCGCCGCGGAGAACCCGACGGTGGGCCGGCGCATCCGGGTCGAGCACTGGGCCAACGCCCTCAACCAGCCCCGCGTCGCCGCGGCGAACATGCTCGGCGGGTCCGAGGTCTACGACCGGCTCCCGTACTTCTTCACCGACCAGTACCAGCTCGGGATGGAGTACCTGGGGCTCTCGACCGGCTACGACCAGGTGGTGATCCGCGGCGACGTCGATGCCCTCGAGTTCGTGGCGTTCTGGCTCCGGGAGGGCCGGGTGCTGGCCGGGATGAACGTCAACATCTGGGACGTCGGCGACGACGTCCGGGACCTGATCACCTCGCGCCGCTCCGTCGACGCCGCCCGCCTCGGCGACACCGGCGTCCCCCTCGCGGAGGTCTAGCCCGATGATGCGCCGGCCGGCGTGGCTCGCCGGCGCGGTGGTCGTCGCCCTGCTCCCCGGCGCGCTCGTCGCGGTGCCCGCGGCGGGCGCACCGTCGGCCTACTGCGGCACCGCCCTGCGGCCCGACGAGAACCGGCGGATCGTCGCGCTGTCCGACCCGCGGACCCTGCCCACCGCCCCGACCTTCGCCGGCCTCGACGACCTGACGGCGCGGCAGCGCGGCATCGCCGACATCCTCGCCGCGCACCGCGACCGGCGCGGTCTGTTCGGTGTGGGGATGGACGGCGTCATCCGCGACGCGGTCACCCCGACGCAGCGCGACGAGGCCGGGCTCGACGACCCGCGCTACACCAAGTCCCTTTCGATCGACCTGGTGAGCCGCTACCTGCGGGCCGTGCACGCGCAGTGGACCGGCGGCGCCGTGCCGCAGTGGTGGGGCAACTACTTCCGGCTGGCGGCGCGCTGCGAGCTGCCGCCCGGGCGGGTGGCGATGGCGGGCTACAACGCGCACATCACCGTCGATCTCGCGTACACCGTCGCGCACACGCGCAGCACCCCGGCGAACGCGCTCGACTTCTACCGCATCGTCGACTCGATCGCGAAGAACGGCAACGTGATCCCCGATCGCAGCAAGCGGATCTACGGCGCCGATCTGTGGGGCCTGTGGACCTTCTACTTCTTCGGGCAGGGGCTCGACCGGATCGTCGGCGCGGGCGTCGCCTCGAACCTGATGCTGCGCGCCGCCGACGACGGCTACAACACCCTCACCTTCGCCAACGGCCTCGCGCTGCAGAACCCGGGTGTGCGGCCCGCGACCGAGGGCGCGATCCTCGCGCTGTGGCAGACGGGCGAGATCGCCTTCGACGTCCTTTCGGGACTCGGCGGCCTCGGTGCGCCGGTCGCACCCGCACCCGCACCGTCGCCTCGCCCCGCCCCCGAGCTCGCGGCCAGCACCCGCTGACGCGGAGGTGCGATAGTGCTGGGGTGACCTTCCAGGAACTCGTCGACTACAACGCCTCCCTGCCCTTCAACCGGTGGGCCGGTATCGAGGTGCTCAGCGCCGACCGCGAGGAGGTCGTGCTCCGCCTCGAGCGCAGGGACGACCTGTGCCAGAACCTCGGTGGCCTCCACGCGGGGGTCATCGCCGGCGTGTTGGAGAACGCCTGCGGCTATGCGCTCGCGATGCATCCCGGCGCGGGCGGCCTCGTCACCGCGATGGACACCCAGTTCCTGCGCGCCGCGCAAGGGGAGGCGTTCCTCGCCGTCGGCCGGGTGGTCAAACCCGGGAGCCGGCAGAGCTTCTCCGAGGCCGACTTCTTCATCGAGGTCGACGGTGCGCGCGGCCCGCGGTTCGCCACGGCCCGCGCGCTGATCGTCCCTTCGTAGTCGGCCTCGGGCTCGGAGCGCCGCTGCTCGCGTCGACGATCGGCAGCGCGCTGCCGGTTCCTGCGAACGCTGCCGAAAGTCGGCCGCGTTCACGATTTTCGGCAGCGCGCTGCCGAAACTCCTGTCGAGCCGGGGTCAGGAGTGGCGCCGCGCGGCCCGCACCGCGCGGTAGGCCGCGTAGAGCAGTGCGAGCAGCGCCGCCCAGGGCAGCACCGCTCCGGCGATCACCAACAGCCACCGGCCGGCGGCCAGCAGCGCGTCCCACCCGTCCTGCAGTCCGCCCGCGAACCCGGACCGGTCGACGGTGACGGTCGGCTTCTCGATCGTCACCGTCACCGTCGAGAGGGAGACCCGGTCGGCGATCGACGCGCGTCGCGACTGCAGGGATTCGAGCTCCTGCTGGCGGGAGGTCAGCGCGGACTCCGCCGCGATCACCTGATCCGTGGTCTCGGCCCGCGCGAGCACCGCGCTCAACCGGTCGACGGAGACCCGGGTCGCGCGGATGCGCGCGTCCAGGTCCACGGCGGTGTCCGTGACGTCCTCGTGCTCGAGCTGCACGGACGCGACGGTGCCGACGCCGCCGGCCCGGTCGAGCAGTTCGGTGATCCTCTCGCTCGGAATGCGCAGGCGCAGTGTGGCCGAAGCCTGGTCACCGCGGGTCTCCCGCCGCTCATCGACGCGGCCGTCGAGGCGCTCGGCGGTGGCCGCCAGGTCCTTCGCCGCGGCAGCGGGATCCGTGCTCGTGACCGTCACCGTGCCGGTGGTGACCACGTGCCGGTTGTTGGTGATCGGCGTCGGGGTCGGCGGCGGCATCGGCCCCGTGGTGGGGGCGGCCTGCGGTGCGGGGGCCGCCAGCGGTGCCCCGCCGGTGACGGGCGCGGACTCCGCGGCTCCGCGGGCGGCGGTCTGCGGTCCCGCGCCCGGCACGGAGAACGACTTGTCGCTGCCGGTGTCCTGGAACTGGTTCACCACGACGCCGCCGCCGACGGCGACGACGGCGATCGCGGCGGCCGCCGCGATGCCCATCGTGCGGCGCCGCCGGCTGCGACGGCGCGCCTGCACATCGGTGTCGACCTCGGCCATGACGACCGAGCGCATCGCGGCGAGCCGATCGTCGGTGAGGATGTCGTCGGGGGTGGTGCGGGCGGTCATGACTGCTCCCTCAGGGTGCTCAGGTCGGCGCGCAGACGGCTGCGCAGCCGGGAGACGCGGTTGCGGACGGCGGCGTGGCTCACGCCCACCTCGGCCGCGGCCCGCTCGTAGGTCCTCTCGTCCTCGACGCAGAGCCGGTAGAGGCGCTGATCGGTGGGGGACAGGGCGTGCACGGCGTCGGCGATGAGGCCACGGACCTCGGCGGCGAGTGCCTCGTCCTCCGGCGAGGCGGCGGCGTCCGGCGGCTCCACGGTGTCCAGCGGC